>CAZZEX010000068.1:0-26111 GCA_964653285.1 uncultured Anaerolineales bacterium
CTGTACACCGAGGACCCCTCGGCGCTGCTGCCCCAGGTGATGGACTATGCCCGCTCGCAGAAGTTGCGGGTGGTCAGCCTGAGCACACTAGGCCCCAGCCTGGAGGATGTCTTCCTGGAGATCACCGGCCAGCAGGTAGGCACAGTGCGCCACGAGACGAACAAGAGGCAGGGGGCAGGAGGCAGGAGGGGAGGTCGGCGATGAAAGACGGATGGATGCAAAGACTACGTGATGAACTGGCCCAGGCGTGGGCGGTGATGGCCAAGGATATAAAGGTCTACTACCTCTTCCCGGGGATGATTATGACCGGTCTCTTGTCGCCCTTCTTCATGTTTTTCTCCTTCTCGGTGCGGCGGGAGATGGGGGCCACCCAGGGCGTCGCCCGGTTGCTGGCCATGACCATCTTTTTCACCGCCGCCGCCGCCGGGCCGTTCATCATCCCCCTGGAGCGACGCCTCGGCACCTACGACCGGCTGTTGGCCGCGCCGATGTCGCTCCTGACCCTGCTGCTGGGCAAGACGGCAGTGGGAGCCGTCCTGTCTATTGCCATATCGGCCGTCTCGTTGGCCATCGGCGTGGTGGTTTTTGGGGCCAGCATTGCTCAACCCTGGCTGCTGGCGGCCGGCGTATTCCTGGGGTCGTTCTCCTTTTCGGCCCTGGGGTTGATCTTTGGCTCCATCCCCACCCGCAACCCGGGTGACGTGGCGATGCCCAGCCTGTTGCTGCGCTGGGGGTTGCTTTTCGTCAGCGGCGTCTTCATCCCGCTGGCAGAGATGGCACCGGTGGCGCGGGCGTTGGCCTATCTCTCGCCGCTAACCTACGCTCAGGATTTGATGAACCACGCCGTGCAGGGGATGGGTCTGCTCAACCCCTGGTTGGACCTGGCTCTGCTGCTGCTGATGGGCATTCTGTTCCTGGTGCCGTCGGTCAAGATGCACCAGCGGAGCCGGAAACTGGGGTACTGACACGCCACCACAGAAAGTTCTACACCGAGTCCTAATGGCTCCTTCATAACCTCTTCACACCCTTTTGGTACAATAGAGACGGGTTGGAGGAAAGCCAACCCAAATCTAAACCAGAAGGGAGGTGAATCAGATGACCAAGAAGAGGATTATCATCCTGGCCAGCGTGGCGCTGGTCGTGCTGCTGGCGGGCCTGGGTGGAGCGACGCTCGTATTCGCTCAGGAGCCCACGCCTCCCATTCCCTTTGGCTGGCACGATGGCGGCCGCGGCTGGGGCGGCTTTGGTGGTCGTGGTATGGGCGGCTTCGCCGGGGCTGGCGGTGGCCAGTGGACGATGTTCGACACGGCAGCCGAGACCCTGGGGCTGACCCCCGAGGAACTCTTCGCCGAGTTACGGGAGGGCAAGAGCCTGGCCGAGATCGCTGAAGTGCAGGGCGTCGAGGTGGAAGAGGTGTACGACGCCGTGAACGCCGCTCGGGCCGAGGCCATACCGGAGTTCATCGAGCAGGCAGTCGAGGACGGGTCTCTGACCCGGGAGCAGGCCGACTGGATGCTCGAGGGGCTGGAACAGGGCTTCTTCCCTGGGGGGCCCGGCGGACGGGGCTTCGGCCACGGATGGGGTGGAGGCCACTACGCTGAGGGCGAATGCCCATGCGGCTCGCACTGACGGTTGGGGTAGGGAGGTGAATTGCACAAACAAGAAGTGAGGAGGAGCACCCAGGCGCTCCTCCTCACTTCAACTTGACACTATCTAGCGGTTAGCCTGCACATCAATTCGACGAAACCAGGGAAGGAGTCGGAAATACATTCCATATTCTCGATCACAACATCCCCTTCCGCGATCAAACCGGCCACGGCCAGGGCCATCGCCAGCCGGTGGTCGCCGTGACTGTCTACCACCGCGCTGCGCAGCGGGGTCGGCCCCCCTACTGTAAACCCGTCTGGCAGCGGCTCAATGCGCGCACCCAGCGCCCGCAGTTCGGCCACAACGGTGGCAATGCGATCGGTCTCCTTGACGCGCAATTCGGCCGCGTCGCGCACGACGGTGGCGCCGCGCGCCTGCGTCGCGGCGACCGCCAGCACCGGGAACTCGTCAATCATGCGCACCACCGTGTCGCCGCCAACCTCCACACCCACGAGGTCCGACGTGCGCACCATCACGTCGGCCACCAGTTCGCCCCCCTGCTCGCGCTCGTTATCCAGCAGGATTTCGGCACCCATCGCCCGCAGCACGTCTAGCAGCCCCGTGCGGGTGGAGTTGATGCCCACGCCTTCAATAGTGACCTCCGAGCCGGGCACCAGCGCCGCTGCGACCAGCGGGAAGGTCGCCGACGAAATATCGCCGGGTATGCTGAGGGAGAGAGGGGAGAGGGACGAAGATGGGGCTAAGGTGACGGTCAGGCCGGTCGTTTCGATGGCAGATCCCATCGCGGCAAGCATCCGCTCGGTATGATCCCGGGCGGGCCCCGGCTGGCGGACAATGATAGGGCCGTCGGCGTACAGCCCGGCCAGCAGCAGCGCGCTCTTAACCTGGGCGCTGGCGATGACCAGGGTATGATCGCAGCCGCGTAACCGTCGCCCACGAATGGTGAGAGGAGCATGGCCATCGGTGGTCACGACATCGGCGCCCATCTGGCGGAGTGGCTCGGCGACGCGACGCATCGGGCGGCGGAGCAACTGCTCGTCGCCAGTGAGCACGCTATCGAACGATTGGCCCGCCAGGAGGCCCGCCAGGAGGCGCATCGTCGTGCCGGAGCAGGCACAGTTCAGCGGCACGGCGGGCGCTCGCAGCCCGTGTAACCCGCGCCCGTGGATAGTCAGCGTGGTAGGGTCATGTGTTTCAACCTCGACGCCCAGCGCTCGGAGGCAGGCCAGAGTCGCCAGGCAGTCGCCGGAGGGAAGGAAGCCACTGATCCGGCTGGTGCCGCTGGCCAGACTACCGAGCAGCAGCGCCCGGTGGGAGATGGATTTGTCGCCCGGCACGTGCCCGCGCCCGCGCAACGGCGCGCCTGGATGTATGGTCAACTGACCCATCTGATCCTCCCTACATCTCACGCAACACGCAGTACGTAGCACGTCTCACGTTTCAGGTTTCACGTCCTTACCCGGCGGCCACGTATGGCAGTCAACACAGTTCGCAAGCCACCCTCGTCACCGGTTTCTACGAGGTGAGCCAGGTGACGCAGTTGCGCTTCGCAGGTACCCAACGCCTGCATCACCGCCTCCCGGTTAGTGAGCAAGATATCGAGCATCATCGTCACGTCGCTGGCGGCCAGGCGCGACGCATCCTGGAAGCCGCTGGCTGTGACCTGCCACACCATTGGATCGGCAGAGGCCACGCTCTCCGCCGTGCCGACGAGCCCGCAGGCCAGCAGGTAGGGCAAGTGGCTGATCGTCGCCACCAGCCGGTCGTGACGGTCCGGATCGAGCACCAGCGGGCGTGCGCCGACCGCTTCAACTAACGCACAGCCCAGCGCCAGCGCCGCCTCCGAGGTGCGCGGCAGTGGGGTAAGGACGAAGGTATGGCCCCGGTAGAGCATCGGGTCTGCCGCCGAGATCCCCGAGACTTCCTTGCCGCACATCGGGTGTCCGCCGAGGGGCTGGATGTGGTCAGGAAGTCGTGCCATCTCCGCGATGATTTGCGCCTTGGTACTGCCCAGGTCCATCAGCAGGCACCCCCTGGGTAAGAGCGGCCCGATTTCAGTCAGCAGGCGCAGGACGACGCGCACAGGCAGCGCCAGGATGACCACATCTGCCTGGCGCACGCCGCGCGCCAGGTCGCTTGTGCCCCGGTCAACCAGGTCCCGCGCCAGTGTGGTCTCAATCGTCTCCGCCCGCCGCGCCACGCCGACGACGGCCCGACACTTTCCGCGCAACGCTCCGGCCAGCGAGCCCCCCATCAGCCCCAGTCCCACGATAGCGACGCGGATATCCGCCAGTTCCCTCATAGCGTCCTCCCAACAGCTTCGGCCACGGGCTGTAAACCCTGCATGAGCGAGGCAAAACGGACCGGCTTGAGAGATTGCGCTCCGTCCGAGAGGGCCTTTTCAGGGTGGGGGTGTACCTCGATGATCAGCCCATCGGCTCCGGCTGCCACGGCCGCCCGCGAGACCGGCTCCACCAGTTCCCACTTGCCCGTCCCGTGGCTGGGGTCCACGACGACCGGCAGGTGGCTGAGTTGCTTGAGCAGTGGCACGGCACTGATGTCGAGTGTGTTGCGGGTGTACCGTTCGAACGTGCGGATGCCGCGCTCACACAGGATGACGCGGTCATTGCCGTGAGAAAGGATGTACTCGGCGGCCATCAGCAACTCCTCGATGGTGGACATCATGCCGCGCTTGAGCAGTACCGGCCGCTGCGCCTCGCCGACGGCGTGCAACAAGGCGTAGTTCTGCATATTCCGCGTGCCGATTTGGAGGATGTCAGCGTAGGTAGTGGTCAGCGGCACCATCTGGGAATCCATCACTTCGGTGACGACCGGAAGCCCTGTCTCCGCGCGCGCTTCGGCCAGGAGCCGCAGTCCTTCCTCGCCCAAGCCCTGGAAACTGTAGGGGGAAGTGCGCGGCTTGAAGGCCCCGCCGCGCAGCACCCGCGCCCCTGCCTCCTTCACGGCGCGCGCAGTTTCCAGCAGTTGGTCACGGCTCTCAACGGCGCACGGGCCTGCCATCACGACCAGTTGTTTGCCGCCGATCAAGACCCCGTTTACCGCCACCACGGTGTCCTGGGGGTGAAAATCGCGGCTGGCAAGTTTGAAAGGCCGCAGGATAGGCACCGTTCGCCCGACACCGGCCATCCGTTCGAACTGCTCGCGGTCCAGCGGGCGCCCATTGCCGACGACACCGATGATGGTGCACTCTTCGCCTTCCGAGATGTGCACCCGGCAGCCCATCTGCTCGACGCGGGCGGTGACGTTGGCGATCTGGGCGCTGGTTGCACCTGGCTTCATTATGACAATCATATAATCGCCTCTTGTGCGTGGCTTATCCTGACACCATAACCCCGTTATTGGGAACAGGCGTCGTCGCGGCCGGGTAGGAGCCCAGCAGTTTGACGAACGAGGAGCGCCGTAGCAACCCCATTATAGCCGCTTCGCACTCTGGGTCCTGGCAGTGTCCCTCAAAGTCCAGGTAGAAAATATACTGCCAGGGCCTGTTAAGGCGCGGGCGCGACTCGATCTTGGTGAGATTGATGCGCCGCCTGGCAAACTCCCCCAGACACTCATACAGCGCCCCTGGTTGGTGAGGGGTGGTGAAGACGAGGGACGTCTTGCTGCGCTGTGCGCGGGATGGATCTTCCGGAGCAAGGACAAAGAAGCGTGTGTAGTTGAAAGAGAAGTCCTCAATGGCCTGGTCGAGGATCTCCAGGCCGTATAGCTCGGCGGCCAATTCGCTGGCGATCACGGCGACGCCAGGCGCTGGGTTGCCTGCCAGGTCGCGGGCACTGCCAGCGGTATCGAACGCGGGCTCAGGCTCCAGCCCGTGGCGACCCAGGTAACGCTGGCATTGGGCCAGCGCCTGAGGATGTGATCGCACGCGTCTCAGATCGGAAAGTTGGGTCCCAGGGGGGGCAAGCAGCATATGCCGCACGCGCAGGATCACTTCAGCGTAGATACGCAGGTCATGTTCCATCAGCAGTTCATAGGACCGGGGCACGGAGCCAGCGACGGCGTTCTCCACCGGCAGCATGCCGTGGTCGGCGTCACCGCCATCCACGGCGAAGAATATGTCGGCCAGCGTTCTGCAAGGCACACTCTCTACCTCTGGGCCGAAGAACTGGTGGATGGCCTCCTCCGAATAGGCCCCGGCGACACCTTGAAATGCTACCCTGGTCATGTTTCCCCCTCCTCCATCAGGTCAGGTCGCAGTGCACTGGCAGTGCCCAGATAAACGTGCCGAATCTGGTCGGGAGGCAGGCCGGTGTTCCAGAGTACCAGCACCCGGATGCAGCGCGGTAGACTGCCCACGACTGCCATCTCTTGCATACACAGCAGAGGTACGTTCACCCAGCCCATCTCGCGGGCGGCGCGTGCCGGGTAGGCCGCGTCCAGATCGAGCGTGGTGGTGAAGACCACACTGGCCACATCATCCACCGACAAGCCGTTGGCAGAGGCGATGCGCCCCAACAACTCGCGCGTCGCCACGATGATGGCATCGGCGTCATTGGCGTCCACGCTGGTGGCACCGCGAATTCCGCGACAGGCCATTCTCATCTCATCCTCCCTCATTCATTCTCCCCACAGGTGCAAAAAAAGACGTGGAGCGGGTTGCTCCACGTCCTTACGCCATTCTCGGGATTTCGTCTATCCTACGCCGACCTCCACCCGTCGTGAAGCAACCGTCCCGCAGACGGGGCAAAGTAATAGTAATAGGAATAGGCAAAGTTGGCTTCATGCTGCCGGTACATCATCTGCCTCGTTCAGTCTGCTAAGAATCGGTGCGACCTCACACAGTTCGGGTGCCCTGATTAGATACAATAATACTCGCTTCGGCCCGATTTGTCAAGTCAGGGTCAGACCGCGTTTGCGCGTTTACTCATGTCCCACCTCAGATTCAAGGGCCAGCCAATCCACTTCCATCCACTGGCTGCCCGGAACATCCAGCCGGCCCCAGCCCAGACGCCCCCACGGCGTGGCCACCATGTACTGGTTATCCAGCCACATCACGAAGCCCAGCGGCCCTCGGGGCGAAGGGGCCCCCTCCAGCACCGCTTCTCCATCCACGCTGAAGCGCGCTCGCTCCGTCCCCCACTCCAGGACATAGGTGTGCCATTCGGCCATCTCCACCTCGACTGTGGCCTCCTGCACATTCAGAGCCCGCTGAATAGGAGGCCACAGGGCGTGGTAGAGGGGGCGGAGGTTCATCAGCAGCACCGCCAGCGGCGCGACGGGGGCCAGCAGGAGAGCAGTGGGGCGCAGGGCGTCTATCGTGGCTGCCTTCCAGCCGTGGCCCGGCGCTTGCAGGTACAGTTTCATATTTGAGGGGAGCGAACCGTAGAAGAACCATAAGGCACGGGGGAGAACCGGCATCCGCGCCCCGGTCATCAGGAAGGGGTCATTCCAAAAGCCAAAGCCAGCCGTGCCTTGCAGTTCACCAGCCGGGTGAGAGAAACAGGCTCGCACTGTCAACCTCAGCGGTGGACGCCAGAGGAAGCGGCGGCGGGGCAACCCCTGGTAGTCGTCTATTTGGGCATCTGAGTATTGGTGGGAGGTAGCGTTGGCAATGACAAAGCGAAGGGTGGAGCCGGTGGGCTCCAGCGCGCCCGCGCCCACGACGTACCGCCGCCAGCGGGGTCCGGGCCCCGTCGTGAAGTCTTCGTAAATGGCCTTCATTTTATCCTCCCCGGCTACTCCTCCTCGGTGAACCTGACGCGGGGCAGGTATCGCCCCGTCCGTGCGCGATGGGCCTCGTACCTGGCCCTGTGCCTGTGCCGCTTGCTCTGCCCGCCCTGCTGTGGTACAATCTCTTGGCCGGCGTGGAGTCCGGGGCGGTGGGAGCCGCCGTGGTGACAGACATCCTAACACAAGGCCCGCCCATCGTCAAGGTGTGGTGGGTGTTTTGTTGTGTGTAAAGACACGATGACAACGCAGGCGCAAGAAATAGTCCTCAACAACTGTAACGGAGTTGTAACCCAAGAAGGGTGAAAAGTATTGTAAATTGGTATTGTGGCAGGCCCTGGAAAACCTGGCTGGCTTGTATGCCGGTTACAGCACCAGATTACTCACAAGCGTCAAAGATACAAGCGATCACAAGGTGCGAGATATAGGGAAGGGCACACGATGAGTGGAAAGACGCCGACTGTATTGACAATTGCGGGCCTGTTGCTCGTCGTCACTACAGTCGCTAATGCTGCCAGCGCAACCCGCGTCCCGCCCGCACTGCGCGCTCCATCTCAGGATCACCACGTCTACCTGCCCCTCGCTGCGAACAGTTGTCCACTCGCCCCACCCATTTACCGCCTCTACGCCGACCCCGGCGACCTGGACTGGCTGGCGCAGGATCCCTACCGGAATGAGACTATCCCCGCCACCTTCTGCGCTCCTCCCGCTTCGGAGCCCCTCCCTTCCTCCCCCCCCAATGGGGGAGGGTGTTGGGACGTGGACATCCGCTACCGGGGCGACACCGCCCGCTTGATGCCCAAGAAGTGCTGGAAGGTCTTCTTCCCCGGCTCCGACCTCTTTCAGGACCAGAAGGGTCTGTCGCAGGAAGAACTGAACCTCGACGCTGACTACGTGGATCAGACGCTGCTGCGCAGTTACATCGGCTACGATCTCTTTGCCCGCGTCGGCGTGCCCACCCCGCGCGCCGGTTACGCCCGTCTGTACATCAACGACGAGTACTACGGCCTCTTCTCCCAGGTCGAGCAGGTTGACAAGCGTTTCCTCCACCGCATGGGCATCGAGATCCACGGCAACCTGTACAAGCCCTTCTACGGCAACCTGGGTCTGGAGGAAAACGATTGGTGGTACAACTACCATTACCCCAAGAAGACCAACCGGCAAAGCGGTCACGAGGACATGGTTGCTTTTATCGAACTGATCAACTACACGCCTGACGAGCAGTTCCCGGAGACAATCGCGGAGGTACTGGATGTCAACGGCTGGCTGGACTGGTACGCCGTCAACATCCTCATCGGCAACTTCGAGATGACGAATAAGAACCACTATCTCTACCACGATTTCAGCACCGGTCGCTGGATGATTCTCCCCTGGGACGTGGACATCTCATTTGGGCACAACGAGGGTAATCCTTATGGGCTTTTCGACCGGGACATCAGTTGGGACAACCCCATTGACACCGGCGCTGACCCGGCAGGCAAGTACAACCACCTGATTGACCGCATGATGGACGTGCCAGAGTTCCGCTTTTACCACTGTCGCCGCCTGACGGAGTTGATGGCCGACGAGTTCAGCCCCGCCGAGATGTTCCCCCGCATTGACGAGACATTCGCTACCATATACGCCGCGGCCATAGCCGATCCTAACCGCTGGCGACCGGATGAACTCTACGGCACCCCCGGCTTCGAGGACGGCCCGGACGAACTGAAGACGTACATCACCAACCGCATTCAGTTCCTTGAGGGAGAAGGGCCCGGCTTCTGCCCCGGCCTGGAGGTACCTCTCACGGTCAACGAGTTCATGGCTGACAATGTCAACACCATCACCGACGAGGCTGGCGACCACGACGACTGGCTCGAGATCTACAATGGCAGTTCCACGCTGACCTGGAACCTGGGCGGGATGTACCTGACCAACGACCTGAGTGAGCCGACGAAGTGGCGCATCCCTGACGGTACGCTCATCCCGCCGGGTGGCACGCTCCTCTTCTGGGCCGACGGCGAGGAGGAGGAAGGGTCGTTGCATACCAACTTTGAACTTAGTGCCACAGGCGGGCAAATCGGCCTCTTCGACCGTGACGTCTTCGGTAACGCGGCTATCTCGGTACTGGCCTACACCACCCAGGCGACCGATGTTGCTTACGGACGTATGCCTGATGGCGGCGAGACCTGGCAGTTCTTCACCGCCCCGACCCCAGGTTGGCGCAACGAAGGCCGTCCCCCTTCCATCAGCGGCACAGTCCACACCCCGACCTGGCCCACCAGTAGCGCCGACGTCACCGTTACCTCGGTCGTGACCGATGAGGGAGCCATCACGGTCACGTTGTGGTACCGCGCCTTCGCGCCAGAGATGCAGCCGCCAGACTACCGGCCTGTGCCGATGACTGCCGCCGGTGGGAACCTCTATACCGGCATCATCCCTGCTCAAAACGGCGGCATCTGGGTGGAGTACTATGTCGAGGCGGAGGACGAGGCAGGGATGGTGACTGTGGATCGTCCCGGCTGGTCGCAGGGGGACTATCGCTACATCGTCGGTTGGCAGCGCCCGCCGCTAACCATCAACGAACTAATGGCACTCAACACCCACACGCTGGAAGATGAGGACGGTGACCACGACGACTGGATCGAACTCTACAATGCCGGGCCGGTGGACATTGACGTGGGCGGGATGTACCTCAGCGATAACATTGGCAGTTCCACCCAATTCACAATTCCCGCCGGCACCATCATTCCTGCCGGCGGCCACCTCATCTCATGGGCCGATGGCGACGGCACAGGCGGCCACCTCAACTTCAAACTGTCCGGCGCGGGCGAGTACATGGGTCTGTTCGACAGCCAGGCGGGCTACTATGCCCCCATTGACGCGGTCTACTTCGACCCACAGACTCCGGACGTCTCCTGGGGCCGCTTCCCCGATGGGTGCGACGAGTGGCACACGATGGCTATCCCCACGCCGGGCGAGCCTAACCGTCTGCTGCCCCCCCAGTTCGCGCAGGTGACGCGCACGCCTACCTGGCCCAGCGCGGGCGATGGTGTGACTGTGACCGCCATCATCACCGCTGGCAGCCCCATCGTCTCCGTCACTTTGTGGTACGATACGGGGGCTGGCCCCCAGGCTGTGCCGATGGTCGGAGGCACTGTCTACACTGCGCACATCCTTCCACAGTCCGAGGGCACGCTGGTGAACTACTACCTGGAGGCAGTGGACGACGTGGGTCAGAGGACGCTTGACCCCACTGCTGCCCCTATAGTCACTCACCGCTACCTGGTCGGCTATGCGCCCCCGACCGTGCTCATCAACGAATTCCTGGCCGACAACGAGAGCGTCAACCAGGACGAGGCAGGGGAGTACGACGACTGGGTGGAATTGTACAACGATAGCGCGGCCGCGGTTACGCTGGACGGGATGTATTTCACGGACGACCTGAGCGAGCCGACGAAGTGGCAGTTCCCGACCGGCACGACCATCCCGCCAGGCGGCTACCTGCTGGTGTGGTGCGACAAGGACGCGGGACAGGGGCCGCTACACGCCGACTTCAAGCTGGACCGGGACGGGGAGGAGATTGGTCTCTTCTCCGACGACGCCCACGGCAACGTCCCGCTCGACAGTGTGGTCTTCGGCCCGCAACTGGAGAACGTATCCTACGGATGGCGGCCGGATGGATCAGATGCCTGGGATTTCCTCGATCCACCCACGCCAGGGGCGAGCAATGAGTAAAATCTCAAATTCCAGGTGGCTGATTACGATCGTTGTTCGTTGGTCATTGGTCGTTGTTCATTGTTCATTGTTCATTGTTCCGTGTCTGCTAACGAGTGAGCAGGTCGTGGCCCAGTCAGGCTCCCAAATCGTCATCAACGAGATCCAGTACCACCCCGCCTCTGACAACCACGGCGAGGAGTACATCGAACTATACAACGCTGGCCCCACTGCTATAGATCTCTCCGGCTGGGCGTTCAGCGACGGCATCGCGTACACTTTCCCGACCGGCGTTTCTATCCCCCCCAGTGGTTACGTCGTCGTCGGCCACGACCCGGCCACGGTCGAGGCCGTATACGGCATCAGCGGCGTGTTGGGCCCCTTCGAGAGCGGTCGCCTCTCCAACGGCGGCGAGCGGGTGGCGATTGAGGACGCCGGGGGTACCCTGGTGGACGAGGTCACCTACGACGACCACCACCCCTGGCCCGAGTCGCCCGACGGCAAAGGCCCCTCGCTGGAACTGATCAGTCCGGCCTTCGACAACGACCGCCCTTGTTCCTGGGGGACCAGCCAGCCGGTTGAGACCAGCCTGGGCACCCCTGGCGCGCAGAACAGCGTCTACTCGACCGACAACATCCCCCCCTGCGTCACCGACGTCGCGCACACGCCCGCCACCCCCACCTCCAGCCAGCCGGTGACCGTCACGGCGCTGGTGGACGACAACAGTGCAGTCGCAGCGGTGACGCTGCACTATCGCCCTGAAGGGACGTCCGACTACCTGACGCTACCGATGACCCCCTCTCCCCCCCCCCTGGAGGGGGGGACAGGGGGGGCCTACACCGGTGTCATCCCGGCCCAGGGCGACGGGTTATACGTCGAGTTCTACGTCACTGCGACCGACGACGAGGGAGCCGGACGCACCGTGCCAGAGAGCGCGCCGGGCACCACCTCCGACGAGACAGGGCTCCCCATCACCGTCAGTTACCTCTACCAGGTGGAGAACACTCCGCCCACGAGTGACCTGCCCATCTGTCGGCTCATCATGACGCAGGAGAACTGGGCTGAACTGACCAACCGCGATCTTTTTTCCAACGTCCTGCTGAACGCGACCTTTGTCTACGAGGGGGAGGTGTTCTACAACATCGGCGTGCGCTACCGGGGCGAGGGTTCCCGCAACTCCTGGCCCCGCCCCTACCGCATCAAGTTCCGTGACGAGCATGAGTTCGAGGACCGGGAGCGGGTCAACCTGGTGAGCGACAACCTGGGGCGCGAAGCGCTGACCCACGACCTATTTCAGCGCGTGGGGTTGCCATCCTCAGGCACCCGCTTCGTGACGCTCTACATCAACGAGAACCAGCAGGGCGACTACCTGGACGTCGAGCAGGTGGACAACGACTTCCTGGAGGCGAGGTTTTCAAGCCAGGACGACGACGGCGGCAACCTGTACCGGGGCTTTGACGGGGCTGACCTGAGTTATCGTGGCCTTGACCCCAACAGTTACCGGCCCTACTACCTCAAGAAGAACAACGAAGATGCAGATGACTACTCCGACATCATCGCGCTGACCGACGCGCTCACCAACAGTCCCGATGAGACCTTCCGCGCCGAGGCGGAGGCGGTGGCCGACATGCGCCAATGGCTGCGCTGGTTCGCAGTTCAGGCGGTGCTCGATAACCACGAGGGGGCGCTGTGGGTCGGGCAGGGCGATGACTACTTTCTCTACCATCGTCCCTCCGACGGCCACTTCATCCTCATCTCCTGGGACCACGACGGCACCTTCTCCCACCCAGATCACTCCATCTGGGAGCCCAACTGGTTGGCCGGTGAAATCGTGCAGCGTATCCTGAACTACCCGGACTTCACGCGCTGGTACTACCAGGACATCGCCAGCATCGCGGCGGATGAGTTCTCGATAGCAGAGATGATCCCACGCATCGACGCGCTGCCCGACGTGGTGAGCACAGAGGAGCGGGACCGGCTCAAGTGGTACGTCTCCAACCGCATCCCGGCGTTGAACGATCAGATACCCGACACGACGCTCTCCATCAGCACCAACGACGGGGCGGACTTCACGACAACCAGCCCGGAGGTGACGTTGGAGGGAAATTGCTCTCCTGTACGCGATGTCCAGGTCAACGGGAGCAGCGAGGGCGTGTGCTACCCAACGGCGACGACCTGGCGCTACACGGGTGTGCTCTGGACGCGAGACAACGTCTTCGTCATCACCGATGGGCTGGATAGTAGCACGATTACGGTGTACTGGGAGGCCTTCCACGGTGGTACGCTGACAGAGGACACCACGCTTTCGACCAGCGGTTATCCGTATGCCATCACCGACGACATCATCGTGCCGGCGGGCGTCACGCTGACCATCGAACCGGGCGTGACACTCCAGTTCCAGAAGGACCGTTGGCTGTGGGTGAAGGAAGGGGGGAGGTTGCTGGCAGAAGGAACCGCCGCACAGCCCATCGTCTTCACACGGCAGGGGAGCGATTACTGGGGCGGTATCCTGCTCGAGTGCACCCAGGCGGATAACCGCATCAGCCATGCGGTGATTGAGTACACCCGCGAGGTGATCAGTTGCCCCCGCACCCACGGCGTCTCGGCCTACGGCTCGCGGGTGACCATCGCCGACAGCATCATTCGCCACACCGACTTCAGCGACGCTGTCCAGACCTATCCCTGGGGGGGATACGACCCAACGATCTACTTGCTGCGCAACGAGATTTACGACATCCAGAGAGATGCTGTGCATGTCACCGGCGGGTATGCCCTCATCCAGGGCAACCACATCCACGACGTTCGGCATGGCGATTACGAATTCGAAGGCATTGAGGTCAGCCACATGGTCACACCTGCGCTGTTGCTGGACAATCACATCCACGACGTCTCCGACGACTGTCTGGACCTGAACCACTCATCGGCGATTATCGAGCGCAACGAGTTGCACCACTGCGGCGACAAGGGCATCTCTATCGGGCACCCCTGCTCCACGACGCTGGTGAACAATCTGATCTACAACTGCTTAGGCAAGGATGAGGATCCCTACAGTGGCACGGGCATCGCAGTCAAAGATGGCGCCGTCTCGCACATCGTCAACAACACGGTGTCCGACTGCAAGCATGGTATCTACTTGTACCACGGGCAGGGGGGCAGCGCCACAGTGGTCAATTGCATTGTGTGGGGCAACGAGGCGAACCTGGAACTGCGCGACGGGTCCGTCATCACCGTCACCTACTCCGACATTGAGGGCGGTTGGGACGGCGAGAAGAACTTAGACGAGTACCCGCTCTTTCGTGCTTCTCAAGGCGGTAACTACCGGCTGCTGGAGGATTCGCCGTGTGTGGACTCGGGTACGCCAGAGGGCGCGCCGGGCGAGGACATCCTGGGTGTCTACCGGCCCCACGGCGAGGGGTATGACCGGGGAGCGCACGAGTTCTTTGAGTTCTTTTCCTGCTACCTGCCGTTGAGCTTGCGGTCGCATTGACAACACCGTTCGCCGAAGTCTCCGACCGAGGCGAAAAGGGCTTGGTCGGGAGACCTTCGCCCATCAGGGAGGCTCGGTCGCATTGATGCAAGTTTTGCCGCATTGGAGTATAATAGCCTTCAGAGGAGGAGGCAATGGTCGAGAGAGCACAGCAACACCCCTACTTCTTCTGGGACTACGACATCACCGAGGAAGAGGTGCACGAGATTCTGCGTGGTAATGATGAGTCCCGCAAGATCTGGGTGATGAGCCGCATTCTGGAGCGCGCTCACTTCGATGACGTGTGGCATTATCTTACTCCGCCTGACCTGCGGCGATATTTCGGGCGGCTGCAACTCCGCCCACAAGTCCGAGAGGTGTGGGCTCACGCGATTGAGGTATGGAGCCGTGACGAGCGCCCCTAGTGTGCTGACTCCACTGCAGCGTCGTTTCCTGCAAGCCTTCTTCGCCCACGCGGTCGGGACCCGTTTTTTCTTGACCGGTGGGACAGCCCTGGCAGCGTTTTACCTCCACCACCGGCTCAGCAGGGATGTTGACCTGTTCACTACTGACGACGAGGCGCTACCGCTGGCTCGACGTGAGATGCCCTTTATTGCAAGCGATCTGGGCTGCCAGGCACGGAGCAGCACTACGACGCCCACCTTTCAAGTCTTTCTGCTGGAATCCCCCGACGAGCCGACCCTAAAGGTTGATCTAGTACGCGACATAGATGTCCAGTTTGGCACACGCCAGGAGATCAAGGGTATCATCGTAGATGCCGAGGAGAACATTGCTGTCAACAAAATCCTGAGCATTTTCGGACGCACAGAGAGCAAGGATTTCGTGGACGTGTACTTTCTCTTGCAGGCCGGGTATGACTTCAAACGTCTGGTGGCGTTAGCCAAGCAGAAGGACACCGGGCTGACCGAGTTCTGGCTGGCCGGGATGATGAGGGAAGTCACGAAACTGAGGGTTTTTCCCCAGATGCTGAAGCCGTTGACTTTGGACGAGTTGCAGACGTTCTTTCTGGAGTTGGCCGACCGCGAATTCCGCGACGTGAGGCCTCTGAACTGGTATTGAAGATAACGCGCATCGAGGTCGCATTGATGCACGTCATACAGGTACTCACCGTCGCTCAGCATCTCCAGCAGACCGGGGGCCTAGTCCCAATCATCGCTCTCTTTATTGCGTGGGCATCTCTCCCCTAGAGTTTTTGGCATGCTTGCTTGCCGTGCTGCGGAGGGCGTGCTATAATCAGGCTAAGCCCCTGTAGCTCAACTGGACAGAGCAGGAACCTCCTAAGTTCAAGGTCGCGCGTTCGAATCGCGCCAGGGGCACCACCCACAGAAGCGGCTGCCGTCCAGGTGGCCGCTTCTTTAGATAATTGTAGACACCGAAGAATGTGCTAATATATACCCCTGGAGGTGTCAGATGGCTACAGCAGAAGAACGGATACAGGTACTGAAGATGATTCAGAGCGGTCAGGTCACCGCTGAGGAGGGAGCCCGGCTGCTGGAGGCACTGAGAGAAGGTCCAAACGAGGAAACCCTTACGGGAGGCCGGGGAAAGGAGCCAAGCCAGCTCCGCATCCGGGTGACCGACCTGGAAACGGGGCGGCAGAAGATAGACGTGCGCATGCCCTGGAGCCTGGTCAACGTGGGCATCAACATGGGGGCACACCTCGCCCGCGAAGAGATCAAGGCAGAGGACTTCATCGAGGCTATCCAGGCCGGTGCCGAAGGGAAGATCATGGACGTGGTGGATGAAGAGGACGGTGAACGGGTGGAAATCTTCGTGGAGTGAGGAGATTAGTCTTATTTCCGGCGGAGAACCATGAGAGTCCGGTCGTCGGAGGGAGGGGTGTCGCCGGCGAAGGCGATCACCGAGCCGTCAATGGCGTCCAGCATCGCCTGGGCTGAACCATCATCAGCAGCCTGAATGGTCGCCCGCAGACGTTCTTCGCCGTAGATTTCGCCCTCTGGAGAAAAGGCCTCGGTGATGCCGTCGGTATAGAAGATCAAGCAGTCACCCGGCTCCAGGGAGATGACACGCTCCTCCAGTCGAACTCCCTCCAGCACGCCAAGCGCCATCCCCCCTTTGCAAAGTCGTTCCAGTTCCCGTGTCCGGGATCGCAGCAGCAGCGGCAGATTGTGCCCGGCATTGGCGTAGGCCAACTCCCCTGTCTCTAACGATAGAACGGCATAGACAGCGGTGACGAACATGCCGTGTTGGGCATCGGGCACCAGCAAGTCGTTGACGCGAGCCAGGGCAGCAGCCGGCGACGTCTCTTCCAGCACCGCCGCCCGCATCAGGGTGCGCGTGAGCGTCATGAAGAGGGCTGCTGGCATCCCCTTGTCGGCCACGTCGGCGATGACCAACCCCAGCCGTCCGTCGGGCAACTCGAAAAGGTCGTAGAAATCGCCTGCCACCTGGCGCGCCGCTCGCCACGTAGCGACCAAGTCCCAGCCGGGTGGCCGGGGCAATTCGCGGGGGATGAGAGTCCGCTGAATTTCGTGAGCCAGTTGCAATTCGCGCTCCAGTCGCTCGCGCTCGGCCATCTCTTGCTGAAGCCGGTCGTTTTGCACCGCCAAGGCCGCCTGGCGCGCGATCCCGGTGATGATCTCCAGCCGCTTCGTTTTCGTTTTCTGGCGGGAGCGGCGCGACGTGTCGGCTTCCTCCAGCACCATCACGCCAAGTACACCGCCCTTCACCGAGAGAGGAACGGCCAACAGCGAGCAGGCTTCCCCCTGCGGGGCCTCTGCAGCCGGCCTCAGCAGCGGCACGAAATCGGCGATGAAGTCGGGCGGGAGCAGGGGCATGGCTTGCCCGTCCCCTTCGCCCCCCTCGCCAGGAACATCCGGCGGAGCGCCAGGGGAGTAGACGACCAGGTGATCGCGCTCGCGGACGGCATCGAGGAGGGGAAAGTCGCCGGGCGCGTAGCGCCGGGCCAGGAGAGTCGCTTCTGCGTCACGGGGGACCCTATATGCCTGTGCCGGACGGAAGACAGACTGCTCGTCATCCCATAGGAAGATGATGCATCGCTCCACGCCGACCAGGATAGGCATGATGCGGACGATGGTACTCAGAATGTCGTCCAGATCGTTCAAGTTGGCCACCGCCTGCGCCACCTGGAGCAATGCCGCCGACACGTAGGCTTCTTCCTGCTGCGCTTCCCGCAGCCCGGTATTTTCGATGGCGGCTGCCGTCTGGAGGGCGATCCCCTGGATGATCACCAGTCGTTCGTCGTGGAGCGTCCCCACGGTACCGGACTCGAACCAATCGCTCTGATAATCAATCAGCATCGCGCCCAGCACCTCACCTTGGGCAAGAAGGGGTAGCAACAACAACGACTCGAAACCAAGTGCCCAGACAACCAGACCCGATAGCCTGGAGTCGGTCGCCACATCATAGATGAAGATGGGAGCCTTGTTCAGGCGCAGATCATCGAAAGCCGGCTCGTCGCCCGGCGCGACGTGCCACTGGTCAAAGGTAGCCTGCTGCGCCGGGCTGAGTCCGTAGGCAGCGACCGGCACGAAGGCTGCGGTGGGTTCGCCCCACGGCCCGACTGACACTCCGTCGCGCTCAGTCGAGACGCTCGCCGAAGCCAAGAGGATGGCACATCGGTCCACGCCGACCAGCATTGGCACGAGGTGGACTACGGTCTCGAGCACCTGGTCGAGGGTGGTCAGCGACTGGGTGGCTTGGGCTACCTGAAGCATCGCCGTCGAGATCCGGGCCAACTCCTGGGTTTCCTGGTAGAGGCGGGCGTTTTCGATGGCAACGGCGGCATAGGAAGCGAAGGCGGCTGTCATCGCCTGGGACTCGGCCCCATAGCGTCCGGGGGTGCGGTGGGCCAGGAGCAGCAATCCCAGCCGCCGGTCGCCCGCGCGCAGCGGTGCGGCAATGGCGGAGTAGTCGAGCGGAAACCCCATGGCGGCTCCCAACGGCTCGTAGGGGGACTGGGGAGTGCGGATGGCGGGCTGGTCGGCGCTCAGCGCCTGGGTGAGCCAGGGGCCGATGTCGGGCGAGAAGTCGCTGCTGCACGTCTCCGCCACGTCGCCGTGGACAGCAGACAGGCACAGACCGTCGCCGTGCAGGAGCCATACGGCGGCCACGTCACAGGGGAGGGTGTGCTCCAATTCGGTCAAGATGGCTTCGAGCACCTGGTCGAGGGCCACGTTGGCAGAGAGAAGGCCTGCCACCTCCCGCAGGCTGTCGGCGACCTGGCGCCGCCATCGTTCGGAGCGATAGAGGTTTGCATTGCGAATCGCGATGGCCACGCTGTCGGCCAGGGCCTCGAACAGGAAGCGGTCATCGTCGCTAAAGGCATCCCGGCGATCGCTCTGCACGTCGAGTACACCCAGCACTTCGCCGCCGAAAATAAGAGGCACGGCCAGTTGGGCACTAGCATTGGCCTCTGAAAACGCGGCAGGGCGATAGCGGGGATCGCGGCTCACGTCGTTGGCCAGCACTGTCTCCCCGTGGCAGGCCACCCAGGGGACGATGCCTTCGGAGTCGGCCAGGCTGTAGACCAGCCTACCCCCCTCCGGCTCCCCCCTAAGAGGGGGGAGGGTTGGCCCCCCCTCCGGCTCCCCCCTAAGAGGGGGGAGGGTTGGCCCCCCCTCCGGCCCCCCCCTCGCAGGGGAGAAGGACGGCCCCCCCTCCGGCTCCCCCCTCGCAGGGGAGAGGGACAGCCCCCCCTCCGGCTCCCCCCTCGCAGGGGAGAGGGTTGGCCTCCCCTCCGGCTCCCCCCTAAGAGGGGGAAGGGGCAACCCTGCCCGGTAGACGATTTGCCCTCGAGCAGGGTCTATGGTGAAAAGGTGTGCAAAGGAATAACCAAACTGCTCATGAATGAGCCTCACGACTTCCTCGAGGAGAGTCTCCAGATCGAGGATGGAGGCGACGGCGCGGCTGACCTCGGCCACGGCCGAGAGTTGATCGGCGCGGTGACACAGGTCGCTGTACAGTTGGGCGCCCTCCATGGCGATGGCGATTTGATCTGCCAGGGCGCGCAAGACGAGCAGATCGGTCTCGTCGAAGTCGTCCGGCTGGTCGCTCTGCACATCGAGCACACCCAGCACTCGCCCTTCGATTTTGAGCGGCAGGGCTACCTCGGACCGGGTTTCGGGCAGTGCGTCTACGTAGCGGTAACGGGGCTCGCGGCTCACATCATTGGCCAGGATCTCCACGCCGGTCTGCGCCACGTGGCCGATGATCCCCTGTCCGAGCCGGACCTGCAAGGCGGGAGGTAATTCGCCTCGGTCGGGCCGGGGGCGGCCGGGACGGCCAGCACTGGCTCGCATACGCAGGGTCTCCTGGCCCGGCTCCAGGATGAAGAGAGCCACATAGGTGTACTTGAAGGTATCAAGGATCAGGTTCGTCACGCGGCGGGAGAATTCGTCCAGGTCAAGGACATCGGCGACCTGGGCACTGACCGTGCGCACCAGCGAGAGTTGCTCGATCCGCCAGCGCTCAGTCGCCACCTGGCTGGCAGCCTGCAAGGCGACGGCCGATTGGGTGGCCAGGCCGTCGAGAAGTTCAATCTCAGCGTCGCTGAAAGGCGGACCGGCGGGCCGTTTTATCTCCAACACGCCCAGGATTGCGTCGCGAGCAAGTAGTGGCACAGCAACGGCTGGACCAGTGGTCGTCGAATCCCCACCACGTGGGGCGATGGGTATGGAAACCCGCCCTCTGGCGTCGAGGGCACGGCGCATCAAGTCGGACGGGGGCTCGTTGAGGAATGCAGGCGATTTCTCACCCCCCCCAGCCCCCCCTACGAGGAGGGGAGCCTCCGCACCTGACAGCCGGTGAAGCACTTCGGCCAGCCAGAGATCGGCCTGGCTTTCCAACAGCCTGGCGGTCGTCTCCACGATGAGTTCCTTCTGGGCGACAACCGTCGGTTGGACTACCAGCCGCTCGCCCAGGCTGAGGATCTGCCGCCACCTTGATTGGCTCTTGGTCATTGGTTATTGGTCACTTGTCATTCCACTACGTTTCACCATCGTCAACACGTTGCCCGAATCCGGCGTGAACTCAAAATGAATTTCGTCCATCAGTCGACGCATGAAGTAGAGGCCCAGGCAGCCTCTGTCGCGGTCCTCAAGGCTGGCGTGGAGGTGCGGTTCGGGCACGCTGGTGGGGTCGAAAGGGCGGCCGTGGTCGCGGAGGATCACGGTCAGTCCGTCGTCATTGATGCGACAGGTGCATTCGATAGTACCACGCCCTTCGCCGCCATAGGCGTGTTCGATGATGTTGCTGCAGGCCTCGTCCACCGCCGTTTGCACCGCGTAGACGGCACGTGCATCGAGGCCAGCAGCCTTGGCGGCGCGGGTGACGAACTCACTGATGAGAGCCAGACTGTCGAACTGGCCGGGAAAGGTGAGGGTTTGCGGGGTGTCCATACCAAGACGTAAAACGCGAAGCGTAATCTGGTTCCAAGGCGGAGGGGCCTAACGTTTCACGCATCACGTTTTATGCCCGGAGAGTGGCCGACGCTCCGATTCTCAAAAGCTCCCGACCGCCTCGACAACATTGTCGAAGAACTTGAACAGCGGCACGAAACCCGCCAGGTCCAGAGCCTCGTAGATCTGCTGGGGCACGCTGCCCAGGACCAGTTCCCCCCGATTCCAGCGCTTGCAGGTCTTCTGCACGCTAATCATCACCCGTAAACCGGCACTGGAGACGAAATTCACCTCGCTCATGTCAAACACGATTTTGAATCGGTCTGCTTCGTTGATTGCGTTAAAGGCCTCTGCCAGTTGCGGCGCGGTGTTGCTATCAATGCGGCCAGTCGCCTTGACCAGATCGCAGCGCTTGAACTGCTTGGTGGTGACTTCCATACTGACCTCCTCTGCCTGCTCTGACGTTCAAAACCTGCCTGAGACTTGCGAAGCGATTATATCACAATCTCCGCTATAGAACAAAGGAGGACGCGCCGCCAATGAACTCCGGCGATACTCAAGTGCCACTTCTTGGAGTATAATATGAGACCAGAGTTCTGGTAGCGCTGGAAATCATCCACGCACTTACAATGTCGGGGTATTCTCGTTATCGTGACCAGCAGAAATGACCAGGTGACTTCGGCTAACAGCCGGCTTATGTCCGCATAATAGGCTGGTGATATGATTGACGGACACACTCAGTTAGTCGGGCTGATCGGCTGGCCGGTGGAGCACAGCCTCTCGCCCGTGATGCACAACGCAGCCTGCGACGCCCTGGGGCTAAACTGGCGCTACGTCCCGCTGCCGGTAGAGCCGGGGCAGGTCGAAACAGCCGTGCGCGGGCTGGCCGCGCTGGGCTTCCGCGGCGCGAACGTGACCGTGCCGCACAAGCAAGCCGTGATACCTGTGCTCGACTCCATCGGCCCCAATGCCAGGGCACTCGGCGCGGTCAACACGCTCGTCATCGGACGGCGCGTGGATAGGACACCGATCATCAGTGGCTACAACACCGACGACCAGGGCTTTGTCGGTGCGCTGCGATGTGGCGGGTTTGAACCGGAGGAAGGGGGGCGCGCCGTCATCGTGGGCGCGGGTGGCGCGGCGCGGGCGGTGGTCTTTGGCTTGCTGCGGTCGGGTATTGGGGAAGTCGTGGTGCTCAACCGCACATTGGAACGAGCCCAGGCGCTCGTCTCGGACCTGGGTAGTTCGGCTGTGCCCACCACAGGCAGCCATCACGTGAGCGATTCCCCCTTCCCCCACAGGGAAGGGGGCCGAGGGGCCAGGTTACGCGCCCTCCTCCTCACGCCGGAGACGCTCGTCGAGTCCACCCGTGCCGCCGACCTGCTAGTCAACGCAACGACGGTTGGGATGCGGCCCCACGTAGACGGCTCCGTATGGCCCGGCGGCGTGCCCATCCCGGCCCACCTGACCACATTCGACCTGGTCTACAATCCGCTGGATACGTGCCTCCTGCGACAGGCCCGGCAATCGGGCGCACGCGCCATAGATGGGCTGGGGATGCTCGTGCGACAGGGAGCGCTCGCGTTCGACATGTGGACCAATAAGGGCCTGGCAGTAGACGAGATTGCCGCACTGATGCGCACCGCCTGCGAACAGGCATTGAGGAGATAACTGGCCGCTGCCGTTCACTTTCAAAGGTGCGTCACCCGGACGTACCGCCGCGCTGTTTCCTGACCTCGCCGCCATGAACCGGCGGTACCAGGAGAAGGACAACCCAGCACCGGCTCTTCAGGCTGGTGCGAACCATCCCAATCGAACGGGTTGAATCACGCTGCGCCAGTGGCGCTCCACCTTCGGGGATGGTGTGAAAGGCTGATCGTGGAAAAGAAATTGAGGCGCTTGACAATGGCCCTGGCATCCCCGACATTGATCTGGCCATGCAGCCTGGTTACTCCACTGCGCCGGATTGGATGCGTGAGATGGGATTCGGTGCCGGGATGGGCCTGCCCAACATCAAGTCCTGTAGCGATCAGATGAAACTGGAATCTACCGAGCAGGGCATCTGTATCGTGACCACCGCGCACGCCACTTTTACAGTCGTCGCCAGGTTGGCCGAACCGGGCGTGCCTGGGGTGGACTGAGCACCGGCCTGAAGAGCCGGTGTTGGGGCTTCCCAGCGCCGCCTGTTCACGGCGGCGTGCACTCCCTGACTACAGCGCCCCGGTGGGCCTTGCCACACCGGGGCGCTGTGTTGTGTCTAACTGGCCCTTGAAGGGCACGGTAATCGTGCCCTTGTCGTAGGGGCGCGGTAACCGCGCCCCTACTTCTTGAGCGGTTCGATCCGCACGGCGCAGGCCTTGTACTCGGGGATCTTGGCCGTCGGGTCGAGCACCGGGTTGGTCAACACGTTGGCCGCAGCCTCGGCGAAGTGGAAGGTCATGAAAACGACGCCGGGCCGGATGGCCTCGGTCACGTCCGCTTTGGCCGTCACTTCACCGCGTCGCGATGTGACCCGCACCACGTCCAGATCGTTGATGCCCAAACGGGCGGCGTCCTGCGGGTGTATCTCGACCATTCCCTCTGGCACCAGCGCGTCGAGCCCGATTGCCCGCCGGGTCATAGTGCCGGTGTGGTAGTGGAAGAGCATACGGCCCGTGGTCAAAAGCAGCGGGTACTCCTCGTCCGGGACTTCCGCCGGCGGCGTGTAGCCAACCGCCGTCATGTGCCCCAGCCCACGGCTGAACTTCCCCACGTGCAGGATCGGTGTGCCGGGATGGTCCAGGCTGGGGCAGGGCCACTGCAGCCCGACGGGCTCCAGCCGCCGGTGCACGATGCCGCCGTAGATGGGGGTCAGCGCGGCGATTTCGTCGGCCACCTCGGCCGGGCTGCCGTAATCCCACCCGGCATAAGGCCCCTCCAGAGCCTCATCTCCCAGCACTGCCTGGGCCACCTGGCTTATGATCTCCCAGTCCTGCCGCGCCTCTCCGGGCGGCTTCACCGCCGGGCGCATCAATTGCACCCGCCGCTCGGTGTTGGTCACCGTGCCTGCCTTCTCGGCGAAGGCGACGGAGGGCAACACGACGTCGGCCAGCGCAGCCGATTCGGTCAGGAAGATGTCCTGTATTACCAAAAACTCGCACTTCTCCAGGCACTGGCGGACGTGGTTGCTGTCAGGGTCGGAGAGTATCGGGTTCTCTCCCATGATGTAGAGCGCCCGCAACTTGCCCTCTCCGGCCGCGTCCACCATCTGCGTCACTGTCAGGCCGACTTTCGTGTCTGAAGTGCGGCCCCAGGCCCGCTCGAACTTCTCGTGGGCCTCGGGGTCGGCGACCTTCTGGTAGCCGGGGTAGACGTTGACCAGCCCGCCCACGTCGCACGCGCCCTGGACGTTGTTCTGGCCGCGCAGCGGGTTGACGCCGCCGCCGGGCACGCCCATGTTGCCCAGAAGCATCTGCAGGTTGGCGCAGGAGAGGACGTTCTGGTGGCCGCAGGTGTGTTGGGTGATGCCCATGGCGTAGAGGAGCGCGCCGGGCCGATGGGCCGCCAGCATCCGCGCCGCCTTGACGATGTCCTCAGCCGGCACGCCGGTGATCTCGGATGCCTTCTCTGGCGTGTAAGGCTCAACGGCGGCCTTCAGGTACTTGAAGCCCTCGCACCGCTGCGCTACGTACTCTTTGTCGTACAGGCCTTCGGTGATGAGGACGTGCATCAGCCCATTGAGCAGCGCGATGTCGCTGCCGGGTTCGTGGCGCAGGTGGAGCACGGCAAAATCGGTCAGCGGGATGTCGCGCGGGTCGGCTACGATGATCGGCAGGCCGCGCTCTTTGACCGCCCGTCGTAACCGCATTCCCAGCACCGGGTGCTGCTCGGTCGTGTTCGTCCCGATGGCGAAGATGATCTGGCTGTCGTTGACGATGTCGTCCATCGAGTTGGTCATTGCGCCGGAGCCAAACGCTGTCACCAGACCGGTGACGGTGGGGCTGTGTCAGAGACGGGCGCAATGGTCCACGTTATTCGTGCCGATCACCTGGCGGCCAAATTTCTGCAGCAAATAGTTCTCCTCGTTGCTGCACTTGGCCGATGTCAGGACGCCGATGGCGTCAGGGCCGCTTTCCTCTTTGATCGTCCGCATCCGTTCGCCGATCAGTCTCAGCGCCTCGTCCCAGGTGGCCGGCTCCAGTTGGCCGCTGCGGCGGATGAGGGGCGTCGTCAGCCGGTCGGGGTGAGCGACAAAGTCGAAACCGAAGCGCCCCTTGACGCACAGGAGCCCCCTGTTGGGCAGCGTGTCCCAGTCGGCGGTCGCCTCGACGATCTTGTTGTCCACTACGTGGAAGTCGATTTGGCAGCCGACGCCGCAGTAGACGCAGGTGGTGCGGGTCGTCGTCCGCTCTCCGCCGGTGTCGTGTTCCAGCAGGTACTCGGGCTGCAGCGCCCCGGTGGGGCAGACAGCGACGCACATGCCGCAGAACTCGCACGGGCTGTCCTCCATTGTGCTATCTAGCCCGAAGCCCATGTGGACCTCGCCCGAACGCTGGAAGACGCCGATGGCCTCGACACCGTTGAGCCACGTGCAGGCCCGCACGCAGCGCCAGCAGTGGATGCAGGCATTGCGGTCAACCTGGATGAAGGGGTTGGGGTCCTCTACGGGGTAATGGGGGCGGATGGAGGGGAAGGGGGACTCGGTCACGCCGTACTTTTCGGCCAGCGCGGCCAGTTCGCAGCCGCCCGTCTTGCGGCAGGCGTCACGGTCCACGCGGTGGTCGGCCAGCAGGAGTTGGAGGATCGCTCGCCGTGCCTGTACCACCTGCGGGGTGTCGGTCGAGACGTTCATCCCATTGGTCACTTTCGTCGTGCAGGCGGTCTGGAGCGTGGGCCACCTCTCTATCTCGACCAGGCAGAGGCGGCAGTTGCCGTCAGGCGGCAGGGCGGGATGGTAACACAGGGTGGGGATGTCCACCCCGACCATCTGGGCCGCTTCGAGGACGGTCGTTCCTTCGGGAACTGTGATTTCTTTGCCGTTTAGTTTGAAAGTTACGTCAGCCATTTTGATCTCCTTATAAGTGTGGCTCGAACTTGTAGTGACGACTTTAGTCGTTCCAAGCGACCGAAGTCGCTACTACATTCCACACTCCTCTCATTTCATCGGGCAGACGCCGGCGGGGCACTCACCGGCGAGGTGGGCCTCGAACTCGGCGGTAAAGTTATCCAGCAGGCTGAGCACCGGCACGCGCACCGCCTGGCCCAGGCCGCAG
>CAZZEX010000069.1:0-25817 GCA_964653285.1 uncultured Anaerolineales bacterium
TAATTGAGACGCTGGCTCACAGCCACATCTACCTCTACACCTCAGACCAATCGGTAGGAGGGAACTTCCTCAAGGTCAAAGGTGCGGTTCGGCTTGAGGGGGAGCGTCCCGTCGTCTATGTGGAGACGTATGGCCACGGCACCTACGCCCAGCGCAAAATCCTCGTGCCGCACGCCGTCGTCTACCGCGCGGGAGAGCAAGCCGAGGTGCCAGAGGGTCTTGGAGACGACGACGTGTCGTACCAACTCGTCTCCATCTACGACACCCTCTGGATGCACCGAGACGAGATCGGCCCTGGACGGGCTTTCGACCAACCCTTCGACTACCGGGGTCACATTTTGCCAGCAACATTTGACGGCGAGGATTACGGCACAGACAAGGCCAACACGCCGTGGGGCTACAACCAGGCGACGGGCGATACCCTCTCTCGCGGCGATTGGTTTCTGGATCCAGCCAGGGCGTTGGCCTACCACGCCAGTTTTAATAACGACCTCTCACTGGAGTATGTTTATAACCCTTACCTGACCGATCTGGAGCTGACGGAGGAGTGAGCCAATGAGAGAAAGCCCCCTGATCATCCTGTGGCTCGATAACCTGGGCCTCTTCTACCCGCTCATCGACCAGTTGCCGGTGCTGGGCGAGGTGACGTTCGACCGGGCTACCCGGCGCTACTTCAACCTGAAACAGACGGACTTTGACAGGGAAACCGGGATGCTCACCCTAATCAAGGGAGCGCCCAGACTGGCGGATTTCGTGGGGCCGGCGCTGGTCAAGCGGCTCATCCCCCCACGGAGGTCCTTCACGCGACGAGGTGGGCACCAGCCTGCTGGCCGTCGGCCCAGAGGACCCGGAGGCAGGTATCCGCTATGGCGGGCAGATTGCTTGCGGATCTATCGGTCAGTTGTATAATAGCCTGCGCCGGATTCTCTATCGCCGGCCGCTGCGCCAGCCCGGAGCGGACTTGTTGTTCGGGCCGTGTGAAAGGTAGGATACAATGAAGATCCAATTCCTGGGTACCGGAGCAGCCGAGGGCATCCCCAGTTTTGGTTGCACCTGTCAGCGCTGCCAGGTAGCCAGAAAAGAAGGAGGCCCCAACGTCCGGCAACGGGCCTCCGTGCTGGTCGAGGCGGCGGGACATTGCATCCTGCTCGACACGCCGCCGGAGATCAGCACGCTGCTGGACCGGGCCGAGATTTTCGACCTGTCGGCGGTTTTCCTGAGCCACGAACACTTCGACCACATCGGCGGGCTGATCGAGTTCGAGTACTGGAACCGGGTGCTCCCCATCTTTGCCGGCCACGATGTGCTGCCCAAACTCCGGCTGACCCCGCGCCTGGAGGAACGGGCGCTCCTCTCCGGCTTCGATCCCCAAACCCGGCTGTACTTCGGCGACCTGACGGTTATGCCTTTCAAAGTCATCCACCACGTTCCTTGTTACGGCTTCGCTTTCGAGGAGGCAGGAGCACGGATCGTTCATTTCAGCGACTCCGCCCCTGAACTGAGCAATCTCCATCGCCACCTGGCAGAGGAAGCCGACGTGGTCATCTTCCACACCCCCACCTTTGAGGCACATCTCCATCACCTCAGTGTTCAGAATGTCATCTCCCTGGTGCAAGATTGGTCTCTCCAACGGGTGGTCATCACCCATATCAACCACGACAATCTCTTGCACGAAGAGTTGGTGGAGAAGACCACTCCTCACGGCATAACAGTGGCCTACGATGGCCTGACGTTGGAGGTCTGACCGTGAAGATACGCTTCTTAGGCACTGGTGCAGCGGAGGGCATTCCGGCTCTCGGCTGCGATTGCGCCCATTGCACCAGGGCCAGAAACGAGGGCGGGAAGTTGGCCCGCGAGCGAAATGCCATTCTATTTTCCCTGCCTGACTATGAACTGTTAATTGACTGTGCTCCAGACATCAGAAGCCTGATCAACAAATATCAGATCACCAGACTGGATGGCATTCTTGCCACTCGATCTCGCTACGACCACATCGGTGGCATCAAGGAGTTCGAGTGGTGGCCGGGCCAGTTGGATTTCCTGGCCGAGGACACCCTCTTCGAGGCTATCAAGCGGGAGCACTGGACGGAGACGCTCGACGCCGTTATGTTTCACATCCCTTATTACCCAGGGAGTTCCCTTTACTTCGGCGGCTTCTCCATCATTCCCTTTGCTGCCCGCCGTCGGCGACCCGTTTTTGGCATCTCGGTGAAGGAAGGCGAGACTCGGGTCGTCTATACCTCGGACACCCCCGCCCGCCTGACCAACTACGCCCGGCGGGTTATGCAGAACTGTGACCTGCTGATCATCAATACCCCCACTTTCGATAAGGTCAATGAGAACCACATCAACACTCTCGAGGCTATTGAGCTCAAAGAGCGAGTGGGGGCCAGACAGATGGTCCTGACCTACATCAACCACGAGAACAAGCCCCACGACGAGTTGGAAAAGTTCGTTGGCCAGGTTGAAGGAGTGACCGTGGCCTACGACGGCATGAGGCTAGAGGCATGACCCTGAGGATCAAGTTCCTGGGTACTGGCTCAGCGGAAGGTATCCCGGCTATCGGCTGCGATTGTCCCCATTGTACCAGGGCCAGGAGAGAAGGAGGAAGACTGGTGCGGGCGAGAACCTCCGTTCTCTTCTCCCTCCCCGGTTACGAATTGTTGCTTGATACTCCACCAGAGATCAGAGAGTTGTTAACCCAGAATAAGGTGCTGCGGATAGACGGTATCTTTCTCACCCATGCCCATCATGACCACACCGGGGGGTTGGAAGAGTTCCTCTACTGGAAAGGGGATGTGGACTTCTTTGTCGAACCGGGGGTGTACGAGTCCCTGCGCCGGGAAGACTGGGGCGAGAAACTGCCGGGTATCGCCTTTCACTGTCCCTTCCATCCAGGGATGGCCGTGCGCTTCGATGGCTTCTTCTTCACCCCTTTCGCCGTCTGCCACACGGTTCCCTGCTTTGGTCTGGCGATCTATGAGGGCGGTCATAAAATCGTCTACACCTCCGACACCAGCAATCGGTGCAGCAACTACGCCTACTGCCTGATGAATAAGGCCGATCTGCTGATTGTCAATACCCCACGCTTTTCTGCACCGCACGAGGATCACATCACCTCGATCGAAGCGGTCGAGTTGAAAGAACGGGTGGGGGCCAACCGTTTGGTCCTGACTCATTGCAACCACCATAACCGGCCCCACGACGAACTGGAGGAGTGGGTCGAAGGACTGAATGGGGTCACGGTGGCTTACGATGGTATGGAGATTGAGGTCTGAGTGGATTCGTAAATTCGTATATTCGCAGCAACCTAAACATAAGCATGAGGAGGTTATGAACGATGAAAGGCTTAGTACTCGACGCCGTGTGGGAACCGAAGCCGGACTACGAAGTCTCCGAATGGGAGAAGCAGACCGGCAAGGCCATCACCGGCAACAGCATCTGGCGGCACCCCAGGTTGGAAGTGCGCGACTGGCCCGACCCCCAGCCTGGCCCCAAAGAGGTCGTGCTGGAGGTCCAGGCCTGCGGCATCTGCGGCTCCGATATACACTTCTACGAGACCGACGAGGACGACTACATGCTGTACCCCGGCCTGACCAAATTCCCCACCATCACAGGCCACGAGTTCTCCGGCAAGGTGGTGGAGATGGGCAAGGAGGTCGAACTCCTCAAGATCGGCGATATGGTGACGGCGGAGGAGATGATCTGGTGCGGCCGCTGCATCCCCTGCCGCAACGGCTATCCCAACCACTGCACCAATCTGGAGGAGATCGGCTTTACCATCCCCGGCGCGTTCGCCAACTACATCGCCGTGGACGAAAAGTTCTGCTGGAAGATTGACGCTATCGCTGAGCGGTTTGGCGACGAGAAGCAGGCCTACGAAGTGGGGGCCCTCAGTGAGCCGACCTCAGTCGCCTACAACGCCATGTTCGAGCGAGCGGGCGGCTTCCGGCCGGGCCACTACGTCAGCGTCTTCGGCACAGGGCCGATCGGCCTGGCAGCCACCGGCCTGGCGAAAGCGGCCGGTGCGGGCATCATTGCCGCCTTCGAGATCATGCCGGAGCGGCGCGAATTGGCCAGGCAGGTCGGTGCCGACTACGTGTACGACCCTCGCGAAGTCAACCCGGGCGAGGTCTTGATGGAACTGAGCAAGGGCGCAGGCTTCAACTTCCACGTCGAGGCCGCCGGTGCCCCGCACCTGACGGTGCCGGAGATGGAGAAGGCCCTGGCCATCAACGGCAAGATCGTCCAGATCGGGCGGGCCGCCCGGCGGGTGCCGATGTATCTGGAGACCCTCCAGGTGCGTCGCGCCCAGGTCTTTGGTTCGCAGGGCCACTCTGGCCACGAGACGTTCCCCAACGTCATCCGCATGGTCGCCGCCGGCCGGCTCAACTTGAGCCCCGCCATCACCGCCCGCTACAAACTGGATCAGGCTGTGGACGCCATCGCCCGCGCTACCAGGCGGGCGGATGGTAAGATTATGGTCAAGCCGAATTAAGGGCTGGTAAATTGATAGATTGGGAGAAATGAAATGTCAGACAAGCAAGCACCACCAGGATGGCTCGCCACCGACCAGCCGGACCTCTTTTTCGAGGATAACACCGTCGGTCGCCTGAAGAAGGAAGTATGGGAGGCCAGTGACGCCGAGATAGACGCTATCCTGGCCGAGTACGGCGTTCCCGCTCCCATCGAGTGGGGCCAGCCGGGCTCCTATATCCAGACCACGGTGCGCCACGTGCTGGAGGAGAACCGCCGCAAGAACGACGTCGTCTTCATCCCGGTGGGTTCTACCGAGTTGCACGGCAAGCACATGTCCAGTGCCATGGACACCCTCTTCGTCAGTGCCGTCGTCGAGGGCGTGCGCCGCTACACGGCCAGGCGGGGCGCGCCGGTCAATCTGGCCCTCCCACCGCTGATGTATGGCGCGCATCCTTATCACCACTTAGGGATGCCCGGCACCGTCATCATTCGGGAGGACGTGGTGAAGGAACTGATGATTGACGTGATGCTCGGTCTGTGGAACGACGGCTTCCGCAAGCAGGTCATCCTCAACAACCACGGGCAACTATGGGTACTCGAAGCGGCAATTCAGCAATTCGAGAAGCGCTATCAACTGCCCGGCATCTTTCGCGTCATAGACTGGCACCGCGCCGTCCGCCAGTTCTTCCGCACGCAGGAACGGGGCGGCCAGTTCGACACCAACTTCGTCCACGCTGCCGAGGCGGAGACGTCTCTGGGATTGTTCCTCGTCCCGCAGATGGTGGACATGGACTACGCCGTGAATACCCAGGGCAAGGCCTACCTGCCCGATGGGCACTTCGACAAGTCAGTGGAGCCGTTCAGCCGGCCCAGCCGCTGGTCCGAGGGCGAGGGACACTTCGCCATCGAACTCGTGGGCACGCCGGAGGGCGTGGTTGGCAAGGCGAAGGCGGGCACGGCGGAGAAGGCCAGGCGACCTCTCGCCGCCATCCTGCGCTACATGACGCTGGTCAACGACCAGATTCTGGAGGCGTTCCCTGCGGGCGCCGTGCCGCCGGTGGAGGAGACGACCTTCCGCACCGAGGCGGAGATGGAGCCCTACCTGCGCGAACCGTGGAGCGAGGGTTGGAAGCCAGTGTATGGGTTGCCACGGATTGGGCAGGGGTCTGGACTGTAAGCGGTGAGTAAGCGAGTGAAACTGAGCATTGTCCTATCCACTCACGCTGCCCAGTTCGAGGCGGTGGCCTTCAAGGGAGATTTCGAAGCCAACGTCGCCAAGATCGCGGGTTGGGGGTACGACGGTGTCGAACTCACCATCCGCGATCCCGGGCTGGTGGACGGTGACGAACTGGAGCGCGTCGTAGCGGCGCACGGCCTGACGGTTCCGGCTATCGGCACGGGGCAGGCCTGGGGTGAAGAAGGGCTCTCCTACACCGACCCCGACCCGGCTATCCGCGCTGCTGCCATCGAGCGGACCAAATCTCACATCCCCTTTGCCACGCGGACAGGGGCTATCATCATCATTGGCCTGCTACGCGGCATCGTCAGGCCGGGCGTGGACCAGGCCCAGGCGATGGAGTGGCTGGTGCATGCTTTGCAGCGCTGCTGTGCAGCGGCTCAGCCCCACGGCGTGCGGCTGGCGCTGGAGCCATTGAACCGGTACGAGACCGGCTTGATCCATACTGTCGCTGACGGGTTGGAACTGCTCGAGCAGGTTGGGGCAGATAACATGGGCCTGCTGCTGGACACGTTCCACATGAACATCGAGGAGCGGGACCTGGCCGACGCGATCCGGACAGCCGGCGAGCACATGTTTCACTTTCACGTCGCTGACTCCAACCGCTGGTATCCGGGTGCTGGCCACATAGACTTCGGTCGCCTGCTGGCTGCGCTGGATGAGACCGGCTACACCGGCTACGTCTCGGGCGAGTTTATGCCGCTGCCCGACGCGGACACGGCCGCGGAACTGGCCATCGCGCACTTACGGGCTGTCGCGCCATCGTGACCCGTAGACCTCCGAGGTCTTCCGAGACCTCGGAGGTCTAATCCAGATCCAACGGGGCAAAAACGAGCACTCGGCTGCTGGAGGCGTCGGTCACGTAGATTGAGCCGCCCTTCCCCACAGCAATGCCCATGGGTAAAGCGAAGGAGCGCTCGTCGAAGCCGTATTGGCCGAAGGAGAGCACGTAGTTGCCCAGGCCGTCGAACACCAGCACCCGGTAGTGGCCTGGGTCTGTGACGTAGACGTACCCCTCGCCGTCCACCGCCAGATAGGGCTTCTCATCGGGCAGCCCGGTGTCCCAGCCAGCGATAGGCCACTGTCGCAGGAAAGTGCCGTCCCCATCGAAGACCTGCACGCGCCGGTTCCACGTGTCAGCGACGTAAACTGCACCGTCCGGGCCAACAGCGATGCCAACGGGCTCGTCCAGGTAGCCTTTCAACGCGCCCACCCCACCCCACTGGAAGGCGAACCGCCCGTCCGGCTCGAAGACCTGGACGCGCTTGTTGCCCGTGTCGGCCACGTAGACACGCCCCTCGGGGCCAATGGCGATGCCGCGTGGGCCATAGAAGGCGCTTTGCCCGGCCGCGTCCCCAAGACCGTACTGGCCAAACAGCCCCCAGGCGGTGATCAGATTGCCCTCGGCGTCTAACTTCTGGATGCGGTGATTCCAGGTGTCTGCCACGTAGATTGTGCCATCGGGGGCGACGGCGACGTCCCAGGGATCGTTGAAGCCCCGGGGTACCCCTGTCTCCGTCTCGATGGTAGAGGGTTGTCCCCAGGCGGCGACGAACTGGCCGCCAGCGGTGAATTTCTGGATGCGGTGGTTACCAGCGTCGGCGACGTAGATGAGGCCATCGGGGCCGACCTTGATGCCATGTGGACTTTGAAGTTGACCGGGTGCTGGGCCCTGGCCGCCAAACACCTGCCGCGCGGTCAGTTCCTGCCACCCTTCAGCGTAGGGATCGGTCGGGCCGACTTCTGTTGGCCCGGTTGTGCTCAGGTCCCACATCTGAGCCGCCACGTCGCGGCGGACGTAGATGCGATAATCGCTGCGCAGTGGCCACTCGTCGAGCGTATGTTTCTCGCCGGTCAGTTCGTCGTAGCGGCGGTAGTCGCGGTCGTACCAGATGTCCCACAGCGCGGCGTGGGTCTGGGTGTCGGTGATGGCGTGGGTGATGCGCGCCCAGGTTATGTCGCGGTAATCCTCCATCGGCCACCACAGGTAAGTGTAGGTGTTGACAACGTAATCGTTGCCCACGTAGGGAGCCACGGCCTCCCATTGGTCCCGTCCAGCGATGACGACGGGGGCATCCAGTGTAGCCCGCGAGGGCTGATCGCTGTAGAAGACAGCGTTGGGGTAGTTGCGCAGTTGCCAGTAGAACAGCGTGGAGCCGTCAGCGCCATAAGCAACCTTGATGAGATTCGGGGCACCGGCGGTGCGGCGCGAGAGTTCCTCGATCTGGCGCATGGTCTCCTTGACGGCCGGGCCGGCGTGGGCGTAGACCAGGAACTCGGTCGGATAGTCATAGTTGACGTAGCAGAAGCGCCAGGCGGTGTGGATGGTGAGGAGCACCGGCAGGAGAAGCGCGACCAGCAACAAAACGCGCCCGGACACGCGCCACCCGCTGCAGTGCACCAGATAAGCCAACCCTGCCCCAAAAGCGAGCGTGCCTGCCAGCCCACTCAGAAACCGTCCGGTGGTGTTCAGTTGTGCCAGTTCATGCCCCTGGAAGGGGCCGGAAAGAGCCGCGTTGATGAACATCACCACCGCCGCGACGAACGGAGGGGCAACGAGCGGTAGCAGCCAGGCCCGGCGTTGGAGCACCCGTCGCCAGACTTCGGCGAGCTCAGTCGAGCCGTCAGTCCCCTCGATCAGCCGCCCGACCAACCAGCCGGCGAGCAAGATCATCGGCAGCGCCAGGTGGACGGTGAGCCAGGGCATCTTCTCGCCCGCGTAAGAGTAGCCGATCCAGGTCAGCAAAGTCCACCACAGGACAAAAACGACAAATCCCAAATCCCCAATCCTCCATCCCAAATTGTGAGTGTCGGATTTTGGGGTTGGGGTTTTGGTTTTGGGACGGAGGGCCAGATAGACGGGAGTGATGAGAGTCAGCAACAGCGGCAGGTACTCGTACAGTGGCACCAGGATCATGTAGTAGTACCACGGTTGGCTGCCTCGTTGGACTTCCTGCTGCGCCAGCCAGTAGCCCAGCGAACCGACTATCCCACTGGCGATACCGGTGCCGTTGGTAAAGACGGTCGTGAACAAGACGACGAAAATGGCGTAGTGGATCGCGGCCGCGGTGCTCCATCGCCGCCAGTCCCACGCCAGGCCAATGCCCGCCGACCCTAGCAGCACCGCGCCGGCGATAGCGCCCGAGTAGTAGAGCGTCGGCGTGCTGTAATCCACCGGGTCCAGCCCCGCGATTTGGATCAGGAAAGGCGAGAGGAACGGGAGACAGAGCGTACCCAGGACAATGGTGAGGTCGAACACGCGGTAATCACGCAGGTCGCGCCACGTGCCGGCGAGCAGAAAAGCCGTGGCAGCAAGCAAGGCCAGCCCGGCCAGCATTCCCCCGGCGATAGCCCACCAGGCCAGCACTGGCTGTTCCTCCTGCCTCAGACACAGGCCCAGCCCCAGGATGAACAGCCCAATCACCATAGCCGCCGTCGCTGCCAGGAACAGGGGCTTCAGGTTTTCGTTCGACCATTCTCGTCTCAGCGCTCGGATAGCGAACAGGCTGACCAGGAAGAGGCCAAAGATGGCGTTGTAGATGAAGGCGACCTCCTTGGTGGCGAACATCAACGACACGCCAGCCGCCATCAGGTAGAGCCAGCGCTTGCGGCCGTCGTCCAGGTAGGAGAAGATGGCGAAGACGACGACGAGAGACCACAGAATGACCGGGATATCGTGGCGGATGTAGCGAGAGTAGTAAGCGATTGAGGGAGAGATGAGCAGGAAGAACGATGTGACGAGAGCCCCAGCGCGGCCCAGCCAGCGGCGCAGCAACCAGGGAAAGGCCACCACTGCCACCCCCATCAGCGCGACTGGCAGCCGGGCAGTGAAGTCGTTGTCACCAAAGAGGAAGTAAGAGAGCGCCGTAACGTGGAAGAGGAAAGGCCCGTGCATCAACGGACTGTGCTGGAAGCCATAACCGGCGTACAGATTCCACGAGTACTTGGTATGTATGCTCTCGTCGTGGCTCTGCACCCGGTCACCCAGGCCCCACAACCGCGTGACGAGGGCCAGGATAATTATGGTGATGTAGAGAGCCTTTGCCCAATCCAGCCTGGCGAGGCTGCCCAAAGGTTTGTCCAGTAGTGATCGCTCCACGTGTCCTCCGTGTTCTTATGTTCTGAAGTCGTAAGTCCTGCGTCCTAGTCCTGAGTCGCAGTACCGCAAAAGTCGCCCTGACGGTTAGCCGTCATTCTGAGCGTAGCGAAGAATCTCCCCTCCCCCAGTCCGAAAACCACGCCATTTCGCATAGCCTGGCGATGCTTTCAGGGGAAAGCGTTGAGAAATGTATGTGGTTTATCCTAATGACTACGCGAAGGTCGTCATTCTGAGCGTAGCGAAGAATCTCCCCTTGCTCTGGTACAGACCACCCATCTCCAACCCCTATCCTCTATTCCCCGCTCTTCAACACCCAGAGCACGGCCCATTCATCCGCTATAGGCGGCGAAGGGGTGCGCCGGAAAAGCAACCACCTAATAGCAGCATCGCAGCGCGGCGGCCATTCCCAGGTGCAGCCGACTTCGAGCGCATCCCAACTGCGGCGCAGGACGAAATCCTGCCCTACGTACTCTACCCCGTCCAGCACGCCCGTCGGCGTCAGGTCGCTCAGGTCGCACCGCGACGTCACCAGCACCGGGGCTATCTCCTTCCCCTTTCCTACGTCCAGGTTTTCAACCTGGCGGGCGGCGCTGAAATCGCGCAGGTACCAGGCGAGGACCGAGTCGCAGGCAGCCTCAAACGTGAACGGCAGCGTCGTCGGCATCCCCGTCTCCTGCCACGAGAGACCGCGCAACGTCTGCACCAGGTCGCGCGTCTCAACGGCTGTGGGCTCGCGTACCAGAAGTTCTCGTGGATCGGCCGGGCGCACGTGTGCAACCCCCCACCCGGCCGAGAGGGTGGCCACCAGGAGCGCGATGCCCACGCCCACGACAACAGCGCGCAACGCGGAATCAGACCTCATTGCCAATGCGAAGACTACCACCAGCAAGACCTGCAAAGCGATCGCCAGTAACGCCAGGGCCAGATCTATGGAATCGCCGGAAACCGCGTAACGCGCAAGCGTCAGGTAGAAATGGCCCCACAGGATCGCTAACACAGGGACATACAACCCTTCGCCAAGCCATTCTCCCCGTTCCCGCAGGCTCCGCACCAGTAATTCCACCGCGACGCCAGTGAGCAGCGCCAGCGGCAGGACGACCCACAGCACATCCAACACCATACGGCCTGGCATCAGGGCCAGCAGCAGGGCTCCCAGGCCCGCCCACAGTCCCAGCATCGCGCCGAAACAGTAGCCGCGCCGGACACTCCACACCAGCCCGCCGACGCCGAAGAGCAAAGCCAACGGCTCGTAGACAGCCACGAGGGTGAGGGGCAACGCGACGGGGTTCGACGCCGGGTCGAAGCGGGCGCTCCAGGCTAGCAGCAAGTCGCCCGCGGCCCCTACCCCGGCCGGGTTCCAGCCCAGCCCGGTCGAAAACGCCAGCCCGGCAAGCAAGAACACCACGAACCCGGCGCGGAGACTGGAGGTTGGGGATTGGAGATCGGGCCACATCCGGGAGAGGATCAGGCCGGCCAGGCCCAGGGCCAGCAGCAGTCCGTAGGCTGATGAACTGCTCGTCACAGCCAGTGCCAGACCCCCGGCCGAGAAGGTAAGCCAGGGTCGCCTGCCTGTATCGAAGAAACGGATCATCCCACCCAGGAAGACCATCCCGCCTACAGCAGCCACCACCGCGCCATCCAGTTGGCGCGAGGCAAAGAGCACCGTCGGGGAGAAGGCCAGGTACAGCCCTGCTGCCAGCGCGCCCAGGCGTCCGATGCGCTGCCGGAGCAGGATCGGCGTGAGCGCCAGACCGGCGCCGAACAGGGCCGGCCATAGGCGAGCCAGCCCATCACCAGCGCCACAAAGGGCGAAGAGCAGTCCATTCGCCGCGAACAGCAGCGGGCTGTAGCCCGCATCCGGCATCCCTTGCCCCGTTACGGCCCGCCAGGCGAGCATCGCTTCGTGGGCCTCGCGACCATTGAGCGGGGCCGCGTCGAGATGAGCCAGCCGCAGCACAAGCGCGACGACGGCGACGAGGGCCCACAGCGCCGCTTCCACGGTAAGAGGCGCCTGGGGTGGCTGGTTAGTCGGTTGGCCAGTTGGTCGGGTAGTCGAATTTGTCATTTGTCATTTGTCATTCGTCTACGCGGTAGATCGTCACGGCGCTACTGTCGTAGACCATTTCCAGCAACCCGGCGAACTTCGCCAGACCAGCGGCGGGGTAACGGGCCCGCTCAAGCGGCCCAACGTAGACGTAAGTTATATCATACCTATCCAGCAGGGTCAAGACCTCGTCCGGGTCCACGCTGCTGTAAAGTGTCTCGATGTCGGGCTCACGGCGAGCCTGTTCGTCGTAATTCCCGCGCCACTGGTGCTCGTGACCAGCCCAGCCGAGGAGCGTGGGCAGGCCGGTGTGAGCGGAAACGCGGCCCTCGTAGACGTAGGCACGGAAGTGATCGCCCGGAGCCTCCAGGATGACCGGCGCGCCGCCGACATTCTCGTTCAGCCAGGCGATGGCAACGTAGTCGTCCGGCTGCATCTCGGCCAGGTAGGCCGCACCATCGAGCGTGGGCGGGCCGCCGTACTCGCGGGCACGAGCAGGGATGGCCAGCGCGGGGTAAATCAGCCCAGCGGCGACGAGGAGCGCGGCCGCCGTCACCACAATCACCGCCCCCACCCCACCCCGGCGGAGGAAGCCCGCCAGCGCGTAGGCCCCAGCGATACCCCACATCACCCAGGCCTGGAAGTAAAACTTGAAGACCGTGTTCATGCGGGTGCCGAAGGTGTCGCGCAGGTAGACGTACTCGACGCTGAGGGTAAGGAGGGCACCGGTGGCGAAGAGGAGGAGGGCGAAATGGCGAATGGCGAATGGCGGATGACGAGTATTGGATGCCGGACGCTCGTTGCTCGTCGCCCGTTTCAGGATGAGGACGGTAGTGATGAGGAGGGTGATGAGGCCAAGGGCAGTCCAGGGGTCGAGCAGGCGCGACAGCAGGTTGTGCGAAATGAGAGCACGTGCACCCGCCACGTCCCCCAGGCCGGGGATAGGCCCGCCGCGCAACCACGCCGCCAGGTAGGCCGCCGGTCCCTGCGGGGGGACCGCGCCCAGCCAGACCAACACCACGACGACGCCCAGCACACACACCAGCACACCGAGGATGCCCAGCGCCATGACCAGCGACCACCTGATCACTTCGCCGGCCCGCACGCCACTCCGCCGCGCTTGTCCGGCGACGAAGACGGCCGCGATACATAAGAGCGGCCCAAACATGACCAGGAACTGGGGCAGGCGGGTGGCGTTAAACAGGTTGATCAGAATGCCGCCAGCCTGAGACTGGAAGCCGATCCAGAAAGGGAGGTAGAGGAGGATGCCGGTCAGAAGGAGAGCGATGAAAAGAAATATGCAGCGTGAAACGTGAAACCTGAGACGTGAAGCGTGTTGCGTGTTATGCAGGTAGGCGAGGACACAGGCGGCAACGACGACGAAGAGATAGATGGGGAAGTCCCAGGTGTTGAGGAAGCCCAGGCCGCCCAGACAGACAGCGTAAACGAGGAACTCCCAATTCGCCATTCGCCATTCGCCATTCGCCATCCGCAGATACAGGTTGAGGGCTAAGGCGAGGGCGAGGAGGACGAAGGGTAACGCCAGAACGTGGGGGTGCATGTCACCCAGGATAAAACTGAAGGCAGGAAACTCGTCAATCACCTCCTGCTCCGCCCCCCAGGGCGTGTAATCCTGCAGCACACGCGAGGCCTGCCACCACCAGAAGAAACGCGTGGGCATCCAACTGCCCTCGGTCAAGGGTAGCGGAGGCCCGTCAATGCTGCGGATGTCCAGCCAGGCCCAGAAAGTAGCCGGGCCGATACCCCGGGCATGCAGCACCTCCACCAGCCCCCCCAGGTTGCCCATCACGGCCACCAGCAGCGGCCCCAGCAGGCCGCCCAGGATGGCAGCCCTCTCCCCCGCCCCTCCTCCGCTCTCTCTCTCCTCATCTCCCTGTCCCCTGATCCCCTGGTCTCCCTGTCCCCTGGTCCCCTTATCCCCCGCCGCGATGAGGTTATAGACCAGGCTGAACCCCCCCGTGCAGGTGAGGGCGAAGAGGGTGGCGACGCCGAGATTGAACGCAATGGAGGGCGGGACGGCCGCCAATCGGGTGATCATGGCGACGATGACGTAGCCGAAGTAGTAGTAGGAGATGGCGAAGCCAGAGAGCCAGGGGTCGTGGGGTGGGAAGGTACCGGAGCGCAGGATGGCGCGCAGGAAGGCAATCTCCATCCACTTCTCGCCCCCCGCCGTCTGGATGCGCGGCATGTGGGCGCGGATCAGGCACCAGGTGGCGAAGGCCAGGGCGAAGAGGAGTTCAGCGGTGAGGACGACGCTGGATGCTGGATACTCGATGCCGGATGCTCGATGGTGGAGCAGCAGACCAGCGGCGGCGAGGAGGGCCAGGGCGACGATGATGCCACCCGCCGTGTTGTGCGTCCAGCCGAAGGTGGTCAGGAGCCAGAAAGCCCAACCAGTCAGGAGCAGGCCCAGCGGCTTAGAGACGCCATAGCCGCGATCTGGCAGATGGCGGAATAGACGCTGGCAGAGCGGAAGCGCTGCCAGGCCGAAGACCTGGACGACGAGGTACCAGCGGAATGCGAGAAGAACTTGACTCATAGATAGGGATCAGATTCAGGTTTCAGGTTCCGGTGGCGTGGGAGGCAGCATCAGGGCCGGCGTCGGCAATGGTGTTATCTCCTCACAGGACATGACCGGCGTCGGTGTCGCCATCGAGGCCGCACGTTCGCCGGGAACGACGGCTGTGACCGGTGCAGGAGCGACCATCGGTTCGGGGGGCGACGTTCGCGCCGTTTGCACGATGGCGGCCGTACCCAGAACGGGAGATACCGAGAGCATCAGGCAGACGGTCAGCACGAGGCTGGCAACAGCAGAGACGCGCCCCCCTGTGATCTGCCGCCGTCGGCTGGTGGATAGAACCTCCTGCACAGCCCACCAACTCGGCCGCGGCACGACCACCGCACTCGCTGCTGCCGCCAACGCAGCCGTGATCTCCCCCTGCAACCAGCGGTAATCGGCGACGACGCTGCGACAGCGGGCACACCAGCGCAGGTGCCCGTCCATCTCTACGTCAGCCTCCCCGTCGCTCAAGCGGGCCAGTTCCGTTTCCCGTAAGTGAACTTCGCTCATTCCCAATCCCATCCTCAACCTAACCCCCCAATCCCCTTCCCTGCGGGAGCCTCGAACCTAACCCCCCAGCCCCCTTCCCTGCGGGAGCCTCAAACCTAACCCCCCAGCCCCCTTCCCTGCGAGGGAAGGGGGAGTCACCCCACCTTCGCTGTACGTATAGCCCCTTCATCGCGGGCCGCCCCTTCCTCCGGCGCGGCGAGCAGATGCCGCAGTTGGGCCTTGCCGTGAGCCACCCGCGCTCGGGCCGCGTCGGGCGAGCAACCCAGGGTCGCCGCGACCTCCGCGTACGACAGCCCCTCGTAGTAGCGCAAGATCAGCGCGTCTCGGGCACCCGGGCTGACCTGCTGCAATGCCTCCCACACCGCCCGGCGCGTGCCCTGCATCTCCAGCACGTCCGCCGGATCGCTGGCCAGTTCCGTGCCGGCCAGGGTATGGCCGGCGGCCTCGAGCACCTCCAGCGAGACGAGGTGCAACCGCTGGCAGCGGCGCTTGTTGCGGCAACGGCTCACCAGCACCACGCGCAGCCAGGCCCAGAAGGAACCCCGCCCGGGGTCGTAGCGCTGCAGGTTACGGAAGAGGTAGACGAACGCGTCCTGCACCACCTCCTCGGCGTCGCAGGTATCCCGGAGCAGCAGGTAGGCCAGGCGGAACGCGGCCGCGTGGTGCGCCTCGTAGAGCGCTCGCTGGGCCGCTTCGTCCCCGCCCAGGGCGCGCGCGATAGTGTCGGCATCGGTCATCGGTCTACTCTATATACACGGGCAGCGAAGGGTTTGTGAGATCGGGTTCCCAGCCCGCTTCTCCATTCCCTCCCCAACCCACTTCCGTGCTCACCCGACCACTAATCCGTTCAATTCGTTCCTCTAATCCGCTGACAGCATCCGCCACCGCACCTCCCTCAATCCGCTTCCGTGCCCACCCGACCACCACCAATCCGTTCAACAATCCGTTCAATTCGTTCCTCTAATCCGTTGCAGCACTTCGTATATCCTCACCCCCTGTGCGTCGTACACCACCCGCAGCAACCCCTGCCCGGCCATGTCGTCGAACTTGGCCAAGCCCGCCGGGTCGTAGTAAGCCCGCTCGTAAGCGCCCACGTAAACGCAGCGCACGCCGTAGCGGGCCAGGATCTCCTGTGCACGGGCGACGTCAGCCGTGTTGTAGCATTGGGTCACGTCGTCCCGCCGCCAGTCCACCATCGTGTCGGGGAGCACGCCAAGACGCTGCTGCACCTGGTGCCAGCGCCAGCCTATCACCGCCGGCAGGCCGGTGTAGACGGAGACCCGGTTGCCCCACAGGTACTCCCGGTAGCCCAGCCCCTCCAGGATCACCGGCGAGCCCTGAATGGTATCCTGCATCCAGCGGATGGCAGCGTAGTCGCCGGCCAGCGGGACTTCCTGGCTGCCACGTTCAGGAGCACCGTCGAACACGACGGAGTGCTCCATGAAGGCCATCCCATCCAGCGTCAGGCCCGCCTGCGGCGACATGCGATCCACGGCCCGGGCACGGACGCCGTAGGGGAGAAACAGCGCGCCGCCGAAGATGAGCGCTCCCATCCCCACCCACCACAGTTTCCGCCACCCTTCGACAAGCCCAGGGCATCGCTCCGGCCGCCAGCGTCGGGCATGCTTGCACACCCAGGCCAGGCTGACCCCCGCCGCGACCGAGAGCAGTATCCACGCCTGCAAGTAGAACTTGAAGACAGTGTTCATGCGTCCGACGTCGCCCTTGAGCACGATGATCTCGACGCCCAGGCAGATCGCCATCGCCTCACCTACCATCAGCCACAGAAGGCGCCGGCTCGCTGGCATCCCCGGCACGAGGACCAGGTAGGCAGCGCAAACCCCCACCAGCACTGCTACCAGCGCCACTTCGTAACCCAGGAAGAACAGCACCAGAGCAATAAACAATGAGCCAATGAACAATGAATAATGGCGTATTGCGTATCGCGTATTGCGTACCTGCCGGCATAGCTCGATCAGCAGGCGGGTCAGCAGTGGGAAGAGCAGGATGCCGTAGATCCAGAGGTAAATGTCGAGCGGCGTATGCGATCCGTGCCACATCCCCACTGAGGTGTAACCTGCCGCGTAGTGCTGAATGTATGGCAGGTAGAGTAGCATCGTCAGGCTGATGAGCAAAACAGCACGCCAGGCGAATACTTTTTGCGAATTGCGAATTGCGAATGCGCCCACCGCCAGAGCGGCCAGGCCCAACACCAGGCAGGCCGGATAGTTCCACGTGTTGGTCGGGTACAGCGCGCCGATGACCAGGCCGCCCAGAGCCAGGCTAAGCCAATGGGGGCGCGGCGTACACGCCCAGTAGACCATCAACGCCAGTGCCAGAAGCATCAGCGGGAAAGCGATCATGTGCGCGTGCAAGTCAGCGTAGAGGAAGGTGAAGGCCGGGAACTCGGTGATAGGGCCCGCCTCCCCCGGCGCGGCAGGGATGATGCGAGTCGGGTGCCAGTACCAGGATTCGATGCGCAGCGGAAGTTTCGCCCCGTGGGCCATCACCTGCCACAGCCCCCGGAACATGGCCACCGTCTCAGAGAAGCCCGGAATCGTGCTGGGAAAGAGGTCACCACCCAACTCGATCAGTTTCCCCCGGATCAGATGCACCACGCCCAGGTTGCCCAGCACGACGGTGAAGACGAGCGCCATCACTCCCGCCAGCAGTGCACCGCGCCTGTGCCCGCCGAAGAGGTTGTAGGCAACGGAGAAGGCCCCCACGCCAGTCAGCGCAAACAGAAGCGGCACTGCCAGGTTATAGGCGATCGCTGGCACCGTGCCCACCAACTTGATCAGCGTGCCAATGATGACGAAGCCGAAGTAGTAATAGTTGATGTAACTGCCGGAGAACCAGGGGTTGTAGGGCGGGAACCAGGTGGACTTCATCACTGCGTTGAGGTAGGCGAAGACCATCGGCTTCTCGCCGCCCACGACCGGATGCCACAGGTCGGGGTGCAGGAGCCGCACGCCGACCCACACCACGTACAACAGCGCGAAGAGCCCTTCAATCAGCAGGATGAGTTTGCGCCGTCTGCGCAGGAAGCGGCGCAGTTCATCCCGCTTGAACCACCCCACCCCACCGCCGGCCAACGCCAGGAGCAACACCATACACAGGATCGTCCCGCGTGTGTTCGGCAGGACGCGCAGGCTGGCCGCCAGCCAGGTGAGGTAAGCGATGAGGAGCAGCCCCAGCACCCGCGCCAGCCCATACCCTCTATCGCGCAGGCGAGGGAGCGCTACGAACAAAAGCGGGAAGGCCAGCCAGCCCAGCCCGGCCACGACGGCCCACCAGGCGACCGCCGCCAGGCCCGGGTAGCGGTTGAGTAGGCAGTCACGGTCGAACATCTCCGACCACGTGCCGCCAGCCTGCTGCTCCGCCCAGGTCTGGGGGTCGAACTCCAGTAAGTCGGGAGCAACGGCGGCCTGACGTGGGCTGAGGCCATGCAGCGCTCGTTCCACGTTAATCCCCCCCAGCACCTCCTCCACGTGCTGGCGGGAGTAGGCCGCCGTCTTGCGGAAGATCAACACGCGGGGGTGGTCGTAGACGCTAAAGGCCTCCTCGGCCGGGGGCAAAGACACCTTGATTGGTTCAGGCTGGTATACGTACTCCGCCTCCATCAGCGGATAGGGGCACTCCTGGTCGGGAAACTGGAACGGGCCGATGGCCGGGCGGGAGGTGAAATCGGCCGCCAACTCGAAACCCAGTTCACCGCCGAAGAGCGCCCGGTAGTAAGCGGTCGTCAGCGGGTAGCGGGCCGGCAGGCGGGAGATAGAGGCATAGAGCCGGTTGCTGGCCAGGAAAATGTAGTCCGCCTCGTCGAGCCAGCCAAACAATTGCGCCCGCTTCTCCGGCGTGTCCTCGTTGTAGTTTTGCATCTCCAGCCCGCGGTACATCCCACCGAAGGGATCGTGCCCGTCCACCCGCAGCGGCAACCCCCAGTCCCAATGCTCATTCGCCACCGTAGCGCCTCTCGGGACGTGGGCGTAGATCCAGCGCGAAGCAGCCAGGCGCGTGTTAGGTCGCAGATAGATGGAGAACACTGCGCTGGCCCATAAGGCAGCACCGGCGACACAAATGAGCAATGGCAAATGACAACTGGTTACAAACCAGGTTTTTCGGAAAAAACCTGGTTTCTTCGCCCCTGTGCCACGGGGCAGACGAACCAGGCGGATCAACAGATAGGCAGCCAGGATAACGAAAACGGGATACAGGGGCAGAGAGTAGCGCATGGCCTTAACCCAGCGGGTAGCCTGGTAAAGAAACATCAGGCTCCCCCACACCCAGGGGAGCAGATGGACGCGCTTCCCACGCAATAACTCAACACCCGCTACTGCCCAACCAGCCCAGACGGCCAGGCCCAATGGCAGCCCCATGCCCCAGACAACCATGTTGGCCCAGGGGAACAGAATAGGCACCCGATTCGTCCACTGCCGACCAGACGGCAAATCCAACCCCCCGCCCTGCTCAGTGCGGATCTGGCTCAACCGGCCGAACCACTCCAGGCTGGGCCGCACGCCAAAGAAACCAGGCCCCTCAAAAGCGTAGGGCTGGGCGATGCGGAAGGCGACCAGTGACAGCAAGCCGGCGAGGACAAGGCGGAGGACCAATCGCGAAACGTGTCCCCTTGTCCCCCTATTCCCTTGTCCCCCTGTCTCCCTGTCCCCCTGTCCCCCTGTCCCCCTGTCCCCCTGTCCCCTTGTCTCCCTTGTCCACCACCACACTCCGGCCAGCACGACGAGGAGAGACGCCAGGGCCGCGTCGACCTTGCAGGCCGTGGCCAGGCCAGTCGCCAGCCCCGCCAGCCCGAAGTCGCTCCAACGCCCTGACTGGCCCGCGCACACGGAGAAGTAGGCGGTCAGCGCGACGAAGAAGCAGGCCATGCTATCCACGGTGAAGAAGTGGGCCTGCTGGATAGAGAACGCCGTCAGTGCTCCCAACCCCGCAGCCAGCAACCCCACGGTTTCTCCGTACAGACGACGTCCAATCAGGTAGATAAGAAACACGGCCCCCAGGTCAGCCAGCGCCGAGAATGTCCGCCCCACCTGCGCGCTGCGGGGACCCGTGAACGCACCGGGACTGCACTGCAAGTCCGAAGCCCCCACCAGCAACGACGCCACGGCTGCGCTCAACTTGCCAGGGGATTCGCCACAGCCCAGGTCAAGCCACTCAGCCATCATGCGGGTCAAGAACAGCGGCAGCGTGCCGTAACTATACTGGTAGCCACGATTGCGGCAGTTCAGCGGTGAGTTGTGCGTGTCGAAGTAGAGAGAGAGGCTATCCGGCATCTCGATGACCGACGTAATCATCCGCATATGCCCCTCGTCAGGGTGAATCCACTGCCCCTCGTCCCAGTTCAAGCCCGTGAAGCGCAGATAGCCGCCCACCAGCAGAATGATGAACAATGAACAATGAACAATGAACGATGAATGCGAGTGTTTGGAGTCGTTCTCTCTCAACGAAGCGTCCTCCGTATTGCGTATTGCGTATTGTGCTAACTGCTAACGGCTAATGGCTAACGGCTGACTTCGTATGATATGTACAACAACCGCCTATCGGCACTGGAGCAAGCGAGCATCTCCATGCCGCCCGGATACCGTGCCCGGACGTCCTCCAGTTCACCCAGTCGCTCCGGGAGAAAGACAAAACGTGCCCCCCGGCCCGAGTCAGGTACCAGCAACTCCCCTCCCCCTGGCGGGGGTACATCCATCCCCGTGACGCCCCGCGCCATGAAGCACAGCGTCCCGAAATTCCAGTACATAAACGGCGGCCCGTAGAAGTACACGACGTAGTCGTCGTCCCGCTGCGCCAGGTAGCGCCCCAACTCAGTAGCGACCTCGGCAGTTGGGTTCCCGTAGACCCGCGTGGGGGTGTAAACGACGAAGTAATAGTGCAGGTTGAGAACGGCAATGGCAATGAGAATGGCAATGAGGACGAGCACACTCGCCCTGTTCCACAAACGTCGCCCACCGCCCAACACACGCCGGCCCAATTCCATCAGCCAGTTCAGCCCCAGGCCCACCAGCAACGCCAGTGCTGGTGCCACAATGACCATCCGCATGCTGCTGGGCGGGTTTTCCGTCGCCACCCAGCCCAGGATCAGGGCCAGCCAGAACCACAGCAGCAACAGGCCGTTGGCCGGCCAGCGGCAGTGTGCCGTCGTCCACAACAGGCCGAGGACGAACAACGCGCCGCTGACGAAGTCGAGCAGAGGAATAGTAGGGCGATACCAGAAAGTGGAGTCGAGTGTGTAGTTGAAAGCCGAGATGGACTTCCAAAACTGCTGGAGCATCAGGTTGGCAGTGCTGCGGCTGGTGATCACCTGCTCCCGCGCCAGCCAGCCGGAGGCGAAGAGGCTGACCTCCCGGAACCGGGCAGACAGTGCATCGGGACAGCCAATGTAGTAGATCATAAGAGGTGCGACCACCACCAGCGCAGCCCCCAGTAGAATCAGCAACAGTCGTCCATAGCGGGCCAGGAAGCGATACTCCACCACCACCCGCCAGGCCAGGTAGAAGGCTACAACGATACCGATCAACCGCGCTCCGAAGTAGCCGTACCAGCCCAGTCCCATCACCGCACCCGCCAGCGCGAAGCAGATCTCCCGCCTCGACCGCAGCCCACGCACGAGCAGCCACAACGCCAGCGTGACGAAGAGGCCGTCGGCGATCTGGTTGGAGCCCAGGCGGCTGAAGTGGATGTGAAAGTGAGAGCAGGTTAACACTGTCGCCGCCAGCCACGCCACCCGCCGCCCCCACAGTTCCCGCGCCAGCAGAAACGTGGTCAGTACCGTGAGCGTGCCGATCAGCGCCGACAGCGCCCGCAGTCCCGCCGCACTCTCTCCGAAGACCCGCATCGAGAGCCCCCACGCCAGGAACGACATGGTGGGCACGCCGAACCAGCCAGTCGAGAACGGATTGGACAGCGGCGGCTCCAGGAACTTCAGCGCCGCCACGCCCTGTGTGCCCTCATCGCCGCCCAGGTTGGCCGGGACGTGCTCCAGGTCAACGGCCCGCACGGCCAGCGCCACCAGCAGCAGCGCCACCAGCCCCACCAGTTCAACCCGGCGACTGCAAAGCCAACAGAACAGGCGCGGCCACACCTCTTTGACAGAGTTGAGAATGGAGGATGGCACGAAGGCCAGCAGGAACCAGGCCACACCGACCAGCCACAGCCAGAGGAGGCTGCTGAAATCAGCCGTCTCTGGCCACAGCCGCGCCAACCACCCTGCCAGCAATGCCAACCACGCCCCACCGATCACGGCCAGCGCGCGCGACAGGCGCTTGGGCACCCACGACAGCGGCCGCCAGCCGGACCGCCCACGATCCAGTCGCTCCATGCGCCTCAGGAGCAGCCCGAACGCCAGGATGGCGACACACCAGAAGAACAGGCCATCCCACACGTACTCCCGCCGGCAGGCGAAATAGAACTGGCCCAGGAGCGCAAACCCCAGCCCAATGATCAGGAGCAGGCCGGCTGACCCCCGCCTCTGTTTCACGATGCTCCTCCTGTCATGGACGTGCTTCCTTTCCGCGCCACGAAGAAGAGATACGCCCCGGCGCTGACTTCGGCGGGCTCAGTCGAGCCGTTGAGGGATAGCGACTCCTGGTATAGCGGCCGCACCAGCCGCTCGGTGACCCACAGGTTGGTCCGTGAAGGCCACAGCACCCAGCGCCCGGCCAGTTTCTTGCATACCAGCGAGGGCAACCCCAGGTAGTGCCCCCACTCCAGGGCTACCAGCGCCCGGCGGGGGAAGTAGGGCCACCAGCGAACCAATCTCAACCCCACGGCCTCCAGTCGCCGCTCCCACACCTCGGTCCCGTCGCAGTGGTAGTGGCGGGAGATGCGGTTGAAGAAACGGCGGTAGGCATCACCGGGCGAATTGCGAATGGCGCATTGGCGAATGGCGAATGGCGAATGGCAAAGGGGCCGTGGCCACAACCGGTCCAGCGCTCGCCCGATGGAGAGAAAGGGCAAGAAGTTAGGGCCCGGTACGCAGAAGTAGCACCAGCCGCCGGGCTGTAACACCCGCGCCATCTCCACCAGCACGGGCCGCACCTGGGGGATGTGCTCCAGCACCGAGTTGCTCACGACGGTGGCAAAGTACCCATCGGGGTAGGGCATCCGCGCCCCATCAGCCTGCGCCAACAGGCGGTAGGCCCTCCGCTTGCGAGCCTCGGTCAGCGGCTCCCACCAGGGGTCAAAACCCGCCTCCAGCGGCCCGTCGAAGGCGACCGACGCGAAGTGCCCATCGCCGCAGCCCAGGTCGAGCACGGGGTGGGTGAGCGGCAGATCGGCATAGAAGTGAGCCTCCACCGCCCGCAGCAGGGCGCGGAAGGCCGGTAAATCACGCAGGTGTCGCCAGAGCAAATCGTCCACGGCACTCACAGTTGTCGGAACAGCGCCTGAGTCCCCTGCTCGAAGAAGCACCGCCGACATACACATCTCACTTCCTCGCGCGGCACTCTCGCGGGTGAACGCTTACCAGCCAAAAACTCGCGCTCTTCCGGGAAAGAGCATGGCCCGTCTACTGTCTCCCTGTCCCCTTGTCCCCTTGTCTCCCTGTCTCCCTCAGCAGCCTCTCAAACAGCACTTCGTACTCCGCCGCCGTGCGCCTGGCACTGAAGTAGGTGGCGATCTCTTCCTGGGGGCGGACGTACTTTTGGTGGCTACTGACTATGCGAAGAATAGCCTCCGACAGAGCCTCGCTATCTCCCACCGGCACCACCTCCCCCATCCCCGTCTGCAGCACCGGCTGGCGCACCCCCGGCAAGTCGCTGGCAATCGAGGGTGCCCCGCACAACATCGCCTCTACCTGCACCAACCCAAACGACTCGGTCGAGTTGAGGCTGGGCACGACGATGACGTCCAGGTTGGAATAGAACGCCGCCATCTGCAACGGGTTCAGCACGCCCAGAAACTCCCAGCGCTCCTCGTGCTGACGGAACAACGGCTCCAGCCGCCGGGCGTAAGCCTCCTCGCCCATCACGCCCCGGTATTGGCCGGCGAAGAGCACCCGCGCCTCTGGATAGACCTCCAACACGCGCGGCAGCGCATTCAGCAGTACCTCAACGCCCTTCTCAGCCGCCAGCCGCGCCGCCATTCCAATCACCGGCCTGCTCCCGTCCAGATTGTGCATCCTGGCAAAGGCCGCCACCGCCCCTGGCCCCACCTCCGGCAGTTCCACTGGCGGTGGAATGACCTCCAATTTGCTGCGGAAGGTGCACAGGAAGGGAGAATGGTCGGCGAAGTCCCGCGTATAGGCGACTACCCGGTCGGCCAGGAGCCCCGCCAGCCGGTTCATCACGTGCACCACCTGGTTGACCAGCCAGTTGAACGGGCCGGACGGGAGCTTCAGGTCGCAGTGATACGTCAATACCGCCGGCTTACCCATCAGGCGACCTCGGACCGCCACGCCCGCCGCGTCAAACTGCGGCAGGTGCAGGCTGACGACGTCGTGCTCTCGCACCAGCCGCGTTGCCAGCCAACCGAAGGTCGGCATGATAACCCCCTTGCTGACACGGAAAAGAACCGGCGCCCGCACGACCCGCACACCGTCCTCCAGCGCCTCGATGGGCCAGGAGCGATCAAAGCGCGAGGTCAGCACGGTGACCTGGTGCCCTCGCGCCGCCAGCCCCCGCGCCAACCGCTCGGCGTAGATTGTCAGGCCGCTAGTGTGCGGGCGGTAGTATGTGAGAACGATCAACACTTTCATTCGTCATTCGATCTCCTCTACGCCGGCGACCCGTGCTCGCAACCAACCCAGGGAGAGGCTCTCCCGCGCCAGCCCGACTAGGCCCAGCAGGCACCCCAGCACGTATTGGAAAGTGTGGACAGCGAAGGCGATGGTGACCGCCTGGTCCGTCGGCACGCTGAAAGGGACCGTCAGCCCATAGCGGGCGACGGCGTGGAAAACACCCACCGCGCCTGGCGAGGAGGGAATCGCCATCCCCAGCCCCACGACGCAGACGAGGAAAGGAGCCGCCAGTGCCGGGGGCCGGGGTAGAAAAGCCCGCATTACCGTCCAGTAGAAAGCGACCACGCAGGCCCAGGTCACCACCGACCATGCCAGCAGTGCCAGCCCGCGTCGTCCGGAACGCAGCGGCGCGAGCCCCTCCAACAGGCCGTCCAGAGCCCGCACCCACCGCTCACCGTCCAGTCGGGGCACCCACCCCAGCACACGCCACCCCACCCGCCGCCCCCAACCCGGGCGGAAAGCCATGAGCAGCAGCACAGCCGAGGCCGCCAGCGCCGCCCCTCCCGCGACCAGGCCAGCGCTCACGGCACTTCCCGCTCCACTCACGAAGGGAGTCACCCCCGCCAGGAGAGCCACCACCATCAGCATGTCCAGCACCCGCTCCACCACGACGGCGGAGAGAGCGGCCGCAGTGGAGACCTTCCCGCCCTGCCCGATCACCACCGCCCGGGCGGGGTCCCCCAGCCGGAAGGGGAGCACGTTGCTCACCAGGTACCCGACGTTGGTGACCCAGAAACAGCGGGAAAGGCTCACCTCCGGCCCTAACAACAGTCGCCAGCGGACGGAGCGGGCAAACAGGTAGACCAACATCCCCGCAGTGGCCGGGATGAGGTAGATGTATTCTGCCTGAGCCAGCGTCTCTCCCACCCTGTGCAGGTCAATACTCACCAGGGCCAGCACCAGCGCCGCTGCGCTGATGATCAATCCAACCCATAACTTCCATTGTCTCTTCATGAGAGAAGATTATACCACTGCTGCAAGGCTCCGGCAAAGCCGACCGCCCCCGCACCAACATCACACCAGGGGCACCGAATTTGCTACATCCGGTTAAAAGGTATCATCTCAATAAGTTGGGGCAGGTCTGTTGGTGATGGTGAAATGCCTACC
>CAZZEX010000070.1:0-25610 GCA_964653285.1 uncultured Anaerolineales bacterium
GATGACGAATGGCCTGTCCGCCAGGCGGCGGCCTCCAGCCTGGGCCAACTCGGCCAGGCCAGCCCGCAGGTCACCCCGGCCCTCATCGCCGCCCTCGCCGATGCCGATTATGATGTCCGCCAGGCGGCGGCCTCCAGCCTGATCCAACTCGGCCAGGCCAGCTCCGCCGTCCTCCAGGCCCTCAGCGCCGCACTCACCGATGTAGATTCAGATGTCCGCGGAACAGCAGCTGTCAGCCTAGCCCAAATCGGCTGGACCAGTCCCGACGCAATACAGGTCCTCATCGCCGCCCTCGCCGATGCCGACAGTTGGCAGGTCCGCCAGGCGGCGGCCTCCAGCCTGGGCCAATTCGGCCCGGCCAGCCCGCAGGTGATCGGCGCATTGGTGGATGCGCTGAAGGACCCGGACAACGATGTCCGCCGGGCAGCGGCGAACGGGCTGGCCCGCCTGGCAACGGGCGACCGGGAGGCGGTCCTGCATGTTCTCCTCCCCGTCTTCACCAATCCCGCGTTTGAGGAGCCCGACGAGTACGACCACCGCCCCGCCTACGACTACGGTTTCGACGCCCTGTGGGCCATCGCCGGGCACCGAACCACAGACTCTAAAGGCTAGGTGCAGGAGTTACGACGAATCATCACTGACCAAGAGGATCGCCTATGGAAGAAAAGACCCACCCACCCTCCCCCATGGAACTCGGCTCCATGCCGCTCGACCCCGTGTACGCCTGGGGGATCGTGCTGGAGCCGGTGGAGACGCTGATCGAGCGCACCTCCGGGTTCATCGAGCAACTGGCCCGGGAGACCTGCGAGCGCGGCGAGGGGTTCGACTATGAGGACGAGGAACTGGAGCGGCGCTTCCTCGATTTCTTCGACCAACTGGTGCAGGAGGGCACGCTCACCCGCCTGCCCGATGCCGACCCCGCCATGGGCCGCCGGATACTGGGGCCCCGCCGCTGGCTGCGCGCCCAGCGCATCCGCATCAACCGGCTGGCAGGCCACTGGCGCACACACGATCTTAGCAGTTAGCCAGCAGCGGTTACGGGTACTTCTCTTTGACCAGGGCAATCGCATTTATAATGTCGGGCAGACTTTGGGACACCGAAAAGCCCTTTTTGCTCCCGCTGGATTGCCAAATCCAGTGGCTAGGGCCTGGATCTGGCGATCCAGGCCGAGCGAATGGGATAAATGCGATTGCCCTATCTCTTTGACACTCCCCGTCCCGCGTGGTAGAATACCCTCGGAGGTGAGAGATGTCCACCGAAGTGACAGCCCTGCGGCCCATACTGAACCGTCTCCAGGAGCGCGCCCGCCGGCTGGAGGAAGAGGCGGCGGCGCTGCGGGCTGACGTGGAGCAGGTAGCCCGTGCCTTCGACCGCCCCGTCGCCACCTACGTCGTGGAGGGGGAGGAATTCGTCATCACCGAAGCAGACGTGGCTGCTGTGCAGGCGCGACTAGTCAGGCCCCACTCCGAAGAGACCGTCCGTGAACTGGCCCTGGTGAACAAGATGGCCGAACGGGACAAAGATTTGCCTGAGGAAGAGATTCGTCGCCGTCTATTGGAGGACATTGAAGCCATCCGTGCCGAGGCCATTGCCAAAGGCATTGCCATTGACGATCCGATGGAGGCCGTTGTTGGCGACTGAGCCCGGCCGATTGCGGGTAGTGCTGGATACCAACGTTGTGTTTGCAGGACTGTTCAGCCGTAACCCGCATAGCCCCACGGCTGAAGTCCTGCGTCGCTGGCAGGAAGGAGAATTCGACCTCCTGTATTGTGAGGATTTACAAGCAGAATACCGAGACAAACTCGCCTCTCCCAACATCAATCCAACTCGTCGTGGCCATTTCCTGACCCGTCTTACGCAACTTGGTATCTATGTCCCGCTCACTTCTGACGACCTCATCCCCCGCGTTCCCGACGATCCCGACGACGACGTGGTCATTGCCTGCGCGGTCGCCGGTGGAGCCACCCACCTGGTGACCTACGCCTCCCACCGGCACGCCCTGGGCAAGGAGTACGAGGGCGTACGCATCCTTGATGGCCTACACTTCCTCTACATTCTGCGGGGCGACGTGCCCCCACTCCGTTGACGCCAACACCCTGCCCTACCCATAGCCAATGCCTGATTCAGCCAGCACCTGCCTCAAATGTAGGCTCGCCTGCCTTCTCGTCGCCACGCTCACTGTCGCCTGCCTGCCGACCAGCCTGTGCGCCGCCGGGGGGCTGGCCTGGCGGATGGCGACCCGCCCCGCCCCCCCACCTCCCCACACCCCCACACCCACTCCCACCCCGGCCTTCACCCCCACACCTGCTCCCACCCCGGCCTCCATCCCCATACCTGCTCCCACCCCCAGCCCCACCCCCGATAACGAGGCGACCGCCCGCCACCTGCGCATCTTCACCGAGTTGTGGGAGACCGTCCACGACGAGTACCTCTACCCCGACTACAACGGCGCCGACTGGGAGGGCATCGGCCAGGAGTACCGCGCCCGCCTCGAGGCCGGCCTGGACGATGAGGAATTCTGGGCCGCGATGGACGAGATGCTCGCTGCACTGAACGACGAGCACTCAGTCTTCCTCTCCCCCGCCGAGGTCGCCGAAGAGGAGAGGATGCGCGCCGGCGAACTGGACTACGTGGGCATCGGCGTCTACACCACCATCCTGCCGCCCAAAAATGGAAACAGGGGCACCTCCGTCGTCCTGCTGGTGCTGCCGGATAGCCCCGCCGCCCACGCGGGGGTGCACCCCCACGACCGCATCCTGGCCGTGGACGGCCAGCCAGCCTGCTGCGACGCGGCCGGCAACGACTACCTGTACCGCCTGCTTGGCCCCGAGGGCAGCAGCGTCGAACTGCGCGTGCAGGCGCCGGGCGAACCGCCCCGCACGATGACAGTGACCCGGGCGCGCATCCAGGGACCGTTGCCCGTCGAGGCACGGCGGCTGGAGGGGGACGCCGGCTACGTCCTGATCCCCACCCTCTGGGATGAGACCATCGTCGAGCGCGTGCGCCGGGCGCTGGAGGAACTGGTAGCCGGGGGGGAACTGGCCGGGCTGATCCTCGACCTGCGCGTCAACCCCGGCGGCAGTGACACCGCGTTACAAGGGCTGCTGGCGCTCTTCACAGACGGTGAACTGGGCCACTTCGTCGGCCGCAGGGGAGAAGAGCCATTGCGCGTGAAGGGAGTAGACGTCGGCGGATCGCAGCGGGTGCCACTGGTGATCCTGGTAGGAACGGAGACAGCCAGTTTCGCCGAGGTGTTCAGCGGCGTGCTGCAGGAGGCCGGCCGGGCGCGCATCGTGGGCCGCACCACGCCTGGCAACGTCGAGACGGTGTACGGCTACGACTTCGAGGACGGGTCGCAGGCCTGGATCGCGCAGGAGACGTTTCGCCCCCCCAGTGAGACCGATTGGGAGGAGGCCGGCATCGTCCCCGACGTGGAGATCCCGCTCGACTGGGACGAGTTCACCGTCGAGGACGACCCGCAGTTGGAGGCCGCGCTGGCCCTGTTGCTCCAGTGATGCTGGATGCTGGACAAATGACTTGACAATTCGACCAATGTGGTGTATAATTAGTTCGATAAAGCTTATAGGCCTTATAGATTAATGGAGAACCAACGGAGAACCGATGAAACTCTCTAAACGAGGCGAATACGGTCTGCGAGCCCTGCAAGACCTGGCTATGCACTACGGCGAAGGGCCAATACCGAACGCAGTCCTGGCTGAGCGGAACAACATCCCGTCCAGGTTCCTGGAGCAGATTCTGCTCACGCTTAAGCACGGCCAAATCGTGCACAGTCACAAAGGACCCCAAGGAGGATACTACCTGGCCCGTCCCCCGCAGCAGATCACCCTGGCAGAAGCCGTGCGCCTGCTGGATGGGCCGCTGGCTCCCGTCAGTTGCGTGAGCGAGACAGCCTACGAGCCTTGCGGATGCCCCGATGTGGAGGCCTGCGGCTTGCGGCAGGTGATGAAAGAGATACGCGACGTTGTAGCGGGGATCATGGAAAACACCACGCTGGGTGACCTGCTCGCTGAGTAGGCTGCCCTCTGTGTTCCTTATATATTTTTGACCTAAACCCTATAATACCACTAGGGATTGTGTATTATTGTCCCGAAAGGAGAAACAATATGTCTCTTCAGATCCTCTGGCCCCTCCTTATTCTCGCCCTGTTCTGCGAATACATCGACTCAACGTTGGGCATGGGGTATGGCACCACCCTCACTCCCGTCCTGCTTCTGATGGGGTACGAACCGACGCAAATCGTACCCTCGGTGCTGCTTTCGGAATTCCTGACCGGCATCCTGGCGGGGATACTCCACCACGAGTGCGGCAACGTCAACTTCAAACCGGGCTCGCGCCCGCTCAAGGTCGCCCTGGCCCTGGCGGCGTGCAGCATCGTCGGCACGTTGGCAGCCACCTTTGTCGCCGTGAACGTGCCTGGGTGGGTGATCAAGACTTACATTGGTGTGCTCGTGCTGGCCATGGGCATCGGCATCCTGCTAACCATAGGCAAGACCTTCGCCTTCTCGTGGAAGAAGGTGACCGGGCTGGGGCTCCTGGCCGCGTTCAACAAGGGAATCAGCGGCGGCGGCTACGGCCCACTCGTCACCGGCGGCCAAGTAATGGCGGGGGTAGATGGCAAAGGAGCCATCGGCATCACGTCTCTGGCCGAAGGATTGGTGTGCATCGTCGGCGTGCTCGCTTACACGCTGACAGGGAACGGTGCGGTGGACTGGGGACTGGCCCCCTCGCTCATCCTGGGGGCCGTGTTCTCGGTGCCCTTCGCTGCCCTCACGGTCAAGAAGATGCCCATGCAAAAGATGCGTTGGGTGATCGGGATCACCATCACCGTGTTGGGCCTCTTCACCCTGGTCAAACTCGTGTTGTAGGCAGACGAGGACACGGGCCTGGTGGGAAAACCAGGGCGCGCATCCTTGCCAACCGCGCCGCGGGATGGTATAATCCGCGCTGTAGTAGGCGCGGAGAGGTAGCGTAGTCCGGCCGAACGCGCGCGCCTGGAGAGCGCGTGAGCAGAAATGCTCCGCGGGTTCAAATCCCGCCCTCTCCGCCACCACGGGGCGGCCCCACGTGGGGGTCGCCCCGCTTGACATTAGCGCCCCTTGTAGATAATCTATAGACACTTCAGCACCCTAAACGATGAAGAACATTCTTATGCCCGAAACCGACAAGCCCAACGGAATCGCAGTCGGCTGGCAGCGTCTGGCCACCGACTACCCGTACACCTACCTCATGTTCCGCGTGCGGCGGGACCAGGTGCGCTGGCCCGATGGCCACGTGGCCCCCTACGCCTACATCCAGTCCACCGGCGCAGTCTGGGCGGTGCCGGTGACTGCCGACGGGCAGGTGGTCCTCATCCGCCAGTTTCGCTACACGGTGGACGGCTGGTGCTGGGAGGTGCCCGCCGGTGGCTTTCACGACTTCACCGGCAGCCCCCTCGACCTGGCGAAGCGGGAACTGGCCGAGGAGGTGGGGGGCGAAAGCGACGACTGGCTCTACGTGGGCTCCTTCCGCCCCGGCGTCAGCATCTTCGACGAGACCTGCCACATCGTGCTGGCCCGCGACGTTCGATTAAACCGCGAACCGCAGCGCGAGCCGGGCGAGATCATAGAAGTACATCTGGTGCCGATCGAGCGGGCACTGGAGATGGCCCGCAACGGCGAGATAGTGGACGGCCACAGCGCACTGGCCCTCTTGCGCTGCGAGCCGTATCTCAAGCCATAAGCAACTGTGGAGAAGTGCATCGCACCTTGAGGAGAAATATGACCCGTCAACCGCACTTAGACCCATCTCCCTTCCTCCTGGAAGGCGGCCCCGTCGGGGTGCTGCTCATCCACGGCTTCACCGGCTCTCCACCGGAGATGCGCCTGGTGGGGGGCTACCTCCATCAGCGGGGCTTCACCGTCTGCGGGCCGCTCCTGCCCGGCCACGGGACCACCGTGGAGGACATGAACCGCTGCCAGTGGACCGACTGGACCAGACACGTGGAGGGGGCGCTGGCCGACCTCCAGGCCCGCTGCGAGACGGTCTTCGTCGGCGGCCTCTCGATGGGGGCTGTACTTACTCTCTACCTGGCCGCCCACCACCCCGAACTACCGGGCATCATCACCTACTCCCCCGCTGTGTGGCCGGCCGACCGGCTCATCTACCTGACCCCCATCCTCAAATACCTCATCCGCGAGAAGCCCAAGTCTGACGATAGCGATAGCGACCTGACCGACCCCGAGGCCAACCTGCGCCTGTGGAGTTACGAGGAAAATCCCGTCTTCGCCGCCCATGAGTTCCTGAAACTGCTCCGGCGGGTCCGGCAGGCCTTGCCCCAGACCACCTGCCCCATACTTATCATCCACAGTACCCTCGACACGGCCATCGCCCCCAACAGCGCCCGGCTCACCTACGAGCGGGTCGGCTCCGCCGACAAGGAGTTGGTCACGCTCCACAACTCCGGCCACTGCCTCACCGTGGATAGCGAGTGGGAGTTCGTGGCGGAGAAGACCTACGAGTTCATCCAGGCGCATCAATGAGCGAGACACTCCGACACCCAGAACTCGTCGTCGGCGCGCTGCTGGTCAACCCGCAGGGCCATGTCTTTGTGGCTCGCTTTAGCAAGATCACGGGCCACTATGCCATCCCCGGCGGTCACGTCGAGTACGGCGAGACGGTGGCCCAGGCGCTGGTGCGCGAGACAGAGGAAGAGACCGGCCTGACCCCGACCGGCTTCCGCTTGATCCAGGTCACCGAGCGCATCCGCCCGCCGCTCTACAAAGACGGACACCACCACCTGGTTTACCTCGACTTCCTGGTAGAGGACTGGGAGGGCACGCTCCAACTGGACGGCGAGGAACTGTCCGAGGGACAATGGCTGCTGCCCGCAGACGCGCTGACCCTGCCGCTGACCCACACTACCCGCTGGCTGATCACGTACTACGCCGAGGTCGGCCCCGATGGTCCGGTCCGCTACCGGCCGGACGATGTGCACGTAAAGTAGGTAGACTGGTGGATCTCTTCCAAGCCCTGCCCTCCCTCCGCCGCCACCCCCTGCTGAGCGGCAAGACGGTTGCCCTCATCGGCGTCTCGACCATCGCGCGCGACGAGGCGGCCTGTTACTTCGAGATCGGCAAACCCAAGTATTGGCAGCGCCAAGGAGAAGACGAGAACCCAATCACCAAGATCGGCGTCGGCGGCATCGGCGGGAGCATCGAGCAGGGCGAAACTGTCCTGGCCTGCCTGCGGCGCGAGGTGGAGGAGGAACTCGGTGTGCCAGTCCGGCTCGAGATGTCTCCCCAGACCTATCTGATCCACGAATGGCAGGTCGCTGGCGAGTTGCACCTGACGCCGACCAAGAAGCGCCTTACTCCCCTGATGGTGATCCTGGTCCCGCCGCGCCTGGGCGGCCCAGGCACCCCCGACCACCTGGCCATCGTCGCTTTCCGCACCCGTCTCCGTGGCAAGCCTGCGCCTCGTGACCTTTTCGGCCTGCTGCGCATCAAGAACAACGCCCTGGCCGACTTCTTCGCCCGCGACGAGTGGCCGCTGGGCGAGGCACAGGCCCACCCTGGCCTGACCATCATCCTCAACGGCCAGCCTCCGTTCAGTCCCATACTGCGCCCCGTCCTGACCGCTCGCGCCTTTCAACTCCTCGTCCGCGCTGGCTGCGTGTGAGAGAACATCCCCCCACGCGATATCTAGCCGGTCAAGATCTGTGCCCCGGCGGGTGCGCGTAGGGCGAGCGTGGGGCTGACGGCAAATCATCGCCCTCTACTCGACGCGCAGACAGCACCGCCCCGTCCAGTAACACGCCCGCTCCTGTGGTATCCTATAAGCGCCGGTGTGAACCGGCCCCCAGGTGCAATCCAGCGCCAGGCCCGGACGCAGGGCGACCACGTGAGTGGCCTGGGGAGCAAAGCAAGGGGAGCAGCGGCGCTGTCGCCCTGAAACCACCGTCTGGGCCATCAATCTGGCCGCCGGAAATCCCAGGCACGGCCGACGTTGCGGGGGGCCTCAGCATCAGCAAATGGGTTCTCGCTTTTGCCATTTCGCCGCTTCTGGAGGGGTAATTACGATGCGTCACCTCATTCGTGTGACGGGGTTCATCATCACAACGACATTGCTGCTGGCTGTAGTCGCGGGGTCGGCCCAGGTACACCAGGCAGGGGCCGGACAGAGCGAGGTGGTTCCTGCTTCTACTGATAACGCCGAACAGACAGAGGACACAGCACTGGTCTGCCTGGCGCTCGTCGGCGGCACGGCTTTGCTGGCAGGAGCCGTGTGGATGAGGGAATTACGCCCTACTCAGCCCCAGTGGCGGCTCGGTCGGGAGACCGGCCACACAGGCCGGGTAGTCACGGTAAAGAATTCGTAACTGCCTGGCGAGGCTACGCCAGGAAGCCGCCCAGGTACTCCTCAAACCCGCCCGGGCACGACTCCGCGTAGCGCATCAGTTCCTCCCCTCCGACCGGGTAGAGCGGGTAGCACGAGGTGGGCCACGCTCCTCGCGGGGCGTGCACGACGGCCGTCACGGGGATGCCAGCGAGATCCAGCGGGCTCCCGCCCTGAGCGCAGCCGAAGGGCCTGTCCTGAGCAGAGCCGAAGGGTTCCAACCGTTCCACCACCTCTTCAGCGGTGAGGATCACCCGCTCCGCCACCGACGACAGTTCCACGTCCACCGCCAGATTCCCGCCCAGCACCGCGTTCCCCGCCCGGTCGGTCCGGGGGGCATGAATCACCGCCACGTCGCAGGTGACGGCCGGGAAGGCGACCACGTCCTCACCGGTGTAGGGGTCTGTGATCACCTGCACGTCGGGACGCACCTTGAGCAGATCTGTGCCCAGCCAACCCTGCCCCGGCATGAAGCCCACGCCCGCCAACGTCGCCCGCAGCCCAAATGCCAGGCTCGCCTCCGTCTCTTCGACCACCTCGAGCGTGCCGGCCGTGGCCGCCTGGGTGAACATCGGAGCCAGCCCGAACGCCTCCAGCCCGAAGTAGCAGGTGCGCACCCGCTCCACCAGGCCGGCCCCCACCAGCAGGTCGCTCTCAAAACCAGCGGTGAAGCACAGCAGCGTGAGGTCCCGGGGCGGCATCTCCCGCTGCAGGAGCGCCCGCACGAAGGCCACCGGTCGCCGGTAGAGCGTCATCCCGCCCAGCGCCAGCGTATCGCCGTCGTGCACGAGCGCGGCGGCCTCTGCCAACGACACCAGTTTGCTCATCGTTCTCACCCGTCAAACTCGAACTCTCCCATGCGCATTTCCGCCTCTCACCAGGTTCCTCACCACCTGCCCCACCTCCAGCACACTCCCCACTATGAAGTCCACGCCCTCACCGGGGACTTCGGCAAGCCCAGCCGAGCCGTCCACGTCCACCAGCACCGTCGTCAGCCCCAGCGCCTTGGCCGGCCGCAAGTTGCGCGCCGCATCCTCGACCATAATGCACTCGGGGCCCTTGGCGCCCAGCAGCGCCAGCATCGTCTCGTAGGCATCACGATAGGGCTTGTTGCGCAGGCCCACCTCCTCAATCCCGATCACCCGCTCGAAGCGATCAGCCACCCCCAGCGTCCGCAGCACCCGCCAGCCGTATTCCGAAGTGGCGTTGGTGTAAACCGCCTTCCGCAGCGAGATAGAATCCAGCATCGCGGCCAGTGCCGGATTCGGGCCGAGGTATTCCTCCACCGGGAAGTCGTGCACGAATGTGAGATAGTCGTGCACGTCCACGCCGTGCTCGGCGATCAGGCCGCCCATCGTAGTCCCATAGCGGTGGAAGTAGTCACGCCGCACGGCAATCGCCTCCTCCCATGCCAACCCCAGGTGGTTGCACAGCCACGACTGGATGCGGCGGCCCACCTCCTGCATCAGCCCGCTTCTGCGGGGGTAGAGCGTATCGTCCAGGTCGAAAATGATGAACTTGAGCGCCATGAGTACCAATTATACAATGAATAATGGACAATGAACAATGAACCAATAGCAGAAGCAAGCGTCGGGGTTTGTGATGACAGACGCAAGGAACATCACGACGTCGCTATGGAAGGCGTAGCGGTAGCGGCGCACCCGGGTGTGGCACTGGTCGAGCGCCTGTGTGTGCCCTTGCCCACGCAGCAGGCAAAGCTGGTATTGACGAAACGCGCCTCCCAGATAGGCTCTATGACCCGACACAGGGCGTGATGTACCACGCGATCACGGAAGGGCGCGGCGCTCACCAGCCGCAGTTTGGGCTCGTAGATGTAAAAGTTGTGGTAGTGGCCGGGGCGGTAGTTCTGGTCGCGGAGCTCGGCCTGGAGTTGTAGCAGGTTGCGTTACATATCGAACTCGAAGGCGGCGACCTCGACCCGGCTTCGCTTGCTCTTGCGAGCCTTGCGATACGCGGTGTAGAGGTTTTCAAAGGTGTAGATTTGCGGGTAGAGGTTTTTGTAGGTTTTCATTTTCCGCTCCTGCTGGACGGGGATCTGGCGATCCAGCGGGCCGCGGCCGCGCTGCGCGCGGACCTGAGGGGGGCAAAAAGCGCCCCCCTCAGACTCCCCCCCTCAGTAGTCCAGAACACAGCAGCCCAGAAACTCACTGTCCTGGCGCAGCACCAGCACACCGAATCCCGACGCCGTCGATACGGTAGTCTGGGGTGTCGTTGAAGCGGTAGGCCGCGCGGACGTAGAGCCGACCGTCGAAGAACGAGCCCCCGCGCAACACCTTGAAGGCCCCGCTCGCCGGGCCGGGCGGGTTGCTGTACGGCGAGACGTCGTAGTAGTCCAACTGATACCAATCGTTGACCCACTCACAGACATTGCCGCTCATATCCATCACCCCGTAGGGGCTGGCGCCGGTGGGATAGTCGCCCACCTGGCTGGTGTCGCCCACACAGTACTCGTAGGAGCTGCCGTTATAGTGACAGTAGTTCAGTCGCGAGCAGTCGGGGCTCTCGTTCCCCCAGGGGTACATGCGCGTGTCGCTGCTGCCTCGGGCGGCCTTCTCCCACTCGGCCTCGGTGGGCAAGCGCTTGTTGGCCCAGGTGCAATAGTCGTCTGCATTATACCACGAGATGCAGATCACCGGGTAGTCGTCGTAGGCCGGATTGCCGTAATAGTCTGGGCGGGTGCGGGAGGAATTGTACGCCGGTGGGTCGCAGGCCCCGGCCGCTACGCACTGGGCGTACTGCCCGTTGGTCACCTCGTACTTATCAATGTAGTAGGCATCCAGGTAGACGGTGTGCAGGGGCTGTTCGTCGCCGTAGCAGTTCTCGGAAGGGTTGGTGCTATCGCAGCCCATCTGGAATTCGCCGGCGGGGATGAGGACCATCTCGCCGGTATCGAGGCCCACGTAAGCGGTGGTGTGCGCTACCTCCGTATCGCCCAGGTCGTTGTAGGCGGTGACGGTGATGGGGTAGGCGCCGGAGACGGCGTAGGTGTGACTGGCGGGGAACCATTGGTCCCCGCTTACCCCATCGCCCCACTGCCAGTTGAGGCGCGTGATGGTGGAGCAAGACGAGGACACGGTACCGCTGATGGTGGCGGTCAGGTCGCTGACCTGGGGGGATTGCAGGGTGAGGTTGATGGGGCAGGTGCCCCCGGTCGCCGTCGTGAACTCCCACACCGGCCCCGCCGTCGTCGCCTCGTGCTCGTCCTGGGCCACGATGCGCCAATAGTAGTCGGTGTTGGCACTCAGTGTGCCCGGGTCGTAAGCGATGCCGGCCTGATCATCTGACACCAAGACATCCGGAGTATTATCACCAGCCTCAAAGTAGACGTCGTAGGTCACATCGTCGCCGTCGAGATCGCCGCCGCTCCAACTCAGGTTGACGTCCAGATCTTGGACAATGGCATCGTCCGCCGGGAAGGGGGAAAAGGGCAGGTTGGGCGGCGTGTTGGATTGGGCTTGGGCCAGTGTCAATCTATAGCCGATTATGGCGGGTGACTCGTAATCTGCAATGGAATGACCCAAGACCTCCATCTTGACCCCGCCAGACGCTTCCAAACCGCCATAAAGCGTCCACCAGGGATCGTCGGCGATGTCCGCCTCGAGCTTGAGATAAGCATCACGCTCAGCATACGGCCCGGTCACCCCATAGAGCAACAGGGATAGCTGGGCGCCAAAGTAGCCTTTCAGGTCCAAGCCGGCTGATAACGCCGGGGGGCCGTAATGGAACTCATTGGAGAAATGACTCACCGGGTTCCACGTCTCCCCGGCATACCGCAGTCCCGCGATCAATGTCGCCTCTTGTGTAACCTTGGCTGTGACGCCCACATGCACACTACCGTCCACGCCCACGTTGACCGTCAGCACCGGTACCAACACCACCGGCACCGGCCCGACCATCACCGTCACCGGCGTGAAAGTGTATCGGGCGATCTCCTTCTCTTCCTCAATGCTGACGAGATCGAACTCACTCTTGATCTCAAGTTCAGTGGTCTCCTTTGCGCTGGTGGTAAAGGAAAGCTCCTCCAATCTCCAATGTCTCACCACCAGGCTGAAATCGAAACCGGGCTCCAACTGTATGCTGCCATCGGCCTTGATTTGGTCACTGGTGGTATCCGGATCACCGTCATCGTCATAGAGTACCACATCCTCCAGCTTGAAATAGAATTCGTCTTCGAGTTGCGATGCTGCCAACGTGACGCCCTGCAATTGCATACCGGCTTGAATTTGACCAGGGGTGAGCGTCTGACTGACGTGCGCTTCGCCCGATTCGATGGCCTCTTCTAACGTCGCTTGTTCCGTCCCAACGACGACTTGCCCTCCGCTCAATGACACAGAGGTCACTTCCCGCAAGAAACCATTGGGGGCGTTACTCGTCGCATCGCTAACCATCACGTCACCTGGAGCGAGGGCGTCCAGGTCTGCCGTTGATTGCGTGAAGGTAAAGACGGCCCCATCGCCTGAGACTTCGGACAGGTATTGAGTGGTTGTCTCTGGCAGGACCTCCGTCGTATCCGGTATCACGGTCGGCACGCTTGAGGTGGACGAGGCGACCAGAGGCAGATATATCGTGTTTGACGAGTGGGCCGCTGCCCTGGGGCTGTTCGAGATGCCTGACGTGTTGGGCACCTCGTCCTGTGTCTTGATGGCAAAGTAGTACCTCTGGCCTGGCGCCAGCCCGGACACGGTCATACTCTCGACGCTGCCGGCCGGGCTGGGTGTGGGCTCGCCGGTCACGTTGGTGGACGCGTCCCAGTTGCTTTCGGTAATGGTGGTCGCGTTGTAGCGCACGATATAGGCCGAGGCGGTACCGGTGCTGCCGTCATCGCCGGGTGCGACTCAGCTCAGCTCAACGGTGCCAGATGAAGCGCCAGTAGCGGCGACGAGATTGGCGACAGCCGCCGGTGCGGAAGCGTCTGCCGTGGGGCCCATAAGCCTCTCCTCAGTGGAGGGCAGGGGTTCCTGGTGTGCCAGCAAAGACGGCGCTGGTGACAGGGGCAACAACAAAGCCAACAGCGTCACCACGGTCAAGAAACGACCAGACAACATACGGGTTTTCGCTTCGGCCTCCTATCTTCTTGCCGGTTTCCCAATCCGCCAAATACAGTATAGCACAACAGCCCCAGGGAGCAAAACCCCACCGCTGCGGATGGGTGAAATGGTCTGACTACATTCCAGCCTTACATAATCAGGCCCCGGCTTGCAACCGGGGCCTGACACGTCTTTGCACCAGAAATGCGCCCTCGGGTGAGGAGGCATCAGTCACGTGAAACCCGCGCACATTCGCGGGAGAAGCCCTCCATCATCGTCCATGTATCGTTCTTCGTGCCCCTGTCCAGAACATCACGGATGTCCTGGCACAGAGGATGTACCATCCGTTTCAGGACATGCCCTGGCGATGGCTCATAGGGCTTCAGGGCGTGGTCAATCAACACCCCGAAATGACCAACGGCCCGTTTCACAACTTGCCTCACTTGTAGACCACCATTCTGCCGTCAAAAAGGGCCACGCCGGCAACCTCCTCGTGCTGGTACAGGTCAAAGCCCAACGGCCTGAGTACGCCGCCGATCAGACGTCGCACTTGGGCTGGCGTGAGCGGTGCTCTCAACGAAAAACATCCACCTCCGCCCGTATAGAGGGCTCCCCCATCGAACTCCACCAGGAACGAGGGATCTATCAGATGTGCCTCAATCTCATCTAATCCCATCTCGAGGACCTCTGGCCGGTAGGTACATTCGGCAAAACTACCATCTTCTTCCCTGAAGGAGACGGTCACCCGGTCTACCTCCAGCGTGTCAACCAGCAGACACAAGAAATGCTTGATCTGGCCCGGCGGGATCTCGAAGCTCATACCGCCCGGCGTGATGCCGGCGTACACCTCAGGATCAGCCGCCCCGCTGGTAGACAAGCTACGGATGTAGTTCAATACACCCTCCAGCCGATCGGCTGGCACTTGCCGGACGGCATCCAAGATAGCTCTCTCTGCTCGGTCGGTTACGACCACAGATCTCTCCCAACCCATAGGGGGTAAAACACGTCACCATTCACTAACTACCGGTTGCGCTCCAGTGGATTATGTCTGTATTGTACCCCCTTTCGATAAGGCGTCAAGGACTACTATATAGCCACACCTACCCTTCCAACGCGTCCAACAGCGCCGGCAGCACCTCCTTCGGGTCCGCCTCCAGACAGAGGTCGGCCACCTGGAAGATGGGCGCCTCGGGGTCGGGGTGGATGGCGACGATGAACTTCGCCTCCTCTATAGCAGCGTTGTGGAACGTGTCTCCACGGATGCCCACCGCCACGTAAACCTGGGGCGCGACCGTCACGCCGCGCACATCCACGATCTGCTCGGGGCCGATCCAGCCCGCGTCCCGCGCCCCCCGGTCGCCGGCCACCCGGCCACCCAGCGCCGCCGCCAACTGCTTGACTACCTCGAAATCCCCTGCCTGCCGGCCAGCGGCCACGATCACCGGGGCTTGAGCAAGCGGCACCGGGGGTGGCTCAAAGCCCCCGGCAGGACCCACCACGCGCACGGCCGGCCCCACTGGCTCGACAGCGAGCGCCGTGGGCTCCCCCCTGCGGTAGGAGTCGATGAAGGGGGCAGGAAAGGCCCCCGGCTCAATGGTGAGAAACTGCGGCCGGGCCTCGGGGCAGGCGGCGATCTCAAAGTACTCACCGCCGTAGATGGGGAAGGTACCCTGCACCGTCCGGGTGGACTCGTCCAGGCCGGCTGCCGTCACGTGCTCGATCAGGCCACCACCCATGCGCTGCGCCAGCCTCGGCGCTAATTCCTGCCCCTGCCCGGTCGCTCCGAAGATGACTACCTCCGGCTGCTCCGCCTCAAAGAGGTCGGATAGCACCTTCAGGTAAGGCTCCAACGCAAACTGGGCCAGCGATGGATCGTCGGCCACCCGGACGCCGTCGGCCCCCGCCTGGTAGAGGGTCTGCGCCAGGCTTGTGGTGAGCGCAGTCGAACCATCGGTCACGCCCTCGCCCAGCAGGACACCGTAGACGTAGGCCCCCAACGAGTCGGCCAGGGTACGGGCTGCGCCCAGCGCCTCCAGCGTGACCGGTGCCACCGCGCCGTCCACGACGTCGGCCACGACCCAGATGCCGCCGCCTCCGCCCTCGGCTTCGGTGACCTCCTCCTGTTGCGCCATCAGCAAATCAAGATATGATGCATCCATAGCGCCCTCCTCACCTCCCCACGTGTTGCCGGAGCGCGTCCGCCATTGCCTGGGCCATCTCTTCCGGTGTGCCGCTCACGCGCACCCCTCGCTCCCGCTCCGGCGGGAAGTCCTGCCCTCGCCGCTCCAGTAGCGGCTTGAGGGCCTCCTCTTCCACCAGGTCAGCCACGTCCCACTGCTCCAGGGCCTCCGCCACCTCCCCCACGCCTTTGTAGATGTTAATCAGGCGAACGCCATCGGGGTAGCGAGGCTTGAGCGACCTGGGCAGCACTGTGACGACCGCTGGCAGGTCCGTCTCGACGGTTACGTAGCCGCTCCCCCCCCCTTCCTCCCCCGCGAGGGGGGGAGACACCCGGCGGACTGCCCGCACCTGCCCGTCGGACGTCTCCACTTGCCAGGCATCGAGAATTTGAGAGCAGCCCAGCGCCTCGGCCAGCCGTGGTCCCAGTTGACCCTGCCCGGTGTCCAGCATGGTCGCACCGGTCAGAATCAGATCTGCGCCTCCTAGCAGATCCACCGCCGCCGCCAGCACCCGGGCCATGACCGCGTCGTCAGCCCCCTTTAACCCATCACCGGTCAGGTAGACCGCCCGGTCGGCGCCGGTAGCCAGCGCCTGACGGAGCACATCGTCGTCGGGCAGTGGGCCTCGGGGGAGGGCCACTACCTCGATGCCCTGGCCCGGTCGGAGACCGGCCAGAGCAGCGTCTTTGACGCACAGCGCCGCTTCCAACGCACAGCGGTCGGCCGGCTGAAGCACGTACTCCTCCCGGTTGACGAAGATGCGGCCCGCCCGCCGTTTGACCACGATGCCGCTGGGATCGAGAACTCGTCCAAGGAGAACTATCGCTCTCATAGGCAACTCCTGTTGTAGTAAACGAGCAGATGAGTAAATGAGGAACGAGTAAATGAGGAATGGAATACTCATCTACTCATTTACCTTTTCCTCATCTACCTCCTATGGCCTGATCCGCACGCCGTGCTCGCGAAAGATGCGAGAGGCGATGACGATACGCTGGATCTCGTTGGTGCCCTCGAAGATCTCGGCGATGCGGGCGTCGCGGAAACCCCGCTCAATGGGGTAATCCCGCGTGAGACCAAGCCCGCCGTGGATCTGCAGCGCCATGTCAATAGCCCGCGAGGCCACCTCGGAGCCATACATCTTACACATCGCCGCCAGTTGGGTGAAGGGCTGGCCGGTGTCCACCAGCCAGGCCACCCGGTAGACCAGGCTGCGCAACGCTTCGACCTCCGTGGCCATATTGGCGATCATCCACTGCACCGACTGCTTGTGGGCCAGCGCGACGCCGAACTGTTTGCGCGTCTTGGCCCACTGGATGGAGGCCTCCAGCGCCATCTCCGCACCGCCCAACCCGGCCGCGCCCAGCGTCAGCCGGCCCATGTCCAGTGTCCTCATGAAACTGATGAACCCTTCCCCCACCTTCCCCAGCACGTTCTCGTGGGGCACCCGCATGTCCTCGAAGATCAGTTCCGCCGTCGAACTGCCACGGATGCCCATCTTGTTCTCGTGATGACCTACCGTAAAGCCAGGCGTGTTGGCCTCGACGATGAACGCGGTGATCCCCCCCCGGGCGCCCAACGCCGGGTCGGTGACCGCCATGACGGTCACGATATCGGCGAAACTGCCGTTGGTGTTGAACGTCTTGGTGCCATCGAGAATCCAGGAGTCCCCTTCCCGCACGGCGCGGGTACGGATGGCGGCGGCGTCGGAGCCAGCGTCCGCCTCGGTCAGCACAAAGGCCGCGATCTTCTCCCCCCGGGCCAGCGGCGTCAGGTACTTGCGCTTCTGCTCCTCGGTGCCGTCCAGGTAGATCGCCATCGCGCCGATGCCGATGTGAGCGCCGACGTTGGTCGCCGTGGAGGTGCAGACCCGGCCCAGTTCCTCCATCAGGATGCAGTAGCCAGTCTCGCCAGCCCCCATCCCACCGTACTCCTGGGGAAAGCAGACACCCAACAGGCCGATCTCGCCCAGCTTCTTCAGCGTCTCGAAGGGCACCCGCCCCTCGCGGTCAATCTCCGTCGCCAGGGGGGCCACCTCGTTCTCGGCGAACTCCCGGATCATCCGGCGCAGGGCAATGTGTTCCGGAGAAAATGTAAAATCCATATTCTCACCTCCTACGGCGTGATCTCGAGGTCCAGATCGGCGAAGATCCGCTGAGCGATCCGGACGTCATGTACTTCTGTCGGTCCGCCGATGATGCCCAGCGCGCGGGCATCGCGGTACTTGCGGGCCATCGGGTAGTCCTCCATGTAGCCGTAGCCCCCCATCACCTGCAACATGCGGTTGGTCACACTGCGGGCCACTTGTGCCGCGAAAGCCTTGACCACCGCCGCGTCGAAGGTCAGGTCGTCCCCCTGGTCGGCCAGCCAGGCGGCGTGGTAGACCAGGTAGCGCAGCGCCTCCACCTCGGCCATCGCCTGGGCCACGTAATTCTGGATGGCCTGCTTCTGGGCGATGGGGACGCCGAACTGCACCCGCTCGCTGGCGAACTGGGCTGCGACGTCCACGGCACTTTCGGCCACGCCCAGCCCGGCCGCCGCCAGCGTGACCGCCATGCGGCCCAGCGCCCGCTGTGCCACCGCCCACCCCTCGCTGGGCTCGCCCAGCCGGTTGGCCTGCTCCACCCGGCAGCCCTCCAGGTAGAGAGTGTTGAAGGCCACGCCGCGCAGCCCCAGCGTCGGCTCCCGGTATCCTACCGTCAGCCCGGGGGTGTCATTGGGGACCAGAAAGGCCTCAATCCCCTCCGGCCCCTGGGCAAAGACCAGGAAGATGCCAGCAATCCCACCGTTGGCGACCCAGGTCTTGACCCCGTCCAGGATCACCCCCCCCTCTTGTCCCCCCCCTGCGAGGGGAGAGAGGTAGGTGGCGCGGGTCTCCAACGCGGCCGCGTCGCTTCCAGCGTCCGGCTCGGTGAGGGCGAAACCGCCGATCATCTCGCCAGCAGCCATCGGTGGGAGCCATTCCTCCTTCTGGGCGTCGGTGCCGTGGTCCAGGATGCTCATCGCCACCAGACTCACGTGCGTCGCCAGCGTCACGGCGGTGGACATGCAATCCCCGGCCAGTGTTTCAATGAGCATCGTATAACTTACATAATCCAACTCCGCGCCGAAGTAATCCTCCGGTAGCGTCGCCCCCAGGAAGCCCTGGTTAGCCGCCTTGCGAAGCATGTCCAGAGGCGGCTTCTCCTCATGGTCAATCTCCTCGGCCTGGGGCGCGACTTCCTTGGCGGAGAAATCCCGGAACATGGCACGGAACATCTCCTGTTCTTCACTGAAGGTAAAGTCCATAGCCAATCCTCCTACCTGGTACATTGGTACAGCGGTACATTGGTAAATTGGACACACTACCAATCTACCAGGCTACCAATTCTACGGCCGCTCCGGCCCCGCGATGGTACGACGATGCAACGGTATAGCGAGGCCGGAGCAACCACAGGTAACGGTTCTGATCCCGGCGATGGTGCTGCGTTGTTGGCTACGATAGACGACGATGTGGCGGCGATGTCAGGTACATTGTTGGCGACGATGGATGGCGACGTGACTGCGATGTAGAGTCTATTGCGTGTTACGGCACCAGAACACGATCCTGCCAAACCGGTTGGGAACCTTCGCTACTTGTCCTTGAACTGCGGCTGCCGCTTCTCGAGGAAGGCGCTGACTCCTTCGCGGATGTCCTCTGTACCGGCCAGACCGACAAACTGATCCGCTTCGACCTTCAGCCCCTCCTCGATGGTGACTTGTAACCCCATGGAGATAGCCCGCAGCGCGGCGGCGACGGGGAACTTGGACTTGGAGACGATCTTGCGGGCCAGGCCCCGCGCCTCCTTGAGCACCGCCCCGGCCGGCACCACCTTGTTGACCAGGCCCACCCGATAGGCCTCCTGGGCGGTGATCATGTCGCCGGTGAGGATCAGTTCGATGGCCTTACCCTTGCCAATGTGGCGGGCCAGTCGCTGCGTGCCGCCCCAGCCGGGGATTAGCCCTAAGTTCATCTCCGGCTGACCCAGCCGTGCCCGGTCGGAGCAGACGCGCACGTGGCAGGCCATCGCCATCTCCAGGCCGCCGCCCAGGCAGAAGCCGTTGATGGCGGCAATGACCGGCTTGGCAGCCTTCTCGATTTTGAGGTTGATCCCTTGCCCGCGCTCAATGAACTCGCGGGCGGCGGCATATCCCTCTTCGGGCTTATCCAGCAGCGCCTTGATCTCCGGGATGTCCGCCCCGGCAACGAAGGCGTTGGTCCCCCCGCCAGTGATGACGATGGCCTTGACCTCATCATCGGCCAGCAATTGGTCAATCGCCTCCTCCAATTCCGTCACTACCTGCTTATTAAAGGAGTTGACCGGCGGATGGTCAATTGTCAGCACCGCGATCTTGTCCGCAATGTCTGTTCGGATGTATTGCCATTCTCCCATTGTTCTCTCCTTCTCTCACTCTACCAACCTACGCGTACTCGTGGAACCCCTTCCCCGTCTTCTCCCCCAGGTGCCCGGCGCGGACGCGCAACTTGAGCGGGCGGGAGGGGCGGAAGCGGGGACCCAGTTCCTTCTCCAGTGCCTTCAGCGTCTCCACCACCACATCCAGGCCGATCTTGTCGGCGATGACCAGGGGGCCGATACGCTCGCCTCCATAGGTCATCCCCGTGCCAGCGACCATCGCCATGTCAATGTCAGTGATGCTGGCGATACCCTCCTGGACGCACAGCGCGGCCTCGTTGATGATGGGATACATCAGCCGCTCGACGCCGAACTTCGTCCCGGTGGGTACGGCACCGGACTCCTGAAGTTCCTTGATCATCCTGTTGACCACATCCGACTCACCGCCGGGATGATCGTAGAAGCCGGTTCCCGTCTTTTCGCCGAAACGCCCGGCCGCGATCAGTTTGGAGAACAGAGGCGCAGGCGTCATGCGGTCGCCGTACTCACTGTACAGATAGGTGCCCACGTCTCCGCACACGTCAATGCCCAGCATGTCCATCAACGTGAAGGGCCCCATCGGCATCCCCCACTCCACGATCGCCTGGTCAATCTCCGTCGCCGTCGCCGCCCCCTCCTCCAGCGCCACGACCGCCTCGTTGAGGTAGGGCAGAAGGAGCCGGTTGACCAGGAAGCCAGGGCACTCCTGGACCACTACCGGAATCTTGCGCAGGCTCTCGGAGAACATCACCACGTCGTCTACCGTCTCCTGGTCAGTGTCCAGGCCCGGGATGACCTCGACCAGTTTCATGACACTGGCGGGGTTAAAGAAGTGCATGCCGATGACCTTATGAGGTTTTTTGGTGGCCGCACCCATCTCGGAGATCGAAAGGGCCGAGGTATTGCTGGCGAAGATCGTCTGCTCCGGGCAGACCTCGTCCAGTTCCTTGAACACGGCCCGCTTGATCCCTATCTTTTCGGGCACCGCCTCAATGACGATGTCCACGTCCTCGAACTCGTCGTAAGTGAGGGTCAGCGTGATCAGGTCCAGTTTCGACTCCATGTCGCCAGTGCTCATCTTGCCCTTGTCCACCCGGCGCTGGTAGATGGAGCGGGCCTTTTCCATCCCCTTGTCCAGCATCTCCTGGTCAATGTCTTTGAGCACTACCGGTAGGCCGGAGTACGTGATGACCTGGGCGATCTCGCCGCCCATCGTCCCTGCGCCGACCACTGCGGCTTTGAAAATGTACATATCTGCTACCTCCTTCCCAATTTACCAACTTCTCGACCCTACCACGTGGGCAGAGGGATCGCTGCCTCTGGGTTATCCACACGGACAAAATAGACCCATTGGTCGGGGTATTTCTCGAACGCAGCCCGGTCGGCCTGGCCCAGTGTCTGGCCCACGAAATAGCCACCGCTCCCGGGCTCGATAGCCACGACCACTGCGTCCTCCTTCCCCTCCAATTCTCCTCTGATCTTCTCAAAGACCTCCTTCCCTTTGGCGATAAACGCCTCCCGTGCTTTCTTATCCTGCCAGATGGAGATATCCGCCATGGCCTTTCCTCCTAAAACTTGCACACTTGCAGATTTGTTGATTTGCAGATTCGCCGACTCCCTACTTTCGCTCAATGATCATCGCACCGCCCTGGCCGCCGCCCACGCAGGCGGTCGCCATACCGAACGTGACGTCCCGCTTGATCATCTCATACATCAGCGTGACCACGATACGCGTACCCGTGCAGCCCACAGGGTGGCCCAGCGCGATGGCGCCGCCGTTGACGTTGATCTTCTCCCAATCCCAGCCCTGGCCCTCCAGTTCCTGGCCCACGGCCATAACCTGGGCGGCGAAGGCCTCGTTGAGCTCGATCAGGTCAATATCGGTGAGTTTCAAACTAGCCCGCTCTAGCACTCTGGGCACCGCGCAGGCCGGGCCGACTCCCATAATGTCCGGCGGAACGGCGGCGTAGGTGTAACTGCGGACGGTGGCCATCGGCTCTACCCCCAGTTCCTGCGCCTTCTCGGCCGTCATCACCACCACCGCCGACGCGCCATCGGAGAGCGGGCACGCGTTGGCCGGGGTGACGGTGCCCCCTTTCTTGAATACTGTCGGATAGAGAGCGGCCTTCTGCACCGTGAGGCCGGGGTTGATGCATTCGTCCTCGATGATGTCCTCGTAGGCCACCTCCTGACCGGCCACCTTCTTGGACACCCGGAAGGGAACGATCTCATCCCGGAACTTGCCCATCCGCGTGGCGCGGAAGGCCTTCTGGTGGCTCTTCACCGCGTACTTGTCCTGCTCTTCCTGACTGATGTCGTACATCATCGCCAGGTTCTCGGCCGTGTATCCCATGATCTGCCCACAAACGGGGTCCGTAAGACCCTCCCACAGGGTGTCTATAAACTGGGTGTGACGCAGTTTAAGGCCCCAGCGAGCCTTTCGCACGATGTAGGGCGCGGTGGACATGCTCTCGACCCCGCCGCAGAGGAACACCTCCCCATCGCCAGCCTGGATGGCCTGGTAGGCCATCGAGATAGACATCATGCCGGACACACAGTTGCGTTGGATGGTACATCCGGGCACGTGCGCGGGGATGCCAGCCATCAGCCCCGCCACGCGGCCGATGTTGGCCGCATCACTCTGCTGGCCGATGCAACCCAGGATGACGTCGTCAATGATGTTTGGGTCTATATCGGCTCTCTTTACGGCCTCCTTGAACACCGCCGCAGCCAGGTTCTGGGCAGGGATGTCACGAAAAGCCCCGCCATGTCTGCCGATCGCCGTGCGGCACCCGCTGACGATCACCACTTCCCTCATGCTAACCTCCTTACTTATCTAATAGGCTACCGGGGTCTATCTTCCTCCTCGCTCCCACCAGGGCCACTCACTCCCTCAAGTTGGTCGCCTGCAATCCTCGGATCACCGTCTCTACAGCGGTGCGGTACAGAACCTCCGTGCCCACCCCTACCATCTCTCGCCGCAATGGATGGTTCATCAACTCCAGCACTCCGTTCAGGGTGGCCCAGAGCGTGGCAGCAGACTGCCGAGCATCGCAGCAGCCGAACACGCCATCCTCGATCCCCTGCTCGACAGCCCGAACCGCCCAGTCCAACCCCTCCATACTGGCCTCCAAGACCTTCCGGTAGATTTCGGGAGTGACCGCTTCTCGAAACCGCCCCCGGTCCATCGCCGTCAGGAAACGAAAATAGAGAGGCTCCCGCTGGAAAAACTGGAGATAAGACCAGCTCAGTCGCCGCAACCGCTCGTCGGCCGGAAGAGGCTCCTTCGCCGCATAAGCCTGTTCCAGTTCCTCGATCAGTCCACTTAACCCCTCCAAAAGCAAATGAGCAAGGATTGTCTCCTTGCTCTCAAAATACAGGTATACGGTGCCCTTGCTGACTTCCGCCCGCTCGGCGACGTTGTCCACGGTGGCGCGATGAAAGCCACACTCGAAGAAAACCTCACGGGCCGCCCGGAGGATGGATTGCCTCCGCACTTCCTTTTCCCGCTTGCGACGCGCTCTGGTCGTCACACAGACACCCTTTGTGCTAACCCGCAGTCATTAACTGACCTATGGTCATTATATAACGAAAAGCCCGTCCTGTCAATAGTCTGGCGGGATTTTCGTGGAAACTTTAAGGTATGCCACGCTTGTGTCTCCCCACCGCTGTGCTATAATGAAATACAGAATAACAACCGCTCATAGGAGGTACCGTGCGTCGCTCAAAATCCCAGCGAACGCGCATCACGTTTTGGATTATCACTCTGTTGGTCGTCATCAGCATGGTGCTCAGCCTAGCGGTAGCGTTCGTGCCACCACGCCGTGTCACGCCTACTCCCATACCCACCTTCACCCCCTTCCCTACCCGCACGCCTACGCCCACTCCTGCGTGACGGCAAACACATGGATAAGATCGGCGCGTCTAACTTCACGAGGCGGAAAAACGGATGGAGTGAATTACGAATGGCGAATTCCGACGCGGAAGTGGTGTTGAACCAGGCAGCACGGGAATTACTGCTGCTGGAGTCATCCGACTGGCCCTTCCTAGTGACGACGGGCTAGGCGCGGGAGTACGCCGTCCAGCGCTTCACGCGGCCCACATCGAGCGGTTCGAGCGACTTGGTCGCCAGTGTGGAGGAGGGTCATCCCGACCGGACGCTGGCCGAGGAATTGTGGGAGTGGGATAAAGTCTTCCCGGAGGTGGACTACCGGTGGTGGGCGAAATAGCGGGAGCACAAGGCATGCCTGAGGACAGTGTGATGAGTCATTTACCTCTTCTTGAGACAGCGAAAGACATTGCAACCTGCTTCGAACCAAGTGCTGAGATAGTGCTTTACCACGGTGACACGAGTGATCTCATTAGTACCTTACCTGACGATTTTGTAAAGCTCATTGTCACTTCCCCACCCTACAATTTAGGCAAGGTCTACGAAAGCCGCACCTCCATTGAAGAATATTTGGAAGCACAGGCGCGAGCCATTGCAGAACTCTATCGAATTCTCCGGCCAGACGGAAGTATTTGCTGGCAAGTTGGGAACTTTGTGAAAGACGGGGAAGTGTACCCACTCGATATCCACTACTATCCGATCTTTAAGAATCGTGGCCTGTTCTTACGCAATAGAATTGTTTGGCATTTCGGACACGGCTTACATGCCTCAAAGCGGTTTTCCGGCCGTTACGAGACCATTCTGTGGTTTACAAAAAGCAAAGACTACACCTTCAATCTTGACGCAGTTCGAGTGCCTTCAAAATATCCGGGGAAACGCCATTACAAGGGTCCCAACAAGGGGAAACCATCTGGAAACCCCAAAGGAAAAAACCCTTCAGATGTCTGGGAAGGGTTGGTGAAGGAATGGGAGGAAGGTTTTTGGAATATCCCTAACGTAAAGTCGAACCACCCAGAAAAGACAATACATCCTTGTCAATTTCCCGTTGAACTTGTCGAACGGTGTGTTCTGGCCTTGACACGTGAGGGAGATTGGGTCTTTGACCCTTATGCAGGCGTGGGTTCAGCATTGATTGCAGCTATCAAGCATAATAGACGGGCAATGGGCAGTGAGAAAGAGAGCGTTTACGTTAACGTTGCTCGTGAGCGTATAGTCTCTTATTTCAATGGCACACTTCGCCTCAGGCCGATGGGCAAGCCTGTTTATCAACCAACAGGCAGAGAGAAAGTATCCCGAATACCACCAGAGTGGGAAAATGCCGCTCAAAGGAGACTTTTGGAAAAGAAGGAGAAATACGAGTGAAAATCGGCGGGGTTTACTCCTTCAAGGACGGGAAAGAGATCATGGAAGCAGAGTTCGCTTCCGAACTACGGGAAATCAAACGGGTAATCGCCGCTGTAGATAGCACCAAGCATAAAACTAAGGTCAGTAGAGAGAAGACGATGCCCGGACGAATGCTGTATGAGCCGAGCTCTCTAAACAAGGCATTCGAACAGGAGTTTGAAGCTCTAAACTGGCAATCCAAATACAAAATCCCTTGTGAGTACCCAACTGAATACTATACTTCAGATTACACGCCGCCTGCTTCGCTCACAACGGCATCCCGAGAAATGGACTTCGTCAAAAACA
>CAZZEX010000071.1:0-25329 GCA_964653285.1 uncultured Anaerolineales bacterium
CCCACGTAGCTCAGTTGGTAGAGCACACCCTTGGTAAGGGTGTGGCCATGGGTTCAAGTCCCATCGTGGGCTCTGTACGACACTCCGGAAAGATATGGTGACGTAATGGCTAAGAAGGCAGTTCGAACAGTGATCACCCTTGCTTGTACGGAATGCAGGGAGCACAACTATACGACCGAAAAGAATCGGCGTAATGATCCCAATCGTATCGAGTTGAATAAGTTCTGTCCTCGTTGTCGTAAACATACATTGCACCGCGAAACGAAGTAGGATACTCACAGGCCAGTAGCTCAATTGGCAGAGCAACGGTCTCCAAAACCGTAGGTTGCGGGTTCGATTCCTGCCTGGCCTGCCTGAGGTGGACTTCAAGACACCGCCGTGCGTAGAGGCGGTGTCTTGAAGTGTAGAGAGACCTGCTACAGGGAGACGCTAGCCGTGGCGAAGTCAAAAGCAGCGAAAAAGAAAGCAAAGTCGTGGAAGGACAATGCCATTATACGCTACTTGCGCGAGACGCGCGCAGAACTGCGCAAGGTGCATTGGCCCACTCGTGAGGAAGCATGGAACCTGACTAAGATTGTCATGGCCGTCACCATCTCTATGTCCCTCCTCCTGGGGTTGTTGGACTATGTGTTTGCTGTGGAACTGAGGGGGGTTATCGCCGGCAGCCTCGTCGCTATCGGAGTCACGGTGATTGCTGTAGTCGCAGGCGTGCTGGTCGCAGTGGTCGTGAACCGGCAGGCGGCACGGTAGATTTGGACAGGTAACAGTGATGTTCGCGAAGGAAGTCGAGCCTGGTCTGGAATCTGCAGCGGAAGGCGACGCCGACGTGCTGGCGCCGGCCTCTCCAGAGGCTGAAGACAGCGCGGCCGAAGTGGCGGAAACGGCCGCCGAGGTCGCGGAGACCCGGGCCGAGGAAATAGTTGATGAGGCTGATACCGAGGCCGAGGTGTCTGAACCTCAAGATAACCGGGCTTGGTACGTCATCCATTGCTACTCCGGCTACGAGAATAAAGTCAAGCATAACCTGGAGCAACGCATTGATACGATGCAGATGCAGGATCAGATCTTCCAGGTTGTGGTCCCGACCGAGGACGAGATGGAGGTCTATGACGGGAAGCGGCGGGTGGTCGAACGGCGTGTCTTTCCAGGTTACATCCTGGTACAGATGATCCTGACCGATGATTCCTGGTATGTGGTGCGCAACACGCCGGGCGTGACCGGATTCGTGGGGATGGGGAACGAGCCGGTCCCCCTGCGCCCTGAAGAAGTCCAGGCTATTATGAAGCGCATGGAGGCCGAGGCTCCCAAGATCAAAGTCACGTTCAAATCAGGCCAGAAAGTGCGCATCATTGACGGCCCCTTCAACGAGTTCATCGGTATGGTGGATGAAATTGATATGGAACGGGCCAAGGTGCGGGTGCTGGTTTCCTTCTTCGGTCGCGAGACACCAGTCGAACTCGACTTTCTGCAAGTTGAGAAAGCCTGAGGTGAAATGCACCTGAAATCCCCGGCCGAAGTCCGCTCACGGCGAGGTCTGGCGGTGGGGGCTTCGAGGTGAGCATCTTGTTTGGGATGGAGGACGATGAAGAAGGTCAGAGCGGTTGTAAAGTTACAGATTGAGGCCGGCAAGGCCAATCCGGCTCCTCCGGTGGGGCCTGCGCTGGCGCAGCACGGTATCAACCTGATGCAATTCTGTAAGGAGTACAATGCCCGCACGGCTGGTCAGGTGGGAAGCATCATCCCGGCCGAGATTACCATTTACCACGATGGATCGTTCAAATTCGTGCTTAAGACGCCGCCCACGCCCGATCTGCTGCGCAAGGCCGCTGGCGTGGAGCGCGGCTCGGGCGAACCCAACCGGGAGAAGGTGGGAAGCATCACCGGTACTCAGTTGGAAGAGATTGCGAAGTTGAAGATGAAGGACCTGAACGCCATCAATTTCGAGGGTGCGCTGCGGCAGATTGAGGGTACTGCGCGGAGTATGGGGATCGAAATCGTAGATTAGTGGGCAAGTTATCCGTGGGAGGGCATAGCCCGTCAGAACCACATAGGAGGAACGATGCCGAAACGAGGTAAGAAATACCGCGAAGCACTGGAGAAAGTAGACTGCCTGCGGCTCTATTCGCCGCAGGAGGCATTGGAACTGGTGAAAGAGACCAGTTATACCAACTTCGACGCGACTGTGGACACGCACTTCCGGTTGAGTGTAGACCCACGCCACTCCGATCAGCAGGTACGCGGTGTGGTTCTGCTGCCCCACGGTCTGGGCAAGGAAGTGTGTGTGTTGGTCTTCGCCACTGGCGAGGCGGGTAAGATCGCCCAGGAGGCCGGAGCCGATTACGTGGCCTCCGACGACGAGTGGATCAAGAAGATTCAGGGCGGCTGGACAGAGTTTGACGTGACCATCGCTGTACCGGAGATGATGGGCAAAGTGGGACGGCTGGGGCGCGTTTTAGGCCCACGGGGACTGATGCCCAGCCCCAAGGCCGGCACGATAGCTCCAGCCGAGGATCTGCCGCGCCTGATTCAAGAGGCAAAGGCGGGTCGCGTGGAGTTCCGTGTAGACAAGACCGCCAACTTGCACATTCCTATCGGCAAGGTCAGTTTCTCGACGGAGAAACTGCTCGACAACTTCACGACGGTGGTAGACGCGGTCAGGAAAGCCAGGCCCCCTGCCAGTAAGGGAGTGTACGTCCGCAAAATCACGGTCACGTCTTCGATGGGACCGGGCATTAGAGTAGATCCCGTCCAGGCCCAGGCGTTGGAGGTTTCGTTCTAGATTTCGCTCTAAAATCGTTCGGAAAACCTGTACCAAAGACAGCAGGTGCGCCCCAGAGCACGTAGGTCCGCAATGAGCGCTTAAATCTGGCCTGCCGAGGCAAGAAACAAGCATCCTTATGTGAATCGGGTGAGGGATGTCCCTGCGTCGGCACGGCGTAGGGATTTTTCACTTTTTAGGCAGTTTTCAGAAAGGAGGTGAGCGGGGTTGGCAATCTCAAAGCAGCGGAAGGCCGAATACGTCGCGCAATACGTTGAACAACTCAAGCAGAGCCAGGGGATTATCTTGGCCGACTATCGGGGGCTTAGCGTGAGTGATATGAGTGACATCAGGCACGCAATGCGTCCCATAGGTGGCAGACTCCAGGTGGTTAAGAACCGATTGCTGGCGCTGGCCTTGAAGGAAGTGGGGATGTCACTGCCAGAGGAGTGGCTGACCGGGCCAACTGCCGTCGGTTTTTGCCACGACGAAGTCTCGCCAGTGGCTAAGGCACTGACGGATGCAGCAAAGAACCTGCGGACGCTGCGCATCAAGGGTGGGTTAGTGGGCACGTCAGCGATTGCGGCAGAACAAGTGCGCACTATCGCTGATCTCCCGCCGCGGGAAGTGCTCCTGGCCCAGGTGCTCGGCACCATTAACGCTCCGGCCAGGCGAGCGGCTGGCGTCGTCGCCAGCGGCATCCGGCAGGTGCTTAACGTCCTGCAGGCTTACGTAGACAAATTGCAAGAGTCGGGCAGTACGCCTGGCACCGCGATGTAGCAAGCCGCTGAGCCTGCCTGAGCGTCATCAGATCACAAGCGCATAAGCGCTGAAGTCAGTTAGTTAGGAGGAAAAGGAAACTATGGCAGACCTGGAAAAGATCGCAGAAGAGATCAGCAAACTCTCTTTGCTGGAGGCATCTGATTTGGTCAAGATGCTGGAGGATAAGTTAGGTGTGAGCGCAGCCGCGCCAGTCGCGGTGGCTGCGATGCCCATGGCGGCTGCCGCGGCCGAGCCGGAGGAGGAGCAGACCGAGTTCGATGTCGTCCTCAAGGAGATTGGCCCCAAGAAGATCGAGGTCATCAAAGCCGTGCGGCAACTCACTGCTCTGGGCTTGAAGGAGTCCAAGGATCTGGTAGACAGCGCACCCAGCACTGTGCTGGAGGCCGTCGCCAAGGAGGCAGCCGAGGATGCCAAGTCCAAAATGGAAACTGCTGGCGCGGTCGTCGAGATCAAGTAGACAGCCTCCACTTGGCTCCCATCCGTGGCCCTTCCCCCTATGAGGAGGAAGGGAGACGGCAGTGCAAGCCCAGTGCTCCCTTTCCCGCATCCGGGAGGGGCTGAGTGAGGAACCTGTGGCACAAACCCGCCTCGCCGAGGCGGCTTTGTGCCAATTCTCGCATCCGCGCCGTGCACCACAGTGCCGCTCGTGCGCTCTAGCGCCAGACCTACCCCAATGCCGATGCCCCCACTTCCTCACGATTTAGTTCCTGCTCTCAGTTGTGTGATCAGATGGCACGGATGCTCGGAAATATGTAACCATTCGTTCAGCAAACTGTAACATATGTTTCACCCACAAAGCCCGTATTTTGTGGTATGATAGAATAGCTGCGTTGTTTCCAGACTGTTTTCAGTTGGTGATCACAGCGACTGTACCGCTCGTCGAGGGTGCCCGATGTACGCAGACGTCTGTTCTCAACCCACAAAATCTCAACTCGCAACACTCGATGTTCTCAGCAATCACCTGCGACGCTACCTGCCAGACCAGTTGGTCTCCCCCCTGCTTCACCAACCCGGCCTGACGACGGCTCGCCCCTGCGACGCTCACCTGGACGCGCTCCTGCATGCGGTATCCACCTACCTGCCTCGCTACCTGGTCAACGAGCAACTGCGCGACCCCCAGCCCGGCCGGGTCAGCGGGCAGTTCCGCGAGGCGACGATCATGTTCGCCGACATCTCGGGCTTTACCGCCATGTCGGAGCGGCTCTCCAGGCAGGGCGAGAAAGGCGCGGAGAAAATCACCAACATCGTCGGTGACTACTTCACCACCATGCTGGATATCACAGCCCGCCAGGGAGGCGACCTGCTCAAGTTCGGCGGCGATGCTCTGTTGGTTGCCTTTTTTGGCGACGACCACGCGATCAACGCCTGCCGGGCCGGGGCACAAATGCAACAAGCCATTGCCCGCTTTGACCAGGTCGAGGCGTTCGGCGAAACCTTCAGCCTGAAAATGACCGTGGGGTTAGGGTCGGGCCTGCTGTTCACGGCGAACCTGGGCACACCAGAGAAGATGGAGTGCACGGCGATGGGTGAGGCGCTGACTCAAATGGCCCACGCCGAAGACCAGGCCGAGGGTGGTGAGATATTCATAGACGAAGCCACCTATCAGGCTGTCAGATCGCAGGTGCGCGTCGGGGAAAAACGAAATGGATGCTACCTGGTCACAATCGTCGAGGGAAGCCAGTCCCCTGGCAGCCACTACCCCGCACTGGAGGTGATGCCCAAACTGCTTGGGTCTGACATGCCAGCCATGGTGTCGCACATCAAAGAAACCGTAGCCTGCCTGGACGCGCTGGTGCCCTTCCTTCCGCCCGGCCTGCTCGACCTGTTGCGTTTTGACCCCACGCGCATGGCCAGCCGCGAGAGAGGCGAGTTCCGCCCGGTGACCGTCATCTTTGCCAACTTTTACGGCATCGAAGAGATCATTCGCCAACTGGGACCAGAAAAAGTCGCCGAGATCACAGCCATCCTCAACACGCACTTTTCCAGAATGCAAGAGATCATCCATCGCTACGAAGGCGTGATTGACAAAGTGGATAGTTACGTCGTGGGACACCGGATCATGGCCCTTTTCGGCGCGCCCCGCGCTCATGTGGACGACCCCGAGCGGGCCGTTCGCGCCGCGTGGGAGATGCAGGCCGCTATGCTGGCCTTTGACAAACTGGAGACGTCGGCCGGCGTTTTCGCTCTCAGGCAACGGATCGGCATCAACACAGGGCGCGTCTTTGCCGGAAACGTCGGCTCAGACACGCGACACGAGTATTCGGTGATGGGCGACGAGGTCAACCTCACCGCCCGGCTCATGTCCGTCGCCCAGGAAGGCCAGGTGCTCATCAGCCAGAGCACGGCCACGCAGGTCGGCAAGCGGTTTCGACTGGACGAAAAAGAGCCGGTCAGGGTCAAGGGCAAGAGCCTGCCGGTGCCCAACTACGAGGTACGCGGCATCGTCGAACGGTACGAAGCGGGCCGGCCGGCTCGCCGCTCGCCGCTTGTCGGGCGAGACGGTGAGTGGCAGACCATCTGGCGCGTGGCCCAGCAGGCGGCCAAGGGCGATTGCCAGGTGCTCGACATCCACGGCGAGATGGGCATGGGCAAATCGCGCGTCATCGAAGAGCTGATAGATCGTTGGACCAGGCAGGGAAGGGCCACTTTCTTTGCCGGTTGTCTCTCCTACGGGCGACACACGCCTTACGCGCCCTGGGTTACCATCCTGCGCGAGGTGTTTGGGCTGCGCGAAGATGACTCTGACCAGGAGCGGCGTGAGAAAATCACGAGCCGCCTGGCAACCGCCAGCCCGGAGTGGATTGATTGGGCCGCGCTCGTCGCCCACCTGCTGGGCGTGCCCATGCCAGAGAGCAACCTGCTCCGGTCGTTGGATCCCAGGTTGCGCCAACAAAACCTGCAGCGCATCGTCAGCAGCCTGATTACATCAGAGTCCGAGTATCATCCTATGCTGCTGGTCGTAGACGACATCCAGTGGATAGACGAGGCCTCCCTCATCCTGCTGAACCACCTCACCACCCACGTCAAGTCCTCTCCCTTGCTGATCTGCATCGCATACCGCCCCGAAGAATCGCTCACCCTGGCAGCGGCCCGACAACCCAACTACACCTCGGTTGGTCTGGAAGCCCTGTCGGAGGCGGGCAGCCTGGCCTTGCTGGACAGCCAGTTGCCCACCGCGCCGGAGATGCCTCAGCACCTCAAGGAGTTGATCCTCAAGAACGGACAGGGCAACCCGCTGTTCATCGTCGAGATGGCCCATGCCTTGATCGAGAACTATTTGAGTTACGACGCTGAGAGCGGTGTCTATCGCGCTCGAGATGACCTGGATCGGGTACAGGTACCCGACACCGTCAGCCGGGTGATCCTCAGCCGCCTGGACCGCCTGGACGAGCAGGGCCGTAACATGCTCAAGGTCGCCTCGGTGATCGGGCGCGCGTTCCAGCAATGGCTTCTCCAATCCGTCTACCCCTATCGCACCAGCGAGATAGAGATGGAGACCCGCCTGCTGGACCTGTGCGAAAAAGAGATCCTGGATCGCGCCCAGGTTGCCTACCTGTTCCGGCACGTCATGACCCGCGAGGTGGCCTACGAAAGCCTGCTCTACGCCGAACGACGCGATCTGCACCATAAGATCGCCCAATCTATCGAAGCGCAGAGTGCGCGCGTGGACGAACACATAGAGGTGCTGGCCGAACATTACACGCTGGCCGAGGACTGGCCCCAGGCATTGGGATACCACCTCAAGGCGGGCCGGCGGGCGCAGGCCATCTACGCCAACGAAGACGCCGTTCACCGCTACCACAAGGCACTGGAAGTTGCTCAACACGTCCTCGACAGCCTGAACGAGCGATTGACGGCCTACGAGGGACTTGGAGACACCTACGAACTCGTCGGTCGCTACGACGAGTCGCTGGAAAGTTACGCCCAGGCCCGTGCCCTCTTGGACGAGATGGCCCCCTCGCCTGACGTGCGGCGTCACCGCGCCGGCCTGTGCCGGCGTACGGCCTGCGTTTATGAGTATAAAGGCGAATATGTCACTACCCAGACGTGGCTGAGCAGGGGGCTCGAAACGCTGGGCAAGGGCGCACGAACTTTGGAAGCAGCACGTCTCTACATACTGCGCGCGGGGGTCTATCACCGGCAGGGAAATAATCAGGAGGCCGTTCGATGGTGCGAACGCGCCGTCCAGGTTGCGTCAGAGGTCGAGGGCGAAGAAGGGGCACGGGAGATGGCCCACGCCGCCTACTTGATGGCCGAGATCTACCGTCGCCAGGGAGACAACGACCGCGCGGTACAGTTCGCGCAGCGCAGCCTGGAGATCTATCAAAACCTGGAGAACGTCGTCGGCCAGGGGCAAGCGCACAACACACTGGCGAACGCCTACTTTGAGCAGAGCAACTGGGCAGCGGCAATGGATCATTATCTTAAAAGCATGGCCATTAAGGAAAGAGTGGGAGACGTTTATGGACGGGGAGTGCTGGCCAACAACATCGGTGAGATTTACCTGATCGTGGGCCAACTGGAGCAGGCTCTCGCGTTCTACCAGCGCAGCCTCCAGGTATGGGACGAGTTGGGTGGCACCTACGGCAAAGGGCTGACCCACAACAACCTGGGGGCGGTCTACCTGCGCATGGGCGACCTGGGGCAGGCGACCAGGCACCTGGAGCAAAGCGAGACTCTCTTTGCCCAAATCCCGTCCGAGGACTTTGCTGCCGAGACCTCCCGCTACCGGGCCGAAATCGCCCTGGGCCGGGGACAACTCGACGAGGCGTTGGCTTTCGCCGAGCGTGCGTTGAAATACGCGACGGGTCAAGGGCTCAAAGCGGACGAATGTGCAGCGCGTCGCGTGCTGGGCGTGATCTGTTACGAGAAAGGCAACCTGGAGCGCGCCGCAACATACCTGTCCCGAAGCCTGGACATGGCCTGCGAACTCGACAACCGGTATGAAACAGGCCGAACCACGCTCCAAATTGGCCTGCTGCAGCGCAAGCAGGGACGATTGGACGAAGCATGGGCCTCACTGTTGCAAGCGAAAACCATCTTTGAAGAGCTGGACGCCAGCCTGGACCTGGCGGAGGTAGATAAGGCATTGGGATCAGTGAAGGGAACCAAAGGAGGTGCATCGTGAAAAGGTCAATCTTGTTTTTGCTGACTCTTACTGCGGCGATAGGTCTGCTCGCAGCGACAGCCTGGGCGATGGGCATCTTTGTCCTTGCTCCAACTGCCGTGGGCGTGGCCTGGGCCGAGCCAGCGATGGTGGGCCGTTCCCTGTCCCAGGACGGTGCGTACCTGCAGGACGACGCTCGGCTACAGGTGGCATCACAGGGGGACGACTATCTGACCTTCGGGTCAACCTACGTGGGGGGTGGTTACGGGCCTTACGTCTACTTGCCCTTTGTCGCCCGCAACTATCAGGGCTGGTCCACGGTCATCCACGTCACGGGCGACAATTCTTCCGCATCCTCGGTGAACGTTACAATCGCCTTTTACGACCTGACGACTGGTGGACTCGAGCATACACTGACCGACACAATCCCCAAACGTGGAGGCCGCATCTACGTTCAAAAGACGATGTCCGCCCTGCCGGAAAACTTCGTCGGCTCGGCACACATCTCGGTCAGTGACTCGGCGTATGAGAGTGTCGCCGCCGTCGTCAGGATTGTCAACGCCGACCAGGAGGGCGATGGGCTGATGAGCTACAGCGGCCTGGCTACCTATTCCGCTTCCTCTAACTTACACCACATTCCCATCGTGCATAAAGAGACAACCACCATTGGCACGGCGAGTATGACGACTATCCTGGCGATCATGAACGCAGACCCCAATTTCTCGACCAGCGTCGCCATATCCATCCGCGACCGGGCGGGAGCAACAGAAATAGTCCGCCGGTCTATTTCCATCCCTTCATGGGGAGGCTACCTCTATGACCTGGGCGAGGAAAGCGCGATCCCGGCCGGGCTCGTTGGCCAGGCCGAGATCATATCCGGTGGCCCGATCGTCGTGGCCGTCTTGGACATAGACGGGACGAACGCGCGCGGAGCCGCTTACCTGCACCAATCGAGCAGCGGTCTGCTTTTGGCTATGCCTGTGGTTTACAAGGCGTATGATGGTTGGGAGAGCGAGTTTTGGATCTACCCTGGTGGTGATGACATAGTGGATCTTTCCTACTATGGCCCCACCGACGTAATCGCTGAAAGCGCTGACTTGGCGTCAGGGGCCGTAGCCGGGCCATTTCCGTCCACCGGGGTCTTGCCCGATGGGCAAGTCCGTTCGACGACCGCCGGATCCTACGAGGTAATGATGGACGGTACTGTCTACCACTACAACGAAACGGACGATTTGCTCTGGTCCCACCAGGCTGTACTGCCTGATTCCTGGGCTGTACTCCCCCGTGTCGCCCGCTCCAAGTTCCGAAACACAAGTATCATCATCCAGAACGCGCATGCCACGGCGTCCACCGTGACCATCTACTACTACGACCTGGCGGGAACAGCGGTTCACACCCAGACCGTCGTTATGCCGCCACACACAACCCACGTTTCCCACCAGAAGATGATGACGGCTGAACTGGGGGCATCGTTCTTTGGTTCAGCCCGCGTCGTATCCACGTTGCCTTTTGCCGTCATCGTAGCAGAAGAGGATAAACTCCCACGCCAGGGCAGCGACGCTTACGAACCAAACGACGGCGCTATGATGGCCGCCGACGTCCAGTTGAACCAGGATTACTATGCCAAAATTGGCTCCCCTGAAGACGTGGACTGGTTCAGGGTGCACATCTCCGCCCCCTCCATCCTGACCGTCACCCTGTCGCAACTGCCCGCCGACTATGACGTGGCGGTCTTTTGCGACATGAGCGAGGGGCCCGAGTTGAGCGGTTCAGACCTGGTGGGTGATATACAGGACGACTCGGATATTGACGCCGCCGGTCGAATGAGTTCGATCGGGCGGATGAGTTCGATCGGGCGGATGAGTTCGATCGGACGGATGAGTTCGATCGGGCGGATGAGTTCGATCGGGCGGATGAGTTCCATCTCGGCCAACCCAGGCCAGGCGGACGAAACAGCGGTTTCCCTGGCCCTCAAACCAGGGTGGTACTATATCCTGGTCGTGGGACACGACAATAGTTATGACCCCTACAAGTTCTACCGTCTGCGGGCCGAGGTGCTCTCCTTTGGCGAATTCCCGGAATGTTCGGCCAGCTTTGATTACACCGGGGATGAGCCAATGCCGACCTACACGCACCCAACTTTGCCGGCCACCGACGTCCAGACGCTGATCCTGGTCAACAAGCGACGGATGGATTACACCTACGGAGTCACGCGCACGGGGGCAATTCCTACTCAGTTGCGCCTGCTGGCCGATGAGTCCACGGTCAACGGCGTTATCTATCCTGTGGACAACAACGGAAACGTTTCCGACCAATACGGGCCATGGGATACAGATGCCTGCAACCCCTACGCCGCCAACGCTGTGGCGGAAGCCATTTACGACAATGTGATCAAAAGCACGTTGTCCAATTACCCCAACATCAAGTACGTCGTCATCGTCGGCGATGACAAAATGGTCCCCTTCTACCGCATCCCCGACAGTTCCACGCTGGCCAACGAGCGCGAGTACCTGCTCTCGGCCAACCTGAACACCCACAATGCCACCTGGTCTGCTCTGGGCTGGGGATTCCTCCTCACCGACAACTTTTACGGCGACCTGAACCCCAAGTATTGGCACGGGCATGGCCTCTACATCCCCGACCTGGCCGTAGGGCGATTGGTGGAAACGCCGGAAGAGATCGTGCGCGTCATCCAACACTATCTCACGTCGGGCAAGAACGGCTTTGCCCCCCAGACAGCACTGGTCACCGGCTACGACTTTCTCACCGATAGCGCCCAGGAGACCCGCGACCTGATGGGGAACCAGGGGATGACCGTAAACGGTGCGCTAATCCGTGAAGATTGGACAGCGGCGGATCTGAAGAGCGCCTGGACGGAAAATTCCACCCGCCAGGACCTGGTCTCGGTCAGCGCGCACTTTGAGCACTGGAACGCGATACCCGCCTCCTCGTCCGGCGGCCTTTTCTACAGCACCGACATCAGCAACGCCACCACCTCGCCGGCCAGCACCGTGGTCTGGTCGGTGGGCTGCCATGCCGGTTACAACGTCCACGACGCGCACAGCACAAATGCCACGTCTGCCCTGGATTTTGCCCAGGCCTTGGCCTGGGAACAGACGGGCGGCTTTGTCGGCAACACCGGCTACGGGCTGGGCGACACTACCGAGGTCGCCTACTCGGAGCAGTTGCTGCTTTACTTGGCTCAAGAGTTGGGCAGCCAGGAAGACATGCCAGTGGGAGAAGCGTTGGTGAAAGCCAAGCAGCGGTACGTCGGTGACGCGCCCAGCGGCGGATTCAGCCGCTACGACGAGAAGGTGATGATCGAAGCCACGCTGTACGGCCTGCCCATGTACCGGGTCACCGTGCCCAATATCGTTCCCATTAGTGGTGCCAGTAGTGGCGCAGCGGGAATGAGCGTGGTCAGGCCCGACACCGTCTCGGCTAGCGAATCGTATGAGGATCTGACCTTCTCGTTCACCTTTGAACCACACAGCGTACCCAACTGGGGCACCTATTACACTGTCCAGGGCTACGGAGATACTCAAGCGGGCGCCGGGCGGCCCATTCAGCCTCTGGTAATCTCTGACGTCACCAGGTCAGGCCTGACCGCTCGTGGGGTCGTTGTAGTGGGCACAGAGTTTTATGCCACAACTCTCGACCCGGTGATCGCCACCCTCGTCACCGACACGTCCAGGAGCGAGCCGGATTTCGCGTACGACGGATGGTACCCGACGAACATCGTCGCCATCAACCGCCTGGGCGACGGGGACAAACTGGTCATCGTTCCCGCGCAGTTCCACTCTGGAAGCCAGACCGAGCGGCTCTACACCAACCTCACTCTGCGCGTCTACTATGCCGACAGCGCGGATTACACGCCGCCCTCTATCTGGTCTGCAGAAAGCGAATGTTGGAAGGGCCAGGCGACCTTTTCAGTCGAGGCCAGCGATGACGAATCAGGCATCGCTCACGTGTGGGTCACCTACGAAGACACAACTGGTCAATGGAGGAGCGCTGAACTGGTTTACAACTCGGCCACCGGTTTGTGGGAGGGCACGGTCAATAGTTCGCTCGAAGCGTTCGACTATTTGGTGCAGGCTGTAGACGGCGCCGGGAATGTCAGCACCAGCAGCAACAAGGGTCTCTACTTTGCCGCCGAACCGGGGCGGCTCTACCTGCCCATTGTCTTTCGCAATGCATAAACACACCGCCCACCCGAAAAATCCGCTGGCCCGATAAACGAAGGTCGGGGGCCGCTACTGCGGCCCCCGACCCGTTATCGTCCTGGAATCAGCGTCCTAATACCTCAACAGCGCTCCTACGCCGAACTCCGCAATCTTGGGATGATCGTCCACTACCTCCACTCTGCCGCCGTCTTCGATCACCTTGGTCACCAGAGCCTCAGCCGCATCGGGAATCTCCACGAACTCACTGCCGCAAAAGGGGCAAACCTCCAGAGGCTGGTCGGTGATGTAGGCGCAGTTACAGCACTGATAACCCGGCTGGTGGTAGCCGCGGGCGATCACCAGCGTCTGGATGCGGCCCTCGTGGACCGCGCCAAGTGTATCGGCCAGGCGGATGGCGCCACCACGCCCCTTCGCCGCCGCTGTGAACACCGCTTCCACCAGGGCTGCCTCTCGTTCCTCTTCTGCCTGCTGCAAAATCCTCAGCGAGCGCTCCCGTATCTCCAGTTCCGATGTGTTCATGTCGGCGCTGAACGAGCCAATCACCTTCTCCTGCAACGGTTTGGGCAACGCCTCGCGGAACTGTGGCACCGTCGGCTCGGCGCCGGCGATAACCAGGTGCTGTGGCTTGTACTTGCGACAGAATCGTTTCGTCACCTTGACCGCCTTACGGATGTTGCGCTGCGCTACTTCCTCCTCGCGTCGGCTCGATACGGGGGCCCCCCCTCGACGTCCCGGCCCCCCCGACGAACCACGCCCCTTCTTTAACTTGCGTACATCCTTTCCTACATATCCATCACTCGTCTGCAACTCACCCATCTCAAAAAGTAACAGCCGCACTTCCTGCCTATTTACCAGCACCACTGCGTAATTGCTGTAGGCGTCCACCAGCGCCGCCAGCGGCCAAATGTAGGGTTTACGGGCCACCGTCACCCCGGAAGCAACGGGAACGGCCAGGGAATACATATGCCAGAATCCCTCTTCGGCACCAGAGAAAATGGCCACTCCACGGCCTGACCAATCGTACTCGTGGTCGAAAAACCGCTCCACTGCTGCCATATCTTCGGGTGCGGCAACCCCTTCCGCCTGCTTCAGCATTTGCCGCAGCGCCAGTTTATATTCATCCGTCGTCTGTTCCGTCGGGTCCACGTTCAGGTAGACGCTCAATATTGGCGTTTCAGCCTGATACGTTGCCAGTTCGCGCAAATCCTCTTGTTTGAACATTGCTCTTACCTCTTTCCTTAGCCGCTGCTATCAGCCGTTAGCAGCCGTTTCCTGATCCCTGATCTCTGAAATTTGTTCATCGGTCCATTGCTCATTGCTCATTGCTCATTGCTCATTGCTCATTGTTCATTGCTCATTGTTCATTGATTATGGTCTCTCCCCTAATGTCACTGGGACTTCCAACTTCTCTCCGTCGCGAACAATGGTCAACACAACTTTCTGGGCTACTTCCACCTCGCGCACCAGATAGGCGATCAAGTCATCGAAGGTGTACAGTTCATATCCGTCAATGGCGGTGATGATGTCGCCGCCCGCTATCACCGTTGTCCCCATGACCTCGACCCCGTGGTCGCCGCCCCGCAGACCGGCCCGATCTGCAGCGGTCTCAGGCTGGACTTCGGAGATGAGCACCCCGTGCGTCACCGGTAACCCTAACGGGCCTGCCAGTTCCGCCACGGTGAAACGGTTGTCAGAAGTGATGCCCAGGTAGGGGTAGTGGTAGGTGCCCTGCTCAATCAGGTAGGGCGCAATGTGTTTGACGGTGTTGACCGGCACGGCGAAACCGATGCCGGCGTTGGTGCCCGTCGGTGAGCGGATGGCCCAGTTGACGCCGATCACCCGCCCACGAGTATCCAGCAGCGGCCCGCCGGAGTTGCCCGGGTTGATGGCCGCGTCGGTCTGGATGATCTCAGGGTTGGAGAAAGAACCGACGTTCCGCGCTACCTGGGTCGGCAGCGTACGCCCCAGTGCGCTGATGATTCCAACGGTCATCGTTCCTTCCAGCCCGAATGGGTTGCCGATGGCGATGACCCGCTGCCCTACCTGGAGCGTGCTCGAATCGCCCATTTCCAATGGCACCAGGTACTCGGGAGAGACATCCACCTTGATCACGGCCAGATCAGAGTATGGGTCTTGGCCCAGAACCTGAGCCTCGGCCACACTGCCGTCGGAGAAAGTGACCTGGACAGCATCAGCCTCCTCGATGACGTGGTCGTTGGTGACGATGCGTCCTTCCGTATCTATCACGAAGCCGGACCCGGTGCCGAGTGGCATGAGTGTTCCTTCGTGTTTCATCAGCACTTCGATGTAGACCACGGCCGGGTTGGTCTGCTGGTAGAGGTTGATCAGCAGAGCATCCTCCGCGTCCACCTCGGCGATGACCCTCTCTGGGAGGGGGGTGGGAGTAGCGGGGGGCACGGTCGGAGTGGGTGTAAAGAAGAGCTCCTGGCTGTTACAGGTACAGGCCAGCATGCCCAATACCAAAGGCAATATGAGCACGCTTCGTTTGTGTGAGGTCATTCTACTCCTCTCGGAGGCGGGCCAATTCCTCGAACAGTTCCCGCTCACGGGCACTCAGCCTTTGGGGGACCTGGACCTGGGCTGTAGCCAGCAGGTCACCATGCTGCTTTGGACTGCGTGGGTTGGGCATCCCTTTGCCCCGTAGACGGAAGGTCTTACCACTATTGGTGCCAGCGGGGATCCTCAACAATACATCTCCGTTCGGCGTCGAGATCCGTACCTGACCACCCAGCACAGCGGTGTATAGGTCCACGTCAACGTTGCAACGCAGATTGTCCCCCTCGCGCTTGAAGGCCGGGTGTGGTTTGACCGTGATGTTCAAGTAAAGATCGCCAGGTGGGCTGTCTCCGTAGCCGGAGCCGCCCTTGCCAGCGATCCGCACCTTTGATCCACTCCGCGCTCCCGGTGGGACCTTCACCCGAATCCGGCGCCCATCTTGCTCCAACACGCGGGTGGTGCCGTGGGATGCCTCTGCCAGCGTGATCTCCACCGTGGCTTCCATATCCTGTCCACGCAGGGTGCGCCGGCCGGTTGTGTGGCGGAAGAGATCCTCAGCGGTGCGAGCGCGCCCTGCGTCACCCATCCCGCCAAAGATAGTGCGGAAGAAGTCCGAAAACATGTCCGCGCCTGCGCCGCCAAAGAGGTCGCCCAGGTTGCCACTCCACTCGACACGTTCCCCTCCCGGCGCACCGGCGAACCACTGGGACCAGTCAAACTGGCCCGGGTCGCGGCCCATGCGCTGCCATTGCTGCCAAGTGGTACCTAGCCGGTCGTACTTGCCCCGCTTCTCCGGGTCACTCAGGACTTCGTGGGCCTCGTTGATTTCTTTGAACTTCTCCTCAGCCTGCTTGTCACCCGGATTGACATCGGGATGAAATTGACGGGCCAACCGACGGTAGGCCCGCTTGATGTCTTTCTCGCTAGCGTTTCGATCCACTCCCAGGATTTTGTAGTAATCCTTGTACTCCATTCGCACCGCTCCACAACAGCCCGCCTCGTACCCTAGGTCATTCTATACCGTAATTCCCTCTCTGTCAAGCATAGCAGGCCAGAATCAAAAGAGCGGAGGCCGGCTTGTTTGCCCACCCCCGCTCCGCCTCTCGCTCTGTCCATCGCTAATCTTCTTCCTTTTCGCCAGGCGTCCCTTTCGCCTCGGCTGCTGTGATAACCTCGACCTCTTCGGCCTCAGGCATTATTACTTCCTCTGCTACTACTTCTTCTTCTTCCTCCTTCAGCGGTACCACACGCACGATCATCTCGTTAAGATCGGTGAGGACCTCTATGCCGGCCGGGACAGCCAGGTCGCGCACGTACAATCCCTGGTCCAACTCGGTCAGGTCCGAGAGATCCACCTCGATCGCGTCCACCAGGTCGCCAGGCAGACATTCAACCTCAATGGTGGAAATACCATGTAGCAGAATGCCCTCGCTCTGCTCCAGCACTGGAGGTTCCCCGACTATCTCCAACGGCACCTCAGCCGTCAGGCGCTCGGTCATCATCACGCGATAAAAGTCCACGTGCAACGCAGTGCGCCGGATGGGGTCACGCTGTACTTCACGCACCAGGACCATCTCGGGCCGCTTCTGCTCCTTGACCTTGATGCTGATGAGTTGGCTACTGCCGACCTGGGAGAGCACTTGTCGCAAACTTCGCGCCTCGAACTGCAGAGGCATGGGGTCGAAACCATGTCCATATATCACGCCCGGCACCCACCCTTGCTGCCGCAGTTGCTTTACCTGCTTGCCCAGCACTGTCCGCTTTTCGGCCGTCAACTCAACCTGCTCTGTCTGTTGAGCCATTCATTACCTCCCGAACACTCGTCGTCGCTTTCGTGAAAACAGGTTCGTAGCGGGCGCTTCAGCGCCCCAAAAGCGCACTGAGGTGCGCACTACGAACGGTTTCCCATAGATCTTAGCCACGCTTGAATAGAATTTCAATCAAATTTCAATCAAGCAGGCGAGGCCTGAGCCCACCCGCAAGGCGGCGCTATTGTAGCGCAAACCACCGCTTTCGTCAAGCACAACCCGGCCGGCCAGCACTTGCGCAGAATGACAACCTTCGCTATCATAGGCACGAGGAGGAAGAAGAAATGAACATAGCCAAAATCATCGTCAATCCGTACGCGGGCCGCTGGAGGGCTAAGGCGGCCATCCCCGACATCGAGCGGGCGTGCCAGAAGATTGGCCTGGACTATGAATTGGTCGTCACTGAGGAGCCAGGCCACGGCATCGAACTGGCGCGGGAAGCGGCGCTGGCGGGCTTCTCCCCCATCGTCTCCGCTGGCGGCGACGGAAGCATCAGCGAGGTGGTCAACGGCCTGATGCAGGCCGCCAGCGATGAGGTGGTCGGCCCATTTGGCGTCATCCCCCTCGGCTCGGCCGACGATTTCGCCGCCATGCTCGGCATGGAGAAGGAGGTCGAGGCAGCCTGCCGGGTTATCATGGCGGGACACACGCGCGTCATTGACGTGGGGTGCGTCAACGGCCGCTTCTTCGACAACAACTCGGCGATAGGGTTGGAGCCGATGGTGACCATCACCCAGGCGGCGATGAAGCGGGTCAAAGGCACGCCGCGTTACGTCCTGGCTGCGCTCAAGACTATCCTCAGTCACAAGCCCTGGCGTATGCGGCTTACCTGGGACGACGGGGAGTACGAGGGGGCTGTCGCGTTGGTATCTGTAGGCAATACCCGCCGCACCGGAGGCGCGTTCTGGATGACGCCCCGCGCTGAGCCAGATGACGGCTACCTGGACTTCATATTTGCTGGAAAACTGGGACGGCTCAAGTTACTGCGCCTGCTGCCGACTACGTTCGATGGCAGCCACGTCGAGCGCCCGGAGATCACTTACGTCCGCACCACCTGCCTGACCATCGAGTGCGACCCGCCCACTCCCATCCAGGCCGATGGCGAACTATTCGATCTATCTGCGACCCACATCGAATATACCACCCTGCCGGGCCGGCTACAGGTGATCGTGCCGGCCGCGCAGAACGCGGATTCCAGGGCATCAACGGATAACGACAAGAAGCGAGAGGACGCTGCGCTGTGATTGGCGCCGCCGCCTTCCAGACCCAGCCTTTGACTAATCTGAGCACCCCACGAATCCGCGTAGAGCCACTTGTTGCTCATTCCCGAATGATGTGTTATCATTGCGGCATCGGTGTAATCACCTTGTCAACAAGGAGTGGGCCATGATTCGCACCCAAATACAGTTGACCGAAGCACAAGCGCAGACCCTCAAAGCCCTGGCTGCTGCTCGTCAGAGTTCCGTCGCCGAGTTAATCCGTCAGGGTGTAGATCATCTGATTCGGCAATCGAGTAGCGTTGACATAGCGGAAAGACGGCGGAGGGCTATCGCTGCCGCCGGACGCTTTCATTCTGGGCAACTCAACATCTCGGCTGAACACGATCGGTACCTGGCGGAGGCGTATCGAGGATGAGCGTATTCGTAGACACGTCGGCCCTCTTCGCAGTTCTGGACGCCGACGACCAGAACCACAAGCAGGCCAAGCAGGCTTGGGCCGACCTGATTACCCAGGGGACAGAGTTGGTTTGCACGAATTACGTGCTGGTTGAGACGTTTGCCCTGGTGCAACACCGGCTAGGGATGGCAGCCACCAGGGTCTTGCAAGAAGATGTGGTACCGGTGCTGCGCGTCGAGTGGGTGGATGAGAGAGCGCATAGTGCCGGTGTCACTGCGCTGCTCATCGCTGCCCGTAGACAACTCAGCCTGGTTGATTGTGTCAGTTTCGATACCATGCGCCGGCTTGGTATCAAAACGGCTTTCACGTTCGACCGTCACTTTGCAGAACAGGGACTCGAGTGTATTCCATGACGTCCCAGGGAGGGGACCAGATGGATCAGACCCAACAACAGATAGATATGCTCCAGGAACAGATCGAGCGCCGCCGCAAGCGCGGCATGGAAGAGCTCGTCAAAATCGTCAACCAGGGCCAGCATCCAGTCTACAGCACCTTTGAGGTGACCTCTGCGTCCGAACGGGCCTACACCGTCCAGATTCGCTCGCTCACCGAGCGGCTCAACACCTGCACCTGCCCCGACTATCGCACCAACACCATCGGCACGTGCAAACATATTGAGGGCGTGTTGGCGAACCTGGAGAAAGAGTTTGCCGACCAGTGGGAGGAACTCATCACCCAGGCCCCGCCCATCACGCAGATGTACGCCCACCACGCCGAGCGGACGACCGTCCGCGTCACATTGCCTTTCCCTGAACGCAAGAAACTACACGCGCTGCTGACCCGTTACTTTGACGCCGAAGGGGTCTTGCAGGGCAAGGTCACGCAGAGCCTGCCCGCGCTGCTTGGTGAACTAAACCGGTTGCCCAAACGCGACCGGGAGCAGATTCACGTGGGTCAGGCTGTGCATGACCATCTGAAAAACCAACAGGACATCGAGGCGGTTCGGCAACAAAAGCACTGGTTCCTCGACCAGGTGGAGCAGGGCAATCGCTCGCTCAGTGTCCTCTCGACACCCCTCTACGGCTACCAGGAGGAGGGACTGCTCCACCTGACCTTCGGCCGGCGCACGTTGCTGGCCGACGACATGGGCCTGGGCAAGACGGTGCAGGCCATCGCCGCCGCCGCCCTGCTCAAGCAACTGCGCGACATCCAGCACGTGCTGATCGTCTGCCCCGCCTCGCTCAAGCACCAGTGGGCGCGCGAAATCCGCCGCTTCACCTCGCTGTCCGTCCAGGTCATCGAGGGCAACCCGATTCAGCGCCGCAGTCTTTATCGAGACCTCCAGTTCTTCAACGTCATCAACTACGAACTGGTGCGCTTCGACGAGGAGGAGATCACCCGGCGCGAGTTCGACCTGGTGATCCTCGACGAAGCGCAGAGGATCAAGAACTGGCGCACGAAAACCGCAGATAAGGTCAAGCGACTGCGCAGTCCCTATGCTTTCGTCCTGACCGGCACTCCGCTGGAAAACCGGCTGGACGAACTCTACTCGGTCTTTCAGTTCATTGACCCCACCATCCTCGGCCCGCTGTGGCGCTTCAACCAGCGTTACTATGAGACCGAGCGGCGGCCGTCCGGCTCCTATAAGGTGCTGGGCTACAAGAACCTGGACGAACTGCGCCACCGTATCGCGCCTTACGTCCTGCGCCGCGTGCGCGAGGAGGTGCTGCTCGACCTGCCGGAACGCATTGATAGCAACTTTTTCGTTGAGATGACCGATCCCCAGTGGAAAGCCTACGGCGAATACGAGCAAAGGGTTGCCCAGTTGATGGCGCGAGCACGCCGGCGCCCGCTTACGCCGGATGAACACAAAATCCTGTTAGGGTCTCTGGTCAAAATGCGCCTGATCTGCAACGCCCTGGCGCTCCACGATCCGGAGATCAAACCCCATGACCGCGAGAAGACCGCCCCCAAGCTGCGCGAACTGCGCGAGATTCTCGACGAGGAGGTCGCCAGCAACGGCCACAAGGCCATCCTGTTTAGCCAATGGACGCGCATGCTCAATCTGACCGAGCCAGCGCTGGAAAAACTAAAACTGGGCTGGGTCAAACTCACCGGCGACGTGCCCTCCAAGAAGCGCGGCGCGCTGATCGAGCAATTCTTCGAAGACCCCCAGTGCAAAGTGTTCCTCTCCACCGATGCCGGCGGCGTGGGGCTGAACCTGCAGGCCGCCAGCATGGTGGTCAACCTCGACCTGCCCTGGAACCCAGCCGTGCTGGCCCAGCGTATCGCCCGTGCCCACCGTCACGGCCAGTTGCACACCGTCAACGTCGTCAACCTGATCGCCAAAGGCACCATTGAGGAGCGCATGCTCGACACGCTGGCTGCCAAGCGAGCCGTCTTTGACGCGGCGCTTAACGAGGATAGCACCGTCACCGACCTCTCGTTCAAAGATGCGGGCCAGGGTCTCTTGCAGCGGCTCGAAGTGCTGCTGGGCGCACGAGAGGCGATCAAGCCGGAACTGGTGCTCGAACCCACGGCCGCCCCACCCGGGGCGGAACCGGAAGCGGTACCCACGCCCACGTTGCAGGGCTTCGCCGAGTTGCTGGTGGGCCGCTATCCGGGCCGCATTCTCCTGGTGCGACAGGCCCCGCAACTCCCTGGCGCCCCCGCCGACGGGAACGCCCTCGTCGTCGTGGACCGCGAACCGGCCAAACTGCGCCCCAAGGTCGAAGCGCTGCTCAACGAACACTACGGCGACTTCCCCACGCCAGGTTTGTTGCTGATGGAGCAGGAGGGTTACCGGGCGCTCTCCACCCTCACCGGCGGGGTAATGGAGCAGACGGCCGAGTCCACCACCGTTTACCGGGCCCCGGCCATCCCCGCCCCCGCCCGCGACGACGCACGGAAGGCATTGGAAAAGAAACTGCGCCGTGCCAACAAGGGCTTCGACACGGCCGACAAGCGGCTCAAACTGGCGTCCGTCGTGCTACAGGGCGGCTTCCCGGAGGAGGTGATGCGCCCCGTGCGCCAGGCGTTGGGATGGGCCTTGAGCACGCATCTCTCGCTCGTCAAGGACAAAACGCCCGGCGAAGCACTGCCCTCCCCGCGTCTGGTGGAGGCAGAACTGGTCGCTCCCGGCCGCATCCCCACTGACCTGGCCGCCCGCGTGGACCGCGTCCGTGTCCTCACCGCCCCACCGGCTGAAGACGAAGAGAAAGCCCCACTCCCCAGCGTTGAAGCCGCCGCAGGGTTCGTCGCCACTATCCAGGAGCTGATTGACCTGGGGCGGCAGCGGGTGGCGGAGGTGGGGCTGTGAAAGATTGAAAGATGGGGCTCTCACCCTACCGCACCGCTGGCGAGCAGCACGGTGATGGTTGTCAGGAACCAGTGGATCAGAAACGGGTAGAAGAACGAGCGGGTGCGCCAGGCGATGTAGCCGAACGCGCTGCCGCCGAAGATGCAACTCAGCGTCTCCAGTTCTGGCTTGCCGAAGTGGGCGATGGCGAAGGGGACCGCCTGGAGCAGGATAGCGTAGGGGCCACAGGCAGGGTAAAGCGCGAAGAGCAGAAAGCCGCGGAACAGGAATTCCCAGCCAAAGAGGTCCAGAGCAGCATTGAGTGCGAAGGGGATGGCGGAATTGACCTGAGGCGCGTAATAGTCCTGGAACTCCCCAGTGCGAGCCACGAACGGTATCACGAGTGCCAGCCCGCAGCAGCCCGCTGCCGTGAGCGCCAGCCCCGCCTTCCAATCGCCCAACTGGAAGCCGTACCGGGCGGGCGACTCGTGGAAGATGAGCAGGATGACCAACAGCGGCACGCCCAGGTATAAGAGCAGCCGGTCGCAGGCCTTGTAGGCGAAGATGCGGTGGTAATGCTCCACCACCATCGTCAGCGTGGAGACGACGATGGCGGTGACGACTTTCCAGTCCATGCGAAGTTGGTTAAGGCGCATGGTCTCCCTCGGCTCTCTAGCGCTCCCCTTGCACTTCGGCATCGAACCGCTCGAAGAAGGCGACCATGTAAGCATGGCGTTCTTCGGCGATAGAGCGGCCCGTTGGGGTGAAGAGTTGCCCTTTGAGGCGGGAGAGTTTGACGACGAACTCGTGGACTGGAGTGTGTGTACTGGGGTCGTCCCCTTCTTCCATCCAGCGAGCCACGTCCACGGTCTCAATGGGAGCCCACAGCCGCTGCCCGTGCGCGCCGCCGTAAGCAAAGGCCCGCGCTACTCCCACCGCGCCGATGGCATCCAGTTTATCGGCGTCGAAGAGCACCTGCGCCTCCAGCGTGGCTGGCTCCGGCCCGCTGCGGAAGCGATGGGCGGCGATGGCGTGGGCCACGGCCTCCACCTTCGCGGCTGGCTGCCCGTTCAATATCTCCCGTGCCCGGTCGGCGGCGAAGGCAGCGTGGTCGAGCCCATCCGCCTCGGCTTGCTCTCGCCCCACGTCGTGCAAGAGCGCCGCCGCCCGTACTACCTCCAGGTCGGCTCCCTCCGCCCGCCCGATACGCTCCGCCAGCGCCAGCACCCGCAGCACGTGGTCGAAGTCGTGGACCGTGTCGGTGCCTCCGTAATAGCGCCGTGCTTCGGCAGTGGTGATCACTTGTCCTGCCTTTGCGTCATCAGTTCTGGACTGACCGAGAGCAGTTGGTAGACCTCGTTCACGTCGCGGCGGGTGAGCAGGCCGAGAAATTGTTCCCCATCCATCACGGGCGATGCATCGAGCCCTGCCTCCGCCATCTGCCGGAGGACCTCGAACAGCCCATCGTCCAGCCCGACGGCGGGGAATTTCGTCTGCATCACCTCGCGCACCGGCGTCTCCGCCCGACGTTGCTGGAGGGCCCGGATGACGTCGGTGTGCGTGAGCAAGCCCACGAGTCGCCCTCCGTCGCAGACGGGGAAATCGGCCTGGAAACTCTCGAGCGTGAGATCGGCAGCGCGGCTGACGGGATCGGCTGGGGAAAGGGCCAGAGCACGTCGGGAGAAGGCGTGACGCACTCGCAGGCCCTGGAGCACGTCCTTGACCTGGATCATTTGCCCTTCCTGGGCCGCCCCAGAGTACACAAAGATGGCAATCAGGATCCACACGAAGTTGCCGTCCCATAGACCTACCAGTCCCAGGATCCAGGCCAGCCCCTGGCCCACCTTGACGGCCACGGCAGTGGCGCGGGCGTGGGGCATCACCGTCGCCAGCAGCGCGCGCAGCACCCGCCCACCGTCCATTGGAAACGCGGGGACGAGGTTGAAGACGGCCAGCCCGATATTAGTGAATATGAGGTAGGGAAGGGCGTCTGCCCAACCCAGGTGTGTGAGGTCTGCCCGCAGTTGTACATCTATGCCAAGTAAAAGGCCGGCCACGATCAACAGCACGGCGATGGCGACGTTGCTCAGTGGGCCGGCGATGGCCATGAGGAACTCCTGGGCCGGGCGCTCGGGCATACGCTCCATCTGCGCGAGGCCGCCCAACGGCAGGAGGACAATGTCGCGCACCGGGAAGCCCATGCGCACCGCCACCATGCTGTGTGCCAGTTCGTGGATCACGACGCAGATGAACAAGAGCAGCGTGACGACGATGCCGAAGGCGGCTCCTGATAGCGAGAAACCACCCGTACTCAGGAACCCGAATTGCACGGCGGCCCACACCAGGACCAGTGGAAAGGTGACGTGCATCTTGATCTCAATGCCGCGCACTGTGAGCAATTTGATACCTGCCATTTTGTTCCTCCCTGAACGGGATCACTCGAGCCCTTTCCGCGTCTCCTCCACCACATGGTCTACCACGGCCCGGAAATCCCCTGTGTGGCGGTAGACGGCCAGTTGGCGGTCGGCGCTGGTGCCCTGGCGCAGGATGTTATGGACGTATTCGACCTCCGCCCGGCTTCCCAATTCATCCACCACATCGTCTACCCACGCCAGCAGTTCTTCGATCAATGCGGGGAACGGTACCTCTTTCGCTTTGCCGAAGTCAATCAGTTTCTCCGCGATGCCGTAGCGCACCGCGCGCCACTTGTTCTCGTCGAGCAGGTGTTTCCGGTACAGTCGCCAGGTCTGGTTGGCTTGCCGCAGGCGCACCAGTTTGGCCACGATGGCCTGTACCAGCGCGGCCAGGCACAGCGTCTCCTCCACTCGCGTGCACATGTCGGGGATGCGTACCTCCAGCGTGGGGAACTTCTCGCTGGGGCGCACGTCCCACCAGATGTGGGTAGGCTCATCTATGCTGCCCGTCGCCAGCAGCGTGTCCACGTACCTGCGGTAGTCGGCGTAGGAACCGAACTGCTGAGGGATGCCGGTGCGGGGCAGGCTCTCGAAGACGACGCTGCGGTAGGACTTCAACCCCGTATCGCGGCCGTGCCAGAAGGGGGAACTGGTCGAGAGGGCGAGGAGATGGGGCAGAAAGTAGCGGATCTGATTCATCACCTCGATGAGCAGTTCCCGATCCTTGATGCCGACGTGGACGTGCATGCCGAAGATCAGCAGCCGCCGTCCCACGTCTTGCAGGAAGCGGGCCAGTTCGGGGTAGCGGCCAAAGGGGGAGACTTCCTGGCGCGCCCAGGAGGA
>CAZZEX010000072.1:0-15532 GCA_964653285.1 uncultured Anaerolineales bacterium
AGTTGGCGACGACGGATGTCGGCGTTACCTTGCTGGGCTTTGCGATGTTCTTTGTCAGTTGGCGGTGGGCACGGGCGAGGTGGGCACGGACGAGCCGTGCCCCTACGGAAGACGTACGCTGGAGTATCGGGATCGGGCTGCTTGCGGGGGCTACGATGGCGGCCAAGATCTCGGGGCTTATATGGGTTGGCCTGGTCGTAGGAATCATGGCGGCAGTTGAGGTTGTCCGCTCGACCGGGCAGAAACCGGGTTTTTTCCGAAAAACCTGGTTTCTTGCAGTTCTCCGTAGGAGCGCGACGATTGTGATCGTCGCTTTCCTGTTCCTATGGGGAGTGTATGGCTTCCAACTTGGCCCCCTGCGCATTGGGCCGTATGTCCTAACCGTGCCCGCGTCCCATCACTGGGAGGGTATGCTACAGCAGGTGACCAGTCCTTCGCTCCGCCTGATGTTTCTGGCCGGGGAGACTCGGGTGGGCGGGTGGTGGTGGTATTTTCCCTTCGCCTTCTTGATCAAAAACCCTGTTCCCTTGTTGGTGATCTGGATAGGAGCCGTCATTGTCTCGGTGTGCCGGCGTTCCCTCACGCGTGTTGATTTTGTAGGCCGGCTCTTCCTCCTCGCCTTTCCGGCTGTATACGTAGCCGTGGCCATCTATAGCAGGATCAACATCGGGTACCGGCATCTGCTGCCCATCCACCCCTTTTTATATGTCCTTGCGGCTCAGTGGGTGGACGTGGGCATGATAGTGGGACGATGGAGACACAGGGGATTGACCACCGTCGCGCGGGTGCTGTGGGTGGTGCTGTGGATGTGGTACGTCGTCGGGACGATCAGGATTTTTCCCCACTACCTGGCCTACTTTAATGAACTGGTGGGCGGGCCTAGCAACGGCTATCGCTACCTGGTGGACTCCAACCTGGACTGGGGGCAGGACTTCAAAACACTGAGAAAAGACTTGGACCATCTCGACATTCGTCTCCCTCTGCGTCTGGGCCATTATTGGTATGCGGGGCCCGAACTGTATGGCGTTCAGTATGAACCACTCCCGCCTTTGCCGGATGCTCCTCCGGCCTTCTCCCCGCGCTTTGACCCGCCCCCTGGGACGTATGTCCTGGGAGCCACGTTGTTGCAACGCGGCTTAGGCGATCTGGAGCAGTACGAATGGTTCAAGCACCATCCCTCTGTGGCCCAACCTGGGTACGCTCTATTCGTCTATCGGGTGGATCCCCATCAGCCGCCGGCCACCTGGGTCGCCCAATGCACGCAGCCGGCTCCTCCTTTGGATGATGAACTCATATCGAGGGAATTCCACACCCAACCTCTGCGCCGGGTCTACTTCGACTGCACGCAGAGCTGGATCTACCCGGAGGATGGGCAGACGAGCGGCTGGTACGTGCTCCACGACGAGGTGTTGCAGATTGGCTCCCCTCCGCTTCGGGAGGGGCGGGGGGTGTTGCAGATTGACTCCCCTCCGCTTCGGGGGGGGTGGGGGGGGTTGCAGGAGGACGTGCCGTTCTTACAGGCGCATCTGGGTCAGGCACACCTGGCCTATGTCCATCACCAGTATGATGGATTGGCGCCAGCGTTTCGTCTGTATGAGTTCCGCCCTGCGATGCAGGTCGTGACGTATACTCCCTCGGTGCGGATCGCACCCGCGGAAATGAGCCCCGGACAAGTCGTAGCGGAACGTCCGGTCGTCACGGCCCCTTTGCGCCTTGAAGGCCCTTTGGCCTTTCTGGGATACCGCCTTTTGGAAGTCCGCCCGGAAGCGATCGCTCTGGAGACCTGGTGGCAGGTCACCGAAAAGCATGTTTTCGAAATGCGGCCTCTTTCCATCATGGCCCACCTGGTCGGCGATGATGCCCATCCCATCGGTGTAGCCGATGGCCTGGGTGTGCCAGTTGAGGTCTGGCAAGTGGGCGACGTCCTGGTCCAGTACCACCGTTTCCCGTTGGCGCCCGACCTGTGGGGGAACAATGAGAGAAGGGCCTGGCTCCAGACGGGTGTCTATTGGCTGGACACCCTGGAGCGGCAGGAGGTTACAGGACCAGGGCAGGATACTGGCGACCATATTCTGCTCGGGGAGGTCAGATTGGCCGACGAGGATGACCCATGAGAGCATTTGAGAAGATACTACACGACCGCGGGGAGCGTCTGTCTATTTTGGGCGCGAGCGCGCTGCTCTTGCTGCTCTTCTTACAGGCCGCCCTCAGTTCACCTCTCGCTTCGCCGACTTTCGACGAGCCCTACGACCTGGCCAGGGGGTACGCCTATGCACGGGGGACGGACCTGCGGATGCAGCAAGAACATCCTGTGTTGGTGGACGGCCTGGGCGGGCTGCTGCTCCTGTTGATGCCGGAACTGACCCCGCCTGAGCAGATCCCTGGCTGGGAGGACGCCCATCTCTTTCGCTTCTCCCAGGCTCTGCTCTGGCACCTGGGGCACGACGTGGATAAGATGGTGTTCCTGGCCCGCCTCCCCGTCATCGGCCTGGCTCTCATCTTGGGGGCTGTGGTGTACCGCTGGGCTGCCGATATGTACCAGGGGGCAGGCGGCCTGCTCGCGCTGGCGCTGTGTGTTTTGAATCCTAATATCGTGGCCCATGCCCGGATTCTCTCCACCGATCTGGGCGCGGCATGCCTGGCTACCTTAACTCTCTATCTGTGGTGGCGATGGGCTCAGAGGCCCACCACGAGGCGGTTGGCGGTCACCACGGTGGTGCTGGGTCTTGCTCTTGGAACGAAAACGTCCAACCTGCTGCTCATACCGTTGATCGGGGTGCTCACGGGAATCCGTAGCGTTGAACTGCGCTGGAGATGGTCCAGGGGCGCCATTGCCTGGGGAACGATGGTGATCGGTGCCCTGTTTGTCTTGTGGGCTCTGTATCGCTTCGAGGTTCGTCCAGCCTCTCATCTGACAGGGGTCGTTCCTGTCCCCGCTGCTAGCTACTGGGAGGCCGTTGCCTGGATACGGCATGAGATGCGGTTAGGACGCCCAGCCTTTTTGTGGGGACGCCACACGATCTGGGGCTGGTGGTACTATTTCCCCATCGTCTTCATGCTTAAAACCCCGCTGCCTCTGCTCATCATGCTGGGTCTGGCGGTGTGGTTACACGGGACGCGTCGGATAGCCCAACGGCCCTCCGCAGACTACGCGCTCTGGATCTTCCCGCCGTTCTACTTTGGCCTTTCCGCGTTCAGCACTCTGAACTTAGGGTATCGTCACATCCTGTCTACGTTACCCCTGATGACCGTCTACACCGCCCGGGTGGTAGCCTGGCCCGGCCTGAGGTCCAGATGGAGACGCCGGGGGCTTTTCGTCCTGCTCGGCTGGCTGACGATCATTGCCCTCTTCATTTTCCCTCACCATCTGGCTTACTTCAACGAACTGGTTGGGGGCCCCTCCAATGGGTATCGCTACTTGGTCGACTCGAATCTGGACTGGGGCCAGGGATTGAAACACCTGAAACACTACCTCAATGAGCAAGGCGTTGACGATGTCTGGCTGGGCTACTTCGGCACGGCCGATCCGGCGTATTATCTGCAAAAAGCCGGAATTCGTTATCGTTCCCTCTTTGCCCCTGGTTCTTCCTGCCCGGCCGAGGGCTTTTCCCCGATCAATCCGGCCCCGGGCTGGTATGCCATTAGCGCCACGGTGCTGCAAGGCCCCTTCTCGCCCGAGCCCGACCTCTTTGACTGGTTTCGTCGCCACGAGCCGGTGGCGAAGGTTGGCTACTCGATCTTTGTCTACCGGGTGGAGCCCGACCCCGATCCCCCGGCCTGGCTGGGGTTCTGCTATATGCCAGAGCAGGTTATGGACGACACCGAGATCACCCACCGTTTTGGCCGGGACGACCTACGGGTAGTATTCTTTGACTGCGAGCAGGCGTGGGTCTACCCAGCCGGCGGTGGGCCAGGGTGGTACCTGGTGCCGATAGCCGAGTCTCCCCTCTCCGTGCCGGGGAGGGGTAGCGACGGTCCGGGTACGTTGGCCGAACGATCACTGGAGGATGCCGAGGTGGTCTACTGCGAGCGAGGACTGCAGGCTGTACCGGGCTACACTGTTTGGAGAAGGCACCGCTGGCGCGGGGAGCCGGCACTGGAGGAGATAGCGCCAATGCGGGAGGCATGGTCGAGCCCAGCCCTGGCCCCCACGGAGGCCGACCTGGTGACGGCCCTGTCTGTACCGGTGGACCTGGGGGGGCAGGTAATGCTCCTGGGTTACCACCTTTCGGGAACCTCATCCGGCGTTGCCTGTTCCACGGCGGCGCGGCCGGGTGGCGAGGTGGTGTTGACGACCGCCTGGCAGGTGGTCGCCCGGCCCGAGCATCCGCCGCTTTCTGTCTTCGCCCACCTGGTCGGGCCAACAGGGGCGGTGAGTGTCGGCGACGGGCTGGGTTTCCCGGCGATCCAGTGGGTCGCCGGCGACGTGTTCATCCAGCGCAACTGGCTGCCGATTCCACCAGAGGCGTCACCGGGGCAGTATTGGATGCAGGTGGGCCTGTACTCATTGGCCACCGAGGAGCGCTTGCCGGTTCTAGAGGGGGGACAACCGGTCAGCGATCGTATATTGCTGGCCCCCGTTGAGGTGGAGCGATGAAGATGATTTGCCGGGAACCTCATCCAGTGCCGTCTGTTCCACGACGGCGCGGGCTGAACTGCCGGGAACGGTACGCGCTGATCGTTCTCCTGATCCTGTTTCTCATCCTGGCAACTATCTATAACGCTGTCTCGACTCCTTTCGAGGCTCCCGATGAGATCGGTCACTTTTACTACGTTGTCCACCTGCTCCAGACCGGCCGCTTGCCGGTGGTGCCGGCGGATGAGTCTCCCCCCCACTACGAGCACGAGGGGGCTCAACCGCCGCTCTATTACGTGGCCTCAGCCCTTTTCGTCCGCACCCTCTCTACGCCGCTTCGACTCGACCTGGAGGACGCTGGCGCGCCGCTGGATTCCAACCCTTACTCGGTCTGTGGCCGGCCCGATGCCCGCTATAACGTCGCCTGGTTGTCCCACGACCTCCACCAGGAGCGGTTCCCATACGGGGGCCGGGTGCGGGTGCTCCACGTCGTCCGGCTGTGGTCGTCGCTGCTGGGAGTGGCGACCGTTGCCGGTGTGTTTGCTGCCGCCCGGTTGGCTTTTCCTGATGCACCTGCGGCGGCCTGGCTGGCGGCGGGCCTGACGGCCTTTACACCCGAGTTCCTCTTCACCGCCGGGGCCGTTAACAACGACAACCTGGTGACAGCGCTGACCACCTGGGGGGTCTACCTGGCGCTGCGCCTCCTGCGCGATGGGCTGAGTTGGCCCCGCACGCTGGCCCTGGGTTTGCTGGCCGGTCTGGCCGCTCTCAGCAAGTTCTCCGGCGCACTGCTGCTGCCCCTCGTCCTCATGGTCATCCCTCTCGCCGCCACGCTCCGACAGCCCAGGCCACCACGTCAGAGGCACCCGTCTCTTCATCGGTCACTGGTCATTGGTCATTGGTCATTGGTCATCTTCCTGTTTCTCGCCACCGCTGGCTGGTGGTTTCTCCGTAACTGGACCCTCTACGGCGACCTGACCGGAACATGCCTCATACGGGAGGCGGTGCCTCTCCGCCAAGAGATGTCGGTAGAGGTGCTGATACGCGAACTTCCGGGCCTGTTCCGTTCATGGTGGGGGGTCTTCGGCTGCACAGCGCCGCCGGGCGGATTCTACCTGTTTTACCTGGCGCTCGCGCTGGGAGGCCTGACTGGCCTGGTCGCCGCCACCCTCCAGTCACCTCGGCCGCCACATCGGAAATCCCCATCTCGCCGATTCGCCGACTCGCCGACTCGCCCATTTTCCATTCTCCATTCTCCATTCTCCATTCTCCTGTTGCTCGTCTGGTTGGTGCTTCTGCTTGCTGCCTACGTGCGTTGGAACTGGGTGATCCACGCTCCGAAGGGCCGCTTGTTGTACCCGGCGATGGTCAGTGCGATGGGCTTCCTGGGACGAGGTTGGGCATACTGGGCGACTCGGCAGCGTTGGCTTACCCTGGCGTTGCTCGTGCTGGCGGCCTTGGGCGCCGGAGCCGTTCCTTTCGCGGTGATGGCTCCCCCCGTCTCCCCGCCTCCCGTCTACTCCACTGCCGCCGATGTCCATCCTGAACACCCGCTTGAAGGCCGCTTTGGTTCTGACGTCGCTCTCCTGGGCTACGATCTGGACGGTACGTCCTTCGAACCAGGTGAGTGGCTCGAGCTCACGCTGTACTGGCAGGCGCTGGCGCAACCCCCTGACCATTACACGCTTGCCATCCAATTGGTCTCGGCGGTGCCGGGGGAGATGGACACGCTGGTCAATTTCAATACCTGGACCGGGGGCGGAAATTACCCCACGGGCGTCTGGCACCCTGGCGATGTCATCGCCGACCGCTACCGGTTGCGGCTATCGGATGATGTGCCCCGAGCCCAAGGATGGTACCTCCAGGCGATCCTCTTCAACAGCACTGACGGCGCCCGACTGCCCTTTACGCTGGGAGGCCACCCGGCTGGCGACGCTGCTACATTGATCCTCCTGCGCGTCGGGGCCTCCAACCCGGAGGAGCAGGCTGCCCCTGAGACTGAGCGCCTGGCATCGCTGACCTACTTTGACGGGGCGGTAGCCCTGGACGGTGTACGAGTGGCGGAGGAGGAAGAGGCACTGGATGTGATCCTTTGGTGGCGCAGTGTAGCTCCACTGACAGAGGATTACGTCGTCTTTGTCCACCTCTACGACGCTGGAGGGCGGTTGATTGCTACGGCGGACGCCCCTCCCCTCTTCGGGGGTTTCCCAACTTCCCTGTGGCAGCCGGACGACCGGATGCGCGATGAGCGCATCGTATCGCTGCTAGAGGAGGAGGTCGCTCCTTCCCGGCTTGGCGTCGGCTGGTACGACCCGGTCACCGGCATTCGGTTGGCAGCCATGACTGCCGGCGGCGTGCGTCTGCCCGACGACGAGGTCCTGATTCCGATTTATCCCTGACCTTGCTCTCGGTCTCTACGATGGTATAATCCTCCCGACAGATGAGAGCCAAACCTGCTTGGTCATTGGCCATTGGACTTCGGCGAGCTCAGTCTAGCCGTCATTGGTCATTAATATCGGTCGGACTGTTTCTGGCCCGCGTCGTGCTGGAGGCCACCTGTCGGCCCTGGTCGTGGTTTCTTGTTGTGGCGGTGGGCCTGCTGGCAGCGCTGGGTGGTCTCGCCCTTGGCCGCTGGCTGGCACCACGATCCAGGTCGTTGGTCATTGGTCATTGGCCATTGATCGTTAATCATTGGCCGGCCTTGTTGCTGCTTGTCTACGTTCTTTGGCCCCGGCGTGATCCCTTCGTGGCGGGCAGTGTGGCAATCCTGGCTGCTCTAGTCTGGCTCTTCCCCTACACTCCCTCGCCCCCACACCTTCCCTCCTCCCTCCCCCGGTGGGCGGAACCGCTGGCGGACGGCGTGACCTTCATTGCCGCGCTGGCCGTCTATGTCGCCACCGCGGCCCCTGATGTCCTACCCGCCGACGCGGGTGAGTTCCAATTGGTCGCCGCGCTCCTGGGCGTGGCCCACCCGCCGGGGTTTCCTCTCTACACGATGATGGGCCACCTGTTCATCCGCCTGCTCCCCTGGGGGACGCCGGCCTACCGGCTGAATTTGATGAGCGGATTGCTGGCGGCGGGCACACTGGTGCTGGTGGCACGGGCGACCCGCCTGTGGGCGCGGCGGCTGGGCGCTTCCCCTCTTGTGGCGCTGACCGGGGGCCTGGCGGCGGCGCTGACCTTGGGTACCGCCACCACCTTCTGGGCCCAGGCGACCATCGCAAGTAAACGACCTCTTACTGCCCTCATCGTTGCCCTTGCCTTCTATGCCCTCTCCCGCTTCGCTACCGCGGCCGAGCCACGGGAGGCAGATCGGGCCCTGGCCCTGCTAGGACTGGCCTTTGGGCTGGGCCTCGGCCATAACTCGCTGGGCTTTGTGCCCATCCTGTTTGTTGCCATCTACGTACTGCTGGTCGGCCCGCGCCTGACCGTGCAGCCTCGCCGCTGGTGGCGGCCGTTACTGGCAGGCATGGTTGGTTTCCTACCGCTGGCCTACCTGCCCATCCGTGGAGCGATGGACGCTCCTCAGGCGCCCCCTGGCCTGGATACCCTGCCGGGGTTCCTCCACCACTTCCTGGCGCGGGGATTTGCTGGCGATATGTTCGCCTTCGCCAACAGTACCGACCTGCCCCACCGCCTGGCGCTCCTGCCGACACTCTTTCCTTTCCAGTTCAATGCCGTCCTACTGGCGGCGGCCCTGCTCGGCTTGATAGGGCTCCTGCGGCGCGATTGGCGGCTCTTCGTTCTGCTGGCGGGCAGCCTGGCCCTCCACACCTTCGTCTCTATCACCTATCGCGCCCCCCAGACCGTCGAGTACCTGATGCCGGCCTACCTGCCCATCGCCATCGCCGTCGGCCTTCTCCCCTCCCTCCTACCCCCACGCTCCCACACTTCCACGCTCCTCTGCTCCCTCGTCCTCTGGGCTGGCCTTCTCAACGGATGGGCGCACGGCCCCAGTTTCGTTGAACTAGCCGGAGACCACACCGCCCGCCAGTCAGTCGGGCCGCTCCTGGAGACAGCCCCCGCCGGGGCGTGCGTCCTGGCCGACTGGCGTTGGGCCACGCCGCTGTGGTATCTGCAGCAGGTTGAGGGTCTCCGTCCCGACGTCGAGGTACGCTACGTCTACCCTGTCGCCGGAGAGGAGGATTGGGAGACCTGGTTGCGGTGCATCCGGGAAACCGATCCGGGGAGGCCGCTTCTGCTGACTCACTTCTACGAGTTCTCTGGCTACACCGCCGAGCCGTGGGAGGCGGGGTTCCTGCTCCGCCCCCGGCCGGTGACGGAGCCGGCGGCCTCCTTCACGCCGGTTGCTGCGATCTTTGGGGAGGAGGTGAGACTCCTGGGGTACAGCCTCCAGCAGAACTGGTCCCCCCCCTCTCCTCGCAGGGGAGGGGCCGAGGGAGGGGTCTGGTTCCACCCGGGGCAGGTGGCGGAGTTCGTCTTGGCCTGGCAGCCGCCCGGACCGCTAGACCGCTCTCCCTCGTTCACCCTCCGGCTGGTGGATGGGGAAGGTCACTACCGCGCCCAGGCCGACTGGGCGCTGGGCACTGACGTGGCCCCCGGAGAGGTGCGCTTCGAGCGGCTGATCTTGCCGCTGTATCCCACTCTGCCGACGGGCCGGTACCGGGTGACGCTGGGGGCCTACGCCGTGACCGATGCGGGCTTTGAGACCCTGCCGACGGACGATGGGGAGACCGCGGTGACGCTGACCGAGCTGGAACTCACGCCGTTCTCCCAGCCTCCTTTCACCCTCCACCGGCAAGCCATTCCCTTTGATGGTGGTCCGAGGCTGGTGGGTGTGGATTACGACCGCAGCGTACTGGACGTCCTGCGGGTCTACCTGCACTGGCAGGGACCGGTAGATGAGGCATGGCAGGCGCGGGTGCGGACCGGTGGCGGTGTGGAGGGTGTAGCGTCGCAGCCGCCTGTCCCGGAAGGGGTGTACCAGACTGTCGTCGTGGACCTCGCACTCCCACACTCCTACACCTCCACACTCCCCGTGGATCCATTGCATCTTTCCCTGGCTGACGGGCAGGGACAGGTGAAAGCAGCGGCTGGCCCGTGGGGCTGGGCCGTGGAGGAGGTCAGGTTGCCCACCCCGGCGCCCGACGCTCGCTTCGTCCCCCTGGGCGACGAGATGGCCGTGGTCGGCGTCGCAGTCCCCACACTCCCTCACTCCGCCGCCCCCGCACCACCACTGGCGGTGGACGTGACGCTGGTGGCGCTGCGTCCGCTGACCAGCGACGACGCGATCAGCGTTCGGCTGATGGATGCCGATGGTCGCTGGCTTGCCCGTCACGATATGCAGCCAGCCCTCAGTGCCGTCCCTACCCTAAAGTGGATCCGGGGTAGCCGGGTGGTGGACCGGCATCTGCTGCCGCTCCCGCAGGATTTCACTGGCAGGGAGGTCCGGGCTACGCTGGTGGCCTATGAGCGATTCCGAATGACCCCGCTTCCACCTATGGATGGGCGGTTCAGTGAGGTCCCGCTGGGCACTTGGGCCCGGCCCTGAGAGGCCAGGTCTTTGGGAAGAAAACCTGGCTTCTGATCCCTTTGGTGAAACTTGAAACCTGAAACCGATATGTCCTCCCAGGATTGGCTCTACCGTCTCTTCGCCTCCCGCCACCGCTGGCTTTCCGCGCTGGCGACGCTGGTACTGTGTGCAGTGTTGGCCGCGGGCGTAGGCTACCTGCTGGCGGAGTTCGGCCCCCTCATCGCCGGGGCGGGGCTGGTTGGTCTGTTCCTCGGCCTGTGGATGCTGCGCGACATCGAAGTTGCCTATCGGGTCGTCATCGGTGTCGTCTGTCTGCTGCCCTTTGCCTCCTTCCCTATCGAAATCGGCTTCACCCCCACCTTCCTAGACGCCGCGATGGGATCGCTGTTCCTCCTATGGGCGCTCCAGATCGCCACCGGCACTCAACAGGAGTTCGTCGGCACGTCCCTGGGCCTGCCCATCGGCGTGTTTATGCTGCTGGCGGTGGGGTCTTTCGTCTTCGGGCTGGCCCATGCCTCGCTGACCCCCTATATCCTGCGTCACTTCGGCGAGGTACTGCTCAGCGTGGCGCTGTTCTTCCTCGTCGTCAACACCGTGCAGGACGTGGGACGGCTACGACGCATCGTGTGTGCGCTGATTCTGTGCACATTCGCGGCGGCTGTTCTGGGCGTCGTTCTGTACGTCGTCGCTGCTTATATCTCCGACGATTTGGTCGTACGCGCCCTCTCTGCGTTGGGGCGGCTGGGATACCCTGCCGGGCCGGACGTCCTCCGCTACATCCGTGACGACCCTGAACTGCCCATGCGGGCTACCTCCACTTCGGTGGACCCCAACGTGCTGGGCAGTCTTCTCAACCTGACGCTGGGCATTGCCGTGCCACAACTATTCGCTCGGCGACCGCTCATCCGCCGCCGCTACCTGGTGCCGATGGTAGGCGTGATGGCGCTCTGCCTGGGGCTGACCATCAGCCGGGGCTCGCTGGTGGGGGTGGGGGGCGCGCTGGTCATCGTCGCCACCCTGCGGTACCGCAAACTGTGGCTGCTCCTGCTCGTGGCGCTGGTGCTTCTGCTCGCCTTGCCCCAGACCCAGGGTTTCGTCGCGCACTTCACCCAAGGAATACATGGCGAAGACCTGGCGACCCAGATGCGCTTTGGAGAGTACAAGGACGCGTTCATCCTGATCAGGCGTTACCCCTGGCTGGGCGTCGGCTTCGCTGGCTCGCCCGATATTGACACCTACATCGGCGTCTCCAACGTCTATCTCCTCGTCGCCGAGCAGATGGGATTGGTGGGCCTGGCCAGTTTCCTCGTCGTGGTGGGGGCCCTCTTCGCCCGCTTCTGGCGCACCCGAGACTTGGCGGCGGCCGACCCGGAACTGGAGTCCCTATGGTGGGGACTGCACGCCGGGTTAATGGGAGCGCTGGTGGGGGGCATCTTCGACCATTACTTCTTCAATTTGGACTTCCATCACTCTGTCACCCTTTTCTGGCTGGTGGTCGGGCTGGCGACGGCGGCAACGGAGATAATCCGGCGACGGGCCGAGAAGTCGCCTGTCTATTATGAAAACAGTGAGCACAAGTAAGAGCGAAGGGTGATATATCGAGTGGATTGGCAAATTGGCGCTGCACACGGAGTGTGCTAGAATATCCCCAGTTCGTGTCTGGGAGATGGGATCCTAATGCGCTGTCCTCAATGCGGGTTGCTCAATCCTGATATTGTGCTCCAGTGCGCCGGTTGCGGCGCTGCGCTCACTGGCCGCGGCACTACGCTCTCTGCAACGGACGAGGCGGACATCCAGCACAAGCCATCCGTAGCCGAGGAGGCCATACGCCGCCTGCGCCGCTACGTCCCCTCTGTCGTTGCGGAAGGCATCCTGCACGATCAAGAGCGGCTGCGCGGTGAACGCCGCGAGGTAACAGTCCTTTTCGCCGACGCGGTGAACTTCACCCGCCTCTCGGCCTCGCTGGACGCAGAGTCGGTCTTCAACCTGATCAATGACCTGCTAAGCCGCCTGGTGGCGTGTGTCCACCACTATGACGGCCTCGTGGACAAGTTTACTGGTGATGGCATGATGGTGGTGTTCGGCGCACCCATCGCCCACGAAAACGATTCCGAACTGGCCGTCCGCGCTGGGTTGGATATGCAGAGAGCCGCTGCTGAGTTTGAACCCATCGCCCGGGCCCAGTTGGGCGCTCCCCTGCAAATCCGCATCGGCATCCACAGTGGGCCAGCGGTTGCAGGTATCATCGGCACCCGAGAGCAGGCAGCCTACACTGTCATCGGAGAGACGGTCAACCTGGCATCGCGATTGGAGTCGCTGGCCCGGCCCAGCCACATCATGGTCAGTTCCCGCGTCTACCACCAGACGCGCGCGCTCTTTAACTTTCAGGCGATGGGCATGGCCCAGGTCAAGGGGATCGCTGAGCCTGTGGCCGTCTATGAGGCCATAGGGGATCGCTCCGAGCCATTGCCGACGCGGGGTGTGGCGGGTGTCACCGACGTCTTCTTGGGGCGCGACGCTGAACTGGAACAATTGCGCGTCTTGGTAAATGCCTTCCTCGACGACCGGCACGGCCGGCTAGTGACGATTCGTGGCGATGCTGGCATAGGTAAGTCGCGGTTGGTCTCTGAGGGGCTCTCCACCCTCATACCTGACCCGGTAGCGATCTGGCAGGGGCGTGGGCTGCCCTATGCCCAGGGTGTCGGCTACGGCGTCTTCCGCTCATTGCTGCAAGATGCTATACGTACCTGCCTGCCTGACGTGGCATGGGATGCCCAGGTATCCTCCGCCCTGCGCCCATTCCTGCGGCAGATATTGGGGCTGGCTCTTGCGCCAGAGGAACAGGCTGCCTTGCGTTACCTGGAACCAGAGCGCATCAAGCAGTTGACAGTCCTGGCGCTGCGCGAGTGGCTCCTGGGCGAGGCCCGCCAGCGCCCGGTCGTGCTGATCCTGGATGATTTCCACTGGGCCGACGATCTCTCGCGGGACATGTTGCAGGCGTTGGTCAACCTTATCCACGAGGTGCCTGTGCTCCTGTGCGTCATCGCGCGCCCCCAACCGGAGGCGCTCTTGGACTTTGCAGTCCCTCCGACGGGGGAACCGCTGGCCGCGCCTCTGCACCTCTCCCTGGAATTGAAGCCCCTTTCGCCAGAGCACAGCCGGGCGCTGCTGGCTTACCTGGTTGACCTGAAGGGCCTGCCGGAGCAGCTCATCAATACTATCCTGACCCGTGCCGAGGGCAACCCCTTCTACATCGAAGAGTTTGTGCGTATGTTGATCGAGAAGGAGATGCTGACGCTGGAGGACGGTCGATGGCAGGTGGCCTCGGCGGTGGCGCTGCAGAGGCTGGAGATCCCTACGACTTTGCGCGGGCTGATGATGGCGCGTGTGGACCGTCTGCCAGAGGATTTGCAAGACGTGCTGCGCAGCGCCGCCGTCATCGGCCTGCAGTTCTCCGCCCGCTTGCTGGGGGAAATCGAACGCCGGCTTCACGGCACCGCCAGCGTACTGCCGCCGCTGGAACGGCTTAAGGACCTGGGGTTGTTGGTAGAGCGGCTCCAGGCTGGCGAGCAGATGGGTGCAATCTATGCCTTCCGCCACATCCTCACCCAGGAGACGATCTACCGCAGCCTGCTGCGCAGCCAGCGCCCCGGGCTGCACCGCACGGTGGCCGAGTGTATCGAACACCTCTACGCTGCTGACCTGAGCAACCAGGTCGAAGTGCTGGCACTGCACTACCACCGCGCCCGCGTGCATGACAGGGCCATGCACTACGCGCTGCTGGCAGGCGACCGCGCCCGCGAGCGCTTTGCCAACCGCGAGGCCATCGAATACTACAGCCTTGCGTTGCAACTCTCACAACACATCGGCAACTGCCAGGCCGAGCGCTGGCAGGCGGCTGTCGGGTTGGGCCAGGTCGAACAGCATGTCGGTGAGTATGAGGAAGCCACCGCTTGCTACCAGGCCGCGCTGGAAGAGTGGGATAAGGCTGCCCCGGAAGCCCGCGCTCAGGCCATGCTCAGGCTGGGACAGGTGTGGGAGAAGCGCGGCGACTTGCAGGAGGCTGAAGACTGGCTGCATCAAGGGATGGCCCAACTCAGCGACGCTGGCGCAATGCTTCCTGAGCTACGCACCCGGCTCTACTCAGAGCTGGGTTGGCTCAGCCTGCGTCGGGGTGACCTGACCGCAGCGCAGGAGTGGCTGGAGCAGGGGCTGGCGCAGGTTGGCGATACCGAACACTACGATGTTCTATCGTCCATCCTCAACCGCCTGGGCGCAGTGCACTATAATCGCAGCGAGTGGGATCAGGCAGCGGAGTGCGTCGAACGCGCCCTGGAACTTCGCGAACGACTGGGGGATCTCGTCGGCTACGCCCGTTCCCTGAACAACCTGGGCATCCTCAAGCAGGCCAGTGGCGATTGGGGCGGTGCACTGGCCGATTTCGAGCGCGCAGTCGAGTTGCACGAGCGCATCGGCGAAGTCGAGGGGCTGGCCCTGGCCTGCACGAACCTGGGCGTGCTGTCCACCGATCGCGGCGAGTGGGCCAAGGCAGAGGAGAACCTCCGTCGCAGTTTCGCTATCGCCCAACGCATTGCACACCCCTATCAACTGGCACTGGCTCACATGAACCTGGGCCGGCTCTATCTGCCGCAAGAGCGTTGGGAAGAATGTGCCCGACACCTGAACGCCGCCCTCCCCTTGTATGCGGAGGCTGGCGTCCACGCCAACCTGAACCTGAGCGAGGCTTACTATCTGCAAGGCAGACTGCACCTGGAACAGGGCCAACTCGACGCTGCTCAGCAGTGGGCCGAGCGCTGCTATGACCTGTTGCGAGAGGTAACCGGCGAAGGCGAAGGCGAATCGATCGAATGGGGACAGTATGAGCGGCTCATGGGACGCATCGCCCAGGCACGCGGTGACCTGAAGGCCGCACATCGCTATCTGGAGCGCAGCGCTACCATCTCCCACGCCAGCGGTTCGCAGATAGAAGCCGGGCGGACGGCTTACTGGAGCGGTTTGCTGTGGCTGGCGATGGATCAGCCGGAGAGTGCCCACGAGGAACTGCTCACGGCCTGGAGGATATTCGAGCGGTTGGGGGCCGCTGCCGACCTGCAGCGCGTCGAAGAACAGTTGGCATGGCTTGAAGAGCCGTAGGACAAGTTGGCATTTGTCCTACAGGCCGTCCGCGTTGATGAAGAACAACGATAACGTAGGATGGGATGCTATCCCATCCTACGCCTGCCTTAACCCCGTCCCTTTATCGTCACATGGGCACCGGGGTCAGTCGTCGCTTACCCAATTGTTGATCCCCACGGCTGACGTATCCGAGGGCAAGTTCTCCAGGTTGACGAAGGCCGCCGCCCACTCCGGATCGTCGGTGCTGCCAGCCCACCCGTATGCGCCGCCGGCCCACCCGTATGCGCCGCCGGCCCACCCGTATGCGCCGCCGGCCCACCCGTATG
>CAZZEX010000072.1:15632-25081 GCA_964653285.1 uncultured Anaerolineales bacterium
CGCCGCCAGCCCACCCGTATGCGCCTCCGGCCCACCCGTATGCGCCGCCAGCCCAACCGTATGCGCCGCTGGCCCAACTGCCGTACTCACCGGCCCAACTGTTGTAGCCATCGTTCCAACTCTCGTAGGCGCTGACCCAGTCGTTAAAGCCGCCGGACCAGTTGGTCGTCCCGCCAGCCCAATCATCATAACCGCTCGCCCAGTCATGGTAGCTGCCGCTCCAGCGGTTGTAGCCGCCAGCCCAGTAATCATCGCCTTCATCGGGGAACCCGAACTCTTCGGTCTCTGGATCGAAGATGGTCCAGCCCTGGTAGTGCTCCTCGGGCCCTTGGCCTGCCAAGTCGGCCGCCAGGTCCAGACCCTTGTTCGCCTCGCCCTCAATGTCGGTAAAGACGGCGTCGGGTGCCCAGACGCGGCCCGCTCCCTGCTCCCAGATACTGTAGGCCGCCTCGCCGGTGTACTCGCTGAATTGCGGACGCGCAGTCATCGTCAGGCGGTACTTCACCTGGTCGGGCGTCAGGTCCGGGTTCTCACTGAGCATCAGGGTGGCGATGCCGGAGACCACAGCCGCCGACACGGAGGTGCCCGCCATTTCGAAGTAATGACCGCGAATCTGGTTGTCGGGGTGTTGGCGGCCCAGGTAGGTGTTCTTCCGCATCAGCGAGATGACGTGGGCGCCGGGCGCGACCAGATCGGGTTTGACAAAAGCGTCCAGCGTCGGGCCGGTGGCGGAGAAGGGCGCGACGTAGTCGTCGCTGAAATCTTCGGGCGTGTAGTTGTCGGTGAAGGCGCCGACGGTGATGACGTAGGGAGTGTTGCCCGGCACCCCAATGCTGAGCGGCGCAGGGCCACCATTGCCGGCGCTGGTGACCACCACGATGCCCGCCTGCCAGGCCGCCATCGTCGCCAGGTTGTACGGATCGGCCCAGTAGGGCGCGACCGGCATGGCGTACATCGAGATGTTGAGCACGCGGATGTTGTACGTGTCCTTGTTCTGCACGACCCAGTCAATCCCCTGAAGCACGTCCGCATAGGTGCCCATCCCCGTCTCGTCGAGCACGCGCACGGCCACCAGGTTGGCCGCTGGCGCGACGCCCCGGTACTCACCGTCCCGCTGCTCGTACATGCTGTTGCCCACAATGCCCGCGACGTAGGTGCCGTGGCCGTTGGGATCCTTCGGCGACCGGCGCAAATGCCGTCGCTCGTACAACTGCCCGGACATCACGTCGTAGTAAGCCAGGATGCGGTTGGTGTTGCCATCTGGCGATCGGCGCAGGCTGGCGAAGGTGGGGTCAATCCCGGTGTCGAGGAAAGCCACAGTGACGCCTGCCCCCAGGTTGCCGGTGTCCCATACCTCTTTGGCCCCGATGGCCTTGGAGAACTCCACGTTGACTGGGTTGCCTGCCGTCTGCACCGGACGGTCGAGCGTCACGCGGATTACACCGGGGGTCTCGGCCAGGCGATCCAGAGAGTTCTGGGGTACCTCGGCCACGACTGCGTTGATGATGCCGATCTCGGCCGTGACACGACCGCCGTTGGCGCGCACGGCCGCCGCCGCATCTTCGACGCTGGTGCCCTGTACGATGACACGCACTGAATATGACGGGGCAGGTGCCGCGCCAACCTGCGTCACCATCAATAGCGCGCATACGACCAAAAGCATGACACTTCGGAGATTGGCCTGTATCTTCATTTTTTATCCTCCCGTCTGCTCACGATTCTGTTCCGACTTCTAACTCGTTTCCGAGTCTTGCGGCATCCATGTTAGCAGCAAGCCGTTTCATGGAGCGTGGCACAGACCGTGTCAAACAGCGTGTCAAAAAAGGAAAGCGCCAGCCGAAGCAAGAGGCTCGGGGATACGTCACCAAATTGACATCTCCCATCAACATGAGATAATATCCCCGCTGTCAGGAGGACAAGGCCATGGATTACGTAGATGTGGACGCCATCCTAGAGCAAGTGCGGGAGGCATTGGCTGGGGGGGACTGGAACCAGGCCGTGGCGCTAGTGGAGGCGCTCCGACCACCTGACCAGGCTGACCTGTTCAGCGATCTACCCTCCACCCAGCAGGATCAACTCCTGCCGCGCCTCGACCTGGAGGACTCCGCCGACATCCTGGAGGAGTTGGAGGAGGAAGAGGCGGCGGAGATTGCCACACGTCTGAAGGCAGGGGAACTGGCCCGCATCCTGGACGAAATGGAGCCGGACGAGGCGGCCGACCTCCTGGGCGACATCGCGCCGGGTCGAGCAGCCGAGGTCCTGACCGCGATGGAGGAACCCGAGGATGTCCGGCCGCTGCTTATCCATGCCGATGAGAGCGCCGGCGGCCTGATGACCTCCGCCAAGATCACGCTCTACAGGGAGATGACGGCGGAGCAGGCCATCGCCCACCTACGGGTCATCGCGCCGGAATCGGAGGACGTCTACTACCTCTTCGTCGTGGATGAGGACGTCCGGCTGGTGGGTGTGGTCTCCTTACGCCAAATAGTCGTCGCCTCGCCCTCTAGCCGCATTGAAGACATTATGGCCCCCGACGTCATCCACGTGCGGGCCGACGCCGACCAGGAGGAGGCGGCTCGCCTGATGGCCCGTTACGACCTGCTGGCCCTGCCTGTCGTGGACGAGGAGGAGCACCTGCTGGGCCTCATCACCCACGATGACCTGGTAGAAGTCCTGGAGGAGGAGGCGACGGAGGACATCCACCGACTGGGTGCATCGGAACCGCTGGATGAGCCTTATTTGGATGCTCCGATTTTTCGCGTTGTGCGCAAGCGCGTTGGATGGCTGCTGCTCCTATTTGTTACAGAGACCTTCACGGGCAGCGTTCTACGGTTCTTTGAGAGTGAACTGGCCGAGGCGGTGGCCCTCGCGTTCTTTGTTCCCCTGCTCATTGGCACTGGAGGCAACGCCGGCAGCCAAGTCTCTAGCATGGTCATCCGTGCGCTGGCGCTAGGCGAAGTCCGCTTCCGGGATCTGATACAAGTGGTCTGGCGAGAGACCCGTGCATCCCTCCTTTTAGGGTTAGCGATGGGACTAGTGGGCTTTCTCCGAGCGTTGACATGGGGTTCTCCAATGTCCCTCGGGGTCACGGTGGGAATTAGCTTGATGGCTATTGTGCTGTGGTCGGCCATCATTGGCGCTACTCTTCCTATCCTGGCATCCCGGCTGAGGGTTGACCCAGCAGTCGTTTCAGGACCGGCGATGAGCACGCTGGTAGACGCTACAGGGCTCGTCATTTATTTCTTCATCGCCCGTTGGATTATGGGTTTATGACAAAACAAGAGCCCATAGAGGATATTGCCGGTACCTTCGTCTTCGCCGCAACGCAATGCGAGTTGGCTATAGTGCTGGAGGCCCTCTCCGCCCAGCCCGCTATCGCCGTGGACACCGAGTCCAATTCCCTCTATGCCTACCGGGAACGGGTGTGCCTGATTCAGTTCTCCACCCCCGGCGCCGACTACATTGTGGATCCGCTGGCTGACCTCGATCTTTCCCCGCTGGCTTCCATCTTCGCTGACGCAGAGGTGCAGAAAGTCTTCCACGCCGCCGAGTACGACGTGATGTGCCTCAAGCGGGACTTCGGCTTTTGCTTCGCCAACCTGTTCGACACGATGTGGGCGGCGCGCATCCTGGGCTGGCCCCGCGTGGGGCTGGGCGACGTGTTGAAGGAAACCTTCGGCGTGCGCACCAACAAACACTACCAACGCTACGATTGGGGCAAGCGTCCCTTGGAGCCAGAGGCACTGGCCTACGCCTGCCTGGACACCCATTACCTGTTGCCACTCCGTCGCCTCCAGGCCGACGCGCTGATGCAGGAAGACCGCTGGGAGGAGGCGCGGGAGGTTTTCGACCAAATCGCCACCTCCAAGCCTGTGCCCCACACCTTCTACCCGGAAGACTTCAGGCGTGTCAAGGGGGCATACGGTCTGACCGGACGCGAGCAGGCGGTGTTGCGCGAACTCTGCATCTGGCGCGATCAGGAGGCCCGCCGCCAGGATCACCCACCCTTCAAGGTGCTTGGCGACCGGGCGTTGGTCGCGTTGGTTCGGGCTCGCCCCAGTACACCGGATGAGCTGGCTGACGTGTCCGGCCTGAAGCCTTACCACGTGCGCCGGTACGGGTGGCGCATCCTGCGGGCGGTCAAGCGGGGGATGCGTGCCCGCCCGCCCCAGCCCTCTCCCCCACACCCGCGCCACTCAGAAGCGGAGATGGCACGCTTCCAGGCATTGCGTGCCTGGCGCAAGCGGGTGGCGGCCGAGCGTGGGGTGGATCCCGACGTCGTCATCAGCAACGCTGCCCTGTGGGCGCTGGTCGAGCAGAACCCCCGCACGGTCGGAGACCTGAGCCGCGTCGAGGGGCTGGGCTCGTGGAAGCGAAAGGCCTATGGGGAGGCAATTCTGAAGGTGCTGGATACTGGATGCTCCCCAAGGCGGCTTTAACAGGATGAGGGGGCAGAGTATAATAAAAAAGATGTAACTGCCCAGACCCCCTGCCGAACCCGAGATCGGACGCAGATTCACGCAGATTTTCGCAGATAAAATTAAAGATCAGCGTGGATCAGCGTTAATCTGCGTCCTAAAGGATACGTTCCAACCGTTCTGCCTGGGGACGGCTGGGTAGTTACAAAAAGATCAAGTCAAAAGAGGAGGGGGTTCCATGCCGGCAAGAACGAGCCCGTTGATGCTGACGGGGATCGTCAAGCGGGAAGGGGATCAATACGCGGCGCTCTGTCTGGAATTGGACGTAGCCTCATGTGGGCAGACGTTAGAGGAAGCAGTGGCAGCGCTGCAGGATGCGGTCGAGACCTACCTGGAGTACATGCGGGATACGGGGCGGGAGGAGGGGATTCTGCGCCCAGTGCCTATTGAGGCACTGCGTGAATTTCTGACCGAAGCCTACGAAGGAGAGCCGGCGAAGCCGCGCACTTTCGAAGCCCTCCCGCTGGAGTATGCCCGTGCCGCTTAAGCAACTGTCAAGTTCCGACGTGGCCTGGCTGCTAAAGCAGGAAATCACCCGCACCAAGGGTAAGTGGACACCAGAGGGCTAAACGTTGCGGCCTGCGGGCCGCGCTTTATTTGCCAGGAGTAGCAGATGCAAATACAATTCCTTGGCGCTGCACAGACCGTCACCGGCTCTCAGCACCTCATCTCGGTTTCCAACACCGGCTCTTCAGGCCGGTGCAGCCGCATCCTGCTGGAGTGCGGGCTGTTCCAGGGCAAGCGGCGGGAGAGTTTCGAGCGCAACCGCACCCTGCCCTTCGACGGTGCGAGCGTGGACGCGCTCATCCTCTCCCACGCCCACATTGACCACTCGGGCAACATCCCCAACCTGGTGCGCAATGGGTTCCGCGGCTCTATCCACTGCACCTTCGCCACGCGCGACTTGTGTTCGGCCATGCTGCGCGACTCGGCCTACATCCAGGAGCACGACGTTGCCTACGTCAACAAGAAGCGTGCCCGCAAGGGGCTGCCGCCGGTCGAGCCGATCTATACCCACGCCGACGCCATCGCCAGTCTGGAGTACTTCGTCAGCGTGGGGTACGACAGACCCGTGTGGGTCGCGCCAGGGGTGCGGTGTACCTTCCTCGACGCAGGGCACATCCTGGGCTCGGCCGTCGTCTTGTTGGAGATAGAGGAAAACCAGCAGCGGACACGGCTGCTCTTCAGCGGTGACCTGGGGCGGCACAGCATGCCGATCCTGCGCGACCCGACCCCCGCGCCGCCGGCCGACGTGCTTATCATCGAGTCCACCTACGGCGACCGGGCACACCCGCTCCACGAGGAGGCCGAGCAGCGACTGCTTGATCTGATCGGTGAGACGTACAGCCACGGCGGCAAGGTCATCATCCCCGCCTTCGCCGTTGGTCGGACGCAAGAGATCGTCTACAGCCTGCATCGGTTGGCGAGCGCCCACAGACTGCCCAACGCGCCCATCTTCGTGGATAGCCCCCTGGCGGTGAACGCGACCGAGGTCTTCCGGCTCCATCCTGAGTGCTACGACGAGGAACTGCGGCAGTTCATCGCCCAGGACCGTCACCCTGATCCCTTCGGCTTCGACCGGCTGCGGTACATCCGCAACACGGAGGACTCCAAGGCGCTCAATGATCTGGAGGGACCGGCAGTCATCATCAGCGCCTCGGGGATGTGCGAGGCGGGGCGGGTGCAGCATCACCTCAAGCACACCATCGGCGACCCGCGCAACGCGGTGCTGATAGTCAGTTGGCAGGCTCCGCACACGCTGGGCCGGCGGCTAGTCGAGCGGCAGAAGGTGGTGAAGATTTTCGGCCAGGAGTTCCCGGTGCGGGCCCGCATCGAGGCGATCCACGGCTACAGCGCTCACGCCGATCGGGACGGCCTGTTGGGCTGGGTCAAGCCCATCGCTCAGCACCTGCGACACGCCTTCGTCGTGCACGGTGACCCCGATCCGGCTGCGGCGCTGGCCGATGGGCTGAAGCAACTGGGCGTGCGTGAGGTAGCGGTGCCGGAGCAGGGGGACGTGTTTCAGGTCAGGGGGCGGGGTTGACAGTCATACATCCGCCGTGTACAATGTGCGCCGGAATACTGCAACTGTGAGATGGTGATAAGAATGGAAGTTACTACGGCGCAGGTTCGGCAGCGGGGCACAATGACGCTACCGGCGAAGGTGCGGGCGTGGCAGTCGAGGATCTGCTGGCGGCTATCCCCGCCGAACGCCGCCGCTACGTACTGTGTGAGGAGATATCGTGATGCAAACGGTTGGGTTGCCTGAGACGGTTGTTCAAGCCTGGGGGACAGAGGCAGCCAGGGATTTTGCGGCCTGGCTGGAAGAGCGGCTGCGTGCCGCGCAGTTTTCCCCTCAAGTCCAGGTCTCGGCTTTCGTGGCCCGACAGAAGGTGAACGTATTGATGTTAGAACGGGTGAGCAACCTGCTTCTAGCCGATGAGCCCAGACTAGTGCAAGCACCCGATACTCGACGCACAGGAATTCGGCACGCCGAGTTTCGCCGTCCAGCGGCTGGCTACGCTTGGGCTCCGGGTGATCTACCGTGAGTGGTCAATCCCCCAATTGCTGGTCGCCCTTGACGCCGGGCAGCCGGTCGTTCTATTTGTGCGCACAGGGTTTCTGGACTACTGGCAGAAAGATGTGGCCCACGCTGTGGTGGTGGTTGGTGCCGAGGAAGATCAACGGTTTTGGCTTCACGATGCACTTTCTGGACGAAATGACGCACTTCTTCAGCGTCTACAAGGACCTGGAGAGCGCCGAAGTCGTGGGCAAGGGATGGGAGGGGCTCGAGCGGGCTTATGAAGAGATCAAGCACGCCGTGGAGTTATATCGGATGAACTTTAGGAGTTTATTCGGGTAACAAGCCAGCAAATGCGACTGCCCGTCCCATTGCCCGGAGGGCCCGGAGGTGGGTCTCCGGGCTGAAGCGGTAGACCGTCGTCCCCTTCGAGTTCGCTCAGGGCGGGCCTCCAGCCGCTCCAGCACCCCGGCGTAGGAATGCCCGAAGTCATTGTCCGCCCCCACGCTGATGACCACCACCTCCGGATCTACCGCCTCCAGAAACTCCTGCGTCGTCGAACTGCAACTCCCGTGGTGCGCCACCTTCAGCACCGTGCTCCCCAGCGAAACCCCCTCTGCCACCAAGCCGATGCTCCACTTCCGCCTTGATGTCCCCTGGCAGGAGCACCGACACCTGCCTGCAGGCCAGCCGGGTTACGACCGGGTTGTTGTTGGCGCTCCCCCCACTCTCACTCAACAGTCTCACCTCCGGGTGCAGCACGACCATCTCCAGCCCCTCTAGTTGACTGAGGAATCACAATAAACACGGCTCAGATCAGTACAACTTTTGAGGTGCACCCCATATGCAGACCGTCTTTATCGGCGTCTTGAGGCCGAAGAAGGGAATCCCGATCATTTCAGAAAAGGGCTCTCCACACACATCGCACAGATGTATCTTCTCAATATTTCGGGGCCGTGCTGGATACAAAGGAATTTCCTGATTCTGATGGATTCTGTGGTCTGCAAGGCCACGAGTTCTCTCTAGACATCTCGGTGAGTATGCGGTAAGCTAGCCCAGTTCATATCTACAGGGGGCGCTTACCATATGTCTTCAATAGGCCGCAAGAGGAACTGTAGTCGGGAAAAGAACTTCGACCCTCTTGCGAACAAGTCTAAACAGATTTGCGTGTTCATCGATCTGGAAGGATACAACAGCATCTTGTTTGATCCTGAAGCATTTCGTCAGTATCTGGACGGTACAATCAAGCAGCATCCCGAGCTATTCCCGGTTGCTATTCAGCAAGGATACAAACTGCACGATGTTCTTCCCGAGTCAAAGAGAATGCCTGGAATGCGCCTGCGGCGCATTGAGCTGTACACGGGAGCTGTCTTTACCATTCGACCTTCCTTTGTGATGCCTTACATGACGGGCTACACCGACGATGTGGAAAAGCCCTTGTTTCTACGCCGCTGGGGTGTTCCTCATTGGGACTTGGCCTACGTCTTTGGGCGCGACGAACAGTACTGGTATCGTCTTGAGAATCGCTTGGGGCGCAACAGCGTCGTCGGTACGACGGTCAAAAACGCCGACAAGTTACCCAAAGACCTACTGGCGGATGAGAAACACACCCGCTTCAATGGCGAAAAAGCGTATATTGCCACTACAGTAGGTGATGATTGTGTGTTAGGTGCTTCCTTGACTCTTGGTGCTGACGAGGAGAGTCTGACAGAAGCGTATGGACACTTCAAGACTGAGGCTCAGAACGTGTCCCCCGACTATGAACCTGAGACGGTTAACACGGATGGATGGAACGCTACTCAGTCTGCTTGGCGCACCTTGTTCACCAAGATTATGGTCATCCTGTGCTTTCTACACTCCTTTATCAAGATACGTGATCGCTGCAAGCGGATGAAAGGTCTCTACGCAGAGATCAAAACTCGCGTCTGGGAAACTTATCGCGCCATTGACGCGGATTCCTTCTTGCGGAAAATCGATGAACTCAAGACGTGGGCATCACAAAAGATGCCCGCAGGAAATGGCTTGGAGGCGGTTCTCAAGTTGTGCAATAAGGCCCCTGAGTTCCTGAAAGCGTATAGCCATCCCTCTGCCTACCGAACCAGCAATATGATAGATCGGCATATGCAGCCAATGGACCACTACCTTGACAGCCACAAGTACTTTCACGGACACCTGATGTCTGGAGAATACGGTTGTCGTTCTTGGGCACTATTGCACAACTTCCAGCCCTACTGCCCTCGCGCCAAGATCGCACAGACTTGCACATTACCTGCTCATAAACTCAATGGCTTTGTCTATCATGGCAACTGGCTGCATAATCTTCTGATATCCGCCTCTATGGGAGGCTATCGCCAGTGACCACAGAAAACATCAGAACCAGGGAATTTCTGACAAATTTCTCACTTCAATGAGACGAGCTTGTGCCATAATTAGGGCAATCGGTCTCTGGT
>CAZZEX010000073.1:0-24855 GCA_964653285.1 uncultured Anaerolineales bacterium
CGGTGATGGTCTCCTTCGAGATGTTCGCCCGCCCGGCCATCCTGAAGATGCTGGGGGTGACGGAGTGGGAGCGGCCCACCGTGGAGGCCACGCTGATGGACGCGATCCCCCACAAGGATGAGCGTCGTCACTACCTGCGCGTCCGCCTCGAGTATCAAGACGGCGCATATCAAGCCTATCTTACCGGCGAGCAGGGATCAGGCATCCTCAGTTCGATGGTCAAGGCCAATGCACTGGCGATCATCCCGGAGGAGTGTACCCACGCGCCAGCCGGCGCGCGGGTGTGGGTGATGCTGCTGGACTGACCAGACCTTCCCGAAAACTCCCAGCTTTCGGGAAGGTTGAGGGAAAGACACCTGGCCCGCTACATCCACCTCAACCCCGTTACGGCCGGGCTGGTAGTCACACCCCGGGCGTGGCCGTACTCCAACTATCTGGACATAATCGGTCAGCGGGCGGGAACACTCAAAGACACCACGCTGGTCCCAGACCGTTTCCCGACCGGTGATGCCTACCGGCAATTCGTCGGAGACTACCTGGACCGCGGACGAGCGATTGCAGGACTTGAGAGATACCTGCTTGCGTAACCTCACCTTCCCAAAAGGTATCTTTTCAAAAAGCTGGGGCGAAAGTAGGTCGGATTTGCTATCCGACCCTGTATGGCGGTTAGCAAAACCGCCCTACGTTGCCTCTACCCCAAGATATTGAAAAGATACCCCAAAAGCTTAGGAGGGTCTTGGATTGGCTGAAGGCTTACCTCAAAAGCGGCTATGCACACCTGAACGGCCTGTACTTGGAGCTTTTGGGAAGGTTACCCGCGGCTATCTCATTGCTCTTGCCACCACGATCACCTGGTCAACGACGGGTATCTTTATCAGCTACCTGACCACGCGCTTCCACTTGCCGCCGCTGGTGCTGGCTTTCTGGCGTGAACTCATCGTGGCAGGCACGCTTTCTGGGGCGCTCGCCCTGGTGGCCCGGCCCTTGCTGCGCCTGGGACGCCAACACCTGCTGTTCTTTGTCCTCTACGGCTTCGTCCTGGCTGTGCTCAATGCGCTATGGACGGTGTCGGTGGTGCTCAACGGGGCGGCGGTGGCCACGGTGTTGGTCTACAGTTCGCCGGCTTTCACGGCGCTGATCGGATGGCGCTGGTTGGGCGAGCGGCTGGACACGCCCAAGGTCGGCGCGGTGGTTTTCAGCATCGTCGGTTGCGCGTTCGTTTCCGGCGCATACGACCGCACCGCCTGGCAGGTCAACCCGGTTGGCATTGTCGTCGGCCTGGCGACCGGTGTGACATTTGCCGCTTACAGCCTGTTGGGCAATGCCTCATCAAAGCGGGGCGTCAATCCGTGGGCAGCCACGTTGTACACCTTTGTCTTCGGAACGGCCTTTCTGTTGCTCGTGCAACGGTCCGACACGCTCTTGTGGCTGTCTCGTCCACTAGCGGCTGGGCCAGGTGGGTGGCGCGAAGCCGCCCTGGGATGGGGGATTCTGGTGTTACTGGCCGTCGGTCCTACCCTTTGCGGCCACGGCCTGTACACCGTTAGCCTGGCATACCTGCCGGCCGCCACGGCTAACCTGATCGTCACGTTGGAGCCGGTCATCACGGCAGTATTGGCCTTTTGCCTCCTGGGCGAGCGCTTGACTGTCCCGCAGCTCCTGGGCGGGGGCCTGATCCTGATCGGCGTGGTGCTCTTGCGACTCAGCGAACGCACACCATAGCAAACCTTCCTGGTCTGGTCCCGGTCATCCGGGGCCTTGCCTTTTGGGGGCGATTGGCTACAATAGCAGACAGGAGGCGTAGCGATGGCAGGAGAGGCAATCCTGGTCGTGGACGACGAGGCCAATATCGTCGAACTGGCGGCGCTCTACCTGGAGCAGGAGGGGTTCCGCGTGCAATCAGCCGCCGACGGGGCCAAGGCGCTGGAGATGATTGCCCGCCAACCCCCGGCGCTGATGGTGCTCGACCTGATGCTGCCCAAGGTGGACGGCTGGGAGGTTTGCCGCCGCGTGCGCTCCGGAAAGGCAGCGCCCGGTCTCCCCATCATCATGCTCACCGCCCGCGACGACGATGTAGACAAGATCGTGGGGCTGGAACTGGGGGCCGACGACTACGTCACCAAGCCCTTCAACCCCCGCGAACTGGTCGCCCGCGTCAAGGCCATCCTGCGCCGCACCCGGCGCGCCGCTCGACCGGAGGCCCCCGTCCACGTGGGTGACCTCACGATAGACCCGGCCCGCCACGAAGTCACCGTCGCCGGGCAACCGGTGGAACTGCGCCCCAAGGAATTCGACCTGCTGCTGGCACTGGCCGAGCATCGTGGGCTGGTCCTCAGCCGCGAGCAATTACTCAACCTGGTCTGGGGCTACGACTTCTACGGCGAGACGCGCACGGTAGACGTCCACATCGCCCACCTGCGCAAGAGGCTGATCGGTTCCTCCAGCGTCGAGATTGAGACTGTCCTGAGCGTCGGATATAAACTTTTGGCATGACGTTGCGCATTGCGAGGAATGGAGAATATCAGCTGACGAACAGCAACTAGGAGTTTCCTTAAGAACCCATGGTGACAACAGCATTGAATGCGAACGTGCGTTGTTCTTGATTGCTGACTCGTTTGCTGCCCACGTACACCCGATCATTAGCGCACCGCATATGCCCCGGTACGAGATCAGGTGTGGGGGGGAGTTATTGTTCACAGTTGAGTTATTCCCTGGACATGGGCGATGGAATGTCAATCTCCAGGAAGTGCTACAGTTCTATGGCGCACCCCTGCGCGAAGCGGCCGATGCTGTAGTGACGCGAGTATTGTCAGACAGGCAGCAGGAAGAAGTCCTTTTAGCCCTGGAGTTCTGCAACGCGCTCCCGGCCGGGAATAATGCCTGGCAACGCAATGGTCGAGCGTTGGTGTGTGCTGCTGTGGGTGTGCCCTATCTCTATTTTGCTGAGGTGGGCGGCGTCGAGCTTGACGAAAATCGTGCCATCAAAGCGCCGCGTTTCCCAAATCCCATCGTCCCGTTCTCGTATCTTACCGCCAGCAAGTTATTCAACGTCATAAGTTTACCTGTGTACTTGCCGAGTCCATCAAGTTCAGAGGCTATTCGGATCCGGTTTGACCAGGTGTTTGGCCTCGAAGAAGGGCGACTTCTGGTAAGGCGTGTCTTGGAAAACGCCTCGACGGACAACCCTTGCGAAAGATTGACCCGAAAGGCTTTGACACTTACTGAGATACTTGCCGCGCAACGGCGATGCGTTGATACGTTGCGAGAGAAGCAATGGGCTGAGTTTTTGAACCTGGAAACAGCAGATGAGAAGGCAGCCTGGCTAGAACAAGAACAAAACTATATGGCTTGGTCAAAGAAAAGAGCGAGCAAAGTCCAGGTCACGGAAACGATCAAGAGTCTCTTCGGGCTATTTCGGCAAACCGAGCCATTTCAGATCTGCATTTCCATCGGGGCCAGAGATATCCCATTGTGTCTGGTTTCCCGCTATATGCGCGAGAATCTCGCAGAAACCCTTTCGTCTCTCTACGGCGGCTCGGTCACAACAGAGTTCATTGAGTGGGTTGCTTCGCCAGGTTCACCGTTGATTGTTATCTGGATCACCGGCTTTAAGCCGCGCGGTGATGATTCGCGGCCCGACAGGGGACTCGTGCCACTGGCGCGTATGCTATTTGGTAACGAAGTAGACATCCTGTCCATCGTCTATGGCCCGGCTAAGCCGGAGATGTGGGAGACTTTGCAGAGTTCTCCGCAACAACTCGCCAGGCAGAATGGCCTATGGGAGGCTATTGTCAATCTCAGCGATGCCATCCTGGGAGATAGCGTCACGGCAAATAATGGTCCACTGTCACTCATGCTCCGGCGAGGCTATCGCCATTTTCAGGGAAGGATTCGTTTCCCATCAGCGTCACCAACAAGCACGTTTTCTGAGCAAGATGTAGACACGACGCTCCACTTGTTGTTTGCGCATCAAGAGGCTCTGGGCGTCTTTGAGGCGATGTGCAATCCACCGGGCGGTGATTGGAGTGGGTTGTCTATTCTAAACTTCGAGACCGGCGAGGAGTTTCGCTGGACTTCGTTACCGCGCGTTTCGAGCGCAGGTGGCAAACGTCCAGATCACATCATAGAGTTTTTGCTGGATAATGGACAGTGGGGCTTGCTGGCAATCGAGTCGAAGGACAGGGTATCCAAACTTGGGCGCAACGTAGGGAGTCGCTTGAAGATATACACCCGGCAGTTGGTTGAGGCGCCTCCCACCATTGCCAGAGCTGCGAACGCAGAATGGAGGTTATGGCAGGTTGACAGCGTTCCACTGCCAGATCTCTCTATTGTGTCGGGTGGAGCGTTTTGTTGGACGGGAGAGAAAGACTTGGAGAACTCGCTTGCGCGGGGTCAACTCGATATGGCCTTCGCCATCGAGTTTCAATCAATCGAACAGTCTGGGTTGTTTTGTTGCACATCAAAGTTAGAGCGGGAGCGGAGTTTCTGCTCCCCAAACTTCACCAACTGGTTCAACAATTCCGTGGGCGGCTCGAAGTTCAAATACACTGATTCTACTACGGCGTCTATTCCTTTCCTCATGAGCTTGACGAAAGGAGAGTTCCCCGTTGGTAAAGTCAGTCGCACTTTGTGGAGAACGGAAGGGATACTTGTAGCATAAGAACGGTCGCCGGCCCTGCCGTCAAATATCAGTACCCATTTTGCGCCGATGACATTCAATCTTTGTAACTCGCCATAAAACTCATCCAGGCAGAAATCAGTGGGTAAGTATCTGCCCTTAGTCCCACCATAAGGAGGATCCAGAAAAACCAGGTCGTTGGCGCTAACGGACACAAGAGTTTGACGATAATCCGCAGCAATGAACTCAACGCCCTGGATCGCATGGCTCCACTTACGAATCACTTTGCGCAATCGGGCTGGGGCGATACCTGGTCGTGTATGGTGTAAGGAGTTATTGAACTCACCCTTTTTGTTGAAGCGGATGAGCCCGTTGACGCAGGTACGGCTTAAGAACAGGAGAGCGTGAGGATTGCGCGTGCCGTTGAATGAATCGCGGATGGCATAGTAAGCAGTGTGCCCTTCGGCTTGCAAACGACTCCATCGTATTTCGTATTCGTCGGCGGTTAGTTCGGGTGTATCACGAATGGCTTTCCACAAGTTAATCAGTTCAACAATCGTATCACCAGCCACCGCCGTTCGGCTCGGTCTGAACGGCAGCATCGCGCCGCCACCAACGAAGGGTTCATAATAGCGTTCCGCATCCGGCAATAGGATCGCCAGTAGCGGAGCTATTCTCCGCTTGCTGCCAGACCACTTGATGACAGGCTCGAAAGCTGTATTGCACCTTAACATTCCGCGAACTCCAACTGCAAGTTGACCTCTTGCTGTTTGACTTCTGCAGCGATTCGTTGGCAGGCCAGGGCAAAGTATTCGGAGTCTATTTCAAACCCAACACAGTCCATCCCGTAGCGTAACCCGGCGATGACCTCTGTGCCTGAACCAAGAAACGGCACGAGCAGACGCCCGCCACGTTTGGCAGAGATAAGCAACATTCTTTCTATCAACCGCAAGGGCTTCTGAGTAGGATGCTTGCCAAATCTCAGTTCCTCTTTTGTCTTATTGTTGGGAACGTCCCACACAGTGCGGAGTTGTTTGCCAGGCTTTTTGAGGTAGTCTTCGGGAAAAGATGCGGCCTTGACTTCTGCGTAATTGAAAAAATACTCGCGTTTCTTCCCTCCCGTGTGCACCCATAGAATCGTCTCGTGGCTAGCAGTCAAACGACGCGCTGAGAGGTTGGGAAATGCGTTGCGCTTGAACCAGACCACCTCGTTGATGATTTCCAGGCCAACCAGTTGGCAGGCAACATTGATCCAACCAGAGTTGTGGTACGTCGAGTGAATCCAGAGGGAGCCGGTTGGCTTGACCAGCCGTTTCAGTTCGCTAAGCCAACGCAAGGTGGTCTCAAAGCCCTCGATGCCGCTTAACATGTCCCACGCGTGCGAACCTAACTTCCACGCGCCACCAAAACCTGGAAGAGAATGCCCCTTCTCAAGTTTCCAGTTTGCATTGGTTGAAGCACCGTAGGGAGGATCGGCGATGGCCAAATCGAATGATTGGTCCGATAGCCCGCGCATTCCCTCAAGCGCGTCTTGAAGGTACAATTTCACTTTATCAAGCGAAAAACTGATTATATCACTCATCATGTTCTTCCAGGTATGGGGCTACTCGCTCCCTGACAATTCTTACGGCTTGCAGTGTCGTGGGTTGATAACCATACTCTGAGACGATCTTATCTGCTATGACCTGGGCAGCCAGTTCATCCAGCGGAATATTGAAATACCTGGCAAACTTGACGACCTGTGCATCGGTGGGGAATCTCTCACCGCGCTCAATTTTGCTCAACAAAGTGGAGTCAATCTCAATGGCGGCAGCGACCACACGCAACGGCTCGCCGCGCTGCTTGCGCAAAGCGCGAATAGTTTCACCAAATGTGTGGTCTATTTCCATAGTCCATTTCCGTCTTGACGAACTATGTCTTGACAATCTACGTCTATTTTGCCACACTAATGGGCCAATGTCAAGAGCCAATTTCAGGTGAAAGCTTATGTTTCGCTCCCTCAACTCCCGCCTACTTCTTTCTTATGTCACCGTCATCCTGGTCTGCCTGCTCGTGGCAGCGCTGGCGCTGCTGGTGGCGCTGCGCATCCGCCAGGTACAACAGCGGTTCGTCTACCAGCGGCTGAGCGACGTGGCCCGCCTGACCATCGTCGCGGTGCGCGGGAGGAACGTCGGCCCCGAGCGGCTGGCTCCCCTGTTGCGGCGGGTTGACCAGGACCGAAACATGCGCATTCTGCTCCTTGACTCCCAGGGTAACGTCGTCCTCGACAGCCGGGATGAGTGGGAGAGCCAGAACCTGCTGGCGGGAGCGCACTTTAACCGCAATCCCGAAGGCAACCTGCAGGGGAGTTTCACCGACGCCGGAGGGCGGACGTGGCTCTTCGTCGCGCTGCCGTGGCCGGCCCCTCCCGCGTCCGAGATGCTCGTCTTCGCCGCCCCGCAGCCCCGCGGCGCGGCGCTGGCCTGGGCGCGTGAGCACATGCTGGCCCCGTTGCTGTGGGCCGGCCTGGCAGCGTTGGCCATCTCCATCCTGCTGGCGCTTCTGGTCAGCCGCTCGGTCGCTGCGCCGTTGCGACGAGTGACCAGCGCGGCCGAGGCCATCGCCCGTGGCAAGACCAGCACGCGAGCGCCGGTTTCCGGCCCGGCCGAGGTGCAAAGCCTGGCCCGCTCCTTCAACACCATGGCCGACCAGGTCGAGGCCACACAGCAGTCGCAGCGAGACTTCGTCGCCAACGTCTCCCACGAACTCAAGACCCCCCTCACCTCCATCCAGGGCTTCTCCCAGGCGCTGCTTGATGGCACGGCTTCGACGCCCGAGACGACGGCCCGCGCCGCCCGCGTCATCCACGAGGAGGCAGAGCGCATGCGCCGCATGGTGGACGAGTTGCTGGTCCTGGCCCGCTTCGACGCCGGGCAGGTGGTGATGGCGCGTGACCCGGTGGAACTCAGCCCGCTGCTGCGAGAGTGCATTGAGAAACTGGCACCCCAGGCGCAGGCGGCGGCGGTGGCCCTGAAGTTAGATGCCCCCGACCGGCTGTTCGTCACCGGCGACGCCGACCGGCTGGCGCAGGTCTTCGCCAATCTGCTGGACAACGGTGTCGCGCACACGCCCACCGGAGGTGAGGTCACCCTCGCGGCGCGCCGGGTGGACGAGGAGCACGCCGTCAAGGTGACGGTCACCGACACGGGTGAAGGCATCCCAGCCGAGGCGCTCCCCCGCATCTTCGAGCGCTTCTACCAGGTGGACAAGGCTCGCAAGCGCAGCCGGGGGGCCGGACTGGGGCTGGCGATCACGAAGGAGATCGTCGAGGCCCACGGCGGCATCCTCACCGCCGAGAGCGTGGTAGGGCTGGGCAGCAAGTTCACCGTGCGGCTCCCATTGTGGGAGGAGGATACGGCGACGACAGCGGTGAAGAGGCGGAAAATCCGCGACGCCCACTAATTGCTTGACATTCCGAACATTTGTTCGTATAATAGTGGGTGAAGGTATGCAGTGGAACCACTGGAGAAACTTAAACTGCTGGGACCGCCGACCTGCTTTGAGCCGGCCGAGGAGGTAGTGGGGTCACACCGGCCGCCGCCCCGCCCGGGCCTGGGCAATGACGACCTCTCCGGCTGCGTCCACAACGCCGTGATGCCCGGCGGGAAGCGCATCGCGCTGCTCAAGACGCTGCTCACCTCCGCCTGCGAGCGAGACTGCCGCTACTGTACCTTCCGACAAGGGCGCGATTTCCACCGGGCGACCTTCACTCCCGACGAACTGGCCTGCCTGTTTATGCAACTGTACCAGAAAGGCGTCGCCGAGGGCATCTTCCTCAGTTCCGGCGTCGCTGGGGGAGGTCCCCGCACCGAAGATCGCCTCATCGCCACAGCGGAACTCCTGCGCCACCGCTACGGCTTCCGGGGCTACATCCACCTCAAGATCATGCCCGGCGCGGAGCAGGAGCAGGTACTGGCGGCGATGCGCCTGGCCGACCGGGTCTCGGTCAACCTGGAAGCGCCCAACGCCGAGCGCCTCGCCCGCCTGGCCCCGCACAAGGTCTTCGCCGAGGAGTTGTTGCAGCGGCTGCGCTGGATCGAAGAGATCAGGCAGGGGATGCCGGGGCGCTGGCCCAGTTCCACCACCCAATTCGTCGTCGGCGCCGGCGACGAGAGCGATGTGGAACTCCTGACCACAACCGAGTTCCTGCACCGGCAACTTGGCCTGGCGCGGGCCTACTTCAGCGGTTTTACACCGGTGCCCGATACGCCGCTGGAGGACCACCCTCCGACCCCGCTGCTGCGCGAGCACCGGCTATACCAGTCATCGTTCCTGTTGCGCGATTACGGCTTCACCGTCGAGGAACTCCCCTTCGACGCCGACGGCAACCTGCCGCTGGGGAGCGACCCCAAGTTGGCCTGGGCCCGCTGCTACCTCGCCCACGCCCCCATCGAGGTGAACACCGCTGAGCGGCGCGACCTGCTGCGCGTGCCAGGCATCGGCCCCAAGAGGGCCGAGAAACTGCTGCGTGCCCGCCGCCAGGGCACCCTGCGCGACCTGAGCGATTTGCGCAAATTGGGGATCATCGTCCGGCGGGCCGCCCCCTTCATCCTGCTCGACGGCCGCTGCCCGGCCTATCAACTCCGCCTCTGGCCGGCCTCGCCATGAACGGAGTGAACGAAGTCCCCACTCGCTTCATCAGCGAGCCTATCGAGGTGTACTACGACCAAGCACCGGCGCTGGAGAAACGGCCCGGTTCACCCAATGGCTTCACCTGGCAGGGACGGACCTATCGCATCGTGAAGGTACTTGGTGAGTGGCACGACTACCACCAGCGCGGCAAGACGGCGGCATTTTACCGTAAGGAGCGCGGCTCCTACCGGGCGAAGGCAGCCGAGAGGCGGGGCTCCTGGGGGGTGGGGCGGGACTACTACCGGGTGCGCACTGACACGGGGGAGGTATTCGACCTGTACTACGACCGTGCCCCCCAAGGAGCCGGAGGCCACAAGGGGGGCTGGTTTCTGTACCGCCAGATTCTCACACGGGAGTCTACCCCGTGACCACCCTCACCCTTGACGAGATTAAGCGCCAGCGCGAGTACAACTACCGTCGCACTCCCGAGCGGCGGGTCCGCACGCTGGAGCAAGCCCGCGCCTTCGTCGAGGAGGTGGGCTTCTGCCACTTCTGGCCTATCAAGGGAGCGGAACTGCCCAACCTGTTCCATGCCATTGCCGGGCGCGTGCGACCAGTGCCCGACGAGCACGACGACCCCGACGGCAGCAAGTGCTGGGGCTGGAAAGACCACTCCCTGGACAAGAAGTGGTGGTATTACGGCAAGTTGCTCAAGCGGCGGGCGACGCTCGTCTCCCTGGCCGAACTGCCCTACTTCTACGCCCTTTCAGAGAACTACGGCGGTCTGGATGACTACCTCCAGGAGTACGCCGAGGGCCGACTGACCGCTGAAGCGAAGGCAGTCTACGAGGCGCTACTGGAGCACGGGCCACTGGACACGGTGCGGCTGCGCCGGGAGGCACACATGAGCACGCAGAGCGCCAAGAGCCGCTTTGAGCGGGCGCTGGTCGAACTGCAGGTCGGGCTCAAGGTGCTGCCGGTGGGGATCGCGGAGGCCGGGGCGTGGCGCTACGCCTTCGTCTACGAGTTGTTCCAGCGCTGGTTCCCCGAGATTCCGCGGCAGGCCCGCGCCATCAAGCGGGGAGAGGCGCGGCGGGTGCTGGTGCAGCGGTATCTGGACAACGCGGTCGTCGCAGATCGGAAGATGATCGGTAAGGTGTCTCACGTCCTGAGATGGACGCCGAGGGAGCTGGGCCGTACCATCGCCACACTTCTTGAAGAGGGCGCAGTTCGGGAGATGGAGATTGAGGGGATGAAAGGCCCGCAACTGGTTTCGACGCGTGCCTTGAGATGTGATGTCTGACTTGGGGATTCGTAGCAGAACGAAACCCAAAAACGCTTAGGAGGCCGCAGGGCGCGTCTAGTGGCATGCCCGCCGTTGAGGGTGGGGGTTGATGAATTTGCCAAACGCCGCAGAACGGCTCTAAAGGGCCTTAGAGAGCCTCAGAACTGCTACGATTCCCCTGACTTACGAGGACGTAGGCCACAAATCAAGGAAGTGTGGTAGAATGACCCTGGAAGTAATTCCCTCTGACGGTTGGGTAGGTGCACTATGAGTGAGATGGTGCGCACTCAGGTCGATTTGCCCCGCGAGATAGTCGATTTGCTCAGGCAACGGCAACTATGAAAAACGCTCACGAGATCATCGATCGGCTCTCACCCGAAGACGCGATGGCGGTCCTCAAAACGCTGGCTCGCAGCGACGAGGCTCTCGCTGCTTGCATCGCCGAGATCGCTACGGCACATCTGAGTCAAGTGGATCTGGAAGAAGTGGCCTTTGCGCTTTACGAGGAGTTGAACGCTCTCGAAGTCGAGGATGTCTGGGACCGCGCTGGCCCGAAGCGTCACGGCTACATTGACCCGGGCGAAGCCGCCGACGAGATGGTCGACGAGGTCATCACCCCCTGCCTGGAGGAGCTCAAGAAGTACCGGGCGTTGGGGATGAACGCCGAGGCGAATCGGATGTGTATGGGACTGCTGCTGGGACTGTACAAGTTCGAGCACGAATCCACGTCCGAGTTCAAGGATTGGGCCGTTGACGCGCCAAGCGGATTTGCATGGGTGGTGATAGACGCGTGGAAGGCCGGAACGCCCGATTGAGCGGACATCAAGGCACTCAGAACGTTCATCGAAGAAACGTTGAGTGGGTGGTGCGCGCGTTTGGTATAGCCCCATCCTTGCGTTCGGCGAAAGGAAAAGGTCAAATGGACAAAACGCGACTGTTCGAGTTCCTATCCACCCAGTTCCTATCCACCCAGGACGTGCCCTTCCTGCTCGATTTGTTGAGCAAAGCCTATGACCAGATGGACTATGACCAGCGTCAGTGGGTGTTCGGCAAGCTCGTGGAGGAGCTGCCGCCTGCGCAGGTTGACGGTGAGGTGCTGTTGGACGAGGTCGGGGACTTCCAGAGCGAGTCATTGGCTGGCTATTATTACGAGCCGTTCGACATCAATTCCAAGAACTGGATGCACGTCCCGGAGGAGACCAAGGAGTGGTTCGAGCGCCTTGGTGGCTTGCTGAAGGCCAGTTCTCAACTCACTGTGCAGGGGGATCATCTGCACGCTGTTGCCTGCTTCGGCATCCTGTACGAACTGATTGACGCTATGGAAAGAGGCGAGGAGATCGTCTTCGCCGACGAGATCGGCAGTTGGATGATCCCCGGCGACGAGAAGCAGTACGTCGCTGCCTACATGACTTCCCTGGCCGCGACCGCCTCCCCCGAGGAGTTCGCGGCGGCAGCCCTCCCCTTGATCCGGCGTGATAGCTGGCAGTCTTTCTCGACCCAAGCGTACCCAGCCGCCATCCGTGCAGCAAACGAAGCGCAGAGGGCGCACCTGGAGACGGAGATCGAGCGCCAGAACATCAAGACGGGACGCAAATAGGAGTTTGGAAAAGGGCACGATGAGTGAATACCAGTACTATGAGTTTCAGGCTATTGACCGGCCCCTGACGCCGGCAGAACAACAAGCTGTGGCGCGATTGTCCAGTCGTGTGGACCCACATCCCCGGCGCGCGGTGTTTACCTATAGCTGGAGTGATTTCCCCGGTCGCGCGGAAGAGATATTGGCCAAGTACTACGATGCTATGATCTACCTGGCCAACTGGGGGAGCCGCCGGTTGATGTTTCGCTTCCCCAGGGCACTCGTGGATCCGGAACAGATAGAGCAATATAACGTGGCGACGACAGAATACCCCTCGGATGCCGTCAAAGCCTACGTCAAGGGCGAGTATGTCATCCTAGACATCCAGTTGCACGAGGAGGAAGGTTTCGATTGGATCGAGGGCGAGGGGTGGCTGGATTCCCTGGTGGGGCTGCGGGATGCGATTTTGCAGCGGGACTACCGTCTGTTCTACCTGGCCTGGCTCAAGGGACCGACGCTGGAATACGCCGTGGACGAGAGCGCGCTCGAGCCGCCGGTGCCGCCGGGATTGCGGGCGCTGACGCTCGCGCTAGAGAACTTTGTGGAGCTGTTCGACGTCGACGAGGACTTGATCCAGGTAGCGGTGGAACGAAGCGACGACCTAGCCAGAGAGGTCTCTGACGACAACCTGCGCCGGGCGATTGGGCAGCTTCCAGCGGAGGAACGAGACGTTTTCCTGTTGCGGTTGGCTAAGGGAGAGCCGCACCTCTCCCTGGCGCTGAACCGCCGGTTAGGCACATTCAGCGGCGCGCATCAGAGCGAGACGGGCGAGCGCCGCACGGTAGGAGAGCTGTTTGCGGCGGCGGAAGCCCTGCGGGAGCGTCGGCGTAGGGAGCGCGTGGCCGCGGCTGAGGCCAAGCGCATTGCAGAGTTGAAGGCCCTTGCCGAGCGGGAGAACGAGGCCTGGCGCGAGGTCGATGCACTGATCCAACAATCCAAGGCAAAGGCATACGACGAGGCAGTGCGGCTGTTGAAGAAACTCAAGGATCTGGCTGGGTATCAGAACCGACAATCCGCCTTCGAAGAACACTTGGGCCAGATCCGCGACCAGTACAACCGCCGCCACGCGCTGATGAGGCGCTTGCGCGAAGCCGGCCTGATGCATCAGTGAGAGACAAACTAATGACCATTTCATCTCTCAGCGACGCTACCATTCGCCGACAGGCCACCGCCGAGTCGTTCAGCCGGGGCGAGAACTACTACCAGCGGGGCGCGGTCATCTCACTGGTGCAGCGCGGCAACGTGCTGCAGGCCGAGGTCGAGGGCAGCCAGTACGAGCCTTACCGCGTACGGGTCACCTGCGATGAAGGCGGCATCACCAGCGCGGTTTGCGATTGCCCCTACGACTGGGGAGGCTGGTGCAAGCACATCGTCGCCACGCTGTTGACCTACCTGCACGAGCCCGACCTGGTCGAGAAACGCCCGACCCTGGATGACATCCTCACCGACCTGGAGCGCGAGCAGTTGCAGGACCTGTTGCTGCACCTGGCAACGCGCGATCCGTACGTGGCCGACGAGATCGAAAGCCAGATTGCCCTGCGTCAAACTGCCCCAGATGAAGCCAATGCCCCATCAAAAGATTCTCCGCGACGGCACACGCCGGTAGACCCCCAGCCCATCCGGCGCCAGGTCAGCGGGATCCTCCACTCCCTGGACCGCATGCGACCCTCCGAGGCCTACTGGCACGTGGGGAGCGTGGTGGACCAGGTGCGCCAACTGCTGCACCAGGTGCAGGGCTTTATCAAGGCCGGGGATGGGAGAAACGCCCTCGTGCTCCTGGAGGCCATCACCGACGAATACGTGGAAGGCTGGCTCTGCCTGGACGACTCCGATGGTTACGCCGGCGGATTCTTTGGGGAGCTGGGAGGGGCTTGGACCGAGGCTTGCCTGGCGGCCGACCTATCCTCCGAGGAACGAGAACAGTGGACGCAGAAGCTGACTCGGTGGCAGGATGAAGTCGACGACTACGGGATAGAAGGCGTGTTCGATCCGGCCCAGGCAGCCATCCTTCAGGGCTGGGACTACCCACCCCTGAAGCGTGCCCTGCAGGGCGAGATCACCCAGCTTGGGGCCTGGGAAAGCGAAGCGCCCTGGTACGCCGACGATCTGGCCGTCGCCCGGCTCAAGGTGCTGGAGCGACAGGGACGGTACCAGGAGTACCTCTACCTGGCGCAGGCCGAGGGGCAGTTGGGCTTATACGTGCTCATGCTGGCACGCCTGGGCCAGGTGCAGGAGGCGGTGGACGAAGGGTTGCAATATCTGCACGAACCAACCCAGTTCCTGGCGCTGGCCCAGGTGCTGCGCGAGCAGGAGGAACTGGCGGCCGCCCTGCGCGTCGCCGAACACGGCCTAACCCTCGAAGGCCGCAAGGGCGAGTTGGCCGCGTGGCTGTGCGATCTGGCCGGTGGGATGGGTGAGACCGAGTGCGCACTCGAGGCAGCGACGGTCGCGTTCCGGGAGATGCCCAGTATGGCCGCTTATCAGAGGGTGCAGGAACTGACAGGCGAGTGCTGGCCGGAACTGCGAGAGGAACTGTTGGCCCATCTGCGCCAGGCTTCCGACTATTTCTCCTCCCAGGCCCAGGTGGACATCTTCCTCCAAGAGGGCCTCCTGGACGACACCATCGCTGCCGTCGAAAAGGGCGCGAGCTACGACCTGATCGAGCGCGTGATGGATGCCGTCGTCGAGTACCGGCCGGAATGGGTCATCCAGGCCGCGCGCCGGCAGGCGGAGCGCATCATAGACGCCGGGCAGTCCAAGTACTACCACCACGCGGTGGACTGGCTGGAGAGAGCGCACGCAGCCTATCGGGCGGCGGGTCGTGAAGCCGACTGGCAAGCGTACCTCGGTGAGATCCGCACCCGCCACGGTCGCAAGTACAAGCTGATGAGCATGCTGGAGAGATTCAAATGAGCCGCAAGAAACGCCGTCAGACACCGGAATGGCAATGGGAACAGATCCTCATTGATGCCCACTATGACTACCGTTGGCGCCAGGTTCTCGATCCGCTCTATGAGAAGTTCCAACGCTGGAAGGCCGGGAAACTGACCCACGCGGACATGGACCAGGCCATCCACGAGACGCACAAGCAGAACCAGGAGCTGTACAGCCTCTTCAGAGAGAAACGCAGCTTCCTGGTGGGACTGATCCAGTGGAATCGGGAGTGGTTCGAGGGCTGGGTGGTGGACCACCCTCCACCTCCTGGGGTTGAGTTGGTCCTGGTTCCAGATCGATCTCTTTCCTCCAAGGCTACCTGACGAGGAGTGCGATGGCAAAACGCCGAAGACGCAGACGAACTACAGGAGTTGACACTGCCATACCACGCGAGTGCATCTATCAAAGTTTGAGGAGCATCCTGGTCCCTGCCCCCGCTGCGGTGGCCCCCTGCAATCTCACCACGCAACCTGCTTGGTCGCCACACGACGCGGGAAGAAGAACACCGACAGCTTCCTCATCAGCAATGATATGGGATGGTTCTGCGCACATTGCCCCACGGTAGTCGTCAACCCTGAGGAAGTGAAGAACCCCGGCCACAGGCCGGGGCTTCTTCCAGGGAAAAAGCCCACCTTGTGGGCTTGCTGCCCCCAAACCCCCGCTTGCCATTCCTTCCCACCGCAAGCGGTGGGGCATCCTGGCTTTTTCCACGTGAACGAGCACTACATGCACAGCCTGCCTCACTGGAACGTCGGCAGCGAGTTCGCCTTGCTGGGCATCGTTGACCTGGACGCCATTCCCGAGGACAAACGCGACTTGCCGCTGGGAGACGATGACAATCCGATTCCGTTGGTGGAATTCACCAGCATCTCCCAGGAGAAACCGCCGCGCAGCCCGTCCCAGCAGTCCAAGGCCACCGCCAGCAGTCTCAAGCCTCCAGCGCGGAAAGGGAGCTTCGAGGAACGTTACGAGGACGTCTTGCAGAATATCGAGTTCGGCATCGTCCGGGTGTATCTCGACAATCCCGAGTTAACTGACTGGGACGCCCTGACCGCCATCGAGGCTCTGATACGCTTCTACCAGGTTGAGGCCAAAGGGCGCCGGACTGCACCGCCATCCCTGTCTCCGCTGGCCGAAGAGGTCTACGATTCAGTCAAACCGATGTGCCAGTGGCGGCTGGGTCGGGAGACGCCGTTCCTGGATGAGGATGGGAAACCACAGGGGTATCTTGCCTTTGTTGAGCGGTTTATCGCATAATCCGATGAAACAAGCGCCTCACTTCCTGATCCCAGCCATAGGTGTAGCCTTACTGATATTCCTTGGCGTGTTCGAGGTCTGCACCGCGGATCACAGCCAGCAGACTTGCAGGGGATTCCGCAATAAGTCGGGTGGGAGGGTTGACCACCAAATAGCCCTCAAACAGGTTCAAAGTGGGGCCAAAGCCGTATTTGCGGTCCTGTTTTGCCGCCCAAGTGGGGCTCAGCCCAGTTGTACGAATTTGAAGAAACTCGTTCAACCCAAGAGCGAAGTCGGCCTGATTGAGGTTGCCCCCTACATCTGGGGGTAGGCTGCGGCAGACCACTATATCTGGCGTTTTCGGTACTTCGCATAGTTCTGACTTACTGCGGAATCCCTGCAGTGCAACTCCTTGCTCTTTCCGCCACTCCATGGTATACTTTGTTGCACAGATAATCAGTATCCACAGAAATACTGACCAAAGGAGAGCCGATGATAGATGCAACCATTCAAGTGCGCAAACGGGGCGTACTTACACTGCCCGCCGAGTTGCGACAGAAATACGGCATTGAGGAAGGGGACACGTTTCGCCTGGTAGATCTGGAGGGCATCTTTGTGATCACCCCGATGGTGCCCATGGTGCCGGAACTTGCCCGCGAGATCGAGCGACTGCGAGAGGAAGCTGGCTTGAGCATCGAAGAATTGTTCGAATCTCTGCGACAAGAACGCAACCGTTACTACCAGGAGAAATATGGATCGGCCTCGTAAGCCCCGCGTCTTTGTGGATGCCGATGTGCTTTTCGCTGGGGCTGCTTCGCCAAGTGAGCATAGTGCTAGCTTGGTCGTTCTGCGCATGGCGGAGATCACGCTGATCGAAGCCCTTACCTCCCAACAAGTCATCACCGAGGCAGAGCAGAACCTGTCAACCAAGTTACCACAAGCCCTCTCGGCGTTTCGTCTGCTGGTAGATCGCTGTCTGCACGTTGTCCCCGATCCAACTCCAGAGCATCTCGCACCGCACACTGGCATCGCCAACTCAAAGGATTTGCCCATCCTGGTCTCCGCTATCCGCGAGGAATGCCCTTGGCTAGTGACTTTCAACGTGCGAGACTTTGAGCCGGGGCATCCAGATGTGATCGTCCTACGACCAGGGGTGTTCGTACTGCGTGTACGCGACATGCTTGCTCGCCTTGCACCTTCGCTAGGCGACAACAACTGAAGCAGTCCTCGTTACATCGGCTTTCTCCCCTCTTTCCACCTCACGATAGTGTCCTTCAGCCTTTCGCGGTCATGTTTACCGGCTTCACGTACGTAGCGCCCACAGGCCACTTTGCACCCCCGCGCTAGGTCGACGTACCGCATACCGAGGCTCCATCGTGGAGGCGAGTCATCGTCAGTAGATCAACTAACTCCCTCAACACCCGGCACAGCGGCCGCCGAGTATACCGTAGTTCTATGTTTAGATTTCCCCAAGAACTATGGTGACCTGGATGACTACCTCCAGGAGTACGCCGAGGGCCGACTGACCGCTGAAGCGAAGGCAGTCTACGAGGCGCTACTGGAGCACGGGCCACTGGACACGGTGCGGCTGCGCCGGGAGGCACACATGAGCACGCAGAGCGCCAAGAGCCGCTTTGAGCGGGCGCTGGTCGAACTTCAAGTGGGGCTCAAGGTACTGCCGGTAGGAGTGGCGGAGGCCGGAGCCTGGCGGTACGCTTTCCTCTACGAACTGCTGCCCCGCTGGTTCCCCGACGTCCCGGAGCGGGCACGGGCCATCGGCCGGGGGGAAGCCCGCCGCCACATTCTGTTGCGTTACCTGCGCAACGTCGTGGCGGCGACCCCAGCGCAGGCGGCGCGCCTGTTCGGGTGGACGACGCCAGAGGTGGAGCGGGCGGCGGCCCAACTGGAGGCGGCAGGGGAAGTGCGCGTTGAGGGACTGCGAGGGCAGCAGATGGTCATTGCAGCGGTCTGGGCAGGAAATTAGGGGGGTGAGGAGGAGCGATGGAAAGCAAGATCACGCGAGCACTGGTGCTTTCGGGAGGTGGGGGCCGAGAGACCTACGAATGCGGCGTCTACAAACACCTGGAGGAGGCCGATCTCCTGCCCGACATCCTGGTCGGTACTATAACACACGCCGCCATTACCGGCAAGCGCACGCCAGGGTCAATAGACCCTGGGGGCGCATGCTGGCGGGGGAGTTCAGCTGGCCAGGGCTACGTTGCGATAGTTGGCGTTCAAGCTGTAGGCCCACATCGCGGTGGTGAAACTCTGCGTCGCGCGCCAGGTCTTGACGAACTTGCACCATAAGGAGCGGCGGGAGTCTTTTGTTGCCCATGTCAGTCCCCTCCCACTCAGGCTTCCTTGAACCTGAACAACCGCAGCCCCACGCCGAAGCAGACCGCGCCGTAGAGCAGCAGCACGCCGATGTCCAGCCACACGTCGTTCAGCCCTGCACCAAAGAGCATCAGCCGGTTGTACCCTTCCATCGCCCAGGCGACGAGGGTCACCCGCGCCGCCTGCTGCACCCACTTCGGCATCAGGAACAGGGGGAACCATGAACCGCCGATGGCCGAGGAGCCCAGGATGATCAGCGTGGTGATGGGGTGGATTTGCTTGCGCGACTTGATGACCGCCACCAGCAGCATGCCCAGTGCGGTCGTCGCCCAGCAGGTCGCCAGCGTGACCAGCACCAGTCCCAGGATGGAGCCGCCCAGGCTGACGTGGAAGACGAGTGCGCCAAAGGCGAACATCAGCACAATTTGTGCCACGCCGATGATGAACTGGGCCAGGAGTTTGCCCCCCAGCAGCGCGTACTTGGGGACAGGGGCGATGAGCAGCCGCTTGAAGGTGCCCCGCTCCTTCTCCTCCAGGATCGCTCCAGCCCCCGAAAGCACAGCAAACATGGCGCACATCACTGCGTAGCCCGGCACTATCTGGTCGAAGGTGTTGAACTCTTCCTCTGCACTTCCGACGGTCGTGATGCGGGTACTGACAGACGGGTTCTCCAGCCGCTCCTGGGCCGTGGCGACGACGCGCGCGGCAATGCCCTCGTAGTCCAGGTCGTGACTGCCGGTGGCGCGCCGCACCTCGCTGATGACCACCTCCACCGTCGTCTGCACGCTGGAGAAGCCACTGGTGACACCCCGCACCATCCCCTCCAGCAGCGGCGCCGTCTGTCCGCCGGGCGTGACGAGCAACTCCAGCGCGGTGGGGTTGCCAGAGGTGACGTCGGCAGTGAAATCGGCCGGGATGATGAGTGCGCCAGCCCGTTTGCCGTCGGTCACCAGTTGGCGGGCTGCCTCCTCGTCGTACTCTGTCTCCAGGTGCAGGTAGGTTCCCTGGGTTTGCGCCAGGATGTCGAGCACTGTGGCCGCCATCTCGCCTCCGTCCCGATCCACCACCGGCAGATCAACCACAACTGGCTCGCTCCCCCCGCCGAGGCCACCGAAAGCCAGGCCCATGATGGTCGTCAGCATCAGCGGCAGGATGATCATCCATACGGCGGCCATCTTGTCCTTGAGCAGCAACAACAACTCATTCGAGGCAACGTACAGCAACTTCTTCATCACCTATCTCCTCTTTTGATGGGCAAGGCCTCCTGACCGCAGCCCAATCCGGCTCGGTCGGGAGACCTCGCCGCACAAGCGGGCTTCAGTCCCGCAATTGTCTCCCCGTCAACTGGATGAACACGCTCTCCAGGTTAGGCTCCAGGATCTCCAGCGCGGTCATGGGCATGTCGGTCTCGTTGAACAGACCGATGATGTCCAAAAGCGCCCGCTGCGCGTCCACCGTCTCCACGATCAGCGTTCCATCCCGGTAGGTGACTGCCCTGACCTGAGGAAGGGCACGCAGTTGCGCCGCCAGGCCCTCATCGCCATCGCGGACCCCGATGTGGATGATGCCCGTGCCCAGCGTGTTGATCAGGTGCTGGGGGGCATCAAGCGCGATGATGTGCCCCTCGTCCATGATGCCCACCCGGTGGCACAGGAGTTCCGCCTCCTCCATGTAGTGGGTGGTGTAAAGGATGGTGAGCCCCTGCGCGTTGAGCGCCTGGATGAACTCGAAGATCTTATTGCGCGACTGGGGGTCCACGCCGACGGTCGGCTCGTCGAGCAGCAGAAATCGGGGCTCGTTGAGCAGGCCGACCGCCAGGTTGAGCCGGCGCTTCATCCCGCCGGAGTAGTGCCCCACCCGTCCCTTGCGCTTCTCGTAGAGGCCGACCAATCGCAGCAGTTCCTCGATGCGCCGAGGGAGCCGGTCGGCCGGGATGTCGTACAGGCGACCGAAGAAGCGCAGGTTCTCGACCGCGTTGAGGTCAGGGTAGAGCGCGATGTCCTGCGGCACGACGCCAATGAGGGGCTTGACCCGCTCAGGTTCAGCGACGACGTCAATGTCATCAATGCGAATCTGCCCCCCCGTGGGCTCGGTGTAGGCGCAGAGCATGTTGATGGTAGTGGACTTGCCTGCGCCGTTGGGTCCCAGCAGCCCGAAGATCTCTCCTCGCTGGATTTCAAAACTGATGCCGTCCACGGCGCGTGTGTCGCCGTAGGTCTTGGAAAGGTTGTTGACTTCGACCAGTGTCATCCTGTCCTCCTCATAAGTGTGCTTACCATACTTTACGAGCAATGGCGGCTCAATGTTGCATGATGGCCTGGAGATGCGGTGTGGCCATGATAGCACAGAGGCGGCGGGGAAGCAACGATTCTGCGGTCAATGGTCAGATTTGGGGAGTGAACGGTCGAGGAAGGGCTACCACCGTAGGAATTTCCGCAGTGCCCGTGCCTGCGCCCGGCTCAGGTCCACCTCTGCGCCGGTGGTCAGCCGCAGTTTGTGGCTCCCTTTGAACCAGGGGATGACTTCTCTTACCCGGTCCAGGTTGACGATGGCGGAGCGGTGGGCGCGGAAGAAGCAGGCTGGATCCAGCCGCGCCTCCAGTTCGGCCAGCGTGCGGCGGACGGGGTACGCCTGGTCACCCACGTGGACCATCACCTGCTCCTCCTCGACACCGATCCAATCCACCTCGCTCACGTCCAGCACGCGGATACGGCAACTCTCATAGTCGCGCACCGCCAGCCGGGTCAAGTACTGACCCTGGGCAGCCAGGCTCTCCAGCAGCGGGCCAAGCCGTGTGGCGAAGCGTTCGGCGGCGCTCACGCCAAGATCGCGCTCCTCGGCCAGTGTCTCCTGGGCGCGGCGGATAGCCTTCTCCAGTCGCTCCCGGCTGAAGGGCTTGAGCAGGTAGTCCAGCGCGTTGACCTCGAAGGCGCGGATGGCGTACTCGTCGTAAGCGGTGACGAAGATGACCGACGGAGGGCCCGTCAGCGCCTCGATGACCCCGAAACCGTCCAGCCCTGGCATCTGGATGTCGAGAAGCACCAGGTCGGGTTTCTCCCTCTCGATCATCTCCACCGCCTGGACACCGCCCTCGGCCTCGCCGATGATCTCGACTGTTCCGATTCCCGTCAGCATGCGCCGCAGGCGCTCTCGCGCCGGAGGTTCGTCGTCTACAATAAGGGTACGCATCGGCATATTCATTTCAATGCCATCCAAACCTCCCATACTCCCATACCCCCACACTCCCTCTCCCACACCCTCTGCCTCATCCCTCCGCCAGGAACTCCAACGTCAGTCGCAGCACTTCCTGCGGCTTCTGCCACTCCAGGTCGTGGATGCCGCTCTCAACTTCGACGATGCAGGCAGTGGGCACCTCGGCCCTCAGGAACTCCAGCGTGGGCCGGATGTGCTCGCGGTAGGGCGAATGGCTGCCGGTCAACAGCAAGACGGGGGCGCAGATGCGGCGCGCATCGGGGCGCAGGTCTACGTCCGGCCGCTCAAAGAGGCTGCGCTTGATCCCACCCCAGCCGGGACGGTTGGCGTAGCGTACCTCAGAGGCGACGTAGGCCAGCCAGTCCCGCCGCTCCTGCTCGCTCATCTCGTCCCACCAGGGGCCGGCGATGTGGCGGGCGAAGCGGGTGTTGAACAGGCCCAAGCGCACCACGGCGAAGAACAAGTCGCCGATGACGGGGGCGCTGACGGCCCACGATTGCAGACGGCTCCAGCCAGGGAGTCCCATGTCCACGCTAATGAAGCCTTCTATGGCGACCACCTTGCCCGTCCGCTCTGGGTAGCGTCCGGCGAAGTTAAGGACGACAGTGCCGCCGTAGGAGACGCCCATCAGGTGTGTGCGTCCGATGTTCAGTGCGTCCAGGAACACGGCGATGACGTCGGACTGCTCCTGAGGGGTGTAATCGAAGCCACGGGCGGGTTTATCGGAGTCACCCGTGCCCACGTAGTCCAGCGCCAGCACGCGGTAATGCGCCGCCAGGCCGGGCGCCACCCGCTGCCAGTTGCGATAGGTGGTGAAGGAGGGAGGTACGAGCAGCAAGGGGTCTCCCCGGCCATCCTCGACGTAGTGGAGGCGGAAGCCGGCCGCGTTCACGTAACGGCCGGTGCCGAAGGGAGTATCAGTCATTATCCACCTCCGCGGTGGAGTATGGGGGTGTGGGAGTGTGGGGGGCGTAGGGGGTAGCAGGTAGCGACGCTTTCGCCACGCCTCCGCTATGTTAGCGCAGACTGACCGGGATGAGCGGCGAATCTGGTCGGTGAGTGAATACCGTTCCTCCTTCGGCCATCGCTTCGACAACCTATAGACGCGCGTCGCCGCCGCAAACGCCTGTTGATACACGCGCAACTCCTTAAAGTGCCTCACCAATGCCATCTAGACACCTCCCACACCCCCACACTCTTACACCGGTATGCGCACCGTGACGACAGTGCCCTGCGGCTCATTGGCTGTGCTCTCCAGCGCATACCCCTCCCCGTAGGTCTTGCGCAGCCGCTCGTCCACGTTGCGCAGGCCGAGGCCCCCCTCCCCGGCCCTCCCCCCGTGGGGAGGAGGGTGCAAGCCCGGCCCCTGGTCGGCGATGACGATCAGCACCTCGTTGCCGTGGGGTCGAACGCGGATAGTCAGGTCCACGCTGCCGTCGGCCCCCTGGCCGTGCCGGACCGCGTTCTCCACCAGTGGCTGGAGAATCAGGCCGGGCACAGGCACGGATAGCGCCTCCGGGGCGACCTCGCGGGTGAGACGCAGCCGCTCGCCAAAGCGGGCCTGCTCGATCTCCAGATAGTCGTCTACGAAGGCCAGTTCCTCCTGCAGCGGCACCAGCCCCCGCTCCGTGCCGGTCAGCACGTAACGGAACATCTCGGCCAGCCGTTCGACCGTCGCCTCGGCCTGCGCAGGGTCGGCATGGACCAGTTCAGCGATGGTATTGAGCGTGTTGAAGAGAAAGTGGGGGTTGATCTGTGCCTTGAGCGCCTTCAGTTCCGCCTGGGCCGCCAGCGCCCGCAGTCGCCCTTCCAGCAGCTCCCTTTCCTTCAACTCGCGGTAGAAGCGCAGCGCGTAGCCGGCCGAGTGGATGACCAGGAACCCGACGAAGATCATCCACGCGACGATCCAGGCTGTGGAGGCTTCAACGACGAAGCCGAAAATGCGGCTGCAGGCAAACAGGGCCAGCAACGCGCCCAGGATATGTTCGAACAGCGAGAAGGTGATCTCCAGGCCCAACTGCCAGTCACGGGGCAGGCTCTCCAGCCGGGGGTGCAGGAATGCCTGATCCAACTCGTAGAGGGCGGAGATTGCACCGCTGATGGCCAGACCGGTGATAACCGAAGCCCGGTAGTCCCCGGTCGCGTAACCGACGCCCGCGCCGAATGGGATGGCTGGCAGAACAATTTCCAACGAATTGCGCAGGATGGCGCGCCCGCGCCCGCTTGCTTGCCGCTTTGTCATCGCCCATCGTCTCCTAGCTTTGCAAAGCCGCTCGTGGACGGTTTTGGTGAACGAAGTGAGCCGCGAAGCCCGTGTTATGCCGTGTGACACAGGCGGTCGCATTTTATACCTAATAGCACAAACAATCAATACTGTACAAAAGCCCATCAACTACGTTGTGCATCAGAATAGGACCGGCTAAGCTCTTGGTTTCTTGGTAGATGTAACTCGAACAAAGACCATATAGCGTGGCAAAAACAAGATGTGGAACAAGGGAAAGCCAAGAACCGCCGAAAAAGATATGAGGACCAAAGTGTCCCACTCCAAATATAACCGCTGTAATCACTGTGCCAATATGAAAATCCCATTTGAGTATGCTAACGCTTCCCTTCAGTTCGTTCATTAGATGTGTCTGTACCAATCCTCTGGTTATGGTCTCTTCAAATATGCCGACAAAAATCCACTGGAAAGACATCATTCCCAGCACATTGACTAAAGTAAGGGGATACGGATATGCAGGTTGAATTGAGTCCCCCGCTATTACTTCGGGAAGATGATCAAGTAGCCCGCCGGTCAAACCCAGCATTACTCCTGAGGCTATGCTGACCTTGAGTTTCAGGTTTCGTCTTGCCAGAGCAAAGCCGTATTCTCCAAGTCTGCCTTGAGAAACCCGCCCGATGATGATTATGCCTATTGCAAATGCTACTGAGTCACCTAACCTGGACAAGCCAGAACCAAGAGGGTTTTGACTTGTGCTAAACAAGGTA
>CAZZEX010000074.1:0-24608 GCA_964653285.1 uncultured Anaerolineales bacterium
GGGTAGGCATTTCACCATCACCAACAGACCTGCCCCAACTTATTGAGATGATACTTGAAAAGATACTGTCTACTTATGTACTTGTCTACTCATCTACCTACCGGAGTAATTCCATGAGCATCATCTGGCGCAAAGTCTGGCGCGATATGTGGCGCAACAAGTTCCGCACGTTCCTGGTGGTGTTTTCCACGGCCGTGGGTGTGTTTGCCCTCGGATTTGTCTACGGTGTGTCCGGCGTGCTGACCACCCGGATAACGGAAAGTCATCAGGCCAGCGTCCCCGCCCATCTTACTTTCTATACCAATTTGTTCGATCAGGAGGTCGTCGAGATGATACTGCGCCAGCCGGGCGTCGTTGACGCGGAAGGCGTGGCTGCGGCCCTCATCCACTGGAAGTCAGAGGGTGAGACGGATTGGCAGGACGGGATCATCATTGCCCGCGCCGACTACGAGGCGCAACACTTGAACCTGGTCGAGTTGCTGGAGGGTGAATGGCCGGGCAGTTCGCGTACCCGGCACGCGGTGGCGGTAGAGCGGATGACGTCGCGCCACTTTAATGTTCCCATAGGTGCGACGGTCGTCGTCGAGTTTGAGGGACACGGGCGACAGATGCCGGTCGTGGGTATCGCGCGCCACCCCCAGGCTGGCCCCCCTCCACTGGACTACGCCAGATTCCTCGTCACGCCGGAGACGTTTGCCTGGCTGACCGGCGGGGAAGAAGGCTTCAACCGGCTCTATGTTCGCCTGGAGTCGTTCAGCGAAGACGGTGCAAACGCGGCCGGCGAGCGGCTCCAGCACCGGCTAGAGCGTATGGGGCTGGGGGTAGGCAGGTATACCGTCACCGATCCCGAAGTCCACGACGCGCAAGAGGTCATAGACGCCGTGGGGCTCATTTTGACGGTATTAGGGGGGCTGTCGCTGGTGTTGAGCGGATTCCTGATCGTCAACATGATGAACGCCACCGTCGCGCAGCAGGTGTGGCAGATTGGGGTGATGAAAGTGGTTGGCGCGACCGGGTGGCGCGTGATGCGCGTCTACCTGACGATGGCGTTGGTCTACGGGCTGCTTTCTTTGTTGCTGGCTGTGCCGACGGGGGCCATCGCCGCCTACCTGCTGGCGAGCGTGCTGCTCGACGTGTTTAACGTCACCGCCGGCACGTTCCGCCTGATGCCGGCTGCGGTGGGTATCCAGGTTGCGGTGGGACTGGTCGTGCCGCTGCTGGCGGCGCTGGTCCCGGTGATCGGCGGCGCGCGCATCACGCCGCACCAGGCTATCAGCAACTACGGCCTGGGGGCCGGGTTTGGACGCAACTGGCTCGACCGGTTGGTGGGGCGGATCCGCCGGTTGCCGCGTCCGCTGGCGCTCAGCCTGCGCAATACCTTCCGGCGCAAGACGCGCGTCGCGCTGACGATGCTCACGCTGGTGCTTGGCGGCGTGATGTTTGTCGTGGTGATGAGCGTGGGGACCTCGTTTAACAACACCCTTGAGGTGTTGCTCGACGATTTCGGCTTCGACGTGCTGATTGCATTCCGACGTCCCTATCGCGTGGCGCAACTGGTTGACGTGACCAAGCGCGTCCCCGGTGTGACCGGGGCAGAAGTATGGGACAGGCGGGATGGACAGTTGGCATTGCCGAGTGGCGAGGAACTCGACGTGGGAATCTGGGGCATACCGGCGGATTCCGAGATGTTCAACCCGCGCGTCGTCAGCGGCCGCGCGTTGCTGCCCGAGGACGGCCGCGCCATCCTGCTCAACAGCAAGATCGCTGCCGACGAGGGATTCTGGGTCGGTGACGTGATCACGTTGACCATCGGCGAACGAGAATCAACCTGGACGGTGGTGGGTCTGATCCTCAACGTCAACAACCTGCAGCGGGATAACTTCGCCTCCTTCAACGCGCTGGCGCGGGAGACCGGCAATTTCGACCGGGGAGGGCTGGTGGTGGTGACGTCCGAGGAGCACGATCCCGCGACGCACCAGCGGTTGGTCAACGACCTGCGCGAAGCCTACAACGGACGGCGTATAGAACCGGCGATTCTTCAAAGCATCGCCGAAGTGAGACAAACGAACAAGTTGGTGTTTAACGCCATTATCTATCTTATGCTGGCGATGGCGATACTGGCGGCGATAGTGGGCGGCGTTGGTCTGATGAGCACTATGACGATTAACGTGGTCGAGCGGGGGCGGGAGATCGGCGTGATGCGCGCCATCGGTGCCAGTTCGGTCGCCATCATCGGGATTTTCATCGCCGAAGGGGTGCTGCTGGGTGTGTTGAGTTGGCTGCTCGCCGTGCCGCTCAGTTTCCCCGGGGCGTTGGCCTTCAATAACCTGGTTAGTAACACGCTGTTCCACATACCGCTCGACTTTGACTACTCCACAGGCGGGGTGGTGGGTTGGCTGGCGATTGTGGTGCTGCTTTCGGCGCTGGCGAGCCTGTGGCCGGCGCTGCGAGCGACGCAGGTCAGCGTGCGGGAAGCATTGGCCTACGAATGACGGATCAGCGAATCAGCGAATCGGCGAATCAGCGAATCTACGAATCTACGAATTTGCGAATCACGAACGAGGAGGCAGAAATGCGAAAGAGACAGCTATTAATCGGAGTGTTGACGTTGGTCATCGTCGGGTTGCTGGCAGGGTGTAGCGGGTCAGCTGCAACTGAGACCGTGCCGGCTGAGGATGTGCCGGTGGTGGCCTCGGATGCCGACGGCAAGGTAGTCGCCGAGGCAGTCATTGAGCCGGCTCGCTGGAGTGAACTGCGCTTCGACGTGACCGGCGAAGTGGCCGAGGTGCTGATGCAGGAGGGGGATGTCGTGTCCGAGGGCGACGTGCTGGTTCGCCTTGAGACGACCGACCTGGAGTGGGCGGTGGCCCAGGCGGAACTCAGCCTCAGCCAGGCTCAAGTGGGTCTGAGCCAGGCCCAACTGAGACTGAGACAGCTCCAGGAGCCTCCGGACGAGGCGGACATTCGGCAGGCCGAGCACGCCGTGGACCAGGCGGCCGCCGCGCTAAAGGCCGCCCAACTGGACCTTACCGCCGTGCTTAACAGCACGCTGCTCAACGAGACGCTGGAGGACGCTCAGAAGGTCTTCGAGGACGTGCAACACAAGTATGAGGCGTGCCTGGATATGTACGAGTCAGGTAAAGAGCCGGACTACTGGCTCGTGGACCAGGCGCAGGAGCGGCTGGACGATGCGAAGCTAAACCTGGATCGCATCCACCAGCAAGGGGACTCGCAATTGCAGGATGCCCGCAACGCGGTAGATCGGGCCCGGCAGTCCTACCGGGAGGCCGAGGATGCCCTCGAGCGGCTCCTGGAGGGAGCGGACCCACTAGACGTGAAGGCGGCGCAAGAGGACATAGAGGCAGCGCAACTGGACGTGGAGGCGAAAGAACTTAGCCTGGAGGAGGCGAACAGCGACCTGGAGCAGGCCAGGTTGGTCGCCCCCTTCGCTGGCGTTGTAGTAGAGGTCAACGTCGATCCGGGTGACGCGGTGGTGTCCAGCGAGGTGGTACTTGTACTGGCGACGCTCGATCGGCTCCAGGCGCACACCGTTGACCTGACGGAACTGGACGTGGCGCGGGTGGCCGAAGGACAGGCGGCGGTAGTGACGGTGGACGCGCTGCCCGACTTGCAGTTGAGGGGACACGTGGCACGCATTGGTCTGCAGTCCGTGGACTACCGGGGCGACGTGACCTATCCCGTCACCATCGAACTGGACGAGACCGCGCCGGAGCTCCGCTGGGGCATGACGGCGGTGGTCGAAATCGAAACAGACTGAGATTCACTCAAAACACTCGAAAGGAGGCTATTCGTGGCTGGAAAAGCAGGACTGAAAGCAGGACTGATTGGCACAGTCGTCTTGTTGGTGGTGACAGTGATAAATCAGTTCTTGCCACCAGGAGGCTTGGTATACGTTGTCTGTGGGGTGGACATGCTGATATACGTCGGCATCGGAGTGTTGGCCGGGCTCTTCCTGGCCATGCCACGCACTCCTGGCAAGGGAGCCGGGGCGGGCGCCATCGCCGGACTGATCAGCGGGACGATCAGTGGAGTGATCGGTTACGTCATCATGTCCATCCGACTGGCGCGAGGATTGGGTTATCCAGGCCTGGATCCCCAGCAGATGCAGCAGTTAACCGAGATGGGCATGGATCCGAAAATGTTTGCCATTCCAGGCGTGATATGTGGCATGGCCATCGGCTCTGGACTGGCAGCCAGCGGCGGAGCCATCTTTGCCGCCGTTAAGTCCGACTAGGAACAGAGAACCTTCCTGTTCGTGACGGGAAGGGAGCCCGGTCGCCTGACCAGGGTAACACCTTGATTCTGTGGACGGATGGATTGCGCCAGGGCGGAAGGACGGGGGGCAAGTACCGCCTGTGCCTGTTTTGTGTTATACTTGTCTCTGATGCAAGGGCTGCCGGACCGAACCGGTTGGCTCGCTTGGAGGTATTCCAATTGCCAGTCCCTGCTAACTGCTGACTGCTAACGGCTAAGATTAGGAGGCCCAAATGATTGCCGAAGTCGTCGCCCGTGTACGCGAGAATGTCCAGAAAGTCATTGTCGGTAGGGACGAGGTGATTGACCTGGCGCTGGTTGCCGTCCTTTGCGAAGGGCACATCCTCATCGAGGACGTGCCTGGCATCGGCAAGACCACGCTGGCGAGGTCGCTCGCTGCTAGCCTGGGCTGCGCCTTCCGCCGCATTCAGTTCACCCCCGATTTGCTGCCCTCCGATGTCACCGGTATCAACTACTTCAACCAGAAGACGCAGGAGTTCGTGTTTCGTCCTGGTCCAGTGATATCGCAGGTCGTGCTGGCCGACGAGATCAACCGCGCCACGCCGCGCACCCAGTCGGCTCTGCTGGAGGCCATGCAGGAACGGCAGATCACCGTAGACGGCGAGACCTACCCCCTGCCCCGTCCTTTCCTGGTGCTGGCCACCCAGAATCCGATTGAACTGGAGGGCACCTTCCCCCTGCCGGAGGCTCAGGTTGACCGCTTCCTGATCAAACTTCTCATCGGTTACCCGACAGAGGAAGAGGAGCACGCTATCTTGCTCCGCTTCGAGCGAGATGACCCGCTGGAGGAACTGGACTCTGTCACTACTCCTGACGAGCTGATTGATATGCAGCGACAGGTGCGGGAGGTGCGGGTCGAGGAGTCGGTGCGCGGTTACGTCGTGAGTGTCGCCCGTGCCACGCGGGATCATCAGGACATTCAGTTGGGGGTCAGCCCGCGTGGGACGCTCTCGCTGTACAAGTGTGCTCAGGCATTGGCTGCCATCCGTGGGCGCGAGTACGTCCTGCCCGACGACGTCAAGCTGTTGGCCCCCTACGTCCTCACCCATCGCATCCTCATCAGCCCCGCAACCCGGCTGCGGGGTCGCCGGCTGGCTGACGTGCTGATGGACGTGATTGAGACGGTGCCGGTGCCCGTGGAGAGTGTTTAGCCGTTAGTCGTTGGGCTGAATGAATGTGGAATCCGCAGAGCGCAGGACAGAGGAACGGACGGACGAGCGCCATGCCCAGTTCAGCCCCGTCTGGTTCGAGATGGCGGTGCTGCTCATTGTCGCCGGGCTGGTTATTCACCAGCGTGCTCTCTTCGTCCTGGCCGCCTGCCTGTTGACCGTCATTCCCTTCGCCTGGTGGTGGAAGCGCACCTCGCTGCACCATGTCGAGTACGAACGGCGATTCGACAAGCGATGCGCTTTCCCCGGCGAGACGTTCGAGATGACGGTGCGTGTCACCAACCGCAAGCTCCTGCCCTTGACCTGGCTGGAGGTCAGCGACGAGGTGCCGATGGCGATGCCCCTGGTGCGGGGCGTGCTCATGCCGACCCACATCCCCCAGATCGGCACGCTTGATACCGTGCTCTCCTTGCGCTGGTACGAGCGTGTCAGCCGGCAGTATGAACTGGAGTGTACTGCACGGGGCGTCTACACGTTGGGGCCGGTGCATCTCAGGTCAGGCGACGTCTTTACCCTCTTTGAGGCGCAGGAGAGCCGTAAGAGCCACGACCGGCTGGTCGTCTACCCGCGCCTGTGGCCGCTGGAGGACCTGGGATTGCCATCGAAGGAACCGTTCGGCGAGCGAAAGGCCCACCGTCGCCTGCTGGAGGACCCTCTGCGCACCATCGGCATCCGCGACTATCACCCCGAGGACGACCTGCGCTATATTCACTGGAAGGCCACGGCCCATCGGGGCGAGTTGCAGGTGCGGGTTTGCGAACCGACCACCACGCTCAGCCTGGTCATCCTGCTGAACGTTGCCACGTTTGAGCACCATTGGCAGGGCGTCATTCCAGAACTACTGGAGCGCACTATCAGCGTGGCAGGCTCCATCACCACCTGGGCCGTGGGGCAGAAGTACAAGGTGGGACTGGTCGCCAACGGCTGTATGCCGCTCTCCGATCAGCCTATCCGTGTGCCGGTAGGGCGTTCCCCGGGCCAACTGGTTGCCATCCTGGAGGCGCTGGCCGGCGTGACCAGTTTCGCCACCTCGTCCATCCAGGAACTGCTGCGTCGGGAGAGCCCTCGGTTGCCCTGGGGTGCCACGCTGGTTGTGGTGACGGCCATTGTAACCGACGAGTTGGCGGCGACGATGCTGCATCTTCGAGGTGCCGGGAGGCGGGTGGCGTTAGTCACGTTGGCCGAAGAACCGCCACCGCAACTGAATGGGGTCACCACCTATCACCTGCCCTCCTCCACGTTGGCCTTTCGACGTTTTGGCCGGGGGCCTTACGATGTAACGGCGGCGCTGCAGGCTGCGGGGTTAGCCCCCCCTCCCCCCCCTGTTGGGGGGGAGATCGGGAGGTAGATGTTGGATAGGTTTCGTGCCCACGTCCGCCGCGAGTTGATATTCCTCGCTTTGGGGACGATGGATGTCTGCGTCATCACGCCTCTCTTCGCGGCGTTGCTTTCACCCATCATCCCGGTCCGGCCATTGCTGGTCATGGCCGTTTTCATCGGCGCGGTGCTGGCAGTGCATTACCTGGCCCGCCTGGCTCTATGGTTGCCTTTTCGTTCTGCTCTTCGTTCTGGCCTGCTGGGGCTGGGGATGCTATTGAGTGGCCTGCTGACCATCCACCAGTTACTGCACGCTCAAACGCGCCTTTTGGATCCCACCTGGCTGGTTGGCGTCTTCGGCAACCTGCAACAGGCGAATCTGTCACACGAGGACCTATCGCACGATGTGATCGTCTTCCTGCTGGTACTGTTCCTGTGGTGGCGGGGGTTGGTGCTGGCCCAGCGCCGGCTCGACAGCGAGAGCGTCACTTTTCGCTTTCGCCTGGGGCTGATGCTGCTCGCCATCACCACAGTGCTGGGCGGCACCATCCTCCCCTGGCCGCACTATCACTTCGTGTTCGTATTTTTCTTCGCCAGCCTGCTGGGGATCGCGCTAGCGCGGGCTGAGGAGGTGGGACAGCGATATGGGAGTAGCCAGTCGCCGTTCGGCCTCGGCTGGTTGGTAACACTGGTGACTACCAGCCTGACTGTCCTTCTACTGGCGGCCGGCGTGGCAGCCTTATTAACTGGCGAGAACCTCGGCCTTTTCGTCACGCCAGCGTTGGAGGTGCTGCGCATGGTCTTCACCGGCGTGGCCTACGTCCTGGCGTGGGTTGCGCATATCGTAGTTACGCTGTTACTGGCCGTTTTGCATTTCTTCTTCGGGGAGATCAACCTGGAAGAAATCAGGCGAAGGTTGGCCCTGCTTCTCCTGCCTGAGCCGCAGGTGCAACCCCGACAGCTACCCTTCACGGCCGAGCAACTGGCGCTGGTCAGGACAGTTGGCGTCATTCTTGGCGTACTGCTCTTGCTGCTGCTGGTAGCCATCTCACTCCGCCGGCTGCGTGCGCGGGCCGGGCAGCGACGCGACGAGGAGCGGGAATCGGTGTGGGAGGGAGCGCATCTGCGTCGCCGCCTGCGCGACCTGCTGCGGCACGGACGCCGCCGGCTGGGCCAGGCGACCGCCGGGTTGAGCAGTGTTCTCCTGGGCCGGCTCTTCGCTGCCTGGACCGTCCGCCGCATCTACGCCCACATGGGCGCGTTGGCCGCAGAGCAGGGCTACCCTCGTGCCGCCTACGAGACACCCTACGAGTACCTGCCGGCTCTTGAGCAAGCCTTCCCCGGCAGCCGTGACGAGGTGATGTGGATCACCGAAGCCTACGTCGCCGTACACTACGGGGAAGTGCCGGAGCTACCAGAGGATCTGGCGACGGTCCAGGCTGCGTGGGACTGCATCCGGGGATGTGAAGCGTAAAGCGTGTTTGGTATATTTGACACTACCACGGACTTGTGATATAGTCAATACCTGAGAAAAGTCTATGTGGGGAGGGCCGCCCCCGAGCGACCCTCCCCACTTCCCTTGAGCGCCAGGTGAGGTGGTATGCGTAAGTACATTTTCTGTACCGGTGGGGTGATCAGCAGCGTGGGCAAAGGGGTGACGGCAGCCTCCGTCGGGCGGGTGTTGAAGGCGCGGGGTGTGCGCGTCTCCATCCAGAAACTCGATCCCTACATCAACGTGGACCCGGGGACGATGTCGCCCTACCAGCACGGTGAGGTCTACGTCACCGACGATGGGGCTGAGACCGATTTGGACCTGGGGCACTATGAGCGTTTCGTTGACGAGAACCTCACCCGCGCCAGCAACGTCACGACTGGTCAGGTCTACGCGGAGATCATCGCCCAGGAGCGGCGGGGCGACTTTCTGGGGGGCACCATCCAGGTTATCCCGCACATCACCGACGAGATCAAGCGCCGTATCGCGTTGGTCGGCGAGCGGAGCGGGGCTGAGGTGGTAATCGTCGAAGTCGGTGGCACGGTCGGCGACATTGAGGGGTTGCCCTTCCTGGAGGCGTTGCGGCAGATGCGCCGGGACGTGGGGCTCGAGAACACGCTCTACATCCACGTCACGTTCCTGCCCCATATCGGTGCCACTGGGGAGTTGAAAACCAAGCCCACGCAGCACAGCGTGCGCGAGCTGCGCTCCATCGGCATCCAGCCCGACGTCATCATCGCCCGCGCTGACTATCCGGTGGATGATGCATTGTGTGATAAGATCGCGCTTTTCTGCAACGTCGAACGGCGAGCCGTCATCCCGCTGGTGACCACGCCGGTGCTGTACGAGATACCGCTGCTCCTGGAGGATGCCAGGCTGGGCGACTTCGTCGTCGAACGGCTGGGGTTGAAGGAGGGAACCCCTGACCTGAGGGAGTGGCGCGAGATCGTAGACCGCGTCTATGCTCCCAAGCCCTCGCTGCCCGTCGCCATCGTCGGCAAATACGTCGAACTGCATGACGCCTACATCAGTGTGCGAGAGGCGTTGTATCACGCAGCCCTGGCACACGGGTGGGATGTTGACGTGCACTATGTCAGTTCTGAAGCACTGGAGCGTGGTCGGGGCTGGGATGAACTGGAAGAGGTGGTCGGCATGGTTGTGCCAGGTGGCTTTGGCGAACGGGGCATTGAGGGTAAGATCGCCGCGGCGCGTTGGGCGCGGGAGAGCAGGGTCCCCTACCTGGGGCTGTGCCTGGGCCTGCAGGTGATGATCGTTGAACTGGCCCGTCACGCCGTGGACAGCGAGGAGCCGAACAGCACCGAGTTTGACCCCCACACCAGGTATCCTGTGATTGACCTGATGCCTGAGCAGCGAACGATCGTGGATATGGGCGGCACGATGCGGTTGGGCTTGTATCCCTGCCACTTGGTGCCCGGGACGAAAGCGGCTATGGCCTACGGTGTGTCTGAGGTCCAGGAACGGCATCGTCACCGCTTCGAGGTGAACAACGCCTACCGTGACCTGCTGGCAGAGGCGGGGCTCGTGTTCAGCGGGCTTTCGCCCGACGGGCAACTGGTCGAGGTCGCCGAATTGGCCGATCATCCCTTTATGTTGGGCAGTCAGTTTCACCCCGAGTTCAAGTCCCGTCCTACCCGGCCTCATCCTATTTTTAAGGCTTTCATCGCCGCGGCCATTGCCAGATACGAGGTCACGTAAGGGAGGCGGAATTGGGAGTTTACTTGTCAAATGTGCGTCTTTGTGTTATGATACCGCCCGTTGCGCGCCTGTAGGCGGGCTTTCCGCTCCCGGCGGCGGGTCTGGGGGCAATCCCGTGGAAAGGAGGTGTACCGTCTAGTGCGCAGTTACGAGTTAATCTTCATCGTTCACCCAGAGGTGGACGGAGATGACCTGACCGCTGTTGTTGAGACAGTCAAGGGTTTGGTCGAGCGTAGCGGCGGTGCGGTCACGGAAGTCGAGCCCTGGGGGTTGCGTCGGCTGGCCTATCCCATTCAGAAGCAATGGGAAGGCCAGTATGTGTTGATACGGCTTGAACTGGAACCTCAGGGTGTGGCTGGGTTGGAGCGTGGCCTCGGGCTAACTGAACAGGTCATGCGTCACCTGGTCGTGCGCGTTGAGTGAGGAGACCAATCCACTTGAGAACCCATGAGAACCCACTTGAGTCAGTTGCCACGTGATGTAGGCGTCGTGAGTTGCAGGGAGTAAGAGCGCTATGTCGAGGGGTCTGAACAAGGTGATGGTGATTGGCAACGTGGGGCGCGATCCCGAGATGCGTTACACGTCCAGCGGAAGGCCGGTGACGTCGTTCAGTATCGCCACCTCGCGCAGTTGGACGAACTCGGAGGGCGAGTATCACGAGGAGACCGAGTGGTTCAACGTGGTAGCGTGGGGCAATCTGGCTGAGATTTGTAAGCAGCATCTCCGCAAAGGGCAGCAGGTGTACGTCGAGGGGCGCTTGCAGACGCGCAGTTGGGAGGATCGTGAGGGAAAGAGGCGCTTCCGCACTGAGTTGGTGGCTAACGAAATGATCTTGTTGGGCGGCCGCTGTGTTGCTTTGGAGGCCAGAGAGGCCGCTGACGAAGGTGAGGAGGAATTCTCATTCTAACTAATTGGTAGATCGGGAAACTGGTCACTGGTCTACCAGCCAGGGAGGTTGAATCGTTGGCAGAACAGGGAAATGAGGATATGCAGGCAAGGTACTCAACGCACTCGACAAGGGAACGTCGCCGACGAGGAGCACATGACCGACAGCGCAGCCCTCGTCGGTTCGGGAGGCGACGCAAAAAGTGCGTTTTCTGTGAGGAAAAGATCGCTCGCATTGACTACAAGCAGACGGACGTGCTGCGGAACTTTCTGACCGATCGTGGGAAAATCAAGCCGCGGCGGCGGACGGGAACGTGTGCCAAGCACCAGCGTCAACTCTCTGTGGCGATCAAGCGTGCCCGTCATCTGGCGTTGCTGCCGTTCGTGGTGGAGTCTACGCGCTCCCGCTAGTGCGTAGTCGGCGGTTAGCAGTCAGCAGTCAGCCGTTGGTGACCAGTGGCTTCTGGCTAACGGCCTTGTCTATTTGTGTCACCGGCTAGCGGCTAATGGCTAATGGCTGGCAGCCATGTGAGATGACGGGATGACAAAGAAAGTTAAGAAGCATGCACCAAAGGAACTGACGCGCAAGCAACGCTCCCGCCTGGAGAGAGAGGGACGTATGGAGAGGTTTCTCATCTGGGGCGTGGCTGTTGTGGGGGTCGCGGTTGTGGGTGTTCTGGCCTACGGCTTTATCGTCGAAAAGGTCATCAAGACCCGCGAACCGGTCGCCATTGTGGGGGGTACTCCTATCACGACGGCCGAGTTTCAGGCTCGGGTGCGCTTCATGCGGATGCGGATGAACAATGAACTCCAGTACTGGCTTTATCAGCAACAGGCCATTGATCCGACAGACTCGCGTGCACAATCCTATCTGGAATATATCCAGAAAAACGTGCGTGACTTGCAGACCCAGTTATCGTCAGCGAACGTCACGGCCATTGGAGAGCAGACTCTCAATCAGTTGATCGAGGAGGAGTTGGTGCGCCAGGAGGCGGAGCGCCGTGGTATTACCGTTGGGCCAGAGGAACTGCAGCGGGAGATTGAGCTGTCCTTCGGGTATGATCGGAATCCCGCTACTCCCACACCAGCACCGACTGTCACGCCTCCTTTGACGCCGACGGGCGTGCTCACTCCTACGCCGACCTCTGTCCCGCTTCCGACACCGACTCCGATGACCGAGCAGGACTTCGGTCAACGGTACGACACTTATCTAAGCGAGTCCTTAAAGCCATTGGACATTTCGGAGCGGCAATACCGTTCCTGGATTGAGGCGTCGCTGTTCATTAAGAAGTTGCAGGAGCAGATGGGGACAGAGGTCCCCGTTATGGCCGATCAGGTCAAACTGTGGCTCCTGGCCGTGAATAGCGAGGAAGTGGCGAATGAACTGGCTGCCCGGTTGGATGCCGGGGAAGACATCCAGACATTGGCGGATGAGTTGGAGGAGGATGAGGACGTTACCGGGTACGGCACTGAGTTAGGCTGGTTCCCCAAAAGCATATTGAAAACCCACTTTGAGACGGAGTTGGCTGACGTGGCGTTCAATCTGGGGGTGGGGGAGCACAGTCAGCCGGTGTTGAGTCAGGATGGTACGTGGTATACCATCATCAAGGTGGTGGGCCACGAGATGCATGAACTGGATGAGGCTTTACGTGAGCAACTGGGGAACGAGGCATTCCAGGAGTGGCTGGAGGCTCAACAGGTTTTGGTGGAGCGCAGAACGTATCGCGACCGTGTGCCGATGGAACCGTAACTGACGGCCCGTCTTGCGGCTCGTAAGGTAAGCAGCCCGGCTTCTGCCAGAAGCCGGGCTTTTGGTCAAAATCGTGTTTCATCCCGTGTGCCGCCGGGCTTCGATCACGTTGGGCAACCGCTCAATCTTGTTCAGCACACGGCTGAGTTGGGCGATGTGGCTGATTTCCAATGTGATGTACAGCGTGATGATGTTTTTTCGCCGGCCCTTATTTATCGGCATGTTGACGCCCGACATGTTTATGTCCTCGGCGCTGATGATGCTGGAGATTTCGCTGAGCAGCCTGGCGCGGTCGTAGGCCGTGATGCGGGTCGTGACCGGGACGGTCTGTAGGCGGGTGCCCCAACTGACCTCTATCAATCGCTCCGTATCTCTCAGGCGCAAGATGTTGGGGCAATCGCGGCGGTGAATGGTGACACCCCGCCCTCGGGTGACGTAGCCGATGATGTCGTCCCCGGGCAGCGGATGGCAGCAGCGCGCCAACCGGGTCAGCAGCCCACCGGTGCCCTGTACCTGGATGCCCTCGATGGTCGACACGGGAGGAGGGGGTATGAAAGGGAGACTCTCCTCCTCGCGCGGGCGCGTTTCGGCGATTTTGCTGGCGATCTGCTGGCTGTGGATGTCCCCAAAGCCGACGGCAGCGTGAAAGTCATCCGGTTTCTCGTAGTTGAAGAGCCGGGCAACGGCCTCATGGCCGAGATGTTCCATCCCCAGGCGTTTCAATTCGCGCTCGACGATCTCCCGTCCTTGAGTGATGTTCTGTTCCCGATCCTGGCGACGGAACCACTGGCGGATTTTGCCGCGAGCGCGACTGGTTTTGATGTAACCCAAGGCCGGGTTCAGCCAATCGCGGCTGGGCCCTCCCCGTCGGGCGGTCAGGATCTCCACCTGATCGCCGTTCTTGAGTTGGTAATCCAGGCTGATCAGTTTGCCATTGACCCGGGCTCCTTGGCAGCGGTGACCGATCTCGGTGTGCACGTAGTAGGCGAAGTCAATCGGCGTTGCGCCGATCGGCAGGTCAATGAGCTTACCTTTAGGGGTAAAGGTGTACACCCGGTCCTGGAAGATGTCGGTCTTCATCGCATCCACGAACTCGTCGGCGTCAGTGGTTTCTTTCCACCATTCTATAAGTAGGCGCAGCCAGGCAATTCTCGCCTCGAAGGCCTTGTCCCGCTTGCCGCCCTCCTTGTAGCGCCAATGAGCGGCGATGCCGTATTCTGCAGTGTGATGCATCTCCCAGGTGCGAATCTGTACCTCCAGCGTCTTACCGTCGTCGCCGACGACCGCTGTGTGCAGGCTCTGGTACATGTTGTCTTTTGGGGTGGCAATGTAGTCGTCGAACTCGCCGGGGATGGGTTTCCACGACCCGTGCACGATGCCCAGGATGCGGTAGCAATCGGGAACAGTCTGGGTGATCACGCGGATGGCCCGAACGTCGTAAACCTGTCGAAAGGGGACGCCTTTGCGCTGCATTTTGCGGTAGATGCTGTGGATGTGTTTGGGCCGGCCGGTGATCTTTGCCTCGATGCCTTCTTCGGCCAGTTTCCGCTCGAGGGTTTCGATGTGTCGCTGGATGCTGGCCTCGCGTTCTGGGCGGCGTTCTCGGATGAAGGATGCGATCTCGGCATAGGTGATAGGGTCCAGGTAATGGAGGCTCAGGTCTTCCAGTTGCCACTTCCATTGCCACACGCCCAGCCGGTTGGCCAGTGGGGCAAAGATTTCCAGTGTCTCGCGGGCAAATGCCTTGCGACGTTCCAGTGAGAGAGGGTCGAGCGTGCGCATGTTATGCAGGCGGTCGGCCAGTTTGATGATCATGACGCGGATGTCCTCCGCCATGGCGATGAACATCTTGCGCAGGCTTTCGGATTCCTGCTCACCGCGTACTCTCTCGCTCTTCTGGCCGAATCGGTCAATTTGCTCCTGTTCAATCTGCTCCTCAATCTGCTCCAGTTTGGTCACGCCATCTACCAGGCTGGCTACGTGAGGGCCGAATGCCTGCCGCAACCTTTCCAGGTCAACATCCGAGTCCTCGACCACGTCGTGCAGCAGGCCAGCGGCGATAGTGTCCGGGTCCATTCCTATGTCAGCCAGCAGGAGGGCCACGGCCAACGGATGTTGAATGTAGGGCTCACCGGACTTGCGTGTCTGGCCAGCGTGCGCTCGTTCGGCTACGGCGTATGCGCGTTCGATGAGTTCCCGCGCGTCATCGGTTCGTTCGCCGGAAGGGATGCGCTCCAGTATGTCAGAGATGTCCAGGAGGCGCTGTTTACTCATATCTCAAACATTGCACGCTCACGAAAGAGCCGTGTTCAATTTCCTCAGCCCGCCAACCACGTCCGCCCCCAGGTGGAAACGGATCACCCGCCGCCCGGCATCCAGCAATGCCTGCCGGTCGCCCAGGGCCTGGGCCCTTTTGAGCGCGCCGAAAGTGATGGACGAGTCCGGCGATCCCGCTTCATCGGGGATAGGCGCATCGCGCGGGTCGTCGGCGGTGAGTTGGATGAAGAGGCCGTGCCCGGCGTCGCCCTTGTGCAATTGGCCGGTGGAGTGCAGGAAGCGCGGCCCGTAGCCAACGGTCGTCGCCAGCCGGAACTGGTCACGCAGGTGGATGCGCAGCGCTGCCAGCGCCGCGTCGGTCTCGGCCGTCGGCTGCAGGTAGGCTTGCAAAGCGACGTAATCGCCCGGTTGGGTCTGGTTGAGGAAGGTGACCAGTGCTTCGACCGGGCTGGTGGCCTTCACGTCACCGTAGACAGTGATGTCGTCGCCGGTCAGCGCCGGGATTGTGGCGGGCAGCACGCCTTTCTCCCTGTATTCGGCCGCCATCTTGCGCGCCAGCACCTTAGCCGCCTCGACGTTGGGCTGGTTGAAGGGGTTGATGCCCAGGCGGTGGCCTGCCACGGCGATGGCTATTTCCCACAGGAAGAACTGCCCGCCCAGGTCGTAGGAATCGTGCAGGTTCAGGCGTACCACCGGGTGCCCGGCCGCTTTCAAGACAGACAGAGCCACGTCGTAGGTCCCATTGCCCTCGAGCCGCAGGTGGATGAAGAGCCGGTCACAGCCATAGACGACAGGCGGCCCTAACGGCTCCCCCACCGCCGGGAGGATTCCTTTGTCCTCCTTGCCAGTGCTCTCGGCGATCAGTTGTTCCACCCAGTCGCCGAAACTGGCGATGGCTGGCGAAATGGCGAACGTTACCTTGTCCCGCCCGGCCTTCGCCACTTCGCCCAGGATGGCCCCCAGCCAGGCACCTGGGTTGTCCTCCGTCGTGACGCGCGGCTCGCAGTCACAGGCCGTTGCCAATGCGCGGTCCAGCAGGCGGCTCACATCCACGCCAATCAGCGCCGCCGGGACCAGCCCGAAGTAGGAAAGGGCCGAGTACCGCCCGCCGATGTTTGGGTCGTTGAGGAAGGTGGCCCGGAAGCCGTAGCGCTCGGCCAGGTCGGTCAGTTTGCTGCTAGGGTCGGTGATGGCGATAAAGCGTTCACCGGCCCGGTCCACGCCTACCGCTTCAGCCACCCGGTTATAGAAGAACTTGAAGAAGGAGAGGGTCTCCACTGTGGTGCCCGACTTGGTGGCGACGATGAAGAGGGTGTGGGCCGGGTCAAGCCGCTCGGCGTGGGCCAGCACGACGCCGGGGTCGGTGCTGTCCAGTACAGCCAGGTCGAGATAACCATCGCGGACACCAAAGGTCTTGCGGAAGACTTGAGGGGCCAGGCTGGAGCCACCCATTCCCAGGAGCAGAGCGTGGGTATAGCCGTCGGCACACACGGCCTCAGCCAGGCCCTCCAGGCGGGGGACGTTCTTGAGTAGATTATCGGCCGTGTGCAGCCATCCCAGCCGATTGGTGACCTCCGTGGGTTCCGGCTTCCAGACGGTGTAGTCGTGGGCCCAGATGCGGGCCATCACCCGATTTTCCTTCATTTCGGCCAGGACCTCATCCACCACGGCCTGGTACGAGCCTAGACTGGCTGTTTGGTGCTGCCAGCCGGCTGGTAGCTGCTCCCGTTTCTTGGCTTCGGCCAGTTGGTGAGATTCCGTCATGGTTCACCTCCTCTTGACCCCCTGCACCTCACCCCCCAGCCGCCAGCACCAGCACGGTCACCGAGGAGGCCGGGAAGCGGTAAACGAACCGGTCGCCCTGGATGGTGGGCAGCGGAGCCTCCCCTACCCCCACCCGCTCCGGCGCGTCGAAGGTGTTGGTCGCCAGCGGGTCGGGGCCCGAGAGCACCTGAGCCTGCACCGGCTGCAGTGGCTCAAAGCCCCGCAAAACCACTGTGGCCCGCACCGTCCGATCGGGGTGCCGGTTGACCATCCCCAGCACCAGCCGCCGCCCTGTCTCGTCCCGCGTTGCCGTCACGTCCAGGTAGGGTACGGACCGGTGCGGCTTGATATTCCCCAGCCCTTCGCTGTCGAACGTCGGGCTGTCCGTCCGCAGCCGGAGCGATAGCCGCTCCATCTCCCGGTACAGCAGGAAGGGATAGTAGATGGGCGTGGCGTAGGCGCGTTGCTCGTCGGTGACGATAAGAGGGAGGACGTTGACCAGTTGGGCCAGGTTGGCCAGGGTCAGTTCGTTGCACTGCCGGTGGAAGGCGTTGAGCACTCCCGCTGCGTAGAGAGCGTCCCGCAGGGTGTAGATCACCCGGTGCATCGTCTCGGCTCCCTCCGGCGGCGGCAGCCACAGATTCCACTCGTCCAGCGCCACCCGGATATCCCGCCCGGGGGCCAGGGCCTTGATCTGCTCCGCCATCCGCCCGATGATCGCCTCCATGTCCAGCGGCGCGGCACAGACGGTGTGGTGGAGCGCTTCCAGGTCGTAGTCCTCTCGCCACCCCTCCTCCCCCGCCTGGTAGATGTGGAACGAGAGGTAGTCTATGAGATCGCCTGCCTCCCGCAGCACCGTCTCGTTCCACTGCCGGGCCGGATCGTCGGGAGCGTCGGTCAGCGGGCCGTCGCCGACGGCCACGATGCGGATACCTGGATCGGCCTCTCGCATCGCCACCACGAAGGGGTGTAGCCGTGCCGCGTACCCGGCCGCGTCGGTGTGGCCGATCTGCCAGCGGCCCCAGACCTCGTTGCCTACCCCCCACAAGCGTATGGTGGAGGGCTCGGGGTGACCGTTGGCGGCGCGGCGGCGGCCCTGTTCGGTCTCCGGCGGGTTGTTGCAGTAGGCCACCCAGCGGGTCGCCTCCTCCGGCGTGCCGGAGCCGTCGTTGACCACCAGGAAGGGGTCAGCGCCGACCTCGGCGCAGAAGGCCAGGAACTCGTCGGTTCCCACCTGGTTGCTCTCCCCCACCTGCCAGGCCTCGTCGTAGCGACGGGGGCGCTGTTCGCGCGGGCCGATGCCGTCCTCCCAGTGATAGCCGCTGGCGAAGTTGCCGCCGGGGTAACGGATCACTGGCGGGCGCAGGGCGCGAACCAGGGCCAGGGTGTCCTCCCGCAGGCGGGAGCCGTCCCCGGTCCAAACGCCGCCGTAAACGCACCGCTCCAGGTGCTCGACGAAGTGGCCGTAGACGTAGGGGTGAACCTCGCCGATCACCGCCTCGGCGTCCACTTCTACCTCAGCCCGCAGGGAACGGCGGAGGAAGCGAGGCAGGTGCGCGCGCCGCTGCGCCTGACGGCTGTTGTCCCTCTTTCTCGCCTGCACCGTGAAGACCAACAGGCCCGCCTCGCGGGTGTCGGCCTGCAGAGTGAGGCGGCCCTGGCCCAGGCCTGCTCCCCGCACCTGGATGGTGAGGTCCACCCCCACCGGCAGCGGGAAGGGAGCCTCTGGAGTGATGGCGCGGGCGTCGCGGGGTGGCTCGCCCTCGACCTGCAGGACGATTCCTTCCGGGGCCACCGGCTGCCCACCCACTTTCAACGCCAGGCCGGTGATGGTGCCGGGGGCGAAGGTGTTGTGCAGGGCGAAGGAGAAGCCGTCCTCGCCAACCTGGAGGCTCTCATGGACGAAGAGTTTGCGCAGAATGAACTCGGGTATGGCCATTGGGTTCCTCTGCTCCTTTATTTGTATGATCCTCGCCCAGGATTTTATCACGAACGGCGCGAATGTGCGAATTCAAGGAAGTCAACCAGGACATAAGCACGCAAGTACGCCGGGGTCTTGTCTACTTGTCTACTTCCCCACTTCGCTGTATAGTCATACCTGTGAGCGCGCTTGGAGAGGAGGGGCGGTGTGCGAGTGATCGCAGGTAGGGCCAAGGGGCATCGGCTGAAATCGGTACCCGGGAAGGGAACGCGGCCCATCACGGATCGGGCCAAATCGGCGCTTTTCAGCATCATTGGCAACGACGTAATCGGCAGCCGTTTCCTGGACCTCTTCGCCGGTACCGGGCAGGTCGGGATCGAGGCGTTGAGCCGGGGAGCAGCGGGGGCCGTCTTTGTGGAGCGGGCGGCACCCGCGCTACGCACGATTCGTGAGAATCTGGCTCACACGCGGCTGGAGGCCGGGGCACGGATGGTGCGGGCCGATGTGTTTGGTTTCCTGGCCCCCCGGGTGAAGCCAGCGGAAGCGTTTGACTACGTCTACATCGCGCCGCCGCAGTACCGAGGCCTGTGGGTGAGGACGTTGCAGGCGCTGGACGCCCGCCCCGGCTGGCTGGCCGACGATGGTTGGGCCATCGCGCAGATCCATCCACGGGAGTACGAGGAACTGGTGCTGGATCACCTGGTGCGCTTCGACCAGCGTACCTACGGCAGCGTGATGCTCTGCTTCTACGCTAAGATCCGGGAAAGCAGGGAGGCGAGAGGGCGGGGCTGACACGCTCCTCCCAGCGGGCGTACTGCAACTCCCACAGCCGCCCCAGCACCGCCTCCAGTCGGGCTGCCAACAGGTTGGGCTTGTCGGTAGTCACGTCGTCCTCGTTCTCGAAGATGACGTATGGCACACGGGTGGACCGCACGGTGAGGGAGTCTGAATCGCCGGCACTGAGCGTGGCCCAGTCGTCATCGCGGTAGAGCCGTGTCAGTTTCTCGTCAGGCACAGTGTGCTCCAGGATGCTATCCGGCCGCTCCGGGTTAAACCGCTGGCTGTTCTTGCGCAGTGATTCTTCAAAAGAGACGTGCACGTAGACGACGGCGGCCCGGTGAAGGAGATCGTCGGCCAAATGCCGAAACGCCTCCATGTAGCCTCCGTGTGCGCTGCCGCGGGCGAATTCGACGACCGTCGTGGTATGGTCATGATACATCGGGTCGTTGTGCAGCCGCTTGCGATACTCCAGGCTAATCCGCTCGATCAATAGGTGCCAGAGATAGCGGTGCTTGAAGTAACCATCGGTGTCGGCGTGCAGTCTTGGCCGCCCTAGCCGTCCGCTCAGGATGTCATCCTCCTCGAACCAGGTCCAGAGCATGGGGAAGTCATCAAGAATGTCCATGTCAGCGACGCGGTACCGGCGTCGCCGGACGTCAGGGGGAGTGTGCATCAGGAAGTCAATGATCTCACTCTTGCCGGAGGCTGGCCGGCCAATCAGGATGAGAACATCGAATGTATCATTATTGCTCATAGCGTCCCTCCTGTCGCTCAGACGACGACGACGCGCGCGGCTTCTTCGGGTACGGTTCTTATCTGGTATTCGCCGTAGGGAACCACCGGGTCGGTCCAGCGGAAAATCCACTGGGCGGCCTGGTTGGTCACGTTCACGCAGCCGTGGCTATGCCGCCGGCCGAAATCGTTATGCCAGTAGGTACCGTGGATGGCGACGGTTGACCGGGTGAAATAGACTGGAAAAGCAACGCCCGGCAGGTCATAGCGGTTCTCTCCGCTCCCGCCAGTCATGCGTCTGGTGTGGCGCTTGTAAAGCACGCCGTGCTCACCGCGCGGCGTTGCCAGCCCCGCCACCCCCGAAGAGATCGCTGTGCTGAGGACGGCTGTCTCTCCCTCGAAGCAGGTAAGCATCTGGGCGTCAATGTTGATCTCGATCCATTTGTCGGTCCGGCCGGGTGAGATGGGAGCCAGTTCCTCAGGCGGGATGCGGCGCACGGACCAGGCCGGCACGTAGAAACCGGGCGCGTAGGTGATGCCCTCCTTGAGTTGATACCACCAGTTGCCGTCAGCATCCGCCGTAGCGCCGACGACGCGGTAGACGGTGCCGTAGTAGAGTCTGAACCTGGCATAGCGACTGGTGGGCCGCCCGCGGGCCTCAGCGATGGGCACGCAAACCTGGGCCCAGAAGCCCGGCTCGGTCACCTCGGTGATGACCTCGGCGCTGGGAGTGTTCTCCACGGGCTGCGTATAGCCGCTGTGAATGAAACCTCCGTCGGTCTGGTACCAGATAGGATTGCTGGGCCAGGGTGCTTCGCCTACGACGGCGGCATAGAGCGGGATGACTTCGTCGCGCGTCTTCCACGCCGTCCATTTGGCCCCCCGGGAGGGCTCAGTGCGCACGGCCTGGCGCCACCAGGTGGCGATGCGCCCTAGTGAAGCGGGCGGCGCTTCGGACGCCGGTTGATCAGCAAGCAAGAGCATGCGCGGCAGCGCCAGCCAGGCCAAGGCAGCGCCAGTGCACTTCATGAACTCGCGGCGATTCATCGTTTGCATCTTTGTCTGCACCTCTATATCTCCTCATCCAGTTGTGTGCTCAGTTATGGCAAGCCCAGCCTAAAGATACCACAGGTGATCCACAAAGAGTGTTTCAGAGGGGTTACAGTTGGGTTAAGAAGAACACGAGGGGCAACGTTTTTTGGCCGACGACAGGAAGTTGCGCTGAGAGGTTTTTGTGCTATAATCTTGTGATTTTACGATATACTCTGATTAATCTTTACCCGACTCACCACAATCACGAGCTAGCAACGTATCTTTTCAATAAATCGGGGTAGGGGCAGGCCTCGTACCTGCCCAAGAGGGCGACCACGAGGGTTCGCCCCTACTATAAGGAGGAGCGAGTTGGCACTTTCTTGATGCGTCAGGCGTTCCTGGAAGTGCCGCACGATCTGGTAGATGCAGGTATCATAGACGGATGCTCGTGGTGGCAGTTAATGGTCCACATCTATCTGCCGCCCTCCATCCTCTCGCTGGTGGCCTTTGGGCTTTCTTCGGTCAGTTGGCACTGGAACGAGTTCCTCTGGCCGCTCATCATCACCAACAGTGACAAGAGTCGCCCTCTGACAACGGGGCTGGTGCGCTTCACCCAGTTGGGGGAGATCGGAGCCCAATGGTCACTGCTGACGGCGGCGACACTGATGGTTACCGCTCCCCTCTTCATCACGTTCCTGATCTTCCAGCGACGCTTCATCCAGAGTTTCTTGTACTCCGGACTCAAGTGAGGGACACTATAGGCAGGGACACGTTCGACGTTCTTCTTCTGATTGGCCGGCCAGCCGCTGGCAAGAGCGAGATCATTGACTTTCTGGTGCACACTCCCTCTGACGTTCGGCGGCGCAGGTTCCATATTGCCCGCCAGGACGTTCTTGATGATTTCCTCATGCTTTGGACCTGGTTCGAGGAGGATCATATCCTGAGCAAGCGGCTGGGACAGCCACGGCTGCACACTGATGTGGATGGCTGCTTCAAGTATCCCTACCTCTGGCATCTGTTGATCGAGCGGCTTAGCCTGGGGTATCACAAGCGGCTGCGTGACGACCCGGTGTATCACGACCATACCACGACGGTCATCGAATTCTCCCGGGGCAGCGAGCACGGAGGCTACACGGGGGCGTTTCGACATTTGGCTGACGATCTCCTTCGCCGGGCTGCCGTCATCTATGTGCACATCCCTTTCGAAGAATCGCTGCGCAAGAATCGTCACCGGTTTAACCCTGGGCGGCCGGACAGTACCTTGGAGCATGCTATGACTGACGAGGTGCTGACGCGGCTCTACCACGATGACGATTGGGCCACGTTCAGCGCCGGCGACGCAGACTTCCTCATCGTGCGGTCCATCCGCGTGCCGTATGTCGTCTTCGAGAACGAGGATGACGTGACGACCGGCAAGCCTGACCTGCTGGCGGCTCGGCTGGAGGCGGTGCTGGGGCGGCTGTGGGCGTTGCGTTGCGCCCGTTGATTCGTTGAAAGAGGGGTCAAAGAGAGGTTATGGACAGCGAACGGGCAAGGTCACGATGCCATCCGGGTACCCCGTCGCCGGCCAGTGCTTCCCGGTCGCCAACTCCCACATGCCCAGCCTGATGGTGTACTCTCCGGCTGGCACAGGGTCGAAGTGGCGCACGTCGCGCGCTACCTCGCCAGGTTCCCACAGCCAGAAGGGGAGCATCCCCAGCAGCGGGTAGCCGTCGGCCTGCGCGACCAGCGTGCCATCTAGGCCGAGCAAGTGCGCGAACACGGTCGCGTCTGTCTTCACAGCCGGTTCGACCTGCCAGTACGCGGTGAGGTGTACCTGCCCGGTCTCATCGCAGGTACAGGCCGCGTCCAGCAGTGCCACGCGGTCCCCGAACCGGGCCAGCGGTTCACCATGGTGTTCCTCTCCCCTCTCTTCTCTCTCCCCCCGTGGGGGAGAGCCGGGGTAGGGGTACACCCCAGCCTCGGCCAGGTGGATGCGCTCAGGCTCATACCGGGCCAGGTAGATGGTGCGCGCTTGACGAACGGTAGCCACCAGTTCCTCCCAGCCGACCGGGTGGCCGAAGAGTTGGTAGGTGTAGCCAGGCAGATCGTCTGTCGCGGCGATACCAAAGGCGACAGCCTCGGCTGCGTCGTGGATGCCAGTGTGGACGTAGACGAGCCCTTCGGCGGTGACGCGCATAGGTAGAGGGGTGATGCCCTCGAAGCCCAGGGGATAGGTACGGCTGCGGGGCGTGATCCGCATCGGCAGGTTGACCAGAAGCAGGGGCTGCTCGCGGGTGGCGGCCTCCGCTGCGTCCCGTAGGCTTTCACCGGCCATCTCATACAGGCGCATGCCGTCGCGGGCGAAGACGATTGCCGGGGCCAGCAGCGCTGCCAGCAATGTCCCGGCCACCAGCGGATGCCAGGAGGATCGCAGTGGTGTGAGCCAGGCGCTCACGGCTGCCGCCCACATCAGGGAGACGCCGGCCGCCGTCATGTACAGGAAGCGCGGGGCCAGCGCGAACCAGTCGGCCTCCATTGAGACCAGTGGGGGCAGGGCGAAGAGCGCGAACCAGACCGCTCCCAGCCAGAACGGTCCCTGGTTCCGCCGCAGACCGCTCCATGCCAGGAGTGCCAGGGTTGGCAAGGCGATGAGCCACAGGCTTAGTTCAGGATCGAGCCCCTGCCGCGCAGCCAACCGTTGTGCCAACGGTGCCATGGGATAGATCAGGCCCTGTACCAGGTAGCCTGCGTTGCGCTGGAGATCGGGTAGGGTGAGGCCGAAGCCGGTGACTCCGGTCCCACGCATCGCGCGCCAAATCGCGAGTGTGACCGGCAGTAGGCAGGCGAAGGGCAGGGGCCACCAGGAGCGGCGTGACCAGCGGTGCTGCAGCCAGCCCACTCCCTCGGTCAATATGACCAGAGGTCCGACCAGCAAGCCGGCCTCGTAGTTGAACGGTGCCAGCGCGGCAAGCAGGAGCGCCAGGCCGATCCAGCGCGTCCCGTGCCCCCGGCGGCCCCTGTCGTAAGCCAGCAGCGCTCCGGCCGTCATTGCGCTGACCAGCGGGTTGTACACTGCGCCGGGCCAGGCGACGGCCTGGCGCGAGAACGGGAAAGCGGCGAACAGTGCGGTGGCCAGGCAGGCGGGAATGCAGGGGCGCGGCTTGCCTGCCCCCGGTCGTATCCAGGTCGCGGCCAGCAGGCCGGCGAGCCAGGCGGCGGCGAAGTGGGCGGCTACGTTGAGGAAGTGCAGGCCCAACGGGTGCAGGCCGCCGACGAGCCCGCCCCACAAGCGCCAGAGGATGTACCACAGGGGCCGGTAGTAGCCGTAGGGACTAGGTCTGGACCACAACTCGTGCCACGAGATGGATTCCAGCCATGGAATCTGGACCAGGTCGTCGGAGAACAGCGGGAGCGTGAGCGCGTCTCCGTACAGCAGAGCCGTGAGCGCCAGCGCGACGAGGGCGGAGGCGACGGCGGGGTGGGTCAGTGAACGCA
>CAZZEX010000075.1:0-8791 GCA_964653285.1 uncultured Anaerolineales bacterium
TGGGATAGAGCACCAGGTAGGCCCCCAGCACGCCCGCGATGGCCCCGCTGGCCCCCACCGTCGGGACGGTTGAGCCAGAGTTGGTCACCAGGTGGGCGGCGCTGGCCGCCAGGCCACTGAACAGGTAGAACAGCAGGTAGCGGAAGGGCCCTGCGCGATCCTCGACGTTGTCGCCGAAGATGTAGAGGGCGAGCATGTTGGATATCAGGTGCCACCAGCCGCCGTGCATAAACACCGAGGTGAACAGAGGTAACCAGCGGCCCAGCCCCCCGCTATGCCAGAAATGGGCCGGCACCAGCCCCCACAGCCAGATGACCTGATCCAGTTGATCCGGGGTCAAGATGGACTCGAACAGAAAGACCAGCACGTTAAGACCAATGATCGCCGTGTTGACGATGGGGAAACGGCGAGTAGGTATGGTGTCTCGTAAAGGAATCAGGGTTGCCCTCCCTCAGACTTCAACTCGCACCTTTTAGCACATCACAGTATACTACACCTGACCCGAATTGCAATTTCCAGTCCTCATTCCTCCGAATAAAATCGCGGGCAACGACGTTAAATAGGTAGAAAGGACAATCAGCGGAGTGGACAGCCGGCCAGCGCTGCCAGCAGAAACCGAACTCAGGCTGATCACCCTGGCTCAGCAGGGAGACAGGCGGGCCTTCGGTGAATTGGTCCGCCGTCACAGGGAAGGGGTCGTCAACGTGGTGTACCGCATGTGTGAGGACGCGAACCTGGCAGAGGACGCGGCACAAGAGGCCTTCATCCGCGCCTGGCAGCATCTCCCCAGTTACCGGCCTCGATCACCTTTCCGCAACTGGGTGTATCGCATCGCCACCAACGTCGCGCTGGACGCGCTGCGCCGCGAACGGGAGACGGTGAATGTGGACATGCTGCCGCCGGTCGCTTCGCAGGACGGGCCGGAGGCCACGGTGGAAGGGAAAGAGCGGGGCGAACAAGTGCGGCAGGCGGTGCTGGCGTTGCCGCCGGCCAGCCGTGCGGTGCTGGTATTGCGGGAATATGAGGGGCTCTCGTATCGGGAGATCGCCGACACGCTGGGTATTCCCATCGGCACAGTGATGTCGCGGCTGAACTATGCCCGCAACCGGCTGCGCGAGTTGCTGGCTCCCTGTTTGGAGGCGCTATGACCGAACACGTGACAGTCTGGCTGGGAGCGTACCACGACGGCGAGTTGAGGGGACTTCGATTGCGGCAGGTAGAGGCCCACCTGGCGCACTGCGCGACGTGCCGCACGGAATTGGAGAGGCTAGGGGCGCTGACCGCGCTGTTGCAGGAAAGCCCCGCGGCCGCGGGCCTCACACCGCCTGAGCGATTCGTGGCACAAGTAAAACTACGACTCCCGCGCCGTCCAGAGCGGCCCGCCACGCAGCGGGCGCTGGAGACCGGCTGGCGGCTGGCGCCGCTGGGCCTGCTCGGCGCGTGGGCTTTCATCCAGGCGATGTTTATTGTGGCCGGGGTGGTGCTGGTTGCGCTGCGGATGGGCCTGGGGGGCGAGGTGATAGCGGGGCTGTTCCCCGCCTCGCAGCAAGGAGCGTGGCTGACCGACGCCTTCACTCTCTCAGACGCGGGTCTGAACGACATCGGGCGGAGTGCGCTGTGGCTGCTGAGCGGCGGGGGGGGGCTGGGCTGGACCCTCACGTTGCATCTGGTATTGCTGGTCGTGATTGGCTTGCTCTATTGGAGTTGGCTGGCCAGTTGGGTTGTGAGAACACGGATTCCAGGACAGCAACGAATCAGATAACGAAGGAAGAAGGGGTCTACGTGGAAACACGGGGTAAGTGTGCTCAAAGGGGATGTGCCATCCCCGTCCGTGGAGGCCGAGATGCAGCCTACAGGCACGAACGCACGGGCAACATCGTGGCCCCTTGGCTGGCCCACGTTCTGGCTGGACTGGCTCTCGTGTTGACCGAAGCGATGACTTTTGTTCAGCACGTGGAGTGAGGTGGCATGAGAAATCGAGGAAAAGGAGCATAGAGATGGATCATATAAAGGTTTTGAAACGAGCCTGGGACATCACCTGGCGCTACCGGGTGCTGTGGATCTTCGGCATCATCCTGGCGCTGACCACACCACACTGGGGCGGCGGCAACAATGGGGGTCAAGTTCAGTACAACGTCAGTGGTGAAGACTTCCCCCTACCAGGCGGAAGGTTCACCCTACCAGAGATTCCACCGCAGGTCGTGGCCATCCTGGTCACCGTTGGCGTCGCGCTGGCGTGCATGATCATCTTTCTGGCCGTGGCGGCAGCGGTGGCACGCTACGTGGCAGAGACGGCGCTGATACGGATGGTGGACGATTACGAGGAGACGGGCGAGAAACACAGCGCGCGCCAGGGGTTCCGAACTGGCTGGTCGCGCACAGCGCTGCGGCTCTTCCTGATTGACCTGCTGATCGGCCTGCCGGTGGCGATAGTGTTCATCCTGCTGTTCGCGCTGGCACTTGCCCCGCTGCTGCTGTGGGCGACGGACAACAGGGCCGCTGGAGTGATCGGCACGGTCGCCACAATCGGCTCGTTCTTCCTCCTCGTCCTTCTGGCCATCGTCGGCGGCGTAGTGCTCTCGCTGCTGAAGCACTTCTTCCGCCGGGCGTGCGCGCTGGAGGAGATGGGAGTGATCGAAGCGATCCGCCGGGGCTACGACATCGTGAGGCGGCACCTGAAGGACGTGGCACTCATGTGGCTGATCATGGTTGGCCTGGGCCTCGGCTGGATAATCGTGATGATCCTCGTCACAATCCTGCTGGTGCTCGTGGGGGCGGTGCTGGGTGGTGTTCCGGCGTTGTTGATAGGCGGGCTGGTTAGCCTGTTCCTCAATGGGGCAGCGCCATGGATCCTGGCAGCCGTGATCGGCGGCCCCATCTTCATCCTGGTGGTGGCGGTACCGGCACTGTTCCTGGGAGGGTTGATGGAGGCATTCAAATCCAGCGTGTGGACGCTGACCTACCGGGAACTGCGCGCCCTGGAGGGCTTAGAGACGGAGTTGGGAGAGTTGCCTGAGTTGGACGCACCGGACTTCGAGTAGCACCGGCCGCACGACAAAGGCGGCCCCCCTCTCTGGGGGCCGCCTCGTCATTTCCGGTCGGCATCGGAACTCGAGAGTTGCCTAAGCGGCATGGACGTACTCCAAAGAGATAGCCTCGAAAGCGCAGGGTTTCGCCTGCTTTGCTGGCTCCTCGTAGGTCTCGGTCAGAAACTCACGCACGGGGTCCAACACGCAGGTGATGCAATATATCCCGACTGCTGCCTCACCCTGTCTAACCAGCCGGTTCGCGGGCCGGCAAGTCAATACGCTGCCCATCCTCCAGCGCCACCTGCCAGGCCGGCACCCAGGCCAGGCCGCAGAACTCGACCACCACGTCGGCGCGGCGGGGGGCGATCTCCACCTCCTCAACCTCCTCCAACGTATCAGCCCAGCGGATGTTGACCTCGTTCGCTTCCTCCTCCCATTCCTCCCCCAGCGCCTTCAGTTGCTTCTCCAGGTCCTCAATGGCGTCCAGCGACTCCTCGACGTCGGCCTTGGCCTTCCTGGTCAGCGTTCGCTTGCGGCTGGCGCGGGAGAGCATAGACGACGACCGCCGCCCGGCGAACAGGTTGAGCGCCGATTCGCCCAAACTCAGCATTTCCTCTCGTTTGCGGGCATCCAGTTCCTCCTGATCTTCGGTCAGTTCCCGCTTCTCGCGGCGGATTCTCTCTTGCACGCGGGCCATCTGCCTGTCCATGCGGGCGTGGGCTTTCTTCAATTCGGCGTCGCGCTTACGGCGGGCTTCCTCCTGGCAGCGCACGCGGAAGTCACGGCGGCTTTCCCCCACCGTCCCGTACAACTTGAGCGCCGGGCTGTGCCACACGGTGACGGATACATCGTGGTAGAGGTAATCGGCGAAGTCCTTCTCCAGCCGCTTCAGGTCGCGCGCGCGGGCCAGCACCGAGGGCATGGGCGCGTAGAAGCCCTCCCCCAGCGGTCTCAGCGAAAGGTCGTCCTCGCTCACCACGGCCTCTCCCTCGTCCCAGTCTACCATCGCAGGTCCCTCGCCGGGCCGCACCAGCCGCGCCACCGCCTGCTGGTGGTCCACACCTCGCGTTCGATCCAGCATCCGCACCGTGCCCAGGCCCAGCAGGTGAGGTGTGTAGACCAGACGCCGCTCCCGCACCAGCACCGGTCGCCCACTCCGTCCCTCGTAATTCCGCAGCGCCCACTCGAAGGCCGTGGTCGGCGGGAGGAAGACCTGGGGGACGTCGGGGGGGAGCGAGGGCGGCTCAGACATCAGGTCGGCGAGCCCCCCACCCTTCTGTTCCCCTGCTCCCCTGCCTCCTGCCTCTTGCATCCTGCTTCCTGCCTCTTGCATCCTGCTTCCTGCCTCTTGCCTCCTGCCTCCTGCCTCCTGCCTCCTGCTTCCTGCCTCTTGCTCCCTCTCCCCCTGTCCTCTCGCCATCTCCCGCACCTGCTTCCGCGTCAGCGGCCCGCGCAGGTAGGACATCGCCCAGCGGGTGTGGAAGAAAACCAGCGCGCCCTCGCGGATGTCGTGGAGCAGAAAGACGCGGGGCTTGAGCGCACCCAGCGCCTGGTCGAGCGTGCGCCGGTTCAGCGTCGCCCCAGCCTCAGCGACCGCCCCCTCCAGCCCCTCCAGCACGCGCTCCTTGTCTCGCTCAGCCCGCAATGCGCCGATGGCCCACGTGCCGGCGTTGGTCAGTCCCTTGTAGTCCAGGTCGGCCGGGTTCTGCGTCGCCAGCACGACGCCCAGGCCAGCGGCACGTCCCTGCTTGATCAGCGCCAGGAGCGGGGTCTTGGTAGGCGGGTTGGCCGGGTACGGCGGGAAGTAGCCGAAGACTTCGTCGAAGTATACTAGCGCCCGCAGGTCGGTGGTGCCCGATTGAGCACGCAGCCAGTCGCGCACCGCCTCGAGGAACATAGTGATGAAAAAGGCCCGCTGCGCGTCGTTGAGGTGCGCCAGGTAGAAGATGCTGGCCCGGGGGCGGCCATCGTCGGCGTAGAGTAACTCCCCCACGTCCAGCCCCGTCCCTTCCTGCCAGTTCTCGAAGCCGGGGGCCGCGATGAGGTTATTCAGCGTCCGCGCCAGCACGAAGCGGTCTTTTTCGGGGAAGAAGGTCTCCAGTTCGAACACGCCCACCTGGCGGAAGGGGGGCTTCTGCAACAGGCGGATCAGCGTAGGCAGGTCAAGCCGCTCACCAGCGCGCCAGACGTGCTCAATGACGCGCGCCAGCAGAATGTGCTCGGGGCTCTGGAGCGGGTCGGCCTCGACGCCCACCAGCCCCAACAGCGCCGAGACCATCCCCCCGATGCGCTCCCGCAGCGCCTCCTCCTGCTCGTCCCAGTCGAGATCAGGCGTGTCGAAGAAGTGGAGCACGTCCACCGGCTGGCCCGCCTCCGAGCCGGGGGTGAAGATGGTGAACTGCGCCGCCTGGCGCAACCGTGCGATGCGCTCACCAGTGATGTCCCACCCGGCCAGCCCCTCCCGCCACTTGCTGGCCTCCCCGGCGGCATACTCCTCGACGCTCACCCCGCGCCGCCGGGCTCCCTCCAGGTCCACCCAGGGCGCGAAGTCTTCCGGGCGCAGGTCGGGGAAGGTGAGCAGCAAGTTGGTCATGTCCCCCTTGGGATCGAGGATCAGGACGGGTATACCCTGCAGGAGTGCCTCCTCCAGCAGGATGATGCCTAGGCCGGTCTTGCCGGAGCCGGTCATGCCGAGGATGATCCCGTGGGTAGTGAGATGCCGGGCCTCGTACAGGACGGGCCGATCGGTGACCGTGCCCTTCTTCAGGTCGTACTCGCGGCCCAGGTAGAGTTTGCCAGGTTTGTCGCTCGCGCTCATCGTCGCCTCCCGTTGTGGTGTTGCGTCAATTGTACACGGAGAGGGAAGAAGATGCAAGATGCAAGATGCAAGATGCAGGAGGCAAGTCAGTGCTGCAAGTTTTTGACTTCCGGGCCGGGTTGGACTATACTCTCTAGCAAGGAGATAGGTCTATGCCCACAGCCGACGAACTCGTCCAGCGGCGCGCGCCAGAGATCGCGCTGGTGATCCAGACGGCGGCAAAGGGCTCTCCCCTGGAAGCCGACTTCCGCCGCCCGGTGGAAGAAGCCCTCGCCCAGTTCGCTGACGAGGCAGGCGTGCCGCTCCGCACCCACCACGAATACACGCTGGCGACCGGCCGGGCCGACACCGTCTACAACCGGCTGGTGATCGAGTACAAGCGGCCGGGCCACCTCAGCAAATATCCTAGCAATCGCAACAACGCCGCCGCCGTCGAGCAGGTGAAGGGCTACGTCGAAAGCATCGTGAAAGCCCAGCGCATCAAAAAAGGCCGCCTGGTGGGGGTGGTGACCGACGGGCGATGGATGATCTACTGCCGTCACATCGCCGGGCGCTGGCGCGTGGAAGCCCCGATCCCCGTGGACGCCGACTCGGTGGCAACGTAGCCTGCAGTTTCAGCGCAAGGTGGAAATCCCTATCACCTATGACGGGGTCGTAGTCACCAAACGGCGCGTGGATTTCGTCGTCTGGAACGACGCCGACGAGTTGCTGCTGGAAGTCAAAGCCAAGAGCGTTATCTTGCCCGGAGACATTGAGCAATGCCTACTGTACCTGCATCAGGGTGGTTATCGGCTATGTCTGCTGGTCAACTTTGGAGAGAAGCCGTTGGGCATACGCCGCCTGGCGCACACGCCTGAGGACAGGAGTAGCCGCAAAAGAGATTCGTGACTTTCGCGGTGTTTCGCGGCTTTCGTGATCCAAAGGCACCCGCAGCCACAACGGCCGGGGATGCGGCGCGGGTGCGGGAGATTGAGGCGGAGATAGACCAACTGGCGGCGGAGTTGTGGGGGTTCAGCCAGCAGGAGTTGGAGGAGATTCAGCGGTCGTTGGAGGAGTTGGGGTGATCGAGGGTCTGTAGAGCTTCCAGGAACACAGCTTGTCGCCTGCGTCTGTCTTCTGGTTGCTTGATGATGGTGGTGAAGTATTTCGTGGTGACAAGCATTTGGCCGGGCTTGAGCAAATGCCCGACCATCGCCTGGACGTTCAGCCAGTAGAACCGTTTCCACCTTTTTTCGCGCAGACCGTAATACAGATTGTATCCGTCCACATACGCAATGACTCGTTCCATGAGCAAAACCCTTCATATAAGAGACAGCCCACCCAGAGGGGTGGGCGTCGGGCCGGAGATGCTATCTCCGGGGGAGTTGTTCATATTCTAGCAGGTTACTAGATTTTGTCAAGCCTGAGTTGAACATTATGCAGTTACTGGTGGGGCTGGACGTGGCGCATCGCACCTGTGTCTTCAGCGCCCAAAACGGACAAGTGGCTTTCTGGTACGTGCGCTTGCGCCAGCAGGAGATGGTAGACTACCCGCTGATGGGCGTGATCAAAGTGACGCTGCCCAATCCGTCGGGGGAACCGGTGTCCAGCGAGTTGGTTGACCACCTGTCCCGGGCGCTGGTCGCCGAGCGCCACGTCATCCCCCACGGACGCGACTCGCGCTGGCACGTGCACCTCTACCCCATCTACCTGGCCAAGCAGGTCATCAAGAACGGTTTCCTGTCGCAAGAGGTCATTCGCAGCGCCATCCACTGGCCTATGCTGGAAAGACCTTTAGGGTCTCGAAGACCCTAAAGGTCTTAAGGAGGTCATCCCGATGAACGGTGAAGATCATCTTCCCCAAGCCCGCGCTCAAACAGCAAGGGTGATGCCATATCGAAGGAGAAAGAGACACATGAACGAAGAATCTCCCCATCCCTCCCACCTGGCCCACACCTTCTCCATCGTCGCCCGTGACCCGCACAGTGGCGAGATGGGAGTGGCGGTGCAATCCCACTGGTTCTCGGTCGGGTCGCTGGTGGCCTGGGCCGAAGCCGGTACGGGGGTCGTGGCCACCCAGGCACTCGCCGAGATCACCTACGGCCCGCTGGGCCTGGCGCTGATACGGGCAGGCAAGTCCGCGCTCGAAGCACTGGCGGCTCTGCTGGCGGCCGACGAGGGGTGCGAACTGCGCCAGGTGGCGATGGTGGATGCTCAGGGCCGGGTGGCCGCCCACACCGGCGCGCGCTGCATCGCCGACGCCGGTCACGAGACCGGTGAGGGCTTCTCCGTGCAGGCGAACATGATGGCCTGCCCCGACGTATGGCCAGCGATGGCCTGGGCCTACGGTGAAGCAGAAGGCGATGTCGCCGGGCGCATGCTGGCGGCCCTGGAGGCCGGCCAGGCCGCCGGCGGCGACGTCCGCGGGAAGCAGAGCGCGTCCATCCTCATCGTGAAATCCGCATCCACCGGCCGTCCCTGGGCCGACACGGTGATGGACCTGCGCGTGGAAGATCACCCCGAGCCGATCCGTGAACTGCGCCGGCTGGTGGGCCTGCACCGGGCCTACCAGCGCATGAACCGGGGCGATGAACTGCTGGGGGCTGGGGAAGTAGACGAGGCACTGCACGAGTACCGCGCCGCCGCCGGGATGGCACCCGAAATCGAGGAACTGCCCTTCTGGCACGCGGTCACCCTGGCCGATTTGGGACGTGTGGACGAAGCACTGCCCATCTTCCGTGACGTCTTCGCCAGGAACCCGGACTTGGCCATACTGCTGCCCCGCCTGCCCCAGGCGGGCCTCCTGCGCAATGACCCCGAGATGCTGCGCCGTGTCCTGGCGCTGGCGAGCGGTTAACCTAACCCCCGACTCTCTTCCCTACGAGGGATAGGGGGAGCCTCCCCTCCCCGATGCGGGGGGAAAAGGCTCCCCCCCGATGCGGGGGGAAAAGGCTCCCCTCCCCGA
>CAZZEX010000075.1:8891-24389 GCA_964653285.1 uncultured Anaerolineales bacterium
CGCGGGGGGAAAAGACTCCCCTCCCCGACGCGGGGGGAAAAGACTCCCCTCCCCGACGCGGGGGGAAAAGACTCCCCTCCCCGCATCGGGGAGGGGCCGGGGGAGAGGTCAAGCACACATCACGCCCAGCAACTCCCCGTGGATCAGGCCGTTCGTCGCCAGGCAGGTTGGCAACCCCACACGATACGGCTCGCCCTCCAACGTGGTGCATCGCCCGCCCGCCTCCGCGACGAGGAGCATTCCGGCGGCAGAATCCCAGGGCTTCAACGCCAGGTGGAAATACCCATCCAGCCACCCCGCCGCCACGTAGGCCAACGCCAGCGCCGCTGACCCCAACGCGCGCATAGTGCCACACCGTGGGGCAACCTGGTGCAGACAGGCCAACGTCCGTCCACGCACCTCGTCACTGTGGCCCCAGTCCAGACTCACCAGCGCGTGGTCCAGCCTCGCCACGTGGCTGACGTGCATCGGCGCGCCGTCGAGCCTGGCCCCGCCCCCCCGCTCGGCCACGAACGTCTGGCCGCGCAGCGGATCGTGGATCACGCCGATGAGCGGCTTGCCTCCCTCCAGCACACCGATGGAGACGGCGAAAACGGGGACGCGGTGCGCGTAATTAGTCGTCCCATCCAGCGGGTCCACGATCCACGTATAGCCGCTGCCGGGTTTGCTGCTAACGGCGCTGCCCCCTGCCTCCTCGGAGATGATGGTGTGATGGGGGAAACGAGCGCGGATCAGATCCAGGACGATGGCCTCGGCAGCAGTGTCAGCATCGGTGACGATATCACGGTAGCCCTTGACGGTGACATTGCGGCCGGCCGGGTAGCGCTCAGCGATCACCTGACCGGCCCGCCGGGCCGCCTCGACAGCAGTCTGTAGTATCTGTTTCCTCTCCATAGCCTCCTAAGACGCCAGGGATGACAATTACCCAGCCGGCTGCATGCACATTACCGCCAGAGACGATTGGAGCCGCTCCGATGGTAGTCTAGCGCATCGCCTGGAGGTAATTCCAGACAGCGATAGCAAGGATGACACCGCCAACCAGCGCAAAGATGCCGCCAAGCAGCAACCCCAACACCTGGCCGTCCCTGGCCATCGAACTACCTACCCACGTGCCGGCCACCATGAACGATCCCCCCAGGACCATGAGCCACATGTCCTTGTGGAGGAAAGGGCGCAGCCAGTCCAGTACCGCGTCCCAGGCCAGCAAGGCTACCAGAAACACGCTCCCCCAGATGAGTGCCTCGCCGAGCAGGACAAGGGACGTCCCCCCCTCCTCAGTCGCCAGTTCCAGACCCAGGCCAAAGGGCAGGCAGCCGAACATCGCCCCCCACACCGCAGAGAAAAATGCATTCCAAACCCATCGTCTCTTGCCGCGCAGCCCGCTCCACACTCTCCGCAGGCCGTTAGCCAGCATCACCGCACCGATGACGTGAAAAACGGACAGAAAGCCGAGTATCACCAGAGGACTATCCATAGCGACCCGTATTATACACCGCCTCTGACCATCCGGGCAAGTTGTAAGCGTATAACAAGGCTGCGCTTCGACCCGACGAGCTGAATGAATGAGACTGTCAGAGGCTTTCGGGGAAGGGAGCGCCGAACACCTGCGTGATGATTGACCCGGTTCCCCTGGTTCTTATCGAGCCCCCGTGGATGACCTGTTCCATTCTCCACTCGTCACGTCTTCACTCCTTCAGGCTGGTAAGTGGGCAAGATAGACTCAGTAGACCCGATTTTGCTCGGCCTGGATCGCCAGATCCAGGTCAGAACCGGGGACTTGGCAATCCCCTTGGAGCAATTCTGGACCTGCTGGGACTGGTAGACTTGTAGGGCGATTGCATTCTCAGTTCCCTAGTTGGCGTGTCATTCTGAGCGTAGCGAAGAATTTCTCTTACGCTATGAAGAGCCGAGATTCTTCGTCGCTGCGCTCCTCAGAATGACGTTATCGTGAGGATATTGGATAGAATGTGATTGCCCTAGTAACCTTGAGATCAAGGTTGACGGCTAGTTCAGTTGATGATATGATGTAGACGTTCAACAACTCCCCAATAAATCATAATAGTTACCCAGACAGGGCTTTATCGTTGAGAGTTGAGAGTTTGTAACTGTAAAGGAGCGCAATGCACAACGGTATCACCGATGTGAAGGGTATCAAGGTAGGCCACTACACCGACCGGGAGGGCATCACCGGCTGTACGGTGGTGCTTTGCGAAGGTGGGGCCGTCGGTGGCGTGGACGTGCGCGGCTCCGCGCCTGGTACCCGCGAGACCGACCTGATGCGCCCGGTGAAACTGGTGCAAGAGGTCCACGCTGTACTACTCACCGGTGGCAGCGCTTATGGCCTGGACGCGGCGAGTGGCGTCATGCACTGGCTGGAGGAGCGCGGCGTTGGCTTTGACGTCGGCGTGGGGGTAGTGCCCATCGTGCCAGCGGCAGTGCTGTTCGACCTGACCATCGGCGACCCTCAGGCCCGTCCCGACGCCGAGGCCGGCTACCAGGCCTGCCAGTCGGCAACCGACGGTCCAGTGGCCGAAGGGAGCATCGGCGCAGGGACCGGGGCCACGGTGGGCAAGCTATTGGGACCTAAGTTTGCCACCAAGAGCGGCCTGGGCACAGCCAGCGTTAAGATCGGCCGGGGCATCGTCGTGGGAGCCATCGTCGCCGTCAACGGCTTCGGCGACGTGGTAGATCCGGACACCGGCGCGATCCTCGCCGGCACGCGCAAGCCAGTGGTCGGTGGGTTCGTGAACACCGCGAAGCGGATGCAGGGCGACCTGGGCCAGGTGATCCTCGGTTTCGCCAACACCACGCTCGCCGTCGTAGCCACCAATGCCTACCTGACGAAAGAAGCGACCAACAAGGTAGCCCAAATGGCCCACGACGGCCTGGCGCGGAGCATCCGGCCGGCACACACCATGCTCGATGGCGACACGATCTTTGCCCTGGCCACCGGCAAACCCCCGAAGAAGGGGAGGGGTACCCTGAGCCTGTCGAAGGGCGGGGCCGACCCCAGCGTGGTAGGTTCGGCCGCCGCCGAGGTACTGGCGCAGGCCGTGGTGCGGGCAGCACAACAGGCGCAGTCATTGGGCGGTGTCCCAGCGGCCCGCGATCTGAAGACGTGGTAATCACTGTTATAGACTGTGATCCGCTGCATGGGACGTCCCTGGGACGGAGACTTCGAGCATTAGTACCCTACTGACCAAATTCTTGATCACTGTGCAAGTAAATTGAACGAGGCTCCTGGCGGACGACGCGTCCGCCAGCGCCGGACGACACGTCCGGCGCGAGCCCATTTGGTTCCGGCTTGTCTGGGTCAGGGTGGGTAATTACAAAGGGGAAATGATCACGATGAAAATGAGTGAACTTTTTGGCCGGACCTTACGGAAGCCACCTGCAGATGCACAGATTGCCAGTCACCGGTTGCTTGTTCGAGCAGGGTTTATACGTCAGTTAGGGGCTGGCATCTTTAGTTATCTGCACCTGGCACGACGTTCAATGACTAAGATTGAAAATATCCTGCGTGATGAGATGAACGCTATCGGGGGGCAAGAGATCACTATGCCTGTTGTCCATCCGGCCGACTTATGGAAGGAAACTGGACGCTGGCAGCAGATAGGTTCGGAGATGGGACGCTTCCGCGACAAGAACGGTCGAGACATGGTATTGGCCATGACCCACGAAGAGATCATCGCTAACCTGGTGCGTACGGAGATTCAGTCTTACCAGCAACTACCACGCTTGCTATACCATATCCAGACGAAGTGGCGTGATGACCCTCGCCCACGTGCTGGTCTGATCCGGGTAAGAGAGTTCACTATGAAGGACAGTTACAGTCTAGATGCGGACTGGGAAGGCCTAGACGTCCAGTATCGGGTTCATTATCAAGCCTACTTTAACATCTTCCATCGCTGTGGTTTGCCTGTAGTAGCGGTCAGGTCGGATGTAGGAATGATGGGGGGAAAGATGGCCCATGAATTCATGTACCTTACCCCAATTGGAGAAGACACCTTAATTATCTGTGACGAGTGTGGGTATATGGCTAATCGTCAGATTGCCAGGTTCCAGAAGCCTGCTCCGATGGAAGAGAAGCCTAGACCGATTGAAAAAGTCGCTACGCCAGGCGTAACCACCATCGAGGGTCTGGCAGAATTCCTGGGCGTATCTGAGTCAAGAACCGCCAAAGCGGTCTTCAGAGTAGCGACAGTCACAGAGGAGCAAGAGGACGTAGAGAAATTCGTGTTCGCTGTTGTGCGCGGAGACATGGATGTAAACGAAACCAAACTGGCCAACACTGTAAAAGCCAAGTCTCTGCGTCCAGCGAGAGATGAGGAAATCCGGGATACAGGTGCCATTCCCGGATATGCTTCTCCCATAGGAATCAAGAATGTGATAGTAGTTGTAGATGACCTCATCGCCGACTCGCCCAATCTAGTGGCCGGCGCTAACGAGGAAGGCTATCACATGCTCAATGTCAATTATGGACGAGACTATCAGGCCGACATCATCGCAGATATCGCTGTAGCCGAGGATGGACATGCCTGCCCTGACTGTGGTGCTGCCATGCACTCCTCGAAGGGAGTGGAAGTTGGCAACATCTTCAAGTTGGGCACTCGTTACTCTGAGTCTATGGGCTGTACATTCCTGGACAAAGATGGACAAGCCAAGCCAGTGATCATGGGGTCTTATGGCATTGGTGTTGGGCGTCTGTTGGCATGTGTGGCTGAAGAATACCACGATGAGCAGGGCCTCTCATGGCCAATTACCATGGCACCCTATCATGTCCATATAGTCACTTTGCAAGGCGGTGAGGAGACGGCCGAACGCTTGTATGCTGATCTACAGTCCGCAAATGTCGAGGTACTGTACGATGACCGCGACGAGAGAGCTGGCGTCAAGTTCAATGACGCTGACCTGATAGGTATCCCCATCAGGTTGACAGTGAGCAAACGTTCACTTGAGGCCGGGGGCGTTGAGCTAAAGCTCCGTCGCAGTTCTGAACGCACCATCATTTCACAGGGTGAAATACTGCCTCACGTTACAGGCAAGATTGAGGCTTTGCAAACGGAGATGGCCGATAAAGTGGTGCCAGTGCCTTACAATGCCTAGCGAACTCCGTTCTCCAATCACCTCACGACAAGCCTAAAACCGCGTCAATACTGGCGCTCGTCTCATAGATAAGTCGCTCGCCATGGTACCGGTAGGGCGGCAGGACCTCTGCAGTCACCCACGAGTCGTATTGAATGATGTCGAGCGCTTTCCGCACGGCGGGCCAGTTCACGTCCCCTGCGAGCAGCGGGACGTCGCTGTTTAGCGAAAAGCGAAAATCCTTGAAGTGAACACGTTTGATGCGCTGGCCCAGGATCGGAATCCAATCCTCCGGAAAGCCAACGCGTATCACGTTGCCGACGTCAAAATACGCCCCGACCCAAGGGCTTTCGATCTCGTCCAAGAAGCGGGCGAACTCGAGAGGGCTGAGCAAGAACTTGTCCGGGCAATTCTCAACGGCCAGATGAACGCGATACCGCTCGCCCACAGTGCAAGCCAGCTCCCGGAGGACTGCTTGCGCGTTCCGGTAGGCAATCTCGTAGGGGACAATTTCCGGTTTGGGTGCCAGGATACTATTATCCACCCCACCCGGCGCTACGAGAACAACGTCCGCGCCGAGAGTAGAGGCTGCCCTGGCCAGGCCTTCAATGATCGCCTGGCAGCGCTCGCGCGTCGCCCGGTTTTGGCTGGTCATGGGGTGATGCCACTGCTCCCGGTCGTAGACAGCACTCACGCACATACCTCGCGCTTCTATCTCGCTCCTGAGCCTGGCAAACTCACTCTCACTTGACTCAAGTGTGTATTCTTGCCCGGGCTCCAGGTTGATCTCAACTCCCTCGTAGCCAGCGTCGCGCGCGAGTTCTACCCTGCTGAGTGCATTCATCTCTGGTGGAAACATGCGTAACGTAATCGCCTTCCGCACGAGACACTCCCCGGCCCAGAGACTATTCTTCCTCGACGTCGCGCTCCAGGAGACCAAGCATACGCAACAAGCGCTCCTCTTCCGCGATCATCGGATGCGACAAATTCTCCTTGTAAACACGATTCAACATGGGATAGCCCGCTTGCTGCTCCAGTGTCCATTCCTTGGCAAAGGTGCCATCCTTGATGTGGGCAATGATCCTGCACAGGCGCTTGCGCTCCATCTCCTCTTCTTCGGGAGTAAGGCGCCCAACCACTTGCTGCCCGTATTGGCTGGTCTGGCTGTGCAGCTTGAGTTGATGGAAAAGTCCCCGGGTCTGAATGACGCGAGACACATCGGCATCTTCGCCCGATGCCCAGAACTCAAGCATAGCCGCTTCGGGATTGACGCCCGCCTCGACCAACATCTCGTAGTAACGACGCAGGTTATAAAGACGACCGAGATGCTCGTTGAAAAGGTCACAGAGGGTCTCCTCGTCACAACTCGACTCGATAGCGCCCCTCTTGAGGGTACCGATTGCCTTGCCAAGGGCAAGCATGACATCCTTCGCCTTGCCGCTCGCGTCCTGGTGAACTGCCACAAGGCTGGGGAAGCCCGAGCCGTCCAAATAGGTGCGCCGCACACCAGTACCGATCGTGCGGGGAGCGATCATCAGCACGTCAACGTCTTCGGGATAATTGAGGAAGCCATAGGTTACGTTGTAGCCACTGGAGACCACGATTGCCTGGCCTGGCCTCAGATTGGGGCGCACGTCTTTTTCAAATACCTGTGGCATGATCTCATCGGGGACGAGCAGCAGGTGATAGTCTGCCCGGCTGACAGCGTTGGGAATATCGCAGACCTCGAAGCCGTCAGCCACAGCCTTCTCAAAATATGCGTCAGAGATGTTTCCAACAACCACCTTGACACCACTGTCTCTCAGGTTGTGAGCCTGGGCTCTTCCCTGGTTGCCGTACCCGAGGACGCTGACCACCTTGCCTTTCAGTACGTTTAGGTCACCGTCATCGTCAAAGTATGCCTTTGCCATGATAGCCTCCTTGCGTTATCAGTGCGGTTTCGATTATCGGACGTCCCCTAATCGGTCCAGAGTAAGTGAACAAGGTTTCCGGCCGGATCCCTTTCCTTCAGGAAAACCGACTTGACGCCTGGCTTGATCTTCGGCTCCTCGAACTCCACTCCCTGAGCCTCCAGGGCAGCCACGGCCCTCTCGAAATTGGATACTCGCACCGCCACGTGACACCTGTCGGTGATCGCCTCCTTCACGATCTCGATCCGGCCGCTCCCCGCACCGCTGGCGAAGAACGACGACCTTCCTTCCTTCAGCCTAAAGCCGAACCGTTTCTTGTACCACTCACCGATAGCCTGCGCGTTGGCTCCCCCCGTCGGGTAGAGACCCACGTGTTCTATTCCCAGGAAAACCGGTACTCCCCGCGCTTCCTTAATCCAACCCAGCACCTGGCGCACCAGGCACGTGATCTCCGCCCAGTTGCCGGCCGCAACCAGATCCTTGCGAACCAGTTTCGAGCCTATGCCCACACACGATACGCCGGCTTCGAACCAGGCTCTGATGCTCTCCTCTGTGGCGGCCACCCCACCGGTCGGCATGGTGCGCGTCCACGGGCAGGGTCCCAGCACCGACTTGACGAAGGCCGGGCCGCCGACCAGACTGCCCGGAAAGACCTTGACGATTTCTACACCAAGCTCCTCGGCATAGGATATCTCGGAAGCAGTGCCGCATCCAGGACTATAAGCCACTTTTCTGCGGTTACATAACCTGGCCACTTCCTCGTTGAGAACGGGACCGACCACGAAGTTGGCACCGTAGCCGATGTACATGGCAGCGGTGGGCGCGTCAATCACAGAGCCAACCCCCAGGATGACCTCTGGATGCGCTTTGGAACAATACTGCGCCAGTTCCTTGAACACCTCCGGCGCAAAGTCGCCCCGGTTGGTGAACTCCGCAACTCTGGCACCGCCAGCGGCGCAGGCTTTCACCACGTTCTTGGCCACCTCCACGTCGGCCTGGTAAAACACCGGTACCAGCCCGATATTCACCATCGTGTTCAACACTTCTAATCTACTGAAACGTGCCATTTTCCTCGACTCCTCTCTAAACTGTTCTCTAAACCGTTCAGCGCGAGACGCGTCCAGAGACGTCGCCGCCCATCAGTTTCTCGACCTCGGCAACGGTCACCATGTTGAAGTCACCAAAGATTGAGTGCTTCAGGCAAGAAGCAGCCACGGCAAAGTTGAGTGCCTTTTGCCGGTCTGCCCCGTAGGCGCGCAGGCCGTAGATCAGCCCTCCCATAAACGAGTCTCCCCCCCCCACCCGGTCCACAATGTGGGTAATGTCGTAGGTCGGAGCAACGTAGAATTCTCCCTGGTCCCTTCGACCTTGCCCTTCGACTTCGCTCAGGGCAGGCTCAGGACAGGCCCACAGCACCCCCGACCAGGTGTTGTGACTGGCCGAAATCGAACCGCGCAGGGTGACGGCAATCGTCTTCAGGTTGGGGAAGCGCTTCGCCAGTTCCTCACACACGTAGCGGTATCTGCTGGCTTCGACCTTGCCCGCGGTCACGTCGGTCTCGGGCGACTTGATGCCAAACACCTTGTCGGCATCTTCCTCGTTGCCGATAGCCACGTCGCAGTAACTCACCAACTCGGGCATCACCTGGCCCGGCTTCTTGCCCCACTTCCATAGTTTCCTGCGGTAGTTCAGGTCGCAAGACACGGTGAGCCCCATCTCTTTGGCGACCTGGACTGCTTCCAGGCAAACGGCGGCCGTCCCGGCCGAGATGGCCGGGGTGATGCCCGTCCAGTGGAACCAGTCGGCGTCGGCGAAGACCTTCTTCCAGTCAATCATACCCCGCTCGATGGTGGCGATGGCTGAGTTAGCCCGGTCGTAGATCACCTTGCTGCCGCGCTGCACAGCCCCCACCTCCAGGAAATAGATGCCTAGCCGATCGCCACCGCGAACAATCTTGTCCACGCCCACGCCGTACTGCCGCAGGAACTGGGCGCATGCGTCGCCCAGGTCATTGTCGGGCAGGCGGGTGACGTAGTCCACCGGCACGCCGAAATTGGCCAGCGAAACGGCCACGTTGGCCTCGCCGCCCCCGTAGATCACGTCGAACGAACGGGCCTGCCCGAATCGCAGGAAGCCGGGCGGCGACAACCGCATCATGACCTCACCAAAGGTTATTACTTTTTTTGACATCGTATCGCAGTCTCTTTCTTATCTGTGTAAGACTCAGTCTCGCCGATATGGATAGGGGGTTGTCCCCTCGACTTCGGGATTGACCACCCCTTGTGGCCAACGCCCGTCGCACACGTCAATGGCAATCTGGCAACCAGTGCGGTACAGATCGGCCACGCTCTCCTCGGAATTGGCCCCTACGTGGGGGGTGAAGGTCACGTTGTCAAACTCACGCAGCGGTGAGTCGAGGGGTAGGGGCTCGTGCTCGAACACGTCCAGCCCGGCCCCCCACACCTTGCCGGTACGCAATACTTCCACCAGGGCCGCCTCGTCAATGACCGGCCCCCGGCTGGTGTTGACGATGAACACACCCTCTTTCATCAGGCCAAGTTCCCTTGCACCCAGGAGATGGTATGTCTCCTCATTCAGCGGGCAGTGCACAGAGACGAAATCGGCCTGCCGCATCAACTCATCCAGTTCCACCTTGCGCGCCCCGTAGCGGGCGATGGTCTCAACGTCGAGGTAAGGGTCGTAAGCCAGCAAGGTCATCCCGAAGCCACTCACCCGCCCGGCCAGGGCGCGGGCAATACGGCCAAAACCGATGAATCCCATGGTGCAGCCTTTCACGCGCCGGGCCGGCCGGGCTCCCCTGCGGTCCCAGCGCCCGGCCCGGACCCAGCGATCCTGCCGCGCCGTGTGTCTCACGCCGTCCATGAGCAAAGCCAGGGCATGATCGGCGACGTCATCCACGCAGTAGGTGGGTGCATTGCAGACCAGGATGCCCCGCTCGGTAGCGGCAGCCACGTCAACGCTGTCGTAGCCAATGCCCAGCCGCACGATGCACCGGCAGCGCTCGAGTTGCTCGATGATGGCCCGTGTGAGCAATGGGCGCACCGACTGAACCACCACCACGTCGCCAGCGCGCGCCGCCTCCATCACGGTTTCAGGTGTCCGGTGCTGGCCGGCAATCCATTCAATGCCGTGGTGAGCGAGTTCCTCACCCACCCAGGCCGGTGGCGCAAAAAGGTCCTCGTCATAGTCAACCAACACGACTTTGAAAGAGATAGAGAATATCATAGGTTATGCACCTCAGGCCAACCGCCCATCGAACTGCTCCGACCCTTCGCTCGCGTCAGGCGGGAACTTGACCGGTCGCCGATCCCGTTGCGAGCGATAGATGGCGACAATGATCTCGACGTGCTTGCGCCCCTCGCGTCCGGTGACGGCTGGCTCCCGATCCTCAATGATGGCCCGCAGGAAATCCTGGATCTGCAGCCTGTGGTAGTGGCTCATTACATCAATGGTCTCGCAACGCGCCCGGTCCTCCGCCTGCCACTGGGCCAGCAGGTGCTCCTCACCTGGGACAGTCCACATGTCGTTGATCGGTGGGTCAGGGGCCTCCGTAACGCCGGAGATGAAGACGGAGCCGCCGTCGGTCTGCACGCCCACCGAAGCGCCGTTCTCCCCGTGTACGTGAATCTTGCCGTAGAAGCCTGGCTTCTGCGAGTTGCTCACCAGGATGGTGCCCAACGCTCCGCTCTTGAATCGCACGACGGCGATGGCCGTGTCTTCCACCTCTACGTAGGGATGGTTCAAGTTTGCCCAGCAACCAAACACCTCTTCGATTGGCCCCATCAACCATTGAAAGAGATCGATCTGGTGAGTGGTTTGGGTGAGCATTACGCCTCCCCCCTCCGTGGCCCACTTACCGCGCCAGGAATCCATACGGTAGTAGGCCGCGTCCCGCCACCCCAGCACGGTGACCGTGCCCAGAACCGGTCGCCCAATCTTGCCCGCTTCAATGGCCCGCTCTACCCTCTGGACTGGCTCGTAGAGGCGGCGTTGGCTGACGATTCCCAGCTTGATACCGGCCTCGGCGGCGGCGACGATGGCCCGATCGCAGCCTTCCAGGTCAACGGCCATCGGCTTCTCGACCAAGGCGTGCACTCCAGCCCGGGCACAGGCCACGGCCAGGTCGGGATGTGTAGGATGCGGGGTGCAGATGGATGCCATCTGGACCTGTGGGTGATTGAGCATCTCCTCCAGATCGGTGTAGGCCCTGACGCCGTATCGCGCTGCGAAAGCCTCGGCCCGCGCTGCCTCCGTGTCGTAGACGGCCACAAGATGGGATTCCTCCAGAGACTTTAGCGCCTGGGCGTGCGTATCTCCCACCTTGCCACAGCCAATGAGGGCAGTACCAATTTTGTCCAAGGCCGACCTCCTTTCTCGTCTACTCTCGTCTACAATGTGGGATCGAGCTCCAGTGGATAGCACCCGACCTGCCGGGCATGACGATACATAGTGATCAGGTTCTCGGGCGGCACGTCGGCCTGGACGTTGTGGACGGGGGCCAGGATGTAGCCGCCGCCGGGGCCCAGGTGTGCGATGCGTCGCTCTACCTCTCGCTTTACTTCCCCCGGGGTGCCGAAGGGCAGCACGTGCTGGGTATCAATAGCGCCCATAAACGACAGATGATCGCCAAACTCGGCTTTGAGGCGCTGTGTGTCCATGTCCCTGGCACTGACCTGCACCGGGTTGAGGATCTCCACACCGGCGTCTATCAAATCAGGCAACAGGCGGTAAACACTACCGCACGTGTGCAGAAAGACGCGCGCCTCGGTGCGTTCCTTAATGAAATCGAACAGTTCCTTGTGATAGGGCTTGATCACGTCGCGGTAAGTCTGGGGTGACATCTGCGGACCATTTTGCGTGCCCAGGTCGTCGCCCATCTTGACGATCTGAACGTAGGGGCCAGCCAGGTCGAGAAAACGGCCCAAGGCCGCTTTGCACAGATCGGTGATGCGGCGCAGCACAGCGTGGACAAACTCAGGGTCCAGGATCAGGCTCTCAAGCATGCGAGAGAATCCACACAGGTACCAGGCCCGCTCCCAGACACTGTTGAAGCCGGGGCAACCGACCAGGGCGTAATCCGTCTGGTGAAGGAGGCGTTCGGCATCCTCCCTTACCCCGGCGTAGCGGTCGGGATCGAGCGGGTCGGGCCACCAGGGGTAGTGATCCAGGTCATCAACGGTGGCGTCGGCCAGGGGGGTCTCGGCCAGTTCACGATAGACGGTTCCCCCAACGTCAACTTCCTTCCACCTGACACCCCAGTCGTCGTAGAATTGGCCTTGCTCGCTACAAGGGCGCACTCCGCGCCGGACTGGGCGCATGGAGATCGGTCGGGTATCAATGTCCAGGTCTCTCAAGATCCGCTCGTCAACGACCGCCAGCCGCATGATGTGGGGTACGAGGCGCACTTGCGGCTTGATACCGTACAGCGCAGCCAGCCTCTGGTAGAGTTCTGGTACAGGAGCGCTGTTGCCGCCGGTGCCGAGGTCGAGGGGAACCTGATCTGGTTCTTGGTGGTTAAGCGTGGTCTGCACACGCTGGCGAGGCGTCATGGCCTTCATACGTGGGTTCCTCCCTGACAAGTAGGAGACACTGCTTTCGAGCCTAGTATAACATATCACAGCACGAATGTCAACGGTTAACAGACAACCGTTTGACAGAATGGCAAGCCTATGATATTATTGGAGACAGTTCACGCATGCGGAAGATAGAACACTTATCTAATCAGAGTCGGCAATCTCGGTCTCGTCTTCCGTGAACAACTTGGCCACGGTTTGGAACGAGGCCGCCAGGTGCTTCTGCAGGAGGATGTGCGCCAATTTGAGATCACGACTGCGCAGCGCATCAAGAAGTTGACGATGCCACTCGACCCCCCTTTCCCGGAAGTCAGCGGGAAGCAGCGTCCTATGGGATAGGAGGAGCAACCGAATCTGGGGATTCAGGGTCTCCCAAGCGGCCAGTACCCGCTTATGGCCTGATATGCGGCACAAGATATGGTGGAATTCCAGGTCTAGATCGGTGGCATCAAATTGGGTGTAATCTTGATCTGCCCGGACAGCCATCGTGTGGACGAGTTCGCCCAGCTCATTAAACTGCTCATCCGTAGCGTGTTTGATCGCGTAATCAACGGCGAGCATCTCAAGGGCAACCCGGAGGCTATAAATCTCTTCTACGTCCTGCAGAGTCAACCGGGCCACGAATGTGCCTCGGTGAGGGTAACGGACGACGAGCCCCTCGTTCTCGAGCAGCTTAAGCGCATCACGCACAGGCCCTCGACTCGTCTGCATGGTCTCTGCGAGCTGTCGCTCCACGACCCGCTGACCCGGGCTCAGTTGGTCAGTTAGGATAGCCTGACGCAATTGATTCGCGACGTAGTCGCTCAGCGTCCGGCTGGACGGCGCTGACAATGCGAGCGTTTTAGAATTCTCTTCCATAATCTGCTCCTTACCAAGTGATTGCCACTATCACTAACTGTCTGACCTGTCCAGCCGTAGCGGCAGGCTGAACGATCAGACTGGGCCGGATTGGGGATTACCCTGCACTTTCCCATCAGCGATTTGAGGTGTCCGGCCATCAGTGCCAGCCAATGCATTCATGATCTCGATAGTGAAACCGACCTTGCTTTCGGTGTCAAGGTTGACCCAGGTAGTACCAGGACGCAGTCCCGAGCCACTCTGGGCGACCCCGATGTCATGCCCGGCCAGATACTCGATCACGGGCTCCACATCGGGTACGTTGAAGCGAATGTGGTGGATGCCTTCGCCGTGCTCTTTCAGAAAGTCAGACCACATGCTCTCACCTTCGAGCGGCTGGATCAATTCCAGTTCAATGGGGCCTAACTCGGCGAAGGCCATTCGGGCAGTAAAATTACCAGGTTTCCCGCGATAGAACTTTTGAACGTCAGTGCGATCGGCAGGGGGCCATGTGATCGCCCGGAACGGCCCAATTCCAAAGATTTCAGACAGCGCCTTGATGGCCTGATCCAGGTCTCTGACGATCACGCCGATCTGCACAAAATCGCTGAACATTTCCTGGGGAGAAATGACTTCGTCTGGCATTGTACCCCTCTTCGATTGTCTAGGTTGTCGTTTCGTGGTTAAGAGTTACCTGTTAACCAGAGTATATCACTAAGGGGGTGAATTGTCAACTAAGAATTAGCTCGGGAAGATTTCTGGAAAAATCTCGCAGTTCAATCGCACGATTTGGTCCAAACCAATAACCGCAGTATCGCAAAAGTCGCCCTGACGGCTAGCCGTCATTCTGAGCGTAGCGAAGAATCTCCCTCTGCTCTGGTGGAGGCCTTTCGCTTCCCTTCACTGCGCTCAGGGCAGGCCGCTCAGGGTGACAGGGTAAGTTTTGCGCTATTGCCAATAACCACACTCAGGAGGTAGTAAGAATGTCTGAAAACCTAATAGATTTCACGGGCAAGGTGGCAGTTATCACCGGAGCCGGTGCGAACGGTGGCGTGGGCCATGCACTGGCGGTGGGCTTCGCGCAGCACGGTGCGGACGTGGTGGTCTCCGACATAGACGACGAAGGAGCCAAGGTCACGGGTGAGGAGATCGAGGCGCTGGGACGCAAGACTATCGTCGTGCACTGCGACATCTCGAAGCCCGAAGACGTCGAGAACCTCTTCGCAAAGGTTGACGAGCACTTCGGCAAGGTCGACATTCTCGCTAACGTGCCCTATACTTTCCCCGAACGTGTTCGCCCGCACGAATTGAGTTTGGAAGCGTGGGACAAGACGCTGGCTGTTTGCATCACCGGCTACTTCTTGTGTGCCCGGCAGGCGATCCGCCGCATGCTGAAGCAGGGTACGGGCGGCCGCATTCTCAACATCAGTTCCATCGCGGGAAGTACAGCCTTGGGACGAGGCAACTTCCCCTATAGCGTGGCCAAGGGTGGGGTCAACCAGATGACCAAAGAACTGGCGGTCGAGTACGCCGGGCAAGGGATCCGGGTCAACGCCATCCAGCCGTGCACTATACTCACGCCCGGCCTCAAGAAAGAACTTCTAGCCGACCCGCGGTTCGGCGAGAAGCTGCGCCAACGTCTTCTCGTTGGCATACCTATCAATCGCTTTCTCGAACCGGAAGAACTCGTGGGCGCGGCCCTATACCTGTGCTCCGACGCGGCCAACGTCGTCACCGGCGTGCTTCTCCCCGTGGACGGCGGGAACCTGGCGCTTAACGCCAGTGGCAGCCACATCTGGCCGACCGATTAGAGCGATACGAATCGGGTGTGTTTCAAATGAGTTGGAGGAAAGGAGCGGATGCCCCGCTTCAGCGGGGATTTTCCGGCTGATGAACTTTGACAAATTAAACGGGTGATAAGATACTTAGGGCATCCTCGGCATGGAGGTACAGGATGCCCAAGCAACGGCACTTGATGTTGAGTGAAACCCAGCAGGCTGACGGCGTTTCTCACCACACCAATCTCGAATCGTCACCTTCTTCCAAACCGTCTTCTTGTCTCCCAGTATGTG
>CAZZEX010000076.1:0-23983 GCA_964653285.1 uncultured Anaerolineales bacterium
TGCTGGTGGCCAACTACATCACCCGCCGCATCCACGCGCACTACGTCAAGCGTAAGGAGGAGGCGCTGGGGGAACGGGGGAAGGAGCCGCGCCCGCTGGTTATCACCATCGAGGAAGCGCACAAGTTCCTCGATCCCGCCGTCGCCCGGCACACAATCTTCGGCACCATCGCCCGTGAGTTGCGCAAGTACAACGTCACGCTGCTGATCGTGGACCAACGGCCCAGCGGCATTGACCCGGAGGTGATGAGCCAGATCGGCACCCGCATCACCTGCCTGTTGGACGACGAGGCGGACATCCGGGCGGTCTTTTCGGGCATCAGCGGGGCAGGAGCGCTGCGGGAGGTGCTGGCGCGATTGGACACCCGCCAGCAGGCGCTTATCCTGGGCCACGCGGTGCCGATGCCGGTGGTGGTGCGCACCCGCACCTACGGCACCCCGGAGTTCTACGCCGCGATGGGGGCCCGAGAGGCGGAGGACCCGGAGGCGGTGCTGGCGCGGGGGCGGGCGGTGTTGAGGGGGGAGGAGGACGCTGAGGGGATCTAACACCTGCCCTCTCCGACGCAGGTTTGCAGCCCAACGCTGCCCCTTCACGGCGGCGCACCGGAGGGTCACCGCTCGGCGGGGGAATCGAGTTTAGGACAATCTTGCGGCCCTGCGTCTTTCATCCACCGGCGCCGGTCGAGGAGGAGAAAGTGGGGCAGCGTCGTTGTCACTTGTACAAGCACCACCGTTGGGCTATAATCATAGTGGGCTACAACTGATGGCAACTAGCAGGGGCAATCTTGACGGATGTTGAAGTCGTCCTCGGAGGCTACTTCGCATTGAACGGACAAACAGGGGCACAATCAACATCAGGCGGTCCGGCGCAAATTGGAGGAAAGAATGGAAGTGCACGAACTGGTTATCGAGATGAAACTGCTTGAGCGTCGCTTGACGCTCTACGAAGAAAAGTATGGCGTTCTCAGCGAAGACTTTTACGTCGCTCTTACGTCGGGCAAGTTGGCACGCTATGACGCTTACGACGAGACCCGTACCGATTTCAGCCGGTGGAAAGGGATTTATGAGACGTGGCTGCGGCGCAAGAAAGCCTACACTAAACGAATTAAACAACGTGATTTGGTAGAAACTCTGCGTGTTCAGCCCGCCTACTGAGCATGACTGACAACCTACTGAAGTCGCTTGCCAGCTACAGCCGCTTTGTGGCCGAGTTGCTCAACCGTCCCACTGTAGAGTGTTCCACTGTGGCTTCAACATTCCCTCATCACAAGCATGTACCACCCGACATCAAACACAACCGCATTCCCGCGCCGGAGATGAGTTTCACTCGACCTAATCTCCCTGTGCTTGTTCGAGAGATTGAGGAACTTGCGGAGACTTGAACAGCGGGCAACAGCAGGCTGAACCATTTGTGCCGTCGTGCAAAGAACGGCGGCAGTATAGAGAGGGCGCAAGGACGACGGGGCGGGACTGAAACCGCCCTGCTTTTTGTCCCTGGCGACCCCGAAAGGGCGACGCTGGCGCTGCGGCGTGTTGACTTCCGCGCAGGGCTGGGCTATACTGCATTTGCAGAGGAGCCTCGTGTAGCACCGAGTGCCACATCAGGCGAGAGTTGTCAGGAGGCACAAGATGACGACCGATGATCTTCTGGAGCAAGGGATTGCTGCCCTCAAGGCGGGGCGCAAGGCAGAAGCGCACGGCCTGCTGATGCAAGTTGTGGAGCAGGGCGAGCGCAACGAGATGGCCTGGCTGTGGCTGAGCGGCGCGGTGGATACGGACGAGGAGCGCCGCACCTGCCTGGAAAACGTGTTGGCGATTAACCCCAACAACGGGGTGGCGAGGCGAGGACTAGAATCACTGATTGCCAAGGAAGGTGTGCGACCGTTGAGTGCGGTTTCCTCGCCGGCGCCACGTACTGAACCTGCTACCACACCCCGCGAACAACCTACACAATTCCCGGTCGAAGCGAGTGCACCTGATGTGACTCGGCGAAAAAAGCGCAAGGAACCCCCCAAGCGTAAGAAGGCGACCAAGAAGCAGAGAGGCCTGATGATCGGCCTCGGAGTAGGGGTGTTAGTGCTTGCGTGCGTTGCCCTTGTGGGCATTTGGTGGGCAATTGACAGTGAATTGCTGCCATTGGGGCCAGCGATGCCCGTCGCTGTGGGCATCACGCGGGTTCCACCTACCGAAGCTGCAACTCCAACGCCAATCCCTAGCCCCACACGGATACCTACCTGGACACCGACCCCGCGCTCTACTCACACGCCATCGTTTGGTTCTCTAGAAAGACCGGTGCCTTTCGGAGAAGCGCTGGAGCTGACGCAGGGAGAAGCGACACATTTTCAAGTTGCCGTGATAGATGCCTATCGAGGCGACGAGGCTTGGCAGATACTCTACACAGAGAACAAGTTCAACGACCCGCCTCCTGCCGGGATGGAATATGTACGGTTGTACATTGAGGTCCAATGTCTGGAAGGCTCCAGTTCTGATCCACTGCGGATTGCCCGATGGGATTTCAACCTGCTCAGCAAGGGCAGGGTCTTTGACCCTGCCATCCTTGTCGAGCCAAAACCGACTTTCGATGAATTCACTCTCTTCCCCGGAGGCTCTGCCGAGGGCTGGATGACCTTTCTGGTGCACATGGACGATCCAGAACCCTTGCTTGTCATCGGAATGGACAGTTCAGAGGAAGGCGGTTGGTATCTCACCGTAGAGTCATCAACCAGGCCGACCACCATACCAACTCCTACGCCAACGCCGATTCCGACGGTTGTAATCCAGACCCAGACGTTGGGGCCAATTTGGAACTCGACCCGCGACGAGAGCTACACTGCACAGATTTCACTGACTGGGGTTCGATTCAACTCTGAAGATGACTGGCATAAACCAAAGCAAGGATATGTCTATGTCATAGTCGACGTAACTGTAAAGAACCTGGGGCCTGATCTTATGCGCTCTGTTAGTGACTACGATTTCCAGGTACGCGATGCGAGTGGTGCGCTGCGAGACTCCAGTTGGCTAGTTCCCGGCACCGATGACTGTGAACTGGATCTCGTTGACCTGGCCCTGAACGGCAGTGTGTCAGGATGTATCGGGTTTGAGGTACCAGCAGACGGGAAATTGGAGCTGATCTTTGCGCCCTATAAGTATGAGGCATTGGAACCAGGACGTTACTTGAGCTTCACGATTCGTCGGTAAACACCTCTCACCAGCCATATCCTATTCAGGGTCCCGCACTTGTGCAGGCTATCAAGGCGCCGGTGACGTAGGAGGTAAGGAGGGAATTCCAAAGGGGGTTAAAAGCCAGCGAGAAAGCATTGAGCGAGTATTTCGGGACGTGTTGTGAAAGCGAGAGCACCATGGCCCAAATGAACTATCCAAATGCTCCAGATGGTTGCAAGCCAGGTGAGCGTGTTGTGTTCAGCGCGCTCAAACGGAACCTGCCGGATGACTACTTTGTCTGGTTTGAGCCCACCCTATTCGGTGAGAAAAAGAGCGCGCCCCGACTTCGTTGTGCTAGGGGCTGATATCGGATTAGTTATTGTGGAGGTAAAGGACTGGGGCATTAGCGGGATACATAGTGCCAATCGGGATACATTCGAGATATTCCAAGGCAGCCATGTCGTTACGCGGACTAACCCTGAGAAGCAAGTGGAGTTTCAACGTCCGGCTCTTATGAAGGAGATCGAGCGATATCGAGATACTGACTCTGACAAATACCAGTTGCTACTGAGAAAAAGGGGTAAACACAAGGGGAAACTGGCGGTGCCAGTTTCTGCATTGGTTGCCTTTCCGAATATCACTCGCACCGCTTGGCAGTCATCCGACTTGCAGTTGTATCACATGCTCAATGAGAAGTTTGTCATCTTGCGAGATGACTTGGGAGACATCTTGCTGGAGCGACTTAGGAGTGTGCCACTGTTTCGCACAACTCTGTCCCAGACGCAGATTGATACCCTCAAATGGATGCTCTATCCCGAAACCCGTGTTCCCTGGTCACAAGGACGATTGTTCCCTCTTGACCCCGAGCAGATCGGCATTGCCAGGATAGACACCTACCTCCCGCCACAGGCCCAAAAACTCTCCCGGAAGCCGCAAGCCAAGCTGGTCAGGGGCGTTGTAGGAAGCGGTAAGACGCTGCTTTTGCTTTTCCGGGCAAAGTTCATCAGCGAACAGAACCCGAATTGGCGCGTGCTGGTACTCACGTACAACAAGCCGCTGAGGAACTACTTGCGCCAGATCTTCAAGCAAATTGGGGGAGACCCTGATCGCGTCGAGATCGTGAACTTCCACAAATGGTGCCATGATTTGCTGGCTCCGTGTGGTTTATTCAGGAGCCCTCAAGATGACACCAGTCAGAAGGGACTGCTCCTCAACATCTTGAATGAAGCAGGTGTTGCCGAGTTCGATCCTGAATTTCTGATTGACGAGTTCAACTGGATCAAAGAACGCCTGCATTACAAGAACTGGGCTGACTATCTTGATCCTCAGAAGGTCAGGCGTGTGGGGCGGGGGCGGGGCCTGGGACGCGATGAGAAGCGAAAGCGTCAAATGATCTATGATCTGTTTTGTCGGTACCAGGAACGTCTGGCACGGAATAAGATGTGTGACTGGGCGGATATACCCGTCGCGGTATTGAGAGCGATGGACGAAGGAGTGATCAAGCGGGCGCAGTACCACGCTGTTCTAATTGATGAAGCTCAGGACTTTGCCCCCTCCTGGTTCCGGGTGGCCTTCGCGATGGTCAAACCGGAAACAAACATGCTCTTCATTGTCGGGGACGGCGCGCAGAAGATCTACCGTCGCGATTTCACCTGGAAGGAACTGGGACTGGGCGTTACCTCGCGAAACAGTTATGTACTCAAACGCTCGTATCGTAACACTCGTGAAATCATTGATGTGGCACTCGAAGTCATTCGGGATAGCCAGACGCTTATAGCCGAGTTGGAGAGTGCTGGAGACAGCATCGTAGAGCCTGAGAAGGAATACGCCAGGTTCCGACATGGGCCACTGCCAGTATTGCTTTCATTCGAATCCCCTGAGCAGGAATACACGGGGGTAGCAGGAGAGATTCTGTCCCTGCTCCAACAGGGATACTTGCCGAAGGATATGGTAATACTTCAGCGTCATCGAGACGGAAGTGAAAGGATTGCCCAGGAGCTTCGCAAGCGTGGGATTGCATGTAGTGTCGTCAAGGGTGATCTGGATGTCATGGAGCCTGTCGTTAAGGTCTGCACATTTCACAGCGCCAAGGGGCTGGAATTTGAGGTCGTCTTCATATGTGGCCTTGAGCAGTTCAGAACAGACGAACCAGTAGATACCCAAAGTGAGGAGTTCCAGCAACTGCTAGACCAGGAACGGAAGTTGTTGTACGTGGGAATGACCAGAGCGAGACAGATGCTCTACATCACATACAGTGGTGCAGGGCCGGAGTGGATTGTGGGGCGGCTCCAACGGAAATTGAAGGGATTGCAGCCCAAGTAAGAGAGGCTCGGTCGTATGTATGCCGGTAGTTGCCGCCAGTACAAGAAACCGGCCCGGAGAGCGCCTCCGGGCCGTATGTTTGAAACAGTGTCTCTCAAAGATTTGAAGCCGATGACCTTGGCACCTGATACCGATCGAGGTTGAAGAGAGCAAGGAGGCAAGCATTTCTTGTTTGTGCGAGCGCCGCCATTGGGCTATAATCGGGACCAGACCCTGCCACTAGCGTCGGAGGAGTGCCGCTGGAAGCAGTGATTGGAGGGGCGGCAGCAGCAGGCAGCAGAAGGAGGGTGACTGCGCGGGGCCGGGCGGTGCTGAGGGGAAAGAGGCAGGCTAGAGGGAGACCCGTTCAGGTGTCAGGGGAACACTATCCGCAACAATCGCGCGGTACAAGGGGAGGCGAATTCGTCGTGTCTCGGCCCAGCGAGCCTGACCAAAGACCCGGGGTGAGAGCACCACGTTGTACTCCAACGAAACGTCGGATGCGATACACCATAGTTCGGAGCGGGACTCGTTGTTCTCAGCATCTACCAGCACTAACAAGTCAATATCCGATTCGGCGTCAGCGTCTCCTCGAGCTTTGGAGCCAAAGAGAACCACAGAGAGGACGCGGTTGGGGAAACGATTGCGGATGCGGGCAACGTACTCCATCACTGCCGCCCGGTCGTTGGCTGTTAGGTAGGACAAAGAGTGTGCCTTCACAGGTAACCTCTCGTAGTCAAATAGGTCTCGCAATGCTCGACGAAACACCTGGCATCTTCAACAACGGCGCGGGCCTGGGCCTCATCTGCCTTTCCTAACATCTCATAGTCGGTGACATTTCGTAATTCAAAGGCCGCCCCATAAGCGCGGCTATCCTGGACCGGAAAGGTGCCCGGTTTGACGAAATGCTCGCGAAAGGCAGCCAGCACACCAGAGTGCTTGCTCCGAGTGAGATCCAATGTCAAGAGCAAAGCCGTGGCAGTGTAGAAGAAGGCGTAGTACGCCCGGTTGACAGCAACGCCGTAGAAACCACCGTCGAGGTTGTACTGCGCGCTCCGCAGCACATCCCGGGCACCGTCGAGGTAGACAAGGACTGCTTCCCGGTTGATCAACTCTGGTTCGTCCATTGCCAGCATAGTATAATACATTCAGGGCGGAAAGGCAACAATGGAAAAAATCCGTCTACTACACTTCGCTGACCTTCACATCGGCATGGAAAACTACGGCCGCCTCGACCCCGCTACCGGCGTCAACGGGCGGGTGCTGGACTTCCTGCATCGGTTCGACGAGTTGATTGACTATGGCCTGGAGCACGAGGTGGACCTGGTGATCTTCGCCGGAGACGCCTACAAGCGCCGTGACCCCAACTCCACATACCAGCGGGCCTTCGCCCGCCGGGTCAAGCGGCTGGCCGACGCCGGGGTGCCGGTCGTCCTCCTGGTGGGCAACCATGACCTGCCGACGATGGTCCAGCGGGCCTCCAGCGTGGACATCTTCCGCACGCTGGACGTGCCCAACATCGTCGTGGGACGGGTCGAGAAGGTGCACCGTATCGGGACCCGCCACGGCCCGGTGCAGGTCGCCACCGTCCCCTACCCGGTGCGCCAGCGGCTCCTGGCCCACGACGAGTACCGGGGCCTCTCCATTGAGCAGTTGGACGAGGAACTCCGGCGCATCGTCACCAAAAACATCCAGGCGCTGGCGGCCCAACTGGACCCGGACGTTCCGGCGGTGCTGACCGCCCATCTAAGCGTCTCTGGCGCGACCTTTGGCTCCGAGCGGAGCGTGATGATTGGGCGAGACGCGGTCGTCCTCAAATCGGCCCTGGCCGACCCGGCCTTCGACTATGCTGCGCTGGGCCACATCCACCTGCACCAGAGCCTCAACGACGGAGGTTACCCTCCCGTGGTCTACTCCGGCAGCCTGGAGCGGATTGACTTCGGCGAGGAAGGACAGCCGAAGGGTTTCTGCTGGGTGGAACTGGCGCGGGGGGAGACGACGTGGGAGTTCGTCGAGGTGGACGCCCGCCCCTTCGTCACTGTGCGCGCCGATGTGCGGGAGGCCCTTAACCCACTGATGGCGCTGCAACAGGCGGTCGCCACCCACAACCTGGACGACGCCGTGGTGCGGCTCATCGTGCATATGCGGGCCGACCAGGAGCCGTTGGTGCGCGACCGGGACGTGCGCGGATTGCTGTCCGACGCCTACTTCGTCGCCAATATCAACCGCGAGGTCGAACGGGAGGCGCGGGTGCGGCTGGGGAATCTGGCCCCGGAGGAGATGACCGACCATGAACTGCTGGCGAAGTATCTGGAGACAAAGAACGCGGATCCGGAGCGGGCCAGGGTGTTGCTGGAGCAGGCCGAGGCCATCTTCGCCGGAGGTGATGGTTGACGGGGATGCACTTTTGTGTTAAGGTTCTACCGACGACACGGATGGAGGTGATATTATGGACGCCAATGCTTTGTGGAAAGCCATCTACAATGCCTTCGACCCCCAGCAGACCCCCTGGGAGAAGGGAGCAGAACGGTTCTACGTTGAGCGGCACGATCTCCCTCTTGCCCGCCTGAAGATAGAGTTGGCCGACAGTGCCCGCCCGCTGAAGGCTATTGTCACTGGACACAGGGGGGCGGGCAAAAGTTGGGCGCTGGCCCGCCTGGCCCGCGATGTCGGCGACCAATTCTTCACCGTCTGGCTAGACGTGGGGAGGAGCACTGATATTTTCAACGTCAACCACGTCGAGATACTTTTCTTGATGGGCGCGGCTGTCTACCGGGCCGCTGAGCAGGCCGGCCTTCGTCCAGACCGCTCCCGCCTGGAACGGCTGGTGGAGAGTCTGGAGACGCTGGTGCGAGAGGAGACCGGAAGGCGGGATTTCCGGGTAGACCTGGATCAGGCGTTGGAAGGAATCATTGCCGTCGGGCTGGGGGCGGCGGCCGCGGGGGCCGGGCCGGCAGGTATGGCAGTGGCGGGAGCCGCTGCTCTCCTGCGGGGTGTCCGTTTCACCCTCGGCATCAGCGGAGATGTGGTGCGCCGCCTGGAGGTCAAACCCCGCATCGCCGAGATCGTCTCCCGGCTGAACGACCTGTTGGAGGACGTCCGGCTGGTCGCCTGTCGTCCCCTGCTCCTCGTGGTGGATGGCCTGGGCAACGTCGAACTGGAGCAGGCGCGCCTCATCTTCGCCGAGAGCCTGGTGCTCTACGAGCCAAGTTGCTACGTAATCTATACTGCGCCTATCCTGCTCTACTACTCCCCCGACCTTATTGGTGCCCGGCAACTTTTCGCTACCCATGAGGTCCCCAACGTCCGCCTTTGCTACCGGGGACGGCAGGAGGAGCGGGATGGGGCTGGCTACGCGCTGATGCGGCAGGTTGTGGAGACCCGTTTGCGGGTGCTCGGCGTGGAGCCGGGGATGGTCATCGCGCCGGGAGCACTGGATCGGATGATTGAGATGAGCGGCGGTGTGATGCGCGAACTGGTCCACCTGATGCGCGAGGCCAGCCTTCAGGTGCGCCTGGCTGGACAGGAGCGAATAAACGAGGCCGTCGCTGCCCAGGCCATCCTCCAGTTGCGGCGGCAGTACGCGGCGGGCCTGAGCCTCCCCTACTACGAGGAACTGAAGCGAGCCCACGAAATCGGGCAGCCCACCGGCACCGAGATTTGCGACAAACTCCTCCAGAACCTGTACATCCTGGGCTACGCCAACGATGAACTCTGGTACGCCGTCCATCCCAACGTCCGGCCGCTCATCGAGGGGGTGAGGTAGGGCAAGATGCCATCTTGCTCTACAGGCTTGGGGTGAAATGATGAGCGTGGACATTCGGCGGTGGATCGAGCAACTGACAGAGATGCGGACGGCCCTGGAGTCGGCGGAGCGAGGCTGTCTGCTCGTCGTCGTCACCACCGACGGCTCACTGGAACAAGACCTGGCGGAGGTGCTGGCCGAGGCGGTGGATGGTCAGGGGGCCCGGTACACTTTCGACCCCATCTACCCCAGCCTGGCCGCCCACCTGGAGACGCTTTCTCCCAGCCCGCCCCGGCTGGTGCTGGCGCTGGGCCTGGACGACCTGCCCCCCGAACCCCGCCAGCGGGCGCTAGAGTACCTGAACCAGGAACGAGAGTCGATCCGCCGTACTGGTCACTCCGTCGTGCTCTTCGTCCGCCCCGGCACGGTGCAGCACCTCACGTTCCAGGCTGGCGACTTTTGGGCCTGGCGCAGCGGCCTCTACGAGTTCCTGGCCCCGCCCGACGAGGTGGCCCGCCAGGAGGCACTGGCCGCGCTGCGCTTCAGCCTCCCCGCCACGCTGGAGGCCCTCCGCCGCCGTTACCTGGACTACGTCGTCGCCACCTACCGCTGGCTCGACTTCCGCGGGCTGATGCAGGTGCGCAACCTGGTGCGCCTCCCCCTGACCGACGTCTACGTGCCGCTCTCGGCGACAGTCGAGGAGCGGCGGCTTGAAGCGCCGGAGGCTCTGATTGAGCGGAGGAAGCAGGCCGCGGGGCCAGAGAAACGACGGGAGCCTGAGCGGTTCCGGGCTGTGCGGGCTGAGACGGTGACGCGGCGCGTCGAGTTATCACAGGCGCTGCGGGAGAGCCGGCGGCTCGTCGTACTGGGCGACCCAGGCAGCGGCAAGAGTACACTGCTCAAATACCTGGCGCTCACCTTCGCCCAGGGCGAGGGGGGAGGCGAATCGCCGCTGCCCATTCTGGTTCCCATCGCCGCCTACGCGCTGGCACTGCGCGACGGCCCGGATATGAGACTGGCCGACTTCCTCCCTCGTCACTTCCGGCGGCTGGGCCTCCCCGACCTGGGTGCGCTCTTTATTCATACGATGGAACGGGGACAGGCAGCGCTCCTGCTGGACGGGCTGGATGAAGTGGTCTCGGCCGAGGAGCGGCGGGCCATCGTCGGGGTGGTGAAACGATTGGTGACCGACTACCCCCAGAATTGCTTCGTCGTCACTTCGCGCATCGCCGGCTACGCGGCAGGCCCTCTGGGTGGGGACTTCACGTCTCTGACGGTCGCCCCCTTCGACAGCGAGGATATCGGACGTTTCGCCCACCAATGGAGCCGGGCCTACGAGACCGTAGGAATGGAGCGGACGGAGATGTTGCCGCCAGAGATAGCGCGACGGGCAGAGGCGCGGGCAGACAACCTGGTGGCTGCTGTGACCAGCCGCCCGGCCATCGAACGGCTGGCGACCAATCCGCTGCTGCTGACCATCCTGGCGCTGATTCACTACCAGGGGGCACGGCTGCCGAACCGGCGGGTGGAGTTGTACAGGCTGTGTGTGGAGGCGCTGGCGGAGACCTGGAACCTGGCCCGCAGTCTCTCTGGGCGGCCGGTGGACCTGTGGCTGGGGGAGCGGCGGCTGGACGAGCGGGAGGTGGTGAAGGTTCTGGCACCAATTGCCTATTGGATGCAGGAGGAGAAGCCAGGCGGACTGGTGGAGCGGGAGGAACTGGAGAGACGAATAGCCAGCGAGTTGGAAAGGGAGGGAAGAAGAGCGGACGAAACCCAGGCGTTGGCCCACGATTTCGTCAAGTTGATGCGCGAGCAGGTGGGGCTGCTGGTAGAGCGGGGGTTGGAGCAGTTCGGCTTCGTGCACCTGACCTTCCAGGAGTACCTGGCGGTGCGGCACATCGCCGCTCAGGAGCAGCCCTTCGCGCTCCTCAAGCCGCACCTGCACGACCCCCGCTGGCGGGAGGTGATATTGCTGACGGCCGGCTATCTGGGCGACTTCTCCTCCGCCCACGCTACCCGCTTCGTGCAAGCCATACGAGAGGCAAAGAGTTCCTATGAGTCTCTTTTGCACCGCGATCTCCTGCTGACTCTGCGCGTCTTGGCCGACGACGTCCCCGTGACCCCGGACCTTTCCCGGCAGCTGCTGGACGAGGCATTCCACCTACTGGGCACAGCGCGCTACTGGAACTGGAAACTGCACGAGGAGGTGACATCCCGGCTGGGGGCGCTGGGCAGGGGGCGTTACAAGGCGGAGGTGGTTTCTGGCCTGCTGGCCGCGCTCCGGGATGAGGAATGGTGGGTGCGGCAGGCGGCTGCCGAGGCGCTGGAGAAGTTGGGACGGGCTTCCGAGGAGGTGATAGGGACACTTCTGGTTGCGATGCGGGATGACGATGAGAGGATACGACAGGCGGCTGTTGAGGTATTGGGGAAGTTGGGTCGTGCTTCCGAGGAGGTGGTGGGGGCGCTCCTGGCTGCGCTGCGGGATGAGGATGAGGTGGTCCAGTGGGCGGCTGTCGAGGCGTTTGGGGATTTGGGACAGGCCTCCGAAGAGGTAGTGGGGGCGCTCCTCGCCTTGCTCCAGGATGAGGATGCGGAAATGCGGCGAGCGGCTGCCGATGCGCTGGGGAAGTTGGGACAGGCCTCCGAAGAGGTGGTAGGGATGCTCCTGGTCGCGCTGGGAGATAATGATGAGGGGATGCGGTGGGCGGCTGCCGATGCACTGGGGGAACTGGACTATGCCTCCGAGGAGGTGGTGGGGGCGCTCCTGGCTGCGCTGCGGGATAAGGATGAAGAGGTCCAGTGGGCGGCTGCCGATGCGCTGGGGAAGTTAGGACAGACCTCCGAGGAGGTGGTAGGGGCGCTCCTCGTTGCGATGCGGGATGACGATGAGGGGGTACGATGGGCAGCTACCGAGGCGCTGGGGGGACTGAACCAGGCTTCCGAAGAGGTGGTAGGGATGCTCCTGGTCGCGCTGGGAGATGATGATGAGGGGGTGCGGCGGGTGGCTGCCGAGGCGCTGGGAAAGTCGGGGCAGGCTTCCAAGGAGGTAGTAGAGGCACTCCTGGCTGCGCTGGGAGATGATGATGAGGGGGTGCGGCGGGTGGCTGCCGAGGCGCTGGGAAAGTTGGGACAGACCTCCGAGGAGGTGGTAGGGGCGCTCCTCGTTGCGATGCGGGACAAGAGGATATGGATGCGGGAGACGACTGCTGTGGTGCTAGGTGAGTTGGGTTGTGCTTCCGAGGAGGTTATCCTCAGCCTCAACCGGATGCTTCGCTCGTGGAATGGCAGTGATGTCACCGCTGCTGCTACTGCACTGGCGGATATAGGCCAGCCCACCGGACCATTGGCCCGCCGTCTTGCTCTCCTCTTGGGCTATCAATGGTGGCTTCCCTGGCATCTCCCCTGGCTGCCCCGCTGCCTATGGGCCCGTTGGACCACCGATACCTCTGCCCTCTTTGAGGCGCTGTGGACAGTGGTAGATAGAGGCCCGGTAAGTGTAGCCTGACCTACTTGCCACTCGCCATTCGCTCATTTGCCCATTGTTCATTGTCTCATTGCTCACTGCTTTAAGGAGGAACTCCACTAATGCCTCAATCCGTTCCTATCCCACTCCGTTGTTGTATCCTCGGCGCCACCGGCTTCATCGGCGGGCAGATCGCCCGCGCGGCCGTTGCCCGGGGCTGGCAGGTGCGCGGCCTGCGCCGCCGCCCTAATGCCACAGGTGCTATCGGCGACCTGGACATCGAGTGGGTGTCCGGCGACCTGGCCGACCCGGCCTCACTGGTGACGGCGATGCGCGGCTGTCCCCTCGTCTTCCACGCGGCAGGCTACTACCCGCACCGCGCTCGCGATGTCTGGGAGACGGTGCGGCACGGCGTGGCCGGTATGCGCAACGTGCTGGCAGCCGCAGCCGCAGCCGGGGTCAAACGGCTCGTCTACACCAGCGCGCTCACCACCGTCGGGCCGCCCTCGGAGCCGGGCCGCCTGGCCGATGAGCGCGACCTGTACACCCCCGGCTCCGTCCCCCTCCCCTACTTTGAGGTCAAGTGGGCGATGGAGATGGAAGCGATGCGGGCCACGGCCCAGGGGCTGCCAGTCGTCGTCGTCCTGCCCGCCTTCGTCCTCGGCCCAGGCGACGTCAAGCCGACCACCGGCAAGATCCTGCTGATGGCGGCCCGCGGGCGGATCCCAGGCTACATTGAGGGCGCGATCAACGTCGTGGACGTACGGGACGTGGCGGCGGGGCACATCGCCGCCGCCCAGCGGGGCCGACCGGGGCGGCGCTACATCCTGGGCGGTCACAACCTGACCTTCCGCGAGATGCAGACCATCATCGCCGAGGCCGCTGGCCGCAAACCGCCGCGCTCCAAACTGCCGCTGTGGCTGGTACGAGCCGTCGCGGAGATGGGAAGCCTGCTGGGTGTCCCCGGCACCCACCACCTGCGCGCCATCCGCTACTGGCAGCCGCTCGACAACACCCGCGCCCGGGAGGAACTCGGCCTCCCCGAGCCCATTTTCCTCGAGCAGACCTGTCGCGATGCACTGGACTGGTTCCGCGAGCACGGCTACACGAAGGGCGGCCCGGCTGCGCAGTCGCTACAAGAAGCAGGTTGATGTTGGCAATGTCGGCCACACCCATATCAGAAACTACGCGAGCGTGATAACCAGACGGTCAGGGCTCAAGGGCTCCGCACTATTGCTATGGAGTGACGATCAAAACCTGGCCGACTTCGATGATATAAGGTGAGGCAATTCCATTGAGCGCTGCCAACGTCCCGACCGTCGTATCGAAGCGGCGAGCGGTAGAGTAGAGCGTGTCGCCTGGCTGAACGACGTAAGTGGCTGTACCGGTTGGCGGGCTGACTGGGATAAGCAGCACCTGGCCGGCCTGTACAGAACTTGGGTTGGGCAGATTGTTGGCAGCGACGATGGCATCTACGGTCGTGCCGTAGTGCAAGGCGATACGAAACAGGTTTTCCCCTGGCTGCACGGTGTGGTAGGTGTCTACTGTGGACGTAGGGATGTCCGGAACCGAAGGGGTCGCCACGGCCGTTGGCCCAGGCGCAATGCCGCCAGCGCCGATGACGATCAGCCCATCTACCTGCTCTGGCGCTGGCAACGGTTGTTCCTCAGGATCAAGGAGGTTAACGACGCTGAACCTCAAGGGGCTGCCTCCCTCGGCCAGTGCCCGCGCCATGAACGAGGCCACCATTCCGCTCCCGCTCACCGGGCTCCCCGGCGCCTGTGCTACGTGGTAGATGATGAGGCCAGCGCCGTTATCTACCTCGTTCCGCATCACTTGCGCCGGCATGGGGATAATCCCCGCGCCGATTTGAACCCCCTCCACGTCCGGGTCGGAATCCTCAATGCGGACGTACCCGGGTTCAAAGCCGATGTGCAACTCGATGCTGTGTAGCCGCTCCACGTTGTCGAGCCACACTTGCACCAGGTGCGCTTCACCGACGGTGAGATTCACCACGGAGGGATCCACACGCAACACTGTGGGCCCCTGAACCATTGGCGTCGGCAACGGGGCTTCGTCCTGAGGCTCAGCCCGCAGGGGGGTGCTGGCAATGGTGGGGTTTGAAGTTGGAGGCGGAGCAACGTAAGGTAGCGAGGTTGGTGTCTCATCGTAGGTGAAGCGCGCGCAGCCCGCCACCAGCAGCGCCAGCCCCAATATGAGGATGACTGCTGCGCCCCCCCCCTTGAAGCGAGGGGGGCGGGGTCTACCTGCGACGTGAGTACCTACCCGAACAGTTGTGGTACGTCCCCTTCGGCCTGCCATGCTCTGAATGCGCAGTGTCTGGTCTGGGCATAACATCGTGGTTATCTCCGTTATCCGTCACTGAGGTCACCCAGCACGCGGGTGACCCTGGCCCACTCCTCAAGGCTGAGTGTCTGTGCGCGCCGTCGGGGATCCACGTCAACTTCCCTTAACCGGGTCGCCACCTCATCAGGCGGCCGCCCGAGGCCGGCAGCCATGGTATTGCGAAGTTGTTTGCGGCGCTGGGCGAAGCCGGCCCGCACGACGCGGAAGAAAGTGGCTGTATTCTCCACGGGCACGGGTGGCGCAGCGTGGAGGTCTATCCGCAACACGGCCGATTCCACCCCCGGCGAGGGGTAAAAACTGCCCGGTTTGATGCGAAAGAGCAATTGCGGCCGTCCGTAAAACTGCACGCTCACCGCCAGCAGGCTCATCTGCCCCGGTTTCGCGACGATGCGCTCCGCCACCTCTCGCTGTACCGTGATCACCATCCGCTGTGGCTTGAGGCTGGCATCCAGCAGATGGCGCAGCACGGCTGAGGTGATATAGTAGGGCAGGTTAGCGACGACTTTGTACTGGATGCTGGACGCTGATTGCTGGTTGCTGGCGGCGCTGATCAAGGCTGCAGGGGCGAGCGCCAGGATGTCGCCCTGGATCAGTGTGATGTTATCAAAGTCAATCAACACGCTCTGCAGCACGGGCATCAGCCGTTTATCCAGCTCGACGGCAACCACGTATCCGGCGTTCCCCGCCAGTCGCCTGGTCAACGTTCCCAGTCCCGCACCGACCTCCAAGACAACATCATCGGCGGTCAGTTCAGCGGCTGCGACAATCTTCTTGAGCGCGGTTTGATCTACGAGGAAGTTCTGGCCCAGCCCTTTGCTTGGCTGGAGGTTCCATTGCTCCAGCAGTCTGCGCACGCCCATCGGCTGGTCCTAGTCGAGGACGTAGTCGATCTGACCAGGCACAGGGGTCAGCAGATAGACGTCTACCCAGCGGTACCAGAGCACCAGGTTATCGTCGTCATACCCCAGGTCAATGCGCCCTCCCTTGACCGCACCGCCGGTGTCACCGGCGATACCGATACCGTAGCCGGGCACATAGACCCGGCTGTGGAGGTTGATCACTCGCGGGTCCACGGCGACAATGCCGTACCCCATCTTCATCCCCGTGGCCGTGTGTCCATACCAGGAACTCGTCTTAGGCGTGCCAGCCGTAGCAGCGGAGTAGGAGGTCGCCAACACGTGGATCACCCGCCAATACTCGATTGGGCCGGAAGGGGTGTCGAGAGCGCGGATGATAATCTTAGATCCGTATCCGAAGATTTTTGTTGTGGGCGGGACAGCGACGTACTCGCCATCAAGCGCCCGTGCAACCTCGTGACCATCCTCGTAGCGTACGCGGATGCGCCGTTCCAGAATACCACGCGCTCCTTCTTGTAGCACTCGCTGGTGGTCAATCTCCAGGTCCGGGTCAGGCTGCCACACTGACTCGAAAGGGATAGGCTCCTGTTCGATCAGGAAGCGCTCGCTGACGCGTACAATCCGGATCGTGGCGTCTTCCTCAAGAGGTGCATCGGGTACGGGGATGGTATAGTCCTGGCCGGTGAGGATCAGCCCCAGGTCGGCCAGCACCTCACCTACACGCTGCCGATGAGTGCGAGTGCGGAGTGTCCGCCCATCCACCTGTATCGTCACCGGTATGGAACGGTCAACGTAGACATGTAGCCCTGCCGACATACGCTCGCCCAGCCCTGGCCGGACGCAGTCGGCCAGGTAGAGCGTCAAGCCGGCCCGACGCAACGCCTCGCCGACAGTGGAAGCAGTAGTATAAAGCGTCGTCGCCCGGCCATCCTCGTGCAGCGTGAAGGGGACGGCGCGGCGGACTGTGATGCGAGCGGGTTCGGGGGCGGCTGCGGCGGGACTTCGCTGTGAGCGCGTCTCGGCTGAGCTCGACGGAGTCTCGGCTGAGCGGTTGGCTGCCATAAGCTCTCCTTCGATCTCTACCTCGTCGTACGGTCCCAGCGATACTCTCGCTTCCTCCAACACTGTCTCGACCGACGTGGCGTGGGTGCGGAGCAGACAAGAGTGTCCGTCGGCGCTGATATACACGGGGCGGGCCCGCTGCACCTCCACAATCAACCCCGGCTCAAGCGGCGTATCCAATGCAGGAGTGACGATATCCTCGGGGTAAAGAGCAAGGCCAACGTCCATCAGCAGTGCGGCGACGGTATCCTGGTGGGTGTGCAGTCGCTGCACCCGACCATCCACCACCAGCGTGACCGGCATCAGCGCCGTCCGGTAGCCGGCTGCCAGCGTGCCGACGATAAGCACCAATGCCAGGAAGGCCTTAAGGCCCTGCAGTCGGCTCAGGGCATCATCCTGTAGCAGGTGCACACGTTTTAGTGGGGCGGTTGCGGTTGTCTCCATACGTCACCGGGCAAGGGAGGCGGCGGAGGTCCCGCCGCCTCCTCTGGCGAATGGTCGTGCACCCCCCGTCGAATCGTGCCACCCGGCTTACCGGGATCAACCGGCTCCGACCAGGCACCCCTGCGGCGCCCAGGAGGGGCTCCTTACCGCTGCTTCCTCCCGGACCTGACGGGGTTCGAAGGCTCCTGCCGCGCAGGACCCGGTCTTCAACACCGCTTGACCTCGACAGTATCGGGTGATCCAACCCTCAGGGAGGAATTCGACCCCGCTATGGCGGATTGCGGGTACAGGGCACCGCCAGCTCCCCGTCTAGCACGACCAGTGTCATGCTACCGCAGAGAAGGCGAAATGTCAAATTAGCAGTTAGTTGCGGCTCGCGGCTTCCGGTTGCCAGTTGACGGCTAACGGCTCTTGCCTGAACGGGGTTGTGTGATAAAATGAATGTGGGAGGTCGCTGATGCCCATTCACGTGTTGTCGGAAGAGGTCGCCTCGCAGATTGCCGCTGGCGAGGTCGTGGAGCGCCCGTCGTCTGTGGTCAAGGAACTGGTCGAGAACGGCATAGACGCTGGCGCGCGCGATATCCGGGTGGAGACGCGCGCTGGTGGCAAGCGGTTCATCCGCGTAACCGACGACGGCTGCGGTGTGCCAGCCGCCGAGGTGGAGTTGGCCTTTCACCGCCATTCGACCAGTAAACTGACCACGGCGGGCGACCTGACCCACATCACTACGCTGGGCTTTCGGGGTGAGGCGCTGGCCTCCATCGCCGCCGTCAGCCGGGTGACCTTCGTGACACGGGCGGCCGATGGACTGGTGGGGACGCTGCTGCGGCTGGAAGGAGGCCGGGTGGTGACCAGCCGGGAGAGCGGGCGATCGCCAGGGACGGCGGTGACGGTGGAGGACTTGTTCTTCAACGTCCCGGCCCGCCGCAAGTTTCTGCGCTCCGAGCGGACCGAACGGAGGCACATTGACGCATGGCTTACCCGCTACGCGATGGCCTATCCGGGGCTGCGCTTCACGCTGAGCCACGACGGACGGGTCGCCTTCCAGTCGTCCGGCAATGATCGCTTGCGCGACGTGCTGGTCGCGGTCTATGGGCTGGAAGTCGGTGCTGCTGCCCTTGAGATCACCCCCGATGACCAGCATCCAACCTCGGGCGTCGGGCATCCGGTATCCACCATCCAGGTCACAGGCTTCGTCAGTCCTCCTCCGCTGCATCGGGCCAATCGGGGCTACATCACGCTTTTCGTCAACGGGCGCTGGGTGCATGATGCTCGCCTGACCTACGCGATCATCCAGGCCTATCACACACTCCTTCCCACCAAGCGCTACCCGTTGGCGGTGGTGATGGTGCATCTGCCGCCGGAGGACGTGGACGTGAACGTGCACCCCACCAAGGCAGAGGTGCGCTTCCGCGATGGGGACGTGGTGTTCCGAGCGGTGCAGAAGGCGGTGCGACGCACACTGCTCGAGCGGTCCTCGGTGCCCGTCGCCATGCGCTCCCCGACGGCTTGGCCTGCCTCCCCTGCCCAGTGGAGGGAGGGGCAGCATGAGCGGCTGGCCAGATTGAGGCTGCAACCGGCCGGCGAGCAGTTGCGCTTTGAAGAGAAGCCACCTGACGTTGCAGCACCTGGCGGGGGCGTCTTCGTACCTTCGGCGGAGGGGCTCCCGCCATTGCGGGTGATAGGGCAACTGGGCGTGACCTACATCGTAGCTGAAGGGCCGGAGGGGATGTACCTGGTTGACCAGCACGCTGCCCACGAGCGGGTGCTGTTCGAGCGGCTGCTGGCGGAGCGAGAGCGAGCGGGAGTCGCGTCACAGGCACTGCTGGAACCAAAGCCTGTGGAACTGGCGCCCGAGGCGGCGAGCCTGCTGGAGGAGCACCTGGAGGCGTTGGGCGGCCTGGGCTTCCAGATGGAACGCTTTGGCGGGGCAACGATGCTGGTGCGAGCGCTCCCGGCGATCGTGGCGGAGACAGACCCGGCCCGTGTGCTGGAGGACGTGGCGGCGGCGCTAGAGGCGGGTGACGTGCCGCTGGCAGGCACGGTCGAGGAGGCCGTGGCACGCCAGGTCTGCAAGCGGGCCGCGATCAAGGCCGGGGAGGTAATGGTGCAGGCGGAGATGGAGGAACTGGTGAGAATGCTGGAGCAATGTGCCAGCCCGCGCACCTGCCCCCACGGACGACCCACGATGATCCACCTGAGTGTGGAGCAACTGGCCCGCGAGTTTGGGCGGTAGAACGGCGGATTGCAGGACAACAGCGGATAAGGCAATGGGTCTTCCAAAGACCACCGTATCTCCTGCAGCCCTCTGTCCGTGATGTCCCACAACTCCGCCATCTCGTCCGCCTGTGCCTCAACCGCCGCCAGGCCAGCCTTGTCCCTTGCCGATGTCTATCTATCCACCTCAGCCAGCCTCACTTGTTTGTGATTGCACATACTCCCCGATATACTGCCACAGCAGGCTGGTGACCCGCATCTGCAATCGTTCATCGGCCGTGCGGCTTCTTGCCCACCGAAGGATGTCGTCTTGTATCTCTTCCCGGTATTGTTGATAGGCATCCAATACTTGCTGGCAGACCTCATCGCCTTCGGGGATGTGGACTGTCCCAGTGTTGCCAGCCTCTTGCCATGCCTGGATAAACTCGGCCTTGATCATACTTCCGGCGTATCTGAGATCTTCTCCGATCATGATATAACCCTGGCCCAGTGCACCCGCCCCGGTGAAAAGCTCTTGTCCCACCTGTACTTCGCCCTCGGGCAAGCGAAACTTCTTAGTCGGCGTGTCAGGAAGCACGAAGCCGTCAGGGAAGCGACGGAAGACCGATTTGTCCATCTCACGCCAGGTTTCCCTCGCCAGGGTGCGGGCGCTGGCCGTGCGCTTGGTGCGGGCGGCTTTGATACGGTTTTGCATGGCAATCTCTTCCAATTCCCGCTTGCGCTTATACAGCCGCTTCAATTCATCGTATACCCTCTCGCGCCACCGTTGCCGTTCGGTTGGATCACTCACGCCCAGTGCTTCAAACATAGCGTCGTCCAACTCCACCCTGTCGGCTTGCTCCAACTCATCGCCCATTGGGTAAATGGGCAGAGCGGGACGTTGGCTAACAGCATCGAAGGCTTTCACGAGTCGCTGTTGCAACTCCTCTCTCAGGTCTCTTGCTTGCACAACAGGGATCATCTTGGTGATGAACACATCGGTGTCCAGGTAGCCCTCACGGCCCACGCTACGGGCGTAAGAGTCCTTGAAGAACCAGGTTAAAGTCGAGTTGAGGAGCGCCGCCAAGACTTTCGGATTGGTGTCATGTTTGGGATAAACGTTGAAAAACCGTTTGTTGCAAGTGTATCCCTTTGGGTTCAATGGTACGATGTGACGATACTGATGGGCTTGGGGCCAAAGAACGGTGCCAGGTTCTGGCGGGCGTAGATCGTACCATTGACGAGGATTGTCTGGATTATCACTTACTCGACTAGCGCACGTGGGGCGCTCATGGAATCCCTCTTGTTCTCCATAACGTATGTAGTTTAACACATCCGTGCCGTGCAAGGCTTCGGGAGATTCTGAAACAGCCAGTACCTTCTTGTTCAATGCCGCCGGATCAATAACGAGGCCTTTGACTTCCATCACATTGAATATCAACGGCTTCAAGTATTGCGCCTCGATCCGATGTGCCGAGCCGTCGCCAGCCTTGACCACGCGCACGCTCTCCGTCTGGCTCCGGGCCAGACCGTAGACTTCGGCCAGGGTCTCGTTGTCCAGGCCGTCGGTGATGTCCTGCACGTAGAAGAATTTGTCTGCACCAGACTTGACACCATATTTCACCCTCGCCACATCGCGCAGCGGTGCCAATCTGTCACGGAAGGCATCGAGCAGTTCAAAGAATAGATCGGGAGCGCGCAGATAGATGCTCCACTTGGTGCCCGCGTAGCGTCCCTCTTGCTCCCGCAGCACGGCCCAGTCACCGTCCCAATCTGCAGGTAGTTCAGCACCTTCATCCTTGAACTCCCAGCCCTCCAGCGTCAATTGCCCCTGGTTCACCACACGCACCCGCCAATGGTCGTCGTTGATACTCTCTGTCAAACCTTCGATTTCGGCTACCAGAGCGTCTACGGCCTGTTGGCGCACGGCCTCGTTTTCAGTTTGGGGCAAGAGTTGGCTCAATGGTTGGCGCAGCAAGACAAACTTGATATCGTTGTCGGCCCGGGTCTGGGGGTCGTCAGTGCGCCGCAAAATAGTCGCCGCAGTGTTCACCCGTGCCTCGGTGAACCACGGTTCGACGTCGCTCTCCAGCACGGCGAGCACCTGGAATCGCTCCAGGATGAATTCTTGTAACTTGAAGCCATACTCGTTATCAAGCCAACCACTTCCGGTCAATAGGCCGATGTAGCCCCCCTCGGGCAGAAAGTGGGCCCCGTGGGGCCAGAAGTAAATGTATAGATCAGACCGGGCCGAAGGTTTTGGAGCGCCCTTACCCCATTCTTCGTAGAACAGCTCTTTGAGGAACTCTTTGTAGGGCTTGTTGGGAGCCCCCTTTACTCGGAGGATGTGATCTATGTCCTCCTGGCGGACGTAAGGCGGATTGCCCACCACGACATCCACCTGATCAATGGGAATGTGTACCTGCTGATTGTTGCCCAGTCCCTCAACCTTGAGCACCCCCTGAGCCGGTATCTGGAAAACGGGATGGCCCCGGCGCACATTGAAGAAATCCTCGACAGCCACCCGTGGATAGTTGGGTTCGTTGTCCAGGTCGCGAGCAGCCAGGTTGATCAACGCCAGATGGGCTGCAAAGGGCGAGATGTCCACACCGTAGATTTGCTCAAGCAACTGAGCGTGGGATAGTGTGCCACCGCTCAACTGCTTCTTGCGAGCATAGGCCCGCACCAGGAACGTGCCCCCGCCACAGGCAGGGTCGGCAACTATGGCGTCGGGCTGGCGGATACAAAACCCGTTAATCACGTCCACCAGGTCGGGCATGGTGTAATGCTGGCCGTAGCGATGTCGTTCTTGGGGACTGATCAACCGCTCAAAGACACGGCCCACAATGTCATAGTTCAGACGGGTAAAGTCGTAAGCGTCGATGTGATCAATCAGGTTGCGCCACCCTGCGAGGGCAACAGGAGCCAGGAAAGGCAGTGTGTCGGCAAAGTTACGCAGGTAAACCGTCTCGTAATCTCCCGAAGCCCAGATCGCCTTCTCAAAGAACTCGTTCAGAGCCTGGTGCATTTTCTCGCCCGTGTCTTCCAGGGGACCAAAGGCAATAGTGGGTAACTTGTCGCTGTAGCGACGGCGCAGGGCGTTGTAGAACATCAACTTGTTGACCAACCGGTAGCAGCTTGTTTTGGCCGCCCGCTCCAGATCAACGACGAGTGTCTCTTCTGAATGGGTCCAGCCCATCTCGTTGACCATCCAGGCTACCAACTCACCCCGAAAGACGACGTCGGTTTGGTAACGTTTGTGGAGTGCATCTACCGTATGAAATACGATCGTATCCAGCGCCGTGTCCAACATCTCGATAAAGCGCGCGTCCAGCGGCTTGACGGACAGAACTTGTAGACCACGGTGGATGTCGGCAAAGGAGGTGAGGAATTCTTCAAGAAAGGTCTTGATCTTTTCCTGAACTGGAGTAAGCGAGAGTTGTTTGTTGTCGTGGATGTCCACGACCTCAAACAGACGTTGGTCGCGCTGAATGAGGGGAACGCCTGGCTCGAACGTTTTCCACAACACTAAACGATTGACGTTCCAGGTGAAGAAGTACCCCACGCCTTCGTCATCGGCCTTTTCGTGCGCGTCAATGACCACGGCCTCGTTGTATGGCGTGAGACCATCGGGCTTGTCTGGCAGCTTGATCTCGCCGGTCAAAGCCAGGTTGCCGTCCCGATCGTAGAGCGTCAGATCGCGGCGCTTGCGCCTGCCTTTGGTGCTCTCCTCAATAGTCGCCTCTCCGAAAGGCAAGTCAAGCCGTTTGCCCAGAATCTCATCTATCCAGTTGGTAACATGGTTAACGAATGTAAGTTCATACATTTGCCATCGGATGCCGTTTATCCGCCCTCTGCGGCGAACAGATTTGTGCTATCTCTATCGGCTCCTTGGGATTTCGCGGGGTTGGGATATTGGAGTCCCCAACTTGTTGGGGGTGTGGCGCAAAGAACCTGAACAAGTTCGGGACTCCGATGCGTCATCCACGCAAAGTCCCAGAGAGCCTCTCTATCTTCTTCTCTCCCGCCGTTTCATCATCCGCTTATCTGCTCCCATCTGTTGTTTTTCGCCCTGCTTCCCCAGGCCCAGACGAGGGCAGTTACCTTGCCCCCAATGTCTGCAACTGTTCCTCCGCCTGCTGCCGCCAGTAGGGGTCGTTGCTCAGCTCCAGAACCTTCTTGAAGTCAGCAATGGCCTTCTCTTTCTCCCCTGTCCGCTTGTAGGCACGCCCGCGGTTGTAGTAGGCCGCGGCGTCGTCGGGCTGGAGTTGGATGGCCTGATCGTAGTCGGCGATGGCTTGGTCGTAGTCGCCCTTGTAGGCGTAGGCGCCCCCGCGGTTGCCGTAGGCCTCGGCATAGTCGGGCTGGAGTTGGATGGCCTGGTCGT
>CAZZEX010000077.1:0-23727 GCA_964653285.1 uncultured Anaerolineales bacterium
GCCTGGACAGCAAACGAAACCCGTGCCGCCGCACCCACTCGGCCACGCTGGTTTCGCTGTAAGTCGTGAATAGCCAGCGAAGTTGTTCCCACGTGCCTCGTTCCAGAACCCGCTCAATGATGACGCTCTTGTGACGTTCGAGGTGCATCGTATCAAAGTCATACTCCGGGAACAGCCACGCGGCGTCGGCGGGCAGGTGATTATCGGCCAGCACTGGGAGGGTATTTGACTTGTGGGGATAGATGGAAACTTTCATCAACTCCTACAGTATACTTGACCTCGGGCGAAAGTCAAAATCTTGTACGGGCGGGTGTGTCTGCGGCGTTGTCTGGAACGAAAAGCGGGCGGAGTGGTCCGCCCCGTGGTGACCCAATTCTATGGAATTGAAACGGGTGTGTTTCAAGTGAGTTGGGGGAAAGGAGCGGGCACCTCGCTTTAGCGGGGATTTTCCGGCTGAAGCCGGACGTCCAACCGAAATGAAACACACCCAACGGAAGGGGCAAGTTGGCTAGTCTGTGCTGGATACTTGATGCTCGGCGCGGGTGCAAGGAGAGGGTTTCTGGGGTATAATTAGGGCGTGGAACGTGATGCGTGAAGCGCGGTGCGGAGCCTATCGCTTCACGTCTTACTGCCGAGGGGGTGCGAGGTGAAACGAGTTGTTGGTGTATTGTGGGTAGTGCTTGTGACACTGCTGACGCTGATGCCCGCAGGTGCACAGGTGGAGCGGGAGGTCTACGTGCTGACGGTGGACGGGGCGATCTCGAGCGCGACCGCCGACTACATCAGCCGGGGTATCGAGTTGGCCGGGCAGGGGGAAGCACAGGCCGTGGTTGTCCTGCTCAACACTCCCGGCGGCGACGTCATCGCCACGCTTAAGATTATGGAGACGCTGGAGAACGCGCCGGTACCGGTCATCGTCTACGTCTGGCCGCGTGGCGGGATGGCCGCTTCGGCCGGGACGCTGGTCACGCTGGCGGCTTCGGGAGCGGCGATGTCTCCTCACACGACCATCGGCGCAGCCCACCCAGTGACCACGGGCGATGTGGAGATAGATACTGAGGCGATGGAGAAGATCGTCAACGTACTGGTAGAGCACGCGGGAGTCTTCGCCGCCCGGCGGGGCCAGGCAGCGGTGGACTGGGCCGGGCGAGCCATCCGCGAGAGCGAGACCGCGAACGAGCAGGAGGCATTGGAACTGGGGGTGATTGACCTGGTCGCCGATGACCTGGACGACCTGCTGGCGAAGCTCGACGGGCGCACGGTGCCACTGGGCACGCATGAGGTGACGCTGCACACGGCCAGCGCCACGGTGCGAGAGGTGCCGATGTCACCTGTCGAGCAGGTACTGAGCATGCTCGTCAATCCCAACGTTGCTTTCCTGCTCCTGGTCCTCGGCATCCAACTCATCCTGCTGGAACTCTCGGCGCCGGGCGGGTGGGTGGCCGGCTTCCTGGGCGCGCTCTGCCTGGCGCTGGCCGCCTACGCCATGCGCATCATGCCGCTCAACTGGCTGGGATTGGTGCTCATCGGGGTGTCCTTTGTCCTCTTTTTCCTCGACCTCAAGACGCCGGGCGTGGAGGCGCTGACATTTGTGGGCATCGGGACACTCATCGCCGGGGCCCTGATCCTATTCAACATCCCGATCGGCTCACCCTACGGCAAGGTATCGGTGCCGCTGGTGGTGGCGACGGCGCTGGTGACCGGGGCCTTCTTCGCCTTCATCGTGGCCAAAGGACTGCGCGCCCAGAGGCTGCGGCCGGTGACCGGCGTGGAGAGGCTGGTCGGCTGCCAGGGCGTCGTCAAGACACCGCTCGACCCCAAGGGAACGGTGCAGGTGGCGGGGGAACTGTGGACAGCGGTGACCGACGACGTCCCCCTCGCCGAGGGCGAGCAGGTTGAGGTGGTCGCCGCGGAGGGACTGCGGCTGCGCGTGCGGCGAAGCCCAGGAGATGAGACGTGAAGGGACGACGGTGGTGCCGCTGGATCATTCTGCTGCTGGTAGGGATGTCGCTAATGCCGTTGATGTAAGCGTTCGGCCGTCGCGTTGCCGCCCCGGTTCTTTGAGTGTATAATTGCAGTGAGGCAGGCTATAGTTGCGTTTTCGCGTTTTACGTGTGACGTGCTTCGAGGAGGTGTGACGATGATGATGCAGAAACGTAATCTCATTCTGCTCACGGTCCCGCTTTTCGTCCTCACGCTGATCGGTCTGCTCCTGGGCAGCAGGCCCGCCACGGCTGCCCCGCCACTGGCATCGGGGGCCTGGTGGGGCGACTACTTCGACAACCCCCACCTCAGCGGTACTCCCGCTCTGAGCCGCCTGGACGAGGACATCCACTTCGGCTGGGGCAGCGGTAGCCCGGCCTCGGGCCTCCCATCCGACGATTTTTCCATCCGCTGGGTGCGCGACGAGTGGTTCGCCGGCGGCACCTACCGCTTCGATATTCTCTCCGACGACGGCGTGCGCGTGTGGGTGGGCGATCAACTGGTGGTGGACGAGTGGCGCGACCGCTGGGCCACCCCGCTCGTCGTGGACCGCTACGTCCCGGTCGGCACCTACCGGGTGCGGGTCGAGTACTACGACCACACCGGCGACGCCACCATCAGCGTGGCCTGGAACCGGTTGGTGGGTGGCGCGACCTGGCGCGGAGAATACTTTGACAACCGCGATGTGGAGGGTTGGCCGGTTTTGGTGCGCAACGACCGCGCCATTGACTTCGACTGGGGCAACGGCAGTCCTGACCCGGCCGTCCCCGCCGACTACTTCTCGGTGCGCTGGACGCACACGGTGGACTTCGAAGCCGGCACCTATCGCTTCCTCGCCAGCACCGACGACGGCGTGCGGGTATGGGTGGACGGCGGGCTGGTGGTGGATGCCTGGGTGGATCAAAAACTGCCCAAGACCCACACCGGCGACGTGCACCTGGCGTCTGGCCAGCACACGATCGTCGTCGAATACTACGAGCACGGAGGCGAGGCCGCCGCTCACGTCTGGTGGGAAGTGCTGGACTCCTTCGCTGCCTGGCACGGAGAGTACTTCGACAATCGTGACTTCGTCGGCGGGCCGGTGCTGGTGCGCGGTGACGCCGGGATCAACTTCGACTGGGGGGTGGAACCGCCGGTGGACTGGATGCCCGACGACAACTTCGCCGTCCGCTGGACGCGCACGGTGAACTTCACGCCGGGTTACTACCGCCTCGCGGTGCAGGCCGACGATGGCGTGCGGCTGTGGATTGACCAGGACATCCTCATTGACAAATGGCAGGATATGGATTACGAACTTCACTACGTGGACGGCACCTATCTGCAGGGATCGCACACCATCCGGCTGGAGTACTACGAACACACCGGGAGCGCCCGCGTGCGGTTCTGGTGGGAGCCCGGCACAAACGACAACGCCCCGCCCTCCTTTGCGCCCGTAGGGGCAGGGCTGGGGGAGGGGTCCGATGACCCGTGGGTGGCGGCCTACTTCGCTAACAGCGACCTGAGCGGCGAGCCGGTGCTGACGCGAGTTGAGACGGTGTTGGACCACAATTGGGGTCGGGGTTCGCCTGGGACCGGCGTGCCGCAGGATCGCTTCTCCGCCCGCTGGACGCAGCCGCTCTATCTGCGTGCCGGCACCTACCGCTTCACGACCTACACCGACGACGGCGTGCGGCTGTGGGTAGACGGGCGGCTGCTGATTGACTCCTGGTGTCCGATGCGCGGCTACCGCAGCGCGACGGTGCGGCTGAGCGAGGGGACGCACGACGTGCGGATGGAATACTTCGAGCGTACCGGGGCGGCGCGGGCGCGGCTCACGTGGCGACGCGCGTCTCGCTGAGGGGCCAGAGACTTCGGAGGTCTTTGAGGCTTCCGAAGTCTGACGCAGCAAAACAGTCTTTTCTATGCAGGAGATGTCTCTAGAGCGGAACTTACTTCGGACCAGGTGACAAACTCCTGCCTGTCAGGCGGTAAGGCGCGCGCCCCACAGCGTGGGCAGACGTAGAATTCCGCCTCGTGAAGCACGATGCGACCACGAGCGATGCTTATGTCCAGGCAATGACGCTCCATCCGTGCGCCGCAGCGGCGGCATAGACCGGGGGCGGGTTTGATGCGACCGGGGCCTATCCACTCCCCATCTTCCTCCTCCATCAAACCTACCGTATCCGTATAGTCCCAGAACTCTGCTTCCTCTTTCCAATTAGCAAACTCCGGGATTTCGATCTTCATCGCCTTGCTCCCTTACTCTTCTTCAAAAACAAGCGTCGCTCACCAATAGTCATATCGCGGGCCGTGACCAACCACAACTCACCACTCCGCCGCCGTCCGATCACGATAAACAGATACCGCCCGCTCTCCGTCTGCCCATACACCCGACGTTTGTCGCCCTCCCACCTCGGCGACCAGAAGATTCCTTCCAGGACTTCCAGCACGTCGCCGATCGTTACACCGTGGGTGGCGATGTGTTCAAGCCGTTCGTCATCCCAGTTCAGTTCCTCACACATCTTGTGGAACTCCCACGGTTTATTATATAGCGTGGTGTAGGGGATGTCAAGAGAGGCGATGTGCAACCCTTTGATCCGCGCCATCCTGACGATCCGTTCACATGGGAATGACTCCCCTGCAAAAAGGGCAATTTTTAACGCAGAGACGCAAAGGCGCAGAGATTTTTAAGCTTTTGCGTCTCTGCGTTGAGGAGGGTATCCCCTTCCTGGGGTTCACCGTCTTCCCCACTCATCGGCGGCTGAAGCGACGGAAGGGCATCGCCTACCGGCGCCGGCTCAAGCGGCTGCTGGCAGCCTACGCTGCCGACGAGATCCCTCTAGAGCGAGTGACCGCCTCTGTCCAGGGCTGGGTCAACCACTTGCGCTTCGGCGATACCTGGGGGCTGCGCCGGGCGGTGTTGGGCGCTCTGCCGATAGACGCTGTCCCAGAGTGAACTGGCAGAACGAGGGACGGCTCGCGTATCGGCCACGATCCTACCCCGCACTTACTCTGCTTGCACTCCCCCGGCCTCCAACAGCGCGATGAATTCAGCGGGCTGGCAGACTTGGGTATCTTCGTAGTGCCCCAACACCAGCAGCTCCTTGTCCCCGGTCACCAGATACTTGGCCCCGGCAGACCTGGCACAGGCCAGGAATTTGTCGTCGTCGGGGTCGCGGCAGACAGACGGCACGTCCTGTGGATCTACCAGCCGGGCTTGCTCAAAGAGAGCGATGATGCACGCGACGTCAAGGTTGGCAATCTGAGGGAATTTGGCCCGCAATCGAGGCCGGTGCAGCACCCCCAGCACCTCGCGTACAATGGCTGGCGAGAGGACCAGGTCGTAGTCGTCGGCGAATTCGTCCAGCAACCGGCCGCAGCGTGAGTGAGGATTGATGAGAGCGCGCAGAAAGACGTTGGTATCGAAAACCGCCCTAATCATCGTGTTGTAACCGCACCTCGTCTATTGCCTCGTCAATCAGGGCGTCAATCTCGGCCTCGTTCATCGTCCGGGCCTCTTCGCGGATAGGGATGAACATCGCGTAGAGTTCCCGCGCCCAGGCCTTCCCCACAGCCGGCATAGCAACCACGGGCACAACTTCGATCTTGCCCTCATGCAGGGTCAGTTGCAACAGTGTATCGTCGCCGATGCCCAGTCGTCGGCGAAACTCAGCCGGGATGGTGAGTTGCCCACGTCGCAGCGGGCGCACAATCCGGGTCAGAGATAAACCAGTCATTTGTTATGCCTCCAGAATGTGGAATATCCACAATTCATTATACAGCACAGGGCACGGAATGTCAAGTCGCGCTATTCGGTGATGGTGAACAGACCCCCATCGCTGCGCCCGAACACCTCGGGGAAGTACATCTCGTAGGCGTGGGTGGGGATCACTCCGTACTCGCCGGGCAGGCTGGCGCGGATGAGGTAGGTGTACTCATACGTGCCCCGAGGCAGGTAGGTGGCGAAGAGCACCGCCTTCTCGTCGCGCAGTTCGGTGTGGCTGAACCACCACCAGCCCCAGCCGCCGCCCCACGGGTCGCGCCGGTCGGTGCGAGTCAGTTCGGGCTCCTGGCCGACGACGCTGGTCGTCTTGAGGCTCTGGTCCACCCCCTCGGCGCCGGCCGGGAAGGGATCCTCGACCACCACGTAGTGCAGGTCGTTTGGGGCGATGATGGTCAGTTTTACCTGGATCACGTCGCCCACCTGTGCCTGCGTTATCGCCCGGCACGGCTCATCCTCCGACCCGCAATCGGCCAGCGTATACTTTCGGCTCACGATGATGCCCCGGCTGAGGGCGGTCACCTCCTCCACCGGCTTGAAGTAGCGCAGGTACAGGCTGTAGTACAGCCGGCCGGTCCCCTCGTCCTGCCCTTCGGGCGCCCAGCGCTCGATGACGACACGGTTGGCCTCGTCGGCCAGGAGGTCGGCGACCTCGATTTGCAGTTTGACCGTCTGGTCAATGTTTTCGCGGGCCACGCTCCCCTCGCCCAGCGGTTCACCGTTGACGACCACCTGCCAGTTGTACGCTCCCTCCAGTTCGCCAGTGGCGACCATCCAGTCGGTGAGCGCTAGAATAGCCCAGGCGGTCTCCTGCGTCGTCTCCCAATAGCCGTCCTGGCGGGCGACCATCAGCCAGCGGACAGCGTTGGGGGCCAGACCCCCTCCCCGTCCCTCCCCCTGCGAGGAGGAGGGGCTTTCCCCCTCGGAGGGGGGATTGGAGGGGGTGTCCAGCCGCGCCAGGGCCGCCAGCACGATGGCGGTGGAACGGGTGTCGGTGTTCATCGCGTAGTAGTCCGTCTGCGCCTCCTCCCAGTGCGCGCCGGTAGCGCTAACGACGGCGGCGGTGGTGATATCGGAGAGCAGGGTGTCCACGCGAGCCGGTTTATCCGGCTCCAGCAGGCCCAAGGCCATGGCCAGGTAGGCCTGGCCAAAGGTGTCCAGCACGTCGCGCTGGTCGAAGAGGGCGACGGTGCGCCCCAGGTCCCCCTGACCGGCCTCAGCAAGGACGTACAGGATAAAGGCCTGCCGGTTGGCCTGCCAATGATGCTCCACGTCCCTGGGTTTGACCAGACTACCTTGCAGGAAGACCACCGCCCGTTCCATCACTCCTTCGTCCACCACGAAGCCGGCCCGCTCCGCCTCGACCAGCCCCAGCAGGACGTAGGCGGTCAGGTAAGGGTCGGGCTCGTCTATGATCCACCAACCCCAGCCGCCGTCGTAGTGCTGCTGGTTGTAAAGCCGTTGCAGGCCGGTGCTGACCAGTTCCGGGAGACTTGTCTCCAGGTCGGGCCGGTCGAGCCCCAGTTCCTTGAAGGCGCGGTAGGTGACGACGTTGGGCAGGAAGCGACTGACCGTCTGCTCGGTACATTCGTAGGGATAGTGTTCCAGGTAATCGAGCCCGTCCGCCATACCGGCCGCCAGCGACGGGTCCACGTGTACCGAAAGTTCTCCCTGGGTGGGGTCGTAACTGGGGGGCAGCACCACCGCCTCAAGTCGTTGCCCGTCGGCGTCGAAATGGCCAGCGGTGGCGACCACCTCGGGCGTGCTGGAACGGTAGACCGGCAGGGTGATTTCGACGGCGTCGGAGACCCCTCCCCCAGCCCCTCCCCTACGAGGAGAGGGGGGTTGAACTCCCCCCCCTCCCAGGGGAGAGCCGGAGGGGGGTGTGCTGGCTAACTGCCCCACCGCCTTCGCGCCGAAGCGCAGCGTGCACCAGCCTGAAGAGCCGGTGCTGGGCTCCGGCGTGTCCTCCACCGTCACCGGCCACGTCACCTTGACCTTATCGTTGGCGGGAATGCTAACTCGCAACCCCTCCCCCGGCCCCTCCCCTGTGAGGGGAGAGGGGGCGCCGATTTGCAACCCATCTGCCTCGAAGACGACCTCCACCTGCAGTGTCCTGTCGGTGTTGTTGTGCACCACGGCCGCCAGTTCCGCCTGGTCGCCGACGACGAAGAAGCGCGGCGCCACCGGGCGAATCAGCAGGTCTTTGGTGCTCACGACGTCCACGTCGGCCTGACCGACCAGCGTTTCGGCAGTGATGCCCCGGGCGCCCATACGCCAGGTAGTCAGATTGTCGGGCAGTTCCACACGGACCTCCGCGTGGCCGTCTTCGTCGGTGCGGACGGTCGGGTTCCAGTAGGCAGTGTCGCGGAAGCGGCGCCGCACGACGCCGAACTCCTCGCCCAAGCCGCCGCCACCTCCCCCCTTGGCTTCGGAGGCCACCGCCAGGTTGATGCGTTCTGCCGAGAGGGTCAGCCCGCTGGCTGTGCGCACGCCCAGCCCCCGCTCGCGCCAGAAGTGGTCCACGATGTCCCGCCCCGGCTGGTCGGCCAGCGAAATCACCGACAGGTCCACCAGGTTGAGGGCCAGTTCGGCCTCGACCGGATGTCCTTCGCTGTCGCTGACGTTCACGTCGTAGGTCACCGTCTCGCCCGGCCGGTAGTGCTCGTCGGGCGGTCTGTCAGGCGTCAGCGCGATGCTCAACTCTTTCTCCGTGGTCTCAATGGGCAGTTCGACGTAGCCGATCTTAAAACTGGGCAGCAGGTTCCCCCCCTCAGTCCCCCCCATGGGGGGGGAGGTCTCCTCCCCTCTTTCCCCCCCAGTGGGGGGGATGAAGGGGGGGCTCACGATAACCACCGACACGAAGACGTTGGGGATGAGATCCTCGGTGATGGGAATCTCGATCTGCTCCGAGTTGGTCTCCAGGGTTTGCACCCAGTGGCGGTAGATGTGCCCCCGCTCAATGGTGATGAGCGCTTTGACCGGGCCCTGGTAGGGGTGGGGGATGAGGATGGTCGCCGTGTCGCCGACTTTATATTGCCGTTGGTCGGCCACCAGGTCAATGCGGTCGTTGTTCTCCTGCCGCCAACTGACGTAGCGGAGTCCGCTGACCCACGTGTAGGTGGAACTGCGGACCTCCCCTCCTCTTTCCCCCCCATTGGGGGAGATGAGGGGGGGGAGGCCGCTGGCGGTCACTTTGTAGACGCCGCCTTTCTTGGGGGTGAAGGCCACCGCTGCTTCGCCATCGTCGTCCGTCGTCACCGTGGTGGTGAAGACCGGCACGTCCTCGACGGTGCTTTCCCAGTAGTAGTGGCCGTCTTCCGCCTGTTTGCGGACGCTGTACCAGTTGTGCTCGGCGAAGACGACGGTCAACTCCCGGTCCGGCGACGGGGCGCTGGCCCAGTCCACGGTGATGATGTCCACGCTGTTCTCTTTGTCCACTCTGCCGACGTACTGCTCGGGGCGCAGACCGATGTAGTACAGTCCCTTGTGCACGACCGCCTCGGTGCGGTTGCTCACCTCCTGGTTGTTGACGTCGGTGACGGTCACCTCCAGCGTGAAGCGCTGGCTGGCGACGTATGCGGCGATGTCGGCTTCGAGGTTGAATGTGAAGCGCCCCTCTGCGTCGGTGGTACCGGTCCCTTCGGCGATGAGTTCACCGTAGGAGCCGTAGTAATCTTCGCGTTGGTAGCGGCTGAAGTCGTAGTCGGTGAAGTCCCACCAGCCTTCGCCCTGGTAGTCGAAGAAGTAATCAGTGGAGAGGACGGAGTAGCGCACCTCGGCGCTGGCGACGGGGCCGCCGAAGTAATAGGTCGCCTGGGCGGTGACGTTGATCTCGTCGCCCTGGACGTACTCCGGCCTGTCCGTCTCGACCGTCACCTGGAACTCTGGCTTGCGGTACTCGGCGACCTGGAAGCCAACGCTGAAGTGTTCCTTCTCGTAGGTGGCCTCGATGGAGTAGTAACCAAGAGCCGCCTCTTCGCCCAGCGTGAATTCGCCGTCCAGCGTGCCCATGTCGCTGGCGGGCAGGTCGTCCTCAAAGACTTTCGTGCCCTGCGAATCCCAGATGACGACGCTGACTTCGGTGTCCCCCGTGGGCAGGGAGTAGTGGGCGTCGTCGTCCTCCCGCAGAATCCCTTTGAAGTAGACCTTCTGGCCGGGGCGGTAGATGGCCCGCTCGGTGAAGAAGTAGGCGGTGAAGGGCTCCAGGTAGTCCTCCACCGGCAGGTCGAATTTCCATGGCGTGATGCCCTCGGCCCACCGGCTGCTGATAGCGGCGAAGTCCTCGTCCGGGTTGTCCGGGTCGCTGGCGAAGGCGAAAATGGGATCCCACGGGTCTATCGGCCGGTGCTCCTCGCCGACGAACACACCGTCCTGGCCGGTCGTCCCTTCCGCCAGGACTTTGGCACGTTCGTCCATCACCACGACGGGCAGGTCGGGCAGCACGTCGCCGGAGCGCAGGTCGGTGGCCCAGACCAGCGATTCGGTGGCGGTCGTCTTGAGGCTCAGGTTGTGCCGGGAGACGACCAACATCTCTTTCTCGACTGCGACCGGCGTGAACGGCTGCGCTTCGGGGTAGACGGCATCGGAGTCAGCCCACACCTCCAGGTAATAGAGGCCCGGCGGTAGGGGCGACGCATCGCCGGATAGTTTGGTGCCGTAGATGAGGCTTTGGTTCAGCGGCGGCTTCACGTCCAATGACCACTGGCGAATGAGGTTCTCCCGGTTCTCAGGGCCTCTGTAGTCCTCCCAGTAGTCCCACCAGCGATCCCCATTGGCGCGCAAGAAGTCCTCTAACGGCATCCGGTAGAGGGCGAAGTTGACCCGGCTCACGTTGCGGACGGTCACGTAGGCCATTGTCCGTGTGTAAGCGTTGTAGGTGCCGACGCGATCAGGGGTGTGCAGGTAGATCAGCGGGTTCCGGGCGCGGGTGCGCCAGCGGATAGTGGTGTCCTGGCCCAGTTTTTGGCCGTAACGCCCCTGGACGTCGCCGCTGATGGTCACTTCGTAGCCAGTATTGGGCTCAATGGGGAAGGAGATTTCGAGTTCGGTGTTGCTATCCCACCAGTAGGTGAAGACTTCCGTCGCCGCGACGGTGGGGCGGGCTTCCCCCCCAGAGTTGGGGGGGGGCGGGGGGGGGCTGATTGTGAAGTTGCCGTTGATGGATTCAGGGTCCATCGGGCTGGAGAAGGTGATATCCAGCCCGCCCCACGGGTCGGCGCGCACCTCGCCGTCGGCCGGGTCGGTGCGGACGATGCGCGGATACGCGATGGTGTCGAAGGTCCACACGTAGGGCTTTTGGGTGCCGGCCTGTCCGCTGACCCCTTTCGCGCCCTGGGCGACTGTCGCCCTGTACGCGGCGGTGAAATCGAGCGGCTGGTTGGGGGTGAAACTCATTGTCTCCACGCCCACCCGCTCTGGCCCCTCGCCGCGATCCCACGACCACCCGTAGGGTTCATAGGCGTACCCACGTGGCTGGATCAACCCCTCGTCGTGCCACTCGAAGGTGCCCTCTACCGCTTCGCTGGTAGCCAGGTTCTTCAGTTTAAAGGCAGCCTCGGCCGATGCGTGATCCATCGGCTGGTTGAAGGCGACGTGGATGGTCGGCTCGGTGCTGACGTAGATGGTGTCTGCGTCAGGGTGGGTGGCGACGACGGCCGGCATGACCGTGGTGAACTCCCAGGTGAAGTCGTCGGCCAGCACACCGCCGGTGGTGTCGGCCAACCCGGCGGCGACCCGCGCCTTGTAGGTAGTGGCGGGTTCAAACCCCTCGTCTGGAGTGAAGATGTAGATCGAGGTGTTGAGCCATTCTCCTTTGCCGCGCACCGGCGGCACGAAGGTGAGGGGCTGCGGCAGGTTGCTCTGGTCCTCGATGGCGGTCAAGGGCACCACCGGCCGGTTGAAGAGGACGGTGACAGCGGCATCGGTGGCGACCTCGATGGTGTCCTCGGCCGGCTGCACTCCAGCCACCTCCAGGAAGCCGACGGTGGTGAAGTGAAATTGCACTGGGGTTTCCAGCGGAAGGCCGGCCTGGCTGCGGGCGTCTTCCTTGAGGGCGATGGTGTAACGAGTTGCCCGCTCAAAGCCTGCCCTGGCTGGCCTGAACTGCATCACGCGCGGGGTGGGCCACTCGAAGTCGCCGGCAACGGCGGGCTCGATGGTGAAGGCGGTCTCCACCGTCTCCGCGTCCATCGCCTGGTCAAATACAAATTGCACCGGCGCTTCAAGTTGCTGCTCCTCGCTCCGGGCCGGCGTCACCCGGACGACCTGCGGCGGCAGCGGCGCGGCCGGCGTCGGCGTAGGCGGCGCTGGTCGGGGTCCCACACAGCATGCCGAGAGAAGTGCGCTGAGGATGACCAGGATGGAGATTAAAGTGGCGAAGTGTCGTCTGTTGAGTTTCATCTGCGCGCCTCCTCGGGGGCCGTTGGCGAGAACGTGAGTTTCAGGACATTAGTGTATGTCAATTCGGCCCTCCCACACACCCGGCACACCCCGCACGCGCTTGATACGCAAAGAGGGATGGTTGGGGTTCTCTCGGAATAGCAGAAATGTTTTCCCTGCCTTGACCTGAACCTTGCGGGGGAGCCGCCTAAAGGCTTTCTTGAAAGATGGGAGCCGCCTGTATTTCACGCTCGCTTCACTTCGTCCAGGTCAAGCCCCAAGTCCTGCAAAAAATCTTCCATCGTCACCCTGAGCGGCCTGCCCTGAGCGCAGTGAAGGGAAGCGAAGGGCCTCCACCAGAGCAGAGGGAGATTCTTCGCTACGCTCAGAATGACGGCTAGCCGTCAGGGCGACTTTTGCGATACTGCCATATTTCCCATTCAACTTCCCTGAGATCTGAAAGAGCAGTCCTATCCTGTATGATATGCAAGACTCTCAAGTACTTTGGGTATATCCGTTGATAGATCTCTTCCCATTTCCTTTTTGAAGTTTCATCGAATTCTTCTTTGACCTCTTTTACGATGGCCTTTAGTTCGTCATTATCAGGAATCCCAAAGATACCCTTGATTTCCTCATAGGCCTCTTCTTGCCTGAAAAATCTGAACATCTTCCCATCAATTATGGCGAAGCGGTTAGGGTACCGAGCGGCAAGCAAGACAGAAGCAGTGGGGACACTTATTCCATGTATTCCACATAGTTGCTCAAATGGAGTGCATACATCATCAGTCTCTTTAGCCTCTTTGATAGCCTCATTTACAATCTTAAGAACGGATTCCCAAGGTTGACCGGGGTCGTGACTAAGTGGAGATTGTGACTTGAAGTTCTTAACTCGCAGTACGAGCTCCAGATCGTACTTGCCTGTTTTCTGAACCTTCTTGCATATATCTCTAAATTCCTTCACAGCAAAACCTTGCTCTTCCATTGCGCAACCTCCTCACGCGAGTGGTAGACTCTCTCCCGATGGTTCGAGGCATTGACCTCCTCACTCCACCACCCCGATGGTAACACGATTTCCCTCAATCTCATTCCCCTCCGCATCCATCCCTACCGCCGTAAAGACGTGCGTCCCGACCGTCATCGGCCACAGGGCCTGGTAGGGTGGGCTGGTCAGCGTCGCCAGCGGGCGGCCGTCGGCCAGCAGCGTCACCTGGCGCAAGGAGACGCCGTCGGCGGGGCGGGCGGCCACGGTGATCTGCTGCGCCGACGATGGAATTTCCGACGACAGGCGGTAGCGGCTCCCTTGGTCAGGACTGGTCAGGATCAGGGAGTAGGGAGTAGGGAGTAGGGAGTAGGAAATAGGCTCTTTGTCCCCCTGAGGTACGTCATCTGCGGTCTGAACGCCAGGGCATAGAGGAGAGTACGTCTCTGGTGGTTGAGGGATGTTCTGCTGCTGGGCCCACTCCTGCGCTTCAGCCGGGTAGAGGGTGTAACGTTTTTGCGTGGTGAACTCTGGCGGGCAGCCGGGTCCAGCCAGCAGACCATTGCGCGTGTCCAGGGTGAACAACCAGTGCCAGTCGTCGGTCCGCGTGGGTTCGGTGCCTTCGATGAAGAGTTCGGTGATGGTGTGAGGACAACGCGCCGGTTGCCTTCCTGCCTCCTGCCTCCTGCTTCCTGCGTCCTGCCTCCCGCTTCCTGCTGACTGCTGACCGCTGACCGCTACCGGCTGAAGTCCGCTATCGGCGCATACCTCCATCCGCACCATCCCTGGCGGCTCCACGAACTCGCGCACCGGCTGGCCTTTGAGCAGCGTCTCCATCACGTCGTGCCAGATAGGGGCGGCGCCCACCACGCCGCTGACGTGCCTCATCGGCTCATTGTCGGCGTTGCCGGCCCACACGCCGACCACCAGGTCAGGGGTGTAGCCCACCGTCCAGTTGTCGCGCCAGTCAGTGGTGGTGCCGGTCTTGGCGGCGGCCGGGCGGGACAGGTGCAGCGCGCTTCCCTCGCCAAAGGTGGGAGCGCGGGCGAAGTTATCGCTCAAGATGTCGGTGATAAGATAGACCACGCGCTCGTCCACCACGCGCACGCCCGGCGTGGCCTCCCAGGCCTTAAGCACCCGCCCACGACTATCCTCTATGCGGGTGATGGTCACCGGTTCTACACGGTAACCGCCATTAGCAAAGGCGCTGTAGGCGGCCGTCAGTTCCAGCAGACGGACCTCGCCGCCGCCCAGCGTCAGTGCCAGGCCAAAGCGGTCCACGTCGTCAAAGGTCGTGATGCCCATCGCGCGGGCCAGCGCCACCATCTCCTCAATGCCCACATAGTCGAGCACTTTGACGGCGACCAGGTTGTAACTGGAAGCCAACGCCTGTCGCAGCAGCACCGGCCCCCGCCACTGATAGTCGTAATTCCGCGGGACGTAGGGGTCTCCTTCGCGGGTGACGAAGGCAGTGCGCACGTCCACCATCATCGTGGCCGCTGTCAGCGGGCCTCGTGTTTCGTGTTGGGGATCAAAGGCAGCCGCGTAGGTGATGGGCTTGATGGAGGAGCCAGGCTGGCGCGTGGCAACAGTGCTGTTGACCGCGCCGTCAATGCGCGGGTCGAAGTAGTCGGGGCTGCCGACAATCGCCAGCACCTCGCCGGTGTGCGGGTCCATCACCACCACGGCCGCGTTGCGCACGTTGCGGGGTGGCTGGCCCTCGCGGGTGTCGGCCAGTTGCGCCAGGCGGTAGCGGAGCGAGCGAAGCACCGCGTTTTGCGCGTCCAGGTGCAGCGTGGTGTAGACCTGCAAGCCCTGGGTGTAAATCGCCTCCAACCCGAACTCTTTCTCCAGTTGGCCGCGCACGTACATCACAAAATGGGGCGCTTCGATGGGAAAGGGGACGGAGGCAAAACCGATCTCCTCGCTGGCCGCCAGGTTGGCCTCTTGCTGAGAGATGTAGCCGTGCCTGACCATCAGGCCCAGCACCACGCGCTGCCGGGTTTGGGCAGCCTGGGGACTCTCCAGCGGGTTGTAGCGGGCCGGCGACTGAGGCAGCCCGGCCAACAGGGCGCACTCGGCCAGGTCTAACTCGGCGGCGCTCTTGGCGAAGTAGGTGCGGGCGGTCGCCTCAATGCCATAGGCCAGATTGCCGTAGTAGGTCTCGTTCAGGTAGAGCGTCAGAATCTCGCCTTTGCTGTAGGTCCGCGCCAGGCGCCAGGCCAGGATGGCCTCGCGCAGTTTGCGCTCCAGGCTGATCTCGGTCCGCTCCTGCGGTGAGAGCAGCAGGTTGCGGGCCAGTTGTTGGGTGATGGTGCTCCCGCCGGACAGGATCTCGCCCCCGCGCAGGTTAATCCACACCGCGCGGACGATGGCCCAGACGTCTACGCCGGGGTTGCGGTAGAAACTGGCGTCTTCGGCAGCGATGGTAGCGTTGACGCAAGCCGAGGGCACCTCGGCCAGCGGGATGGGGAAATGTGCGCCGCCGTGGGGGTCGAGGATCTCGTACAGCAGCCGCCCGTGCCGGTCGTAGATGCGCGTGGACGGGGCGGTGGCCCGCTCGTACAGACGGTCGGGCGAGGGGAGGTCCACTGTCAGCCAGCGGAGTATGCCGAAGGCAGCCAGCGCCAGCAGGAGACCAATGAACAATGACCAATGACCAATGACCAAAGACCAAACACGGCGCAACATTCGGGAAGCCATTCCACAACCCTGGGGCAATGTAATCACGCAACACGCAATACGCATTACTCACGGCGTATAATCCCGCAGGATAGAGCCGCCGATGAACTCGCGCAGGATGGAATTGTCCGGGATCAGGTCGGGGCCGCAGGGCTCGAACCACTGCAGGAAGGCCAGCAGCCGCTTGGCCTCCACGTACCTGGGACTGGAGGGCTCGACCTGTAGGAGCAGCGGCTCGGCCAGTGGCTTGAGCACCGCCAGTTCGTAGACCAACGCAGAGTTTAACATCACGTCGGCGTGCTCCTGATAGGGGAAAATATGCCGCTTCTCCCCTCGCCGCACACTCTCCCAGCGGTTCAACGTATCCTCGGCCACGTAACCCCGGTAGGTGGTATCACGCAGGATGCGGCGGATGAGGCGGGTATCCGTCGTCAGCACCCGGTTATGGCGGTCAATATTAAGTTGCGTTAGCGCCGAGACATAGATGCGGAAGGTGCGCTCTCGCGGTACCGCCGCCGCCAGCCGGGGGTTCAGCCCGTGGATGCCCTCGACGATGATGATGTGGCCGGGGCCGAGTTGGACAGTCTCACCTTCCTCCCGCCGGCCGGTCTTGAAGTTGAAGCGAGGGAGTTGCACCGCCTCTCCACGCATAAGGGCCAGGAGATGCTGGTTAAATAGCGGCAAGTCGAGTGCCTCCAATGTCTCGAAGTCGTATCTGCCATACTCGTCCCGGGGTGTCTTCTCCCGGTCCACGAAGTAGTTATCCAGCGCCAGGGGGAAGGGACGGATGCCGTGGGCTAACAACTGGATGGCGATCCGCTTGGAGAACGTGGTCTTGCCGGCGGCGGAAGGGCCAGCGATGAGCACCAACCGCACCTCGTTCCGATAACGGGCGATCAGGTCAGCGATTTGCGCGATGCGCTGTTCGTGCAGTGCCTCTGAGACAAGGATAATCTCGCGGATGCGGCCATTGGCGATGGCCTCATTCAGTCCACCCACCGAATCCACGCCGAGCAGGCGCAGCCATTCGCCGTACTCGCGGAATATCGCCGTCAGTTGGGGATAGTCACGTACTGGAAGGAGTTCTGTCGGGCGGTGACGGCGCGGATACTGGAGCACAAATCCTGGAGGCCACAGATGGAGGGCAAAACAGCGCAGGTACCCGGTCGAGGGCACCATGTAGCCGTGGAAGTAGTCGCGTGTGCCGCGCAGGTTGTAGAGCGAAAGGTAACTCTTCTGGCGGCGTGCCAGCAGTTGGACTTTCTCCACCTCACCGCGCGCGCGGAATATCTCGATGACCTCGTCGAGCGGCACAGGCTCCCGCGTGATCGGGGTGTCCTCAGCGACAATCTCGTGCATACGAGCCTCAATCCGCGCCAGTTCCTCCGCGCTGAACGGCTCCCGTCCCCGCACCCGACAGAAGAAGCCACCGAAGGGAAGCGTGTGATCCACGAAGATTTGGGCTTCCGGGAACAGTTCATGCGCAACGGTCACCAACAGGAAGGAGAGGGAGCGCCGATAGATGCGCACACCATCAGAGTCGGAGAGGAACACGGGGTCCACCCGGGCGTCGGACCACATCTGGTAAGTCAGTTCGCGCAGGTCACCGTTGACCAGCGCCGCGATGATGGGTACTGGGCCATCCCCCAGCGCCACCTTAATATACTGTTCCAGTGGTGTCCCTACAGGGGCCTCGAAGGTTCGCCCGTCAGGGAGGCGCACCAGAGCCGTCTCGCGGGGCTTCGCGCTCCGCACGGATAGAGTTCGTTCGCTTTCCATCACGTACTGCTAGAACGGCAACATCACCCGCCCGGCCATCACCAGCGCCATGCAGCCGCACAATGCCACGTTTAGGAAGAGCAAGACAGCCAGTAGCAACCGCTGCCACGGTTTCAGGTTCAGGAACAACCGGGCAAGAGGTGCTTGCTCCTCGACGTCGAGTTCCTCCTCGGCCTGGATCATCTGCTCCCGCAGGTCTTCCACCATATTTGTCTGGACCGTCTGCTCCTGTCGCTCTTCCACCGGACCTGGCTGTTGCTGACGTAGGCTGGCAACCCACTCGGATTCCTGCTGGTTTTCCACCATGCGCAGTCTCCTCCCTTCAACCTATGCTCCGTCTGATATTAAGATACCGCCAAACAATCCAAAAGTCAAATGGCGGCTGGGGTAGCAGTTGGGACTGAAAAGCCCCGGGGCTTCGCGCCACCGGGGCTGGAGAGGCATCTTGTAGATTTGGGTCAGGTGTGCGCTTCTGCGGACTCGCCCTCCCCCGTGTCAAGCCCTATGACGTCTACGGCCGTGTCAAGCCCTATGACGTCTACGGCCTGAGGCCCTTTGGGGGTGTCTTCCATCGTGAACTCCACCCGCTGGCCCTCACTCAAGTTCCGGTAGCCATCACCATGGATGGCGGAGTAGTGGACAAAGACGTCTTCCTCCTGCTCATCGGGGCGGATGAATCCATACCCCTTCACGCGGCTGAACCACTGGACGGTTCCCAGGGTGCGACCATTGTCATCCATTATTTTCCTTCCTCCTTACTGACATACTTCCGGCTGCGGCCAGGTTGCTCCTTGCCCTCTCCATACATCAGGGGCGGTACTGCCCAACGCCGTAACAACGGACGGCAAGATACCACACTTTTGGCAACTTGTCAAGGTGCAGCCCCCTTTCCAAGAGGAGGTATGGTTCAGGACTAGAGTATTACCCGGCAACAATTGCGTTGTCCGTGAGAATCATGATCTGCTACTTGCAAACTTGCAGACTTGCGGCTTTGCCGTGCTATGGTATAATGTTGTCGCTTTCGGCGGGCGTAGTTCAGTTGGTAGAACACCTCCTTGCCAAGGAGAAGGTCACGGGTTCGAGTCCCGTCGCCCGCTCTGTGCTTGCAGAGCCAGAAGCGCCGCTCCCCATGCTGGCTCCCGTTCCCGCAGGATGACTTGCGCGTGAGTGGGGCTGGCGGCCAGTCGCTCTTGTACCGTCTGGACCACCACTGAAACGCTCGACCAGCGCGGTAGCCGGGCCGCGCCCATCCCAGGCCCGCAGGGCGGCGATCAACCCACGCCGGGCGATGTCATAGGCGCTGCCTTCATCGCCCAGGATGTAGCCCCAGCCCAGTTCACGACCGGCACTATCTACAACGACGGCCACGGTCTTGGTCCCGCCGCCATCCACTCCCAGTGCGTACCTATGTCCTGCGGACGACAAGTCGCCACACCTCTGATGAACCGCAAGATATGGGGGGGTAGTGTAGAACGCGGACGACCCGCCCGCTTTGAGCATCCCACCAATTCTTCAAGGAGACCCAGAAAAGATTGGGAGAGGGACCACCTTGTCCCTCTCCCATTCCTAGAAGCATACGGCCCGGCACAGCGGGTATTGCGCTATTGGGGATCCACGTAGTAGTAGTCAAACCGGCCGATAGCTGGCTTGTATTCGTTGGCCGAGGCAAAGACTCCGAAGTAAGGTTCATTTACGTACGCGGTATCGTCCGTGGAGCCGTATAGCGAGCCATCGAAGTATACGTCAATTCCGTTGGTTTTGACCACAAATCTCCAGGTATGCCACCCGTTAGGATCTGCGGATAAGTACCGGTACGAAATGAGATCCGCTCCTCGACCTTTGCCTTTATCAGACTCGTGGTAGTCAATGCGCTTGAACTCGGCCTTCAGGTCCCCACCGTCCCAGATGACCTCCAGGCGGTAGTAGTGGGTGAGGCAACCGGTATCCCGGTAAGCCGGACATGGCGAGCCAGGGTTGCCACCTAAGATGACGCCGTAGGCGACCAGGTTGGCCGGATCGTCGACCTTGACCCGCGTCTCGAGGACGTAGGGCGGTGCAGGGGCAACCTCCAATGGGCTGGCGATAGTGGCATCCCATTTATCATCCATGATGATGAACAAGGAGCCGTCGTGTTCTTCTGTCCACGTACTGCCCGCTATGTCACCCTGCCAATAGGTGGTGCGACGGATGGGCCAGGGGTTCACTAATTTCGTCGGGCTGCTAAAGTTGTAGCGGTAGGAGTAGGAACGGACCATGACCGACTTGACGTTGCTCCAATTGCCCGGCCCCCACGTGTTGTGACCTCGCACGCGGTAGTAATACGTCCCGCTGTCTTGGTCGCTGATCGCTTGCGACGCGTTGCTGCCGGGGTAGTAGTTGGTTGGATTGGTGAAGTTCGCATCTGTCGCTTCTTGCAACGTGTACGTGACTACGGGTGGGTCTGTGTGGCCATACGACCAACTGACAGTATAGTTACCGTCCTCATCGGCATTACTTATGTCGTTCAAGGTCGGTGCGTAGGGGAGGGGCGGCCAGCGATTGAAAACGCTCTGAAAATACAGGGTATATATCTCGTTGTTCATTGTGACGGTGATGGTGTCCGTAGGGCCCCAAATGCCATCCGCACCACTTGCCCGGGTCTGGATGGCATGTTGGGTGTAGCGCTCTTCGGGCAGTGTCCAGACATACGACCAATCCCACCATCCCCCTGCATCTGCCGTCACTGTGGCGGTCTGCCAATCCCCACTGTCTATACGCACCTGCACGGTGAGCGGATCACCGGCAGCGATCCCGATTGACGTGGTCAACACAGACGCCGACGCAGTTCCCACGACGGCCGATTGGACGTTGCTCCAGCGACTTCCACCGGACGCATTATAGGCCTTGACACGGTAATAGTACGTACCGTTGGCCTTGTTGGTGACGAAGAAATCAGTATTCGACCCAGCATAAAGCTGGGTTGCGTCCTCGAAGTAAGGATTATTTGCTTCGTACAGCACATAGTTAGTGGCCGAAATCGCGTCGGTCCAATCTACGGTGTAGTTTTGGTCATACCCGTTGTTGATGGGCAGCAATTCCGGATCGCCCGGGAAAAGCGGACGGTTGTCACCTTCCCAGGCCACTCCCGTGATGGTCAGCGTGCCTTTCTGGGTGATCAGGGCCCCTTTTTCCGGTGAGCGCGTCTGCGAGGTACACGTCAGGGCCGATGTCTCCATCTTCAGGTTTGCTACTGTGGTCTCCGCTGCCGGCTGGGCCAAGGCCTGAAAGCGGGAGAGCAGGAGCGACAGACCCACCACAAGCAGCAGCGCCGAGATTCCTGCTGACAACGCCCATGCCAGGCGTCGTACCGAAGTTTTGCTGGTCTTCACACCAACACTCCTTTCGCCAGGTCACGACGCGCCAAAGGCGACACCTGACCTGATCATATAGGATACACTCCAGGCTGCACGAGAACGGCTGGAACAGAGTGAATTTTACTATGGGGTACGGCTTTTGTCAACGCTACACTCATTGCACAACCTTCTCTCGTAGCAACAATCGGTTGCCGAGGGAAGCGCCATCGTCACCAATGACTTGCAGCCGCTCCATCGTCCGCGGGTTGTACAGGCCGACCTCAATCCAGTAGCGACCCGGGGGGGCGTCCGCAGCGACAGCAAAGGTGTGAAGTTGCACAATGACATCGCCCGGATACCAACCTTCCATCGGCACGTCCAGGCCGTCATGCTGGCCCCATATGCGGCTGTGACCGTCCAGCAGATGGACGAATATCTTCGGCGGGTAGTCGGGCTGCTCCAGGATGCGCCAATAGGTCAGCAAACCCATCTCCTGGCCGGGGATAGGAGTCGGCGTGAGTAATTCATAACCCAGAAAGGCGATCTGCCCAGCGAACGAGGCGGGAAGGGACACGGGCGAACGCACGCCTGGGGCATCGCCCGGAGCAAACATAACTTCGGGGCTCCGAAAGACGGGGAAGGCAGCGGCAATATCCAGGCGACTGTTTACGTCAGCGTCATCAGGGCAGGGGTAGAGGCGGAACCCCGATTCCTCGGCCAGTGGCTTCAGACCGACCAGAAAGCGCGTCGCCAACGGTTCGGCCAGGGGGCGGTCATCGGCGATGGCATAGCAGGCCCGCGGCCTGTGGGCCAGCAAGACCAGGCTGGTGGAAGGATCGAACCAGTGGAGGCGCAAGTCGTTCGTGGTCAGGTGGGTGTCGAGTAGATAAGTGGGGATCTGGTCCAGCCGGACCCCTCCCAGGACCAGATCGGCTGGGGGGGCGGTTGCCGGCACTTCATAAACCAGGATGGAGTAGCCGATCTGAGCGATGGGTCGCTGGGCCCGAAAAAAGGCGAAGGTATCTGGCTCGTCCAGCAATACCCCCTGTAGATTGGTAGCACTGATGGCGTATATACCCGGCAGGGGGCGTTGTGGGTGGTAAACACGAAGCGCCGGATGCTCGAAGGGCGGCCAGCCGGGCAGGTACCGGCAACGCACGCCGTAGTGCTCCGGCGGGGCGATGCCGAACCAGCTCAGGTAGACCTGCTCGACCCTGTGCCCGTCCATCCAGGCCCGCAGACCGGGCAGGTCCTGGCCCCAGTCCAGACTGGAGTCCACCAGCACTTTGTAGCCGTTACGCGGGCCGACGAGTTCGTTGAAGTAGGCCAGGTAGTGGGGGTAGATGGACAGGGTGCTGCAGGCAAGTGCAATGGCAGCGACAACCGGGAGATAGCGAGTGACACGGGAAGCAGGATGCAGGATGCAGGATGCAGGATGTGGGATGCAGGATGTGGGATGTGGGATGCGGGATGGAGGATGCAAGAAGCGGGAGGCGGATGGGGCGAGGCGGGCAGCGTGGATGGCGAGGAAGGGGAGAATGGGCAGAATGAGCCGGTAGCCGGTGTTCAGATTGCCGGCCACAGCGATGGCGAAATAGGCCGCACCGGGAAGAAGCAGCGGCAGGTCACGAAGCAGGCGGCGGTGACGGATTGTCCGAACAGTCGCCCAGCCAATCAGGATGAGTGTGGGCAATGGTGTCTTGACGGCGAGGGCGACGAAGAAGTAGGGCCACCAGCCTCCTTCGTAAACACGCCCTAGCAGGAAGGCGCGGTCGGCACGAGCCAGCCGGTGGGTCAGGGAAAGGAACTCACCCCAATAATCGGGGGCCGGCAGCGAGGGGCCTGTTCCGTCCACCGGCCCCCAGGTGAAGCCGTACACAGCCCAGATGGTCAACAGGCTGATCCAGGCGAGGGCAAGAAGGACCAGAATCACCTGGCCCAACCTGCGCCATCGGGCACTGCTTCCCTCCCACCACCCTTCGGCAAGCTCAGGGCACAGCGCCGCCACCAGGGCTTCCAGTCCGAAGATAAGGAAGAGCAACAGAGCAGTGAAGCGGGTGGCCTGTGCCAGGCCACAGGCAATTCCGGCCAGCAGCAGGCGGCGCCAGCAGGGCCGGCGTTGGTACTCCCAGAACATATACGCAGCGATAAAGATGAAGGCGGTCGTGCCGATGTCGGTGCTGGCTAACCGCCCGTGGGCGATGAGGTTGGGGTCGAAAGCGACCAACGTCAGCGCCAGCAGCGCACCTCCGGGGCCGTACAAAGCCCATGCCCAGCGATGGACGAAGGCGGCCAGCACGAGGGTCAGGAGCATCATTGGCCAGCGGGAGAGATAGACGATTTGATCAGCCCGCTCGCGGTTGTAGTTCCAGAGGAACTGGGCAGAGAATTCGTGGAACTCGGCGTTGGCCCAGGAGCCATGATCAGTGGGCACTTTGAGGTCGGGCAAGAGCAACAGAGACGCCGCGCTGATGAGATTGGTCAACAGCGGGTGGCGAAGCCGCAATCGCATGTCGCCAGTTCGGAGGACGGCATAGCCCCGGGCAAAGTATTCCTGCTCGTCGTAGGTGGCCGATTTAAGGCGCACACTGCCCATCATCTGGGCATACAGCGTCAGGAGAAGCAGGGCGACGAGCAAGAAATAGATGGCACGACGCGGCGAATGGCGAATGGCGAATGGCGAATGACGAATTGAACACCCTGTCACCAGCCAGTGACCTCCACTGATGATAGAAGAATGCGGTCGGTGACAGTAGTTCCGCCCACCAGTACAGGTAATCGTTCCATCGTGGTGGGGTTGTAGACACCGGTTTGGAGCCAGTACTGGCCCG
>CAZZEX010000078.1:0-4828 GCA_964653285.1 uncultured Anaerolineales bacterium
TTGCCCAGGTAGACAGGGACGACGCCGTGTACAAATCGAGTCCAGCCCACTGGCTGCACACCGCCACTGCCGACCGACAAGTACAGCGGCCTTTTATTGGGCCCGTTCTCGGCTATGAAGACGAAGTCTGTTCCACTTTCGTTCACCGATATGGGCCATATGTGTCTCAGGCCGGACAGAATTTCATCGTCCTCACAATAAAAATCATATCCGTTTCCTCCCGTGCGAACTGTCCCAACACTCTCATGTTATCACACCATCTCAGATCACGCTGGACACATTCCTGACGCCCGGCAGGCGAATAGGCTACGATCCCCGGAAATATGTCAACATTCGCCGCCAACCATAGCCGGCACGCAGGTGATGGACGTCATAGGCCGGGTGTGGGGATCGGTCATATCCTCCTTCACTCTCTCTCGGCGCATCTTATTCGGGCGGTTGCACCTCGGTGGCGATAGTCAACAGTTCTTCCAGGGAGAGGGCCGTCACCGGCGTCCGCATCTCAAAGCCCACATCGCCCACTCTCCAATCCAGCATCCGCCAGCCGAATTGCTGGACGACGTACCCCGTAGTCTGGCCCACCGTCACGGAGCGTGCCTCCGGCGCGTAGCGTGCCTGGCCCCACCTGCCGCCGGCGTATTGCTTCGCAGGAGTCGTAACCATCTGCGTCAGTTCCAGCCAGGCGTCATCCGACAGGCGATAGGACTGGTACACATTCGTCCAACGGCGTTCTGCGTGGGTCTTGATCTCGACCAGCACGTCATCCAGTGTCGCTCCATCCGGCAACGGATCTAGCCGGTAGAGGGGGAGGTCGAGCGCCGCCTGAGCCGCCTCCAGCGAGGCGAAGGTCTGGCGCGCGGGGGGCTCCCATGCGCCGAACATACGGCATGCATCCCCCTCGCTGGGCACCGTCTGAATGATGGCAGCGGTGACATAGCCCGGGGCGGCGACCCAGACCCGTAGGCAAATCTGGCTGTCGTCCTGGCGCATATGGCCATCCCACGCTCCTGACCAGGTGCCGTCAGTGGTATCCTGCAGGGGGCCGGTGGAGGCGGCATTGGACGCGACGACCTCCCGGAAGCCCCACAGTGGGCCGGGGGGCATCTGGCCGGTGGCATCGGTCACCCGCAGGCGCCAACCGTCCCGGTCGGCCTCTAACTCAGCCACCAGCCGCTCTGCGGGGCCGGGCGGGGTCACCTGCAGTGGGATCGGCCCCGTCTCCAGGTGCAGCCATAGGTTGTCTGTCCCCTCGGAATAGTCAGGCTGCGGGCGGCTGAAGCGTGTCTCAATCCAGAGGACGTAAGCATGACCGGCCGCCTGTTCCGCGGGTGGCACCTGGAAGGCAAGATTCTCGGTGACCACCTCGCCTGGGGCCAGTTTGCGCAGGTAGGGAAGGCCCGGGAGGATCATGGGCGGCCAGGGCCAGGGAGTTGGCTCGTGGCCTCGTTCGTCCAACAAAATCGGCCGGAAGAGGTGCGAGTGCGGGCCACTGCCGGTGACGAAGACCGTCTCCGGGCCATCGTTGCGCAGGGTAATCTTCGCCTGCCCACCCTCGCCAGCCAGGTAGGTGTCTTTGGCCAGGCGCACCTGGAAGGATAGGCCATCACGCCGCGTGGTGGCACTGGCTGGCTGGCCCGTCCGAACGGTGGCCGGGCCAGCGGTGGGGAAAGGGGAGGCGGTCGCTCGGGCGACGATGGTCGCCTGGCGGGCTGCCTCCTGGGTGGCGTAGGCTGAGGGCGGCGTGACGGGCGTCGAGGTGCCTGGAAGAGGAATGAGCGTAGAGACCCCGGTTGGAGGGGGAGGGGGCGTGGGTACGCCGGCAGGCGACACGGGAGACGTCGCTGTCGGGTCGGTGACGGATGCCGACGTCACCGACCCGCAGGCCGTGGCCAGCAGCGAGATCAGAAACAAGATGGATAGGTTGGACCAGGAGTACTTCACCATTTTGACCCCCTTTCGTTGAGTTGTTCTCACAAATTCTTTGCCCCTTCCAGACGATGGTGTCATCACCCCTGGATTACGTGGCTGAACCAGGCCTCTACTCACCGGCAGCAGCGCGCTTCTCGCGGCTCACGCGAATGCGCCATAGAACGAAGCGCACGACTCCATACGCCAGCAACCCCAAGACCACCGCCCAGGGCAGGATGGCGATGACGAAAAAGATCATAAAGTCGCCCAAACTCCGCAGGCTATCCACCAGCGTTTCAACCGCCTGGCGGGCGGTCTCGGCGGGACGCCAGCGGGCGCTGACCGGCTGGCCGAGGATGTAGGGCTGCAACTCTATGCGGATGCCAGCGAGTCGCGCCGACTGCGCTAGATACTGCCTGCGCCCCTTGAGCGACTCGATCTCGGCCTCCCGCTCGGTCAGTTGCCGCTCGGCCTCGAGGAGATTTTTTGTCGTTCGTGCCTCCTGCATAATCTTCAGCAACCGCTCGCGGGCCGCCTCCAGGCTCTCCAGGCGGGTTTCGAGGTCAACGTATTCCTCGGTGACGTCCTCGCCCGACTCGTTACGGGCGATAACTTCGACGGCCAGGTGCGCCAGGCGATCCATCGCTTCGTCGAAGCGCGCGGCCGGGACGCGGATAGTCATGGCGACATAGGGGGAGCCGCCCTCGACCCCGCCATATTCCTCGCTCGAGACGACGTAAGCGCCCTCGCCGACCATCTCGGCGACCATGTCCTCGACCGACTGCTGCGCGGCGCGCGTGTCTTCCACGACTATCGAGATGCTGCCGTTGCGGGTGATCAAGCGCTCGACTGGTTGCGAAAGGCCCCACATACTGGCCTCGCGGGGGGGAGGGGCGGGGACAGGAACAGTGGGCTCCAGGGCCAGGCCTGGCTGCCCTGGAGCTCTATGGTCGGGATAATCCCCGCTGGCTCCTCTGCCATCCTCATCTAGAAAAGCTCGTTCACCGGACGGCAATTCAACCGCGGCCGGAGCCTCCGTAGGCGGTGGTAAAAAAGCAGGTGTGCCGCCGAAACGTCCCCATCCGGTATAGATGCCGAAGCCGATAGCGAACGTCAGCGCGATTCCCAGTAGAACCCCCCCGGCGACGAGCCTGTTCACCCACACGCTTCCGCTCAATGTCTGACGTTTGACGCGGGTAGATTGATTTCCTTTCATTGTTCTCTCTCCTTTCCGGTGATTCCTCGCCCAGCGCAGCAGCCGGGCGAATGACCAACGTTTATAGGTTTGCTCCATCGCGGGCGCTTGCTGCCCTTCCATCTCCGCCCGGTACACTTCGTTCACCGAGAGGCAGTGCGAAAACGAATACGAAAAATCCCACACTCACCTGGCCTGCCTCAAGGCCTAATCCAAAGTGCTCCACGGTGAGGGGCGACAATAGTGCCACCAACGTCAGGGTCACGGCGATGGTCCGCCATGGCAGCAACATAACCGCTCTGCGTAGGCCAGGGTGGGTGGAGACTACACTGCGTGCCACGATGGCACAGGCGTAGCCCAGTCCACCACCAACGACAGTTCCAATCAACCAGGGGAGTATCGAAATCAGCAAGTGTTGACCAATTACGGATATGATCATCTTCTCACCCTCCTGTATTTTGCATAATCTCAGCCCACGACCTCCGGTTCCCTGCCGTCGGGCGCATTCATTTGTTGGGGGAGGGCTCATTGAATGGCCTCATCGCCGCCTCGCGGAGCGTTGAAACGCCCCGCTGACACCCAAAACCTGTTAAAAACAGGTTGCTCCAGTGCGTTTTGAACGCACTTCGTGGTATCAGCCGGTGATTTCAATCATCGGCGGGGCGGCAAGAAGTATGCTCCCCCAAGTTCTATATACGCCCCCTGCCGCCTAATTGGCGCAGCGCCCGTGCGGCCATACCTAGTTGCCACACCAGCGCGCCCAGCGCCAGCGTGGAAAGCCACGGCAGGATCAACCGCCAGGCGGGCGGAGCGGTGAGGTCGCCTATCAGGGCCAGCGCGTTGAACAAACCGAACACCGGTTCCAATTGCCCCAGACCCAACAGCCAGGCCGGAAATTGGACGGTCAGCACCAGCCCGTAGAGCCACCCGCCCCACCGTCCGGGCCCGGACCGGCGGCGTAGCGCGCTGGTGAGCAAGCCCACACTCGCCAGCGAGACGAGACCCCACAGGGCTACCGGTTGGCGGCTGTCCCACACCATCGCCAGCGGCACGTCAATCTGCAGGAGGCTCCACATCTCCAGACCCACAGCGACCACCAGCAGTCCGCTGTAGCCCACCGCCAGCCACACCAGCCGCCTGCGGCTCTCGGCCGGGAGGGGGCCAAACGACCGCCGTGCGCCGCTCATCCATCGCCCAATCTGGAGCGCGACGACGAGCAGCGTTAGCCATGGCGCGGCCCCGGCCAGGACGCGGGCTACGGGCAGGAGCACCGTCCAGGCTCCGGCGGGCACGTGATAATCAGCGCTGACCCACGGCATCGCAGCGTCGCTCTCCGGCAATCCCCCCGGTCCCAACAGCCTGGGCGTCCACAGCGCCGCCACCCACAGTAGCAGGAGGGTCGCGGTCAGGGGGGATCGCAGGGCCAGGCGCTGGCGTCGCCAGAGGTAGACGCCGCTCAGAATGCCCAGCGCCAACAGCAACGGCACCAGCATCAGGTTGGTCAGCCAGTCGAAGAAAGGCGGGCGAGAGGAGTGCATCCAGGTGAGATCGTGGACGAAGAGCAAGGTCTCGCCGGCCACAAACACACCCAGCAGCACGGCCAGTGCACCCCAATAGACCTGCTTCCGAGCAGGGCGGGCGCCCAGCAGGCCAAGGGTGTAGAGAATGATCAGGTAGAGCAGCGGTGAGGGTGGCAGCACGACCCGGTAGACCTGCCATAGCGCG
>CAZZEX010000078.1:4928-23636 GCA_964653285.1 uncultured Anaerolineales bacterium
AACCCGTCGCGCAGGGCATAGAGGAGCGAACTGCCGCCCATCAGGCCCAGCACCACCCGGTAGACCTGCCATAGCGCGAACCCGTCGCGCAGGGCATAGAGGAGCGAACTGCCGCCCATCAGGCCCAGCACCAGCGCGACGTGGACGCTCGCCACGCCCCGCAGCCAGCGCGGGCGGCGGTAGAGCATGCCGGCCAGGCAGAGGGCCAGCGCGACTCCCAGGTTGGCGGCCAGGACAATCGGCTGCTCGTAATCACGGTAGGTGGCGTACTCGGCGCCGACCAGGTCGGTGAGGAAGTGGGCCTGCATCAACGCCAGGGTGACCAGCAGCGGCAGGGCCAGGCGGGTGAGACCGCTCGCCGTCCGGGATCCGGGCCGGAGAAAGACTACCGCCGCCAGCAGAGCCACCGCTGCATAACCCCACACACCCCAGCGGTTGAGCGGGTAGCCGCCAGCGCGCAGCCCAAAACCGACCATGTCTGCGGCAGTCAGCAGGTGGGCCAGCAGGAGCAACACAGCGACGGCGTACGGCGCGCCCGCCAGCGCGGTCCACCCCAGGTGCGCCGGCCCTACGTCGAGACGACGCACCCCCCAGGCGGCGATCCCCGCCAGCACGGCGAGCCCGCCCAGCAGCCACGGCTGCAGCGTGCGGCCCGCTTGCTCCGGCACGGGGTCAACGTCAAACTGCAGCAGCGTGCGCTGCATGGGGCCATCTCGCAGGCGTAGACGCTCCTCCACCAGCCGCGCCCCGCTGATATGCACGGGGAATCCCGCTACGTCCAGATCGATATCCAGCGGCCAGTGGTCGCCCACCTGCGGATCGTCGCCCAGGTCCACGGTGAAACTTGCCTCAGCCTGGACATCGAAGCCGACTTCGTCCACCACCAGGGTCAGTCGTCGGGCCGAAAGGGAGACGGGGGCGAAAGACGAGGTTCGCTCGTGCGTGGGGATGGTGGGGGTAGGGGAGGGCATAGCCTCGCCATCCGGCTGCACGCCCACGATCACGGTCTGGCTCGATGAGCCACTGCTCGGCCCGGCGGGTCGTTGGTACACGTGGCCCAGGTCGTCGCGGAGCGTGAGCAACTGGTGATGGCCGATGTGAGGGAACAGCCAGTCGGGATCCGGCCACTGCACCTGCAGGCGGAGTGCCGTCTCGTCCGGGCTGTGGGCGACTTCCAGCACGCGCAGGGTGACGTCCTCGTGCGTGTCCCTGGCGTCGGACGGGGCGTAGGGCTGCGGGAACAGTTCCCCCACCAGTTCGCCGGTGGCGGGGCGCAGGATCAGCGGGACCTCCCATGCCGCAAGGGCCGTGCCGGCCGGGGCCAGTGGCAGGCGTGGCAACTCCAGCGTGACGCGGTAGACGTCATCGGGCAGCGGGGGGAACTCCAGGGTGCTGGTTTCCAGGCGCAAGGTGCAGCCCTTCAAGGGCAGCCGCCGGGCGTCCGGCAAGCGCAGGCCGGGATCGAAGTCATCATCGACGGTCGCGCCGTGGGGCCACAACTGATCCTCCGGCGGCAGGCCCTCAGTGTGGATGACGACCGTCGTGCCGCCTGGCTGGGCCAATACCTGCTCCAAGCGCAGGGTCACACCGTCCCGGGTGACCTCCACCGGGGCCGTCAGCACCCGGGTCTCCTCCAGGTCCACGAAGCCGACGCCGGGCACGTAGCCGAGCAGCCGTTGTACCTCGGCCCACACGCGCTGGGGGCCCACAGCGGCCAGCGCCACAGCCACGGCGAGCAGCAGGCCCAGGGCTATCGTCGCCCAGCGACGTTGGCCCAAAGGCTGTACCCATCGAGCCCACCAGCGACGGAGGGGCGACTCTCCAGCAGCACGCGGTTTAGTCAGCACGGCCCCTCGCGCAAGGAGTTGGCGCTCCAGGTTGGTGACGAAAGCAGCGTCCGGGGTTGCGGCGCTGAACACTGCCTGTAGTGCCCCTTCGATGCGGGGCGAATACGCCAATTCAATTTACTCATTCATCGCTCTCCTCCCATGCGGCTTCCAGTCGGCGCAGCAGCCGGTGCACGGCCATCTTGACAGCCGCCTCGCTGCGGCCCACAATCGCTCCGATCTCGCCGTGGGTCAGGCCACCGGTGAAGCGGAGCCGTAGCAGTTCCTGTTGTTCCTCATCCAGTCGCGCCACGAGTACCGCCAGCCGTCGCAGCGATTCCTCCTGCACCACGTGGGTCAGTGGATCATCACCCTCGGCCGGGCTGTCGAGGGCCTCGTTGAGGGGCAGATTGGCACGCTGCCGGCGGTAGTGGTCGGCGACTTTGTGGCGGGCGATGGTGAAGAGCCAGGCCGCAAAGTTCCCCTGCTCACGGTAGCGGTGCAGACCTTCCAAGGCCTCGGTGAAGACCTGAGCGGTCAGGTCTTCGGCATCGGCTCCATTGCCCACCCGGCTGAGAGGTAGCGGTAGACCGGCGTCACGTAGCGCCGGTACAGGGTAGCGAAGGCCGCTGGATCGCGCCGGGTGGCCTTCACCAGCGACGCATCCTTCTCAGCGTTTGCCAGTGCCCCGGCCTTCGCCAGCGACAGATTGTACATAGATTCAGCTCGACCCTGATCGTGGGCCAGAACTTGTGCACACATATAGTATATCGCAGGTGAGAGGAAAAGGTAACACGTCTGGGGCGAAAAACGTGGGGGGAGATCAACGGACAGGCTGCAAACCGCCCTGCTGGCCAGCAAAATGGGCCGGCGAAGCGGTGCAGGTGGTAAGGTCGCCCTGGGGGTGGGCAGGCGATGGTAAAGGAGCCCCGGGGCACCACGCCTAGGGGCTTTCGTCTTACGCCGGCCTGTTGTTAAACCTATCCCTGGGGATACCCCGCTCCTGTCGTTCAGAGTGTCCCTTGTGCAGCAAGTCGTTGCGCGGGGGCACGCCGCCTCACCTGCATCGGCTCGGGAAGGTAGTGCCGCAGGATGAGGCACTTCGCGTGTGACCACAACAGCGGGTTGGCGATCTCCCCCCGCTGCTCACGCCATACCTCCAGGTAACGCGCGGCGGTCAGCGTGCGGGGTACCTGCTCCGGGAGGTTCCCTTCTTCGTCGGCCTGGGCCTCGACCCAGGCCAGCATCTCCCTGGCCTTTTCGCTCTCTCCCACCTCGGCGTAGTACCAGCCCAGCCAGGCGGTCAGCAGCACCCACTCGCCGCCGCCGTAGTAGGTGTCGGCGGCATAGCGATGGACGCCGCCCTCCTCACGCCGCAGGTCGGCCTCGATCCGGGCCACGGTGGCCCGCACCAGCGGATCATGCGGCTCTAGCAGGCGATAGGGGATGGCAACGCCTATCAGGCTGGCGTCCACGGCAACGTTCCCGATGGACTTGACCAGCCGGCCATCCTGCACGCCCTGGTCTAACACGTAGGCCCGGATGGCCGCCGGGGCCGCTCCCCACTCGTCTTCGAGACCCAGGGAGGCTAATGCCTGCAGCCCCCCGTAGATGGCGGCCAGGGTATAGGGATGCACCCGGTCTTCGAACTCCTCCCAGCAGTCGTAGCAGGGGCGCGGCCAGAGGGCAGCCAGGTAGCGGGCGGTCAGGGTGGCGGCCTCCTGCCAGGCCGACGGCAGTGTTCGCAGGCCGGCCAGGCGGGCGTGTTCCGCCAGTGCCCACAGCCAGGTACCCAACCCGTCGAGTTGGAAGTTGGGCCAGGCCGCGTCGTCGCCCTCGCGGCCCTCCAGCGTGTAGCGGGTGTGGAGATAGTCTGTCTCGGCCAGCGGTTCGCCCCGGTTGCCCGTGCCGTGGCTCGAATGCTTCCCTGTGTTGGCAACTGGGCCAGGGTTCTGAGAACAGTCTCTCGATCGGTGTGAAGCCGATAGGACATTGAGCCACGGGTGATGGCGAAACTCTTGCCACACAGAACGCACATGTAGCGTGGCTTGGTCCTGTCACTGCCATACGGACTGCCCGTAACCAGATTACCCATTCCTATCACGAGATAGGCTGGGCACTCTGGGTTATGGCAGGCCAGATTCTGTAGATCCAGCTTCACACTCATGGCGCAATCCGTGTGTAAGCCTTCACCAGCTCAGGCGTCTCACGGGACAAACAACATCCGTCTTGATACTCTTGCCGCAGGAATCCGTACGTAAGTCCATCTGCCGGGCTCGCTGTACCATGCACCATTGGCCAATACATTCAGATTCTCTGCTTGCGGGAGCAAGCGATCATCGAGTATGACCTGCCGGAACCCAGTGTCTGGCACGAGTAAAGTGCAGGCGTAGGGTAGAGGGGGTACACTGACCTTCAAGTCACCCTTCGATTGAACTTCGAGGATGAAGGAGTAAGTGGCTGACGTTAGCCCGTCGTGCCAATCGTAGGTAGTGCGTGTGGCTGCCGGGTAGAGTCGGATGATGAGATTCTCGTAGTGATCTAGCCTATTCCCGACCGGACTGCCCAGCCTGTAACCTTCTCCGGTGTTGATGGGCAGGACGGCGCCTTCGCGAACGAACACCGGGATGACATCCTTCGGTGTGGCATAGCTGATCCATGCTGCCCCTTCGTAAACCACCTGATTCCACAAGTCAAACCACCTCCTCTGCGGAAGGTAGACTTGCCTTTGCTGAGCGCCTGCTTCTAGCATGGGCGCGACCAGCAATGCTCGCCCAAAGAAATACTGATCTTCCAGATCTCGACATATCGGGTCATCCGGATACTCAAGCCACATCGCCCGCATCAGCGGTAGCCCAGTCCGGGCGCTGTGCCAGGCTTCGCTGTAGATATAGGGCAACAGGTTCATCCGCACGTTGGCGTAGAAGCGGTAGACAGAAACGACGCCTGGGTCACCAGTCCGCTCAGCGATGTTCCAGGGCGTCCGATCACGACAGGGCAGCCGGTGTTCGTTGAACTCTGAATGGTACTGCATAATGGGACAGAAGGCCGCCATGGCTGCCGCTCGCAGATAGAGCTCCGCTGAAGGGACCTCGCCGCTGAACCCGGCCAGGTCCCAACCCCAAAAGGGGATGCCAGAGATGCCCGCGTTCAGCCCTGCCAGGATGGAGGCGCGGAAGGCTTCCCAGGTCGAGTTCTCATCGCCGGCCCAGTGGCAGGGATAGGCCTGAGCGCCCGTGAACCCGGCCCGGCTGAAGGTTACCGCATCGCCACTACGCTTCTCCCGGGCAAAGCGGTGGTAGGCGCCCACGTACAGGTTGGGGTAGAGGTTCCACAGCTCGTCCCCTCGTCGCCCATCGGCGAAGCGTAGGTCCTGGCCCCATAGGTGTTCTCCGCCATCGGTCTTGAAGCCATCTATCCCCAGTTCCTCCAACAGATAGGCTCGTTTACTGAGCCACCACTGCACGGCTTCGGGGTTGGTGAAATCCAACACCAGGCCGCCGTGGAACCAGAAGGGCCGAATCCGATAGGGCTGGCCGTCGGCTTCCCGCACGCAGTATTCCTTCTCAATCATGTATCTTTCGTCTTGGTCATGCTGCGAGTGAGGTTCATCCAGCGCCTTCATCACCGGGACTTGCCACAAGAGCACACGGATCCCTAGACGGTGAAGTCCTTCGATCATGCCTTTGGGATCAGGCCACTGCCCTTCGGGTGGGAAGGTAAAGTCGTGGTAAGTGAAAGGTTCGTCGGCCGGCTTGGGTGTGTATTGGGCGTCGTTCCAGACGTAAAAGGTGGCTTCATCACTCCAGGCCTCGATGACCAGTACGGTAGCCGGGATACGGTGTTCGGTGGTCTTACGGACCTGCTCCATCACCCTGGCCTGGCTGTTCCACTCGTTGCCGCTCATCCAGGGCCCGAAGGCCCATAGTGGTGGCAGGGTCGGCTTGCTCGTCAGGTCTGCAAAAGTGGTAATGACCTGCTGCGGGGCACCGGCGATGACGTAGGACTCCAGGACTCCGTCCGGCCCCACTTCTGCGTCGAAAGACCAGCTGGCTGTCCGGAAGGCTGCCAGGTCGTACGCAACGTGGCGACTGGTAGCGAGATACAGCCCATAGCCCTGGGAGGAAAGGAAGAAAGGCACCGGCAGGTAAGTCCGGCGCCCCTGGTTCTTACACTGGTCAAAGACCCGCACATCTAACTCGTTCCCGCGCTGATCCAGCGCGTTATACCGTTCCCCGAACCCATAGAAGGCTTCCCCGGGCGGGCTGGCGAAGGTCTGATGCACCCGCAAGACCCGGTCATCCTCACCTACAAGCCAGGTGAGAGGCTCCTTCTCCAGGAGAAGTGGAGTCCCGTCCGGCCTGGACACCTCCAATCTGTAGGGGCGGCGTTGGATGGTGACCCGCAGGTTCTCCGTGACCATGACGATGCGCTCTGCTGTTTCCTCCACCACGTGGTACGTCGCTCCGGTGGATGACCGCTGGCCATTCCCGGACGATCCCTCAGGCTCGTTGCGCTCGCGACCGCCGGGCGTTGTGGCGGCCAGCCGTAGACACAGCGCGTGAGGGGCGAGGAAGAGGATCGTCGCGCGAGGTTGCAAAGTTGGGTCGTCGCACGCGCACTGCAGTTCCAGGTGGTCCGGTGCGAGACGATACCCGATCACGTCCCCTGTGGAGCACCAACCGGCAACAACGAAGGAGAAAACCTCCGAGCTCAATAGCCAATCGCCCTGGCGCACATGCAAGCGGTAGGCGACTCGCTGCCCAGGACGAAAAGCCGGAAGCTGGATCCGCCAATAGCTCCGTTCGTCGTCATCCCTGACCCAACGGCCTTTGGTCTCTCTCTCTTCGTCCACACCCTCGACGACCCAGTTGGCCGACACCGTCTCGGCGGCGCCGGGTGGCCAGGTAGCCACCCCCAGTGTCACCGGTTGACCAGCAACGGGGTCTCGGGGGAAACGCTCGGTAGGCGCCTGCTCGCAGGGATGTTCCAGGCCACACGGATCGTGTAGCAGACCTTGCAAGCAGTATGTACCAGCCATAGCCTATCCCCGACCAGCGAATTCGAGGGCGCGATAGAGGATTAAGTACATGGCGTGGGACCAAAGGAGAGGTTTAGCCACCGGCCCCCAGCGCGCCTCCCACTCGGCGTAGCGGTCGGGCGCCAGGAGGTGAGTAGACACCTGTTCCGGCAGGTGGCCGTCCGCGTCAGCCTGAGCCTCAACCCAGCGAAGCAGTTCCCTTGCCAGATCCCATTCTCCCACCTCAGTATAGTACCAGCCCAGCCACGCGGCCAGCAGCACCCATTCGCCACCACCGTAGTAAGTGTCGACCAGGTAGCGGTGCACCCCTCCGCCGGGGCAGTGGAGATCAGTTTCGATGCGGTCCACCGTGGCGCGCATGATGATATCCCCTGGAGGCAAGAGGCGGTAGGGAGTGGCAACGCCAATGAGGCTGGCGTCTACGACGGCTGCGGGCTGACCGCGCACGGATGCTGTCTCCCCAGGAGGGCTGATGTGCTTTACCAGGTGCCCATCCTGCACACCGTGCTCCAGCACGAAGCGGCAGATTTCCTCAGCGACGTGCGCATGCGGCAGGTCACTGGTAGTGGTTGGCGCCAAGTGAGCATCGGTTGTCTCGGTGGCGCATAGCCCGGCGTAGATAGCTGCCAAAGTGTGGGGGTGAATGTACTGCGGATGCTCCTCCCAGCAATCGTAATTTGGAAGCATCCATAGAGCTGAGAGATAGCGAACTGTGATTCGGACACTTTCAGCCACTTCGGTCAAGAAGGCTGTGTCACCTGTGATGGACACGTGCTCGGCCAGGGCCCACAACCAGGTGCCGTACCCATCGAGCTGAAAGTTCCACCACTCGCTTGCAACCTCTTCTCCTTCTAACGTGTAACGGGTGTGGAGATAATCGCTGTCGTCCAAGGGGTGTCCTTCTTCCAGCCTGTCCAACACCCTGTCCACTTTCCAGGCATAGCGTCGAATCGTCCGATCCACCCACTGAAAGAACGCTCTGGCGCTACTATGTTCCCCCACACGATCCATGGCGTGAGCGATGAAGCTGCCATCCCGCAACCAGCAATAGGCATAAGATGGAAAGTTGGGTGAAGCAATATAGGCACCGGAGTCGGCCTGGTGTCCCAGGATCACCTGGATGCTTCGAGTATAGAGGTCCATTGCACTCTCCTGATTCCCGGTACCCGGGGTGAAAAGGCAAGGGGCAACACAACGTTGCCCCTTGCCTTGATCTCAGAGGCCTCTACCTTATCAACTCCTCGATCTGGATCTTGGCCTGATCCAGTGCCTCCTTAGGCGTAAGCTGGCCCAGCTTCACCTGATCTATGAGCTTGTTCACAGCGTCCTGCATCTCGGCCTGACGTTCGATGACCGGCGGCACGATGGCATACTCCAGGGACTTGAAGACGGCCGGGCGGTTGGCTGGTGGACTCAGACTCAGGTAGTCCTCGAAGAAGGCCGGATTGTCGAGGGCTGGCAGTTCCCACCCGGATGCCACCCGGATTTGCGCCATCTCGGGGCTACTGGTGAAGAACTTGACCCACTCCCAGGCTTCTTGGGGATGCCCGGTGGCGGCGAAGACCGACACAGCATTGGAGAAGAAGTGGGTGGCATGCTGCTTGAGACCAGGCTCGACCTGAATGTCCCACTCGAAGGGTGCATCCTGGAAAGCGGCGAACATCCAGATGCCGGTGACATCCATGGCGATCTTGCCAGCCTTGAACAGATCGCCATCCGACATACCACCCATCTCGGCGTCGCTGGGCATGACCTCGTCCTCAGTGACGAAGCCGACCATCGTCTCCAGCGCCTCAATACACTCGGGGGCATTGATCGTCACTTCGGTCTTGTCTTCGTTGAACAAGCTGCAGCCGTTCTGGGCGGCCTTCTTGTAGAACTCCCAGAATTGGATGCCAGAGTGGAGACCCCAGACGCCAGCGTCGGCGTCGGTCAGTTCCTTCGCGGCCGCCACGGCGTCTTCCCAGGTCCAATCCTCTGTCGGATAGGACAGCCCAGCCTGGTCAAAGAGGTCCTCGTTGTAGAGCAGGAGCACCGTCGAGAAGGTCTCCGGCAGGCCGAGCTGCATCCCGTTGAAGTTGAACGCACCGTATGCCCGCGGGTAGAAGATGGCCGGGTCGAACGCCTCGTCGGCCTTGGCCAAGGGATCCAGATTCAGTAGCACCCCCTTGGCGGCGAAGCTGACGAAGTTCTCGTAGTTCAGCTCGAAGACGTCCGGGGCCGTCCCGCCGGCAATAAGGGTCTGCAACTTGGTGAAGTACTCGTCAAAGGCAGCTGTTTCCACCTTGATCTTGATGTTCGGGTAAGCCTGCTCGAAGATCTGGATCATCTCATCCAGGTCCTCCAGGTGGTCCGGCGCGGCGGAGAAGGTGAAGTAGGTGATGGTCACCGGTTCCAGTGGCTTGGTGGGCGCTGGAGTCGCTGTCACTACCACCTCTTTCTCTACTTCGACCGGTACCTCTACCGTTCGCTCCACGACGACCGGTGTTGGGGTGGTCGCTGGTGCACAGGCTGTCACAGCCAGGGCCAGCACCAGGAGCCCCGCTGGTAACACAAACAGATGCTTGGTCATTTTTTTCCTCCTCGGGTTTGTTTAGAAAATCATATGTACATGTGGCTAAAGCGCTGGAATCATATTCTTCTCGATCACCTCCTTCAATTTGCCGGGGCAGCCTACCCCTTGATGCCGCTCAAGACAACACCTTTTACGAAGTACTGCTGTGCCAGGAGATACACAGCCAGCATAGGCACTACGGTGATCACCGTGCCTGCCATCACCAGATTCCACTGGGTGAGCCAGCGACCGTGCAGGGTGGCCAGCCCCACGGGCAGGGTCATCATATCCATGTCCCGCACGACGAGCAGGGGCCACAGGAAGGCGTTCCAGGATCCCATGAAGGAGAGCACCCCCAGGCTAGCCAGCGCCGGCTTGCTCACAGGCAGGATGATGCGCCAGTAGACGGTCCAACGCGACGCGCCGTCAACGAATGCCGCCTCTTCCAATTCTCGGGGGATGGTCAGGAAGAACTGTCGCAACAGGAACGTGCCGAAGGCGCTGAAAACACAGGGCAGGATCAGGCCCTGATAGGTGTTGGTCCACCCCAGATAGCGCATCAGGATGAAGAGCGGTGTGATGGTCACCTGGAAGGGGACCATCAGCGTGGCCAGGTAGACCAGAAACAATGCGTTGCTCCCTTTGAAACGCATCCGGGCAAATGCATAGGCGGCCATAGAGCAGGTTACGAGTTGCCCCAACGTGGTCAGCGTTGCCACCAGCAGACTGTTAAAGAACATACGCCCGATGGGAAACAACTTGGCCAGCCGCACGTAACTGCTCAGGGTCAACGGCCGGGGAAAGAACTGGGGCGGCATGGTGAGCACGTACTGGTCGGCCTTGAGAGACGTGGAGAGCATCCACAGGAAAGGCACGATCATGAACAACGCGCCGATCACAAGAATAGCGTACAAGACCCCCTGCCGGGTGAAGTGAAGGAATCCGGCAACAGGCCGCGCTTTGGCTCTGATTGGTCTGGTCAAGGACCTGATCGCCGTCTCAATCATAGGTCACCCAATGCTTCTGCAGGCGCATTTGGAAAACCGTGGCGGTGAAGATCAACAGGAATAGGGCCCAGGATAGGGCGGCCGCATAGCCCATCCGGCTGTAGTCGAAGGCATTCTTGACGATCTGCTCTACCAGGACGCTGGTGGCTCCGGCCGGCCCCCCACCGGTCATGATCCGCACCTGATCGAAGACCTGGAAGGAGTTGATGAGCGACATGATCAGGGCAAAGAACGCGGTCGGTGAGAGCAAGGGTAGCGTGATGTAACGAAAGCGCTGCCAGCCCCCCGCACCGTCAATGGCTGCCGCGTCGTAGTACTCGGCAGGGATACCCTGCAGACCGGCCAGGAACATCATCATGACGAAACCGATGTCCTTCCACACGCTGGTGATGATGATGGCTGGCATGGCCCACTGCGGATCGAACAGCCAGGCTGGCCCATGGATCCCCACCAGTCCCAGCAGATAGTTGACGATGCCGAACTTGGGATTGAAGATCCACTTCCATAGCAACGCGACGGCCACCCAGGCGGAGACTACCGGGATGAAAAAGCCTGCGCGGAAGAGGATCACGCCTCTGAGTTTCTGATTCAGAATCACGGCCACGCCCAGGGCGATGACCATCACCAGCGGGATGTATCCGACGATGAAATAGAGGGTGTGGGCCAGCGCTGACCAGAAGTTTTGGTCGTGGATCAGACGCTGAAAGTTGCCCAGGCCGGCAAAGTGCGGTGGCGTGAGCAGGTCCCACTCATAGAGGGTCAACCCCAATGAGGCCAGAATTGGAATGACACTGAAGACCGCGAGGCCGACCAGGCTGGGTGAGACGAACACCAGTACCCAGGCGAGCTTTCCCAGGCCCCTCTCTCCAACCATGATTATCTCTCCCAATAGTCGCTATATCGTTCCAGCGGGGTTGCCAGGCACTTTATTCGGTGGCTAAAGAAACTCGGGCCAAAAAAAGGCTGTCACTGGGTGTACAACGAGTTGACCGGCACCACCACGCCGACGGGAGACTTGTAGATCCCCTGCAACACCAGGCTGGCCGCGCCCCAGGCCCAGGCCTCGTCACCCCACTCCTGGACGACGATCTCTGTGTCCTCCGCCAGCCCGTCGAACGTGTACTGGGCCACCGCCTCCCGCATCGGCCCAAACAGCAGGTCGCCGGCCCGCACCCCCTCGCCGCTGATGATGATCAGCGCCGGGTTGAAGACATTGACCAGGTTGGCAATCCCCATTCCCAGCATGCGGCCGGCCTGGGCGAAGACCTCTAGCAACGATCCATCTCCTGCCCGGGCCAGTTCCGTGACCCGCTCCACCGTCAGTTGGTCCGGGTCGACGCTGCCCAGCCTGCCCTGCGCCGCCCGCACCAGCGCCGGATCGGCCACGTAGGCCTCCAGACAGCCACGCTTGCCACAATCGCACAACGGCCCGTCCGGATCCATCACCGTGTGGCCGAACTCACCCCCGCCTCCCCGCGTACCCCGGTAGAACTGGCCGTTGGCGACGATGCCGAGACCAACGCCTCGTCCCACGGTCACGACCAGGAAATCGTCCACACCTTGCCCGGCCCCGAACCACTTCTCGGCCATGGCCAGCGTGTTGACGTCGTTGTCAATGCACACCGGGATGCCAATCTGCTCTTCTAACAATAGCTTGAGCGGGACGTCGCGCCAGTCCAGAAAGGGGGAGTAGCGGCACAGCCCGCGCCCGGCGTCAATGACACCGGCCAGGCCGATCCCCACCCCGGTGACACGTCCTCGTGGCACGGACGCTTTGGCGATCACCTGCTCGACCGCCCCGGCCAGTGCTGCCACGGCCCGCTCGACGACGGTCATTCCTGTCACCGGCACGGTCAGCGTGGACAGGATGGTGGCCTCGATGTCGGTGAGAGCGGCGCTGATCTGGCGCTCGGCCAACTTGAGCCCCACCACGTAGGCCGCGTCGTGGTTCAGAGCCAGCAGGATGGGCGGGCGGCCACCGGTCGAATCTCCGGCCTCTTTCTCGTAGATCAGCCCCTCGGCGATCAAATCGGCCGTGATCTCGGAGACGGTAGCCGGGCTGAGTCCAGAAAGTCGGACGATGTCGGTACGGGAAACCGGCCCCTCGTCCTTGACGACGTTGAGGACGGTGGAACGATTGATGGCCCGGATGAGTTGGCGGTTGGCAGTCCAGAAGCGAGGCATAAGTCCAGCCACTTTCTTTGCAATCCGAAATAACTGCATGATATGATACCACAGATTCTGCTCTTTGTCAACAGTGATCTGGGAGCGCCATTCTTGACACAACCCACAATCCGCCTTATACTCCCTATGCTACAAATATCCGTGGAAAGGGTAAAGCGTGAGTGTCCTGCAAAGAATCCGACAGTTGGTGGTTGACAGGCGCTACACCTCTCTGCCCACGCTGAGGAAGAGATGTGGGGCGACAGGTTGGAGCGCGCGGACATCGAGCGATGCATACTGAAAGGGCTGAAAGGGCGAATCGAGAAGGAGATGACCAAGGATATACGCGGAACGCGATACCGGATCGAGGGACCGGCCAGGGATGGGCGACTGATTCACGTGATCTGCCGCTTTCACGAGGTCAAGGATCTGCTCATCATAACCGTCTATGCGTTGGAGGTGGAGTGATGTTGTGCGAGTTTTGTGGTGGCGAGACAGTCAGCAAGAAGGTGCGCAAGATTCACTGGTTTCAGGGGAAACTCTACATCGTGGACGATGTGGAGGCCGAAGTCTGTCAGGAATGTGGCGAGCGCTATTACCACGCCACGACGTTGGATGCCATAGACCAGTTGTTAGAATCGAGCGGCTTTGTGGTCAAGGAACACCTGCAGGTTCAGGTTGTTGGGATGCCGGCCTGAGTACGGTGGAGCACCGACACGACGAAGGCGCCGTGGAGTGCAAAGCAAGGGGCGCTCTCCCGCCGTCGAAGTGGAAAGCCACGTCGCCAACCCAGGCGCAGGCGGGAGGGCGGCCCGCCGTAGGCGTGACAAAGCCGCTCGCTACAAGACAAGCCCGCGGCCCCGCGTTTTTCGCCTGGCGATGCCGGTCGTGGCGGGAAAGCGGGGCGGCGGGCGGCGTTCGTTTGTGGGAGGGCTGTCGTTAGGTTATGGTTGGGGCGGGCCACCATCCACGGCAGCACCGATGTGCGCGCACCGGCGCGCTGGAGGCGATGTGGCCGTGGCGTAAATGGGAGGTCCATTCTGCAACTGGCCACTCTTGAAATGTTCACTGATGAACAAGAAACACACCAACAGATGAGAAAGGTAATCCATTGCTTTACCCGGTTGTGCAAAGAGTTCACAGAATAGCTGAGACTGCCGGTTCAGAAGCAAAGCTGCAAATTGGGCTCGAACCGCAATTGAAGGAGCTTCTTGCGGCGCATGGTATCCCATACAACCCGGTCGTCAATGAGGCACTTCGCAAACTAGGCTACTCCCAAGTAAGCTCAGACCGACCTGACAGCTTGTTTGGACACGTCGTCTTGGACTACAAGAGTCCAGGCGACCTAGCTGTCCCGCAGAAATTCGCTGAAGCAAAGGAGCAGATTGAGCGCTACTTGAACACGGTTACCGGCGGTGGGCCAAAGTTCAATCCAGGGGAGTGTGCCAAATGGGCTGGTGTTCTATGGGATGGCTTCCACCTGGCATTCTGTCGCTCTGCTGAGCTGGCGTGGACTTGGTCCAAAACGCACGAAACATCTGAAGCTTCTCTCCTGTCGCTAGTGCAGATTTATCGATCACTTGGGCGATTGCCGCTCACCGCCACCCTATTGACGAGGTACTTTGGCAAAGATTCCGACGTAGCCAGGGCCGTTTTGCCAGTGATGTGCAGCCACCTGTCAAAGCCGAAACATCGAACAACAATGCTCTTTCATGAGTGGAAACGACTGTTTCAGCAAGTATCCACATATGGCCTGTCCCAATTGCCGTCACTCAAGGACTGGGCTCGACGCAATGGCATTGCCACAAAGGACGCTTCGCAGATCCTGTTTGCAATGCACACCTACTACAGCCTGGTCGTGAAACTCCTTACGGCTGAACTGCTGGCGGCAACTCAGACCACTTCGCAATTGTCGCTAGTTGACGCTATTGCGAATGCCCCCAATCGCGAGAGTCTCTACAGGGAACTGGTCAAGCTTGAAGATGGAGACTTCTACAAGAACTATCGCATCAGCAATTTCCTGGAGGGCGATTTCTTTAGCTGGTACACCAACGAGGAGTCACCCCAATTGGCTGAGAGTCTACGAACTCTGGCGCGTATCTTTCAGGAGTTTGAACCAGCTACCGCCAAACTCAAGCCCGAAAGCATCAAAGACCTGCTCAAAGAGTTCTATTCGAGCCTGGTGGATGAGCAGATTCGACACGATTTGGGCGAATACTACACACCTGACTGGCTGGCCGAATATGTTGTGAATAGAGTGGGGTACAATGGCGAGCCTGGCAAGGTTGTTGTTGATCCAGCATGTGGCTCAGGCACTTTTCTCGTAGAATGCATAGGTCGGCTACGAGCAAGGTGTGATGAGGCTGAATTCTCATCCTTACAAACTCTTCAGACAGTGTTGCATTGCATCCGAGGACTCGATCTGAACCCCCTTGCTGTTATCTCGGCGCGCGCCAACTATATCCTCTCGGTGGCTGACTTGGTCTTTGCGTTGGGTCATGACATAGAGATACCGGTGTATCTCGCAGATAGCATCAACGTCCCTGTTGAGAAGCCCGGTGGCATACTGGAGTACACGCTCGACACCGAGGTTGGGGGCATCAGGTTCGAGATTCCTGTCAGACTAGTCCGTGCACAGGTGCTGGGAAGAATTTTGCTGAAGTGCGAGGACGATATAGAACGCAATCGCAGTTCACAGCAGTTCTTAGTCGAACTCGAGCGTGATCAAGAACTCGACCATCTCTTAGACACGCCGACAGAGAAGCGTTTAGCCAAATTTTACGAGGCGATTCAAGGACTCCATAACAGAAAGCCACCCTGGGATACTATTTGGTGTCGCATTGTCAAGAACAACTTCTCACCGAAAGGCTTTGAGGACGTAGACTATATTGTGGGCAATCCGCCCTGGGTCAGGTGGAGCCGATTGCCTGAGACGTACCGGAAGCGGGTAAAACGCTTCTGTGACTATTATGGTCTCGTATCGGGACGCGGTTATACAGGTGGAGTCGAGAGCGACATCTCGACAGTACTCACGTTCAGCGCTGTTGATCACTGGTTACGGATCGGTGGACGCATAGGCTTCTTGATTACCGCGACTGTGTTCAAGTCAGACTCAGCAAGGGGGTTCAGGCTTGGCAGCCTCCCAGATTCATCAGGTGTGCGCATAGATCAGATTGAGGATCTTACGGCTATCCAGCCGTTTCCTGATGCATCAAATGAGACAGCCATCTACATAGCAACCAGGGTGACATCAGCTCCCCAAGCAGAGTTCTCCGAAGTCCCCTGCCGCGTATGGAATCCAAAGAAGTCTACGCGAATCAATCCGTCGTTGTCACTCGCCGAAGTCTTGGGACAGGTGTCGTTTGACGATGGCGAAGCATGCCCCGTAGCCGAGTTTGGTTCACCACTATTCACGGGCAAGAAAGCAGACTATGACGAAGTAGCGGTACTTCGAGGCAAATCGGAGTATCTGTTGCAGGCGCACCGGGGAACAATATCAGACTTGGCTCGGGTGTTCTGGGTGAAGGTCGAGAAATATTCGCCAGAGACCAATCGAGCGTTAATTCGGACATTGCGGGAGGATGAACTTCCAAGAGCCAAGTGGGTTGAGCCGACAGAGGGAGCATGGATAGAAGCAGACGTCTTGTTTCCGCTGCTTCGTGGGAGAGAAATAGGTCGGTACTGCACAAAGCCAGGAGGTTGGTACCAAATTGTCCCCAATCGGCACTATGCCAAATTCGAGACCGAGGAGGAGTTTGCAGAGAAGTACCCTGCAACCTATTCTTATCTGCTCAACTACGCTGACATGCTTTCAAAACGCTCAACCTATAAGAGGTACCAGAGTGGGCTTCCTATCTATAGCATCTTCTGTGTCGGAGACTACAGTTTTCAGCCCTATAAAGTTGTCTGGCTTGAGCAACAGAATCCCAACGCCTTCCGAGCAGCAGTAGTAACCGAAGCTGCAGATTCAATCGTTCCGAACAAGGTAATTGTCCCCGACCACAAGGTCTATCTCGCCTCCGTGGATAACCTTGATGAGGCACATTACATCTGTGCGTTTCTCAATTCCCATCCCGTGCGGACATGGCTTGGAGGATTTCTGATCGGAAAGCAAATCGGCACTGCCATATTTGAGTACATGCACGTTCCAAGATACAACGCTCAGGACCCCGACCATCAACGGCTAGTCGAAGTCTCTGTAGCTGCGCACGAGGAAAGACTGGGGACAAAGAGCAAGAAATACCTTTTAGAGGAACTTGAGCGAGAACTTGAGCGACTGGTCAGGAAGATTGTGCAAAAGAGCTGACTGCTTCACTGAGAGACCAGACCACACGACGCATACAGCAGCCGACTGAACACGACTCGCATCTACACGCGGTCGGGCCAGTGGGATCCGAAGAAGGTTGAGCAACTTCACGCAGCCAACGGGTCTGCCGTTCTCAACTGGTCACCGGCGAGTGCAAATGTCCCAGGCAATCCTCCCACACCAGCAGCGCTTCGCGCACCCGGCCGGCAAAGTCGGCTAACTGCGCCTCGGGCCAGGGGTCCGGCTCGCGGTCGGGATTGTCCCACTGGCGGGGCAGGTCTATCCCCTGCCAGGCCGATAGTTCGACGCGGGTCAGGTACAACTCCCCATTGTTGGGATCGCAGCGCAACCGGGCAGCAGGCTTGCTGCGCGAGGAGAGCACCACCAACCCATGATTGTCCTCTTCGCTCTCGATGGGAAGGAACGGAGACAGCCGGGACGCCACCTCGGCCGCCCAGCGACGCCAGACACTGCTGTCCGGCATCGGGATCGGCGAATCCACTGGCAGCGTGGCACTCAGCGTGACGTCTACCTGCGGCCAGGGCCGCTGCGTGACCAGGTAGTAACCGTCCTGGCCCAGCACCTCGATCAACAGATCCTCTTCCGTCGTGGCACTTCGCGCTGCAAGTGCCGCGTCACACCGTCAACTCAGGCTGGCTGTGACATAGACGGTTACTTTACCAATTGCGCGCAGCCAGTGTACCACAGGATTCTGTCGCGCTCGTCGCCGATCAGGTCACGCTCCTTGTCCATTACCTCGCGGATCAGGGGGATGAGCGGTGCTTCTCCATCCCAGTTCTCAACCAGAATGGCCTCGTCGTCCAGTTGCTGGCGCACGACGTCCGCCACGTAAGCACACAGCCAGATGTCGTCCACGTAGCCGTAGGGGCCGTGCAGTTCTTCTGAGATGACGTCGGCTGGCAGGATGAAGTAAGCGATGGCGCTGGAAATCAGCGGCCGCAATCGCACTGGCAACTGCGGATCGTCCAGCAGGCGCGTCAACAGCCGGTAAAAGTCCGGGGCCAGATAGATCAGGTCGTCGTGACGGCCCTCATAGAAAGCGATTTCCTGCTGCAGTAGTTCGTCAAAGGCCTTCATCGTTCATTCTCCCTGTAGGGACAGATGGACTGGAATTCGTTACAGCGTGGGCAATACGCGAGTCGTGGTGGGAATTCCTGCTGCACGATCTGGTTCAACAGTGTCCCCAATTGTTCCCTGGCCGATACCGCTCGTTCCGGTGACCACTCCCACGTGTAGACCCTGTCGTCCTCCAAGAAATGTACGCTCTGTCGTACGATGGGCATTCTCAGGCTCGTTTCTGCCCCTAGCGCGTACAGGTCGAGTTGTGTGTCCACCTGTTCCAACGCTGCTGGCGCCGATTTACCTGCCTTGAAGTCCACCAACTCGTAGCCGCCGTCCACGTGCCGCAGCAGGTCAATCTTGCCTACCAGGACGTGTCGGTCCAGCCCGAACGAGAAGCTGGTCTCTGCCTGGGCCACTCGCGACAGCGACTCGCCATGGTGCGCGACGTAGTGCTGCAATTGCCGGACGCCAGCCTTCTGCGCCTGGCGATCCTGGACTGGATCGGCCTGCGGCGCAGGCACCCAGGCGACAGCGACGATCTCCCCGACCTCCTCCGGCGACGGAACCTGTCCGAGTCGGGCACGTTCGTGAATGTCCAACAGCGCCCGGTGAACGTTGGCTCCAAAGTCCACCGGGTCAGGGCGAGGCAGTTCCAGGCCATAGATCACAGCGAAGTATCTTCTCAATATTTCGGGGCAGTGCTGGATACAAAGGAATTTCTGACAATT
>CAZZEX010000079.1:0-23005 GCA_964653285.1 uncultured Anaerolineales bacterium
GGTCTGCTCCCCCTTCCCTGGTAGGGAAGGGGGCCGGGGGGTTGGGTCTGCTCCCCCTTCCCTGGTAGGGAGGGGGACCGGGGGGTTGGGTCTGCTCCCCCTTCCCTGGTAGGGAGGGGGGCCGGGGGGTTAGGTCTGCTCCCCCTTCCCTGGGAGGGAAGGGGGCCGGGGGGTTAGGTCGAAAAGTGGATCACATGCTGGAGCGGGTTCGCGCTCAACTCGACCTGGATGCCCAGATGGAGCACGAACTGCTGGAGGAACTCCAGGGCCACCTGGAAGATGCGGTGGCAACGGCGCGGGCGCAGGGGTTGGATGAGGACGAGGCGCTGGCCGAGGTTGCTGCTCGCTTCGGCGTGGAGGAAGTGGGGCAGGAACTCCAGGTTGCCCACCTTGGCTGGGGGACAGCCGACGGCGTCGTCGCGGCGGCGCTGCCGGTCATCTGCGCCCTGGCGTTGCGTTGGCTGGTCTTCGCCCCCGACGGTACTGCCGTCGGCTGGCGAGAGGTGCTGGTGCAGCCCGCCTTCTGGATCGTGTCACTGGCAGTGTTGGTCGTGCCCCTGCTGAAGTTCCCGCGCTGGCGCTACGCGCTGGTCTCGTGGGTCTTCTTCTGGGTTCTGTCGGTGATCTTCTTCGCCTTGCCTGCCGTGCGGTGGTAAATGTCCCCCATGCTCGCGGTCGCCTGGCCCTTAATCCTTCGTGTAGTCATTGTATGCACACACTATTGCTGCGTTCTGTCCCTCTGACGGGTTACCAGCCTATGCGAAAAGTAAGCGAGATACCATGAAAACGATGCTTCTCTATGCTCCCCGCGACATGAGGCTGGAGGACGTTCCCACGCCTGAGCCAGGACCGGGGGAACTATTGGTTCGTATCCACGCGGTCGGAGTGTGTGGCTCCGACGTGCATTACTACGTGAACGGCCACATCGGTGACACCAGGGCTCCGTGCCCCTTCGTGTTAGGCCACGAGTTTGCCGGGGAGGTCGCGGCACTGGGGCGGGGGGGGGAAGGGCCGCCGGTCGGCACGCGGGTGGCGGTTGATCCCGCGATTCCCTGTGGCCGCTGCGAGGCATGTCTGGAGGGTAATCCCAACTGCTGCCCTAATGTGCGTTTCTCTTCCACGCCACCCGTCCGGGGGGCGCTGTCCGAGTGGTACGTGCATCCGGCCCATCTCTGCATCCCATTGCCAGACGCGCTTGATTTCGCCGACGGGGCGATGCTGGAACCACTGGGGGTGGCGATACACACAGTGACGCTGGCTAAGATACGTCCCGGTGACACCATTGCCGTGTTAGGGGCTGGACCGATTGGGCTGCTGGTGCTTCAGTTGGCGCTACGCTCCGGCGCGATCGCTGCATATCTCAGCGAGCCGATTCCCGCGCGCCGGGCGCTGGCCGCGCAACTGGGCGCGAGCGCTGTCTGTGACCCGGCCGTGGACGACCCTGCCGACTGGCTGTCTGAGCAGACCAACGGGCGTGGCGTGGACGTCGCGATAGAGGCAGCGTGGGGTGGGGAAGCAGTGAGACAGGCAGTGCGCATGGCCCGTCCTGCCGGAAGAGTGGTGCTGGTCGGCATCCCGCGCGATGACTGTATCACTTTCACGGCCAGCGCAGCGCGACGTAAGGGACTCACGATCCTTATGTCCCGGCGCATGAAGCACGTCTATCCACGTGCCATCGCGCTGATTGAGCGGGAGGCGGTGGACGTGCGCGTGCTCATCACCCATCGCTTTCCGCTGGAGCGAGCGGCGGAGGCCTTCGAGTTGGTGGCCTCCTTGCAAGATGGCGTCGTCAAGGCGGTGATTGAGCTCTAATAAGGAGTCCCTATGTCCAGGAAAAGCAAACGATCCAACAAGGGGAGGCGGACGACCAGCGGCAAGCGGAGGCAGAACCTGTCTAAGTCGCAGCAAAAGCCGGCTTCGACCTCTTCTGCCCGTTTCTGGGGGTGGATTGGCGGCATCGCTGCGGCCCTCTTACTGGGTGCAGTGGCCCTCTGGTTCACCGTGGGACCGGGCAAACCGGTCTCCCCTACGCCCACCGGGGCCTCTGTGCCTGTAGAATCAACTGAAAAGGAGCCGGCCTCAATGCCTGCCCATCCTGCCGACCGCAATAATATGTACAGCGAGCCCCCGGCGATGCAGATTGACCCCGGCAAGACCTACGTCGCCACTTTCGAGACCGAAAAAGGCGACATCGTCGTCGAATTGTTCGCCGACAAAGTGCCCCATACGGTCAACAACTTCGTCTTTCTCGCCCGCCAGGGGTTCTACGGCAACACGACCTTCCACCGCGTCATCCCGGACTTCATGGCCCAGGGGGGTGATCCCACCGGCACCGGTAGTGGAGGGGTGGGTTACACCTTCCCTGACGAGTTTCACCCGGATCTGAAGCACGATCGGCCTGGCATTCTCTCCATGGCCAACCGTGGGGCCGACACCAACGGCAGCCAGTTCTTCATCACCTACGTGCCCACCCCCTGGTTAGATGCCTACGACGACAACGGCAACCTGAAGGACTGCACTCCCCCTGACATATCGTGTCACGCCGTTTTTGGACGGGTGACCGCAGGCATGGACGTGCTCGAATCGCTGACGCCCCGCGACCCTACCCAGGCTACTACCCCCGGCGACCTGATCAAAACCATCCGCGTCGAAGAGCAGTGATGCGTGATACAGACTCTTCAGGAGTGAGACGTGCCCGTGGTCTCCGTCGTTGCCTGTGAGACGTATGAGCCCGGCGCAGTCCGCCAGGCGGTGACTGCTGTACTCGCCCCCCTGGGCGGCATCGGCCAGTTTGTCCGCCCGGGGATGCGGGTGCTGCTCAAACCCAATTTGCTGGCTGCTGCCGACCTGGAGCGGGCGATAACGACCCATCCGGCGGTGATCCAGGCGATGGCCGAACTGGTGCAGGAGGCTGGGGGGATTGTCCTCATCGGTGACTCCCCCGCTGGCCCTGTCGAGAACGGTCCCCGGGTCTGGCGCAGGAGCGGGGTGGCAGGGGTGGCGGAACGCACCGGCGCTCGCCTGGTCCCCTTCAATGGGGTGGCGTGGAAGCGGCTGGACGGCAACGACTACCTCATTGCTCGCCCGGTCCTCGAAGCCGACCTGGTGATCAACCTGCCCAAATTGAAGACCCACCTCCTCACCCTCTACACGGGAGCGGTGAAGAACCTCTTCGGCACCATCCCCGGCACTCGCAAACGGGAGGTCCACTGCCGGGCCCCGGGCGTGCAGGATTTCAGCCAGGCCCTGGTGGACGTACTGGAACTGGTCCGGCCGGGGCTGACACTTATGGACGGAGTGTTCGGCCAGGAGGGGAATGGGCCGGGGATGGGGGGCACCCCGCGTCGGTATGGATGTCTGGCGGCCTCAGCAGACCCGGTGGCGCTGGACGCGGTGATCACGCGGGCGCTGGGCTACCGGCCTGGCGAAGTCCTCCACCTGGTCCAGGCGGACGTTCGGAGGCTGGGGGTCTTGGACCTCGACGCGGTGCGGGTCACAGGGGACCGGCGGGCGCTGGACTTCGGAGCGGTGTGTCTGCCGAAGGCCCGCTGGTACTTTCGCATCCCCGCGTGGGCCAGCGCACCGCTACATGGGGCGATACGGCTGCGCCCCCGGCTGACCGCGTCTGCGTGTATCGGCTGCGGCCGCTGCGTCGAGGTCTGCCCCCGGGAGGCCATCACGCCTGGGCAGCCCCCCCTCTTCGACCTGGACCGCTGCATCGGCTGCTTCTGCTGCGCCGAGGTCTGTCCGCAGGGGGCCATCACGCCGCACCGTAACCTGATCGCCCGGCTCGTCGGCGTGGACGGCTGAGGAATTCGGTTGCGGTCAAAAGCCGCGCTATGCGATAGCGAAATGACCACTCCAATGGAGACACGACTTCCCAAGTTGCGCGCCGTTGATGTCCGCCCGGTTGCTCAGAGTGGGCGGGTGTTTCTCCTGCTGCGCGATCCGTTGCAACTGACCGATCAGACGGTTATCATTCCCCAGCAGTTGGCTCCAGTGTTGGCGCTGTGTGATGGGACGCGGGACAGCAACGCCCTCCGCGCGGCCCTTGGCGTCCGATTCGGGCTGCGCGTCGGGCTGGATGTGCTGGAGCGACTCCTGGCCGCGTTCGACGGGGCGTTGCTCTTGGACAACGACCGCTTCGCCCGGGCGCGAGAACGCGCGTTGGCCGAGTACCGCCGGGCCCCCTTCCGCCCGCCCGCCCTCGCCGGCCAGTCATACCCGGCCGGTGCAGACGAACTGCGCCATCTCCTGGATGGCTACCTCGACACTGTGGACGACGCGAGTCCTGATCCCGGTGACGGCCGTGGCCTGGTCAGCCCGCACATTGACTGCGCTCGCGGCGGGCCAGTCTACGCCTGCGTCTGGAAACGTGCGGCGGAGATAGTCAAGGCGGCCGAACTGGTGATCCTGCTGGGCACTGACCACTTTGGGGAAGACGGTAGGCTGACGTTGACGCGCCAGCACTATAGTACGCCGTTTGGGGTACTGCCGACAGCGCGCGACGTCGTGGATGCGTTGGCTGGCGCAATGGGCGCGGAAGCAGCCCTTCGGGCTGAGCCTCCGGACGAAGCCTTCGCCGGCGAACTCAACCATCGCAGCGAATATTCCATCGAACTCGCGGCGGTCTGGCTGCACTACGTGCGCGAGGGGCAGCCGTGTGAATTGGTGCCCATCCTGTGCGGTTCGTTCGGTCACTTTGTGCGCGGCCAGGCTGAGCCAGAGCATGACCCGGCGATCAACGTACTGGTGAACACGCTCAGACAGACGATGCTGGGACGTCGAGTGCTCGTCGTGGCCGCGGGTGACCTCTCGCACGTCGGCCCGGCCTTCGGCGGCCGGCCGCAGGGCCTGGTGGGGCGCGCCCGACTGCAGGCGGCCGACGACGAACTCATTGAGCGGATATGCGCGGGCGACGCCCGAGGGTTCTTCGCGGCGATCAAGCGCGAGGGCGACCGGCGCAACGTGTGTGGGCTGCCGCCCATCTACCTGGCGCTGCGCATGCTGAGCCCAGTCCAGGGGGAGCGGCTGGCCTACGATCGCTGTCCAGCCGATGGGAACGGCACGTCGTTGGTATCCGTATGTGGCATTCTGTTCAGGTGAGCGCTCCCATTCTCCAGGTTAGCCAGGTGGACGTTTACTCGACTGGCCGTAGACGTGGGTGTAGCGGTGGTGCAGCCTGGCCGTGTCTTCCGGCGGAATCTCCTCTGGTTGGCCCAATTGCAGCGCCAGCCACACCGTACGCGCTGCATCTTCCACCATCACTGCGGCCTTGACGGCGGCCTTGGCGCTAGGGCCCACGGTGAAGACGCCGTGGTTCTTGAGGAGCACGGCCGGTGACGAGCCGATGTGCTCGATCACCTCCCGCCCGATTTCCTCGCCGCCGATCAAGGCGAAGCCGGCACAGGGAATGGGGCCGCCGAACTCGTCAGCCATAGCGGTAAGGTAGACCGGAATGGGCCGGCCCAGCGCGGCGAAGGCGGTGGCGTAGGGAGAATGTGTGTGGACCACGCCGTTGACGTCTGGCCTGTGGCGGTAGACGTAGAGGTGGCTGGCCGTGTCGGACGAGGGTTTGAGAGTTCCCTCAATCACGTCGCCCTCCAGGTTCACAACGACGTGATGTGTTGGGCGCAGTTCTTCGTAAGATACGCCGCTGGGCTTGATCACCACCAGGCCACTCTCCGGATCTCTGGCACTGATGTTGCCGCCCGTCCAGACCACCAGGCGATTCTTGGGCAGTTCCAGGTGCAATCTGTAGACCTCTTCTTTTAGATGCTCAAGCATGTTGTCATCCTAAGCACCAGCCAGGGCCTGCTGCCGGAGGGCCTTCAGGCGTTTCATCACGTTGTTCTGCCCCCGGCCGAAGTAGTCATGCAATTTCAGGTACTCCGCGTAGAGTTGGTCGTAGACGGCCTTGTGGGCCGGGTTCGGCCGGTAGACGACGTCCTTCAGGCGGGCCATGTGTTTAGCCGCCTCGAAGATGGTGTCGTAGCCACCGGCTTCTTTGCCCGCAGCCACAGCGGCGAACAGGCCCCCGCCAAGAGCCCCTGCCTGGGCCGTGGCCGCCACCCTGATCTCCCGTCCGGTGACATCGGAGTACACCTGCATTAGCAACTTGTTCCGCTCTGGCAGCCCACCACAGGCGACGATCTCATTCACAGCGACACCGCTATTCTCAAACGACTCGATGATCACCCGCGTGCCGAAGGCCGTAGCCTCGATCAACGCCCGGTAGATGTCCTCCGGCCTGGTGACCAGCGTCGCTCCCACCAACAGCCCGGTCAGGTCCACGTCTACCAGCACGGAGCGGTTGCCGTTCCACCAATCCAGCGCGACGAGCCCGTGCTCGCCCGGCTTTTGCTGGGCGGCCTTCTCCTCCAGCAATTGGTGCCGGCTCACTCCCTGCCTCTCTGCCTCATCCCGGTACCCCGCGGGCACGCAGTTCTCCACGCACCATGCGAAGTGATCTCCCACACAGGACTGCCCGGCCTCAAAGCCGAAGTAGCCAGGAATGATCCCATCCTCCACCACGCCGCACATACCCTCGACGATATTCTCCCTCGCCCCGAGCACCATGTGGCAATTGGAAGTGCCCATGATGATCACCATCCGCCCCGGCTCCACCACCGTCGCCGCTGGGACAGAGACGTGCGCGTCCACGTTGCCAACTGGCACCGCCGTCCCTGGCCGGAGCCCGGTCATCGCGGCCATCTCCTGGGTGAGACCTCCAGCCCGATGTCCCAGGGGATAAATCTCCCGCGAGAGCTTTTCGTCCACCACGTGCCGCAGCCGGGGGTCGAGCGCGGCGAAGAAATCATCGCTCGGGTATCCCTCCCGCTTGCTCCAGATGGCCTTATAGCCCGCCGTGCAGGAGTTGCGCCGCTCCTGGCCAGTGAGTTGGAGCACGATCCAGTCCGCCCCCTCAATGTAGCGGTCGGCCGCTTCGTAGACCTGCGGGGCCTTGTTCAGCGTCTCCCACATCTTGGGGAAGAGCCATTCCGAGGAAATCTTGCCTCCATAGCGGGACAGCCACTTCTCGCCCCGCTCCCGGGCAATCTCATTCAACCGGTTGGCCTCGGGTTGGGCGGCGTGGTGCTTCCAGATCTTGACCCAGGCGTAGGGGTTATTTCTCCACTCCGGCTTCATGCAGAGCGGTGTGCCTTTCTTGTCAATGGGCATCATCGTGCAGGCGGTGAAATCGGTGCCCACGCCGATGACGTCGCCCGGGTCCGCCCCGCTCTTTCGTAGCACAGCAGGGATGGTCACCCGCAGCACCTCCATGTAGTCTGCCGGGTTCTGCAGCGCGAAGTCGGGCGGGAGAGAGATGTTTGCAGTGCCGGGAGTGCCGGGCAACGTCTCGTCAATCACGCCGTCGCCGTAAGGATGGACCGCGGTGGCGATCTCCTGACCGTCGGTCACGTCCACGAGCACCGCCCGCCCCGATTCGGTGCCAAAATCCACTCCAATTGTGCATTTGTGCTTGCTCATATTGATCTCCTGGTTTGTGAGAGGACGCTCTCTCCTCGCAGTCAAAACGGGAATTGCTGGCCTCCAAGAGCCCCATGGTCGCTCTATCGTCCGAAATAGGTAACGTCCCACTCCAGATACTTGCCCAGTGCCTCGTTCAGAGCGGAGGCTGTCTGTGACAGATTGATGGCCACGTGGTGCTCGAGGCCATTCTCGCAGATATAGTGCAGCAGTCCCTGTAAGTTCGGGATGTGTACGACCCCGTACCCTCCAAAAGTCTCCACAGGATCATCGGTCAACTCGCCTTCGCCCACGTAAGTTGAGATGCGGCCGTTTATATCGTCCGTGGAGACGCGACAGTAGGTAAAGGGACCAGCCTTCAGACGGCCCACCACGGTGCCATAAGTGTTTTCCTTGCCCACCGTCTCGGCGATGATCTTCTGGTAATCTATCTTCGGGGTCTCGGCGAAGAAGTGCTTGGGCAGGTTGCTGCAATGGAAAATGACCCCCTTGTCCGGGTCGTCGCCGTAGTTGTTGTTCCAGTCCACTATAGCGCTGGGCGTGCCGGAAGCGAGTTGCAGGGCCAGCATGCCGACCGCGCCCGTCGCGTCGGTCTCACAGGCGCTTGGCAACAGATTGTCGCTCAGCATGCTCATCACCGTGCAGGGCATCAGCCCAAAGAACTCCTGCATAGAGGTCCAGCACTGCACGGCCGTGGCCTGCAGCCGGTGCTCCTCCATCCACTCCTCCACCACCACGCTGAGACGGGCTATCCTGTTCAGGGCTGACTCAGGCACGCCCTGCGTCCGCACGTAAGCCTCGATTGCCTGGCGCTTGGCGCGCACCGCTTCGGCCTCATCGTCCAGGCGCTCCATCCGCCCGAACGCCTCAGATAAGTCCAGCGTCTCTACGCTGATGCCTGTGTGCTCCAGCAGTTTCTCGCTATAGCGCACCGTGTTGAAAGCGGCCGGCCGCGCGCCAAGCGCACCGATGCGCACATTTCGCAGGCCCAGTGCCACGTGACATATACTCACAAAGCGTCGCAGATCGGCACGGAAACCCTCACTTTCCGGGTCCACCGTGTGCAGGGTGGTGAGTGAGTACTTGATGCCGTACTGGCGCAAGTTGTTGCAAACGGACATCTTGCCACAGAACGAGTCACGCCGATCGGCAATTGTCATGCGAGTCATGTCGTCGGGGAAGGCGTGCACCAGCACAGGCACGTTCAGATCGGCCCAACGCAGAGTGTTGGCGACGGCCCGCTCGTCGCCGAAGTTCGGCAGGGTCACGAGCACGCCGTCAATCTCGTCACGGTGTTCCTTGAAAAGCGCGGCGCACTTTTCTGCGTCGGTCAGGCTCTCGATGCTGCCGAACTTGGTATCCTCCGGCGTGAGGGCTACAGCGTCAATGCCCTCTTCTGCCAGTACCTTGAGAATGATCTGGCGACCGGTCTCACACAGATGGTCAGGGAAAAAGCCCCGGTTGCCAACGATAAGGCCCAACGTAGGTTTACTCATTTGTACCCTCCCTCAATCAATGTCAATGATGCCCAGCACCAGCTCTTCAGGCTGGTGCAACGAGGTTCTTCATTTACCGCCTGGTCTCCTCACCAGTTGAATGATTCCCCACTTCCCGTTGATTAGCCATGTGGGGTCTTCGGCGGCCAGCGCCTCCGCCCGTCCCGGCTCTAGCCCCACCATGATCTCTCCCTTCAATGTGCGTAGTACAAGGAACGGCGCGGGGAAATAATCCGCGACCTCCTCCATGTGCGTGGTGTGTGGCCAGTGGCGGTCGTCCAGCAGCCGCCGATAGTTTACGTCTCCTTTCAGGATGACCAGGTCTGAGCGCGTCAGTTCCGTCTGCAGCGACGGCGGCATGTGGCGGAACATGAGGTAACTCGTCCAGAAAGAATCGTCTTTCAGGATGAGCCGTTCCGCTTCCAGATGGTGGTGCAGCCGGGCGCCCAGTTCCCGCACTGCCGCGTTGCACGCTGCCCCCAGCAACGAGATCGTCGCCTGCGCGTCCTTGAGCATAGCGTCAGAGACGAAGAAAGGGCGGTCCTTGAGGTGAAAGACCACCTCTCGTACCTGGCCCTGAACGAGCAGAAAGTCAGCCAGCGCCAGGTCGAAGAGCAGGTCCATACCCACGTTGTCGTTGACGAAGTCCACCCGCTGCCGCCCGCCCGCCAGCAGTTCTTCCACTTCATCCGTGTGGTCAATGAGGATGTGGCGTCGCTCCTCATTTGCATGTTCGGACGCCATCAACCCCCCGGGGGCCTGCACCCTGACGGTGTAATTGCTCAGGTCGGCCCGGTTACCCCACAGGCATGAGTGCAGCAGTAGTTCGAAGGCTACCTCCGGCTCGACGTCGGCGCGCCCCCTCCAGGCCTCCGCCAGCCGCTCTACGGCCATCTCCTCCTGCTTTCGCTTCTGCTTTCCGAAAGGATCGTGCCTCTTCCAGGGGCCAGGCTGGAAATAGCGCACTGCTTCCAGCAGGCGGCGATAGAAGTAGGTTTCGGCGAAGTACCAGCCCACCTCCAGCCATGTCTTGCCCCGGTGCGTGGCCAGTTCCCGGTTCCAGGTAGCGACGTCGGGGGCCTGCTCGCTCAGCGGGCGCATGGGCTGCGAGGCGATCTCTTTTCTGAATGTCTCCAACCCCTGCACGATGCCCGGTGGATAGTCGTTGTCCTCGATCACCTGGCAGATGATCCGCGGCTTGCGCTCGACGATGGTGCGGCGAGCAAAAGTGCCGGGCTCAGAGGTCATCAACCGCGGTGGCAAATCAGCCTTTTGGCGAGTTGGTTCTGACACGTGCTGCTAACCCTCCTTCACCTGGTCTACTCGTACCTGCTCGTACAGCGCCTCCACCTCCGCCCTTGTGCCGGCGCTGACTCCCTCTCGCATGGCGGCTGCCGTGCCGGCAGCCACCCCCCAGCGGGCTACCTCCTCCAGGGGCAGCCCCCGCTCCAATGCCCAGGCAATACCGCCCAGCAGCGCATCCCCCGCGCCGACGGGGTTCCGAGTTTGTACCCGGGGTGGCTTGACCCACGCCGCTCGCTCCCTCGAGGCCAGCAGCAGACCATTGGCGCCCAACGACAACGCCACCAACTCCATTCCCTGGTGCAGGAAGAACTCAGCAGCGTTGAGCGCATCCGCATCCGAATTGATCTCTTGCCCCGTCACTCCCTCGGCCTCGACACCGTTGGGCTTGACCAGGTAAGGGCTGGCCGCGCACCCCAGCCGCAGCGGCTCCCCGCTGGAGTCGAGGAGCGCCTTCGCCCCATTTGTCCGCACCAGAGCGATGAGGCGGGCATAAAAATCGGACGGCACGCCGGGGGGCAGGCTGCCGGAGAGGATCCACATGTCCCCCGGGCAGACCCTCTCGCGGGCCTGGTCCAGGAACGCCGTCAATTCATGCGCTTGCACCGTGGGACCCGTTTCATTTACCTTGACGTAACACTTTGCGGTGACGTCGGTGATGACAGTATTCGTGCGTGTTTCGCCCACGACGTGCACGAAATCGGTGGCGATTCCTGCGTCGTTCAGACCACGTTCCAGCGTCTGGCCCGTCGCCCCGCCGGCGAAGCCCATGGCCACGCTCGCTGTCCCCAGCGCCTGCAGCGCCCGCGAGACATTGAACCCTTTGCCGCCCCAATCGAGCCGCAACGCCGTGGCCCTTACCATCTCGTTGAACACGATGTGCGGCACAGTCAGCGTCCGGTCCAGCGCAGGGTTGGGGGTCACGGTGAAGATCACGGCCACGCCCCCTCTCGTAGCCAGCGATACCGCTCCCTCACCAGACCTGCCAGCGGTTCGTCCGCCTCGATGCCGCTCACGCCGGCCAGCACGCCGTCGAGTCCTTCGGCAGCGATGCGCTGCTGCAGCGTTATCGCTAGCGGGTCGTTGGCATCGTTGAAGCAGTAGCCAGCGGCGACGCCCCAACTCAGCGCCTCAGGCGTCACCCCCGCCCTTTCGGCCAGCCGTGCCGCGCCCACCAGCCGCTCTTCGGGGCCGAGTTTGCGGAGCGGGTCGCGGGCCAGGCGGAAGATGGTGTCGCCCAGCGCGCGGTTAGCGAAGCGTCGGATGATGTCGGCGATGTACGCCTCCAGCCAGGCTGAGTCCACGCCATGGGCCGCGACGATGCCGCCCTTCGACTCAGCCAGTGCTCTCTTGAGCAGCGGGCGGATAGCCGCATCTTCCAGCGCCTGGTAGCCGAAAGCGTGGCCGCGCCGGTAGCCCAGGTAGCCCAGCATAGCGTGGCCGCAGTTGTGAATGTACAGTTTGCGCGCCGTGTAGACCGCAAAGTCGTCACACGGCTCCAGGCCCACGATCTCAGGGATGGGGCCGATGAAGCAGTACCGGTCCACGGGTAGTTCCTTGTACGGCTCGACGGCGATGAGGCTGGGGTCCTGGGCCTGCATCTGAGGCGTGGGTGGCGGGACCATGCGTCCAATCACGGTGTCCACGAAGCCCACGCGTGCTTGCAGGTAAGCGTGATAAGTGGTGGGCAGATTCTCGCCGACCATACGGCGGAAGGCAGCAGCGGCGTCCTTCAGGTTTTCACACACGATGATATTGAGCGGAGCCCGCACATCGTCCGTGGCCCGCCGGGCAATACCCGCAGCAACCAGTGGGGCGATGTGCGGCAGGGCCCGCACACCGACGGCGGTGGCGGCGACGTTCGCCTCGACCAGCGCCCTGGTTATCGCCTCGGTCTCATCTGCGTATAGTGCCCGCACAGGGGAGATGGCGACCTCCTCGACCCCGTCGTTGTCCACCAGGCGGATGGTATAGCCACGGCGCGCGTTGAGGGTGGCGACGAGCGGCTCGTCAATCTCCACGAAGACCACCTCATAGCCCGACTCGGAGAAGAGTTGGCCCATAAAGCCCCGTCCTATGTTCCCTGCGCCAAACATGACCGCCGGTTTTGTCATCATACCCTCTGTTCGACCGCCTCGACTTCTGGCGTGTAACTGCGAGTCTCATAAGCCGTTGACAGCGACGGCCAGCGCCTGTCAAAGATGTATAGCACAAAAAAACGTCGCTGTCAAGATTCCACTGGCTCTCTGGGAACTGCCGTGGCGGGCGCACTGGAGGCCCGAACTTGTTCGGGTTCCTCGCACCGCATCCCCAACGAGTTGGGGAGTCCGGAACTCAAACCACGGGAATTCCCAAAGACCCATTCCACTGAGTGCTTACTTGGCTTCTGTGTGCGCTGTGGTATAATCCCGCCCGTCACTGTAGAGTTATTCCAGAGCGCATCCTTCAATCGGGAGGCAAGTGCGTGAAACTACATGAGTACCAATCCAAGCGGCTCTTCGCCGTACATAATGTGCCCATTCCCCATGGCGACGTCGCCACCACGTCCCAGGAGGCACGCCGCATCGCCGAGGAATTGGGAGTACCTGTCGTCGTCAAATCCCAGGTGCTCGTCGGGGGACGCGGTAAGGCCGGCGGTGTCCGGCTGGCCCACACCCCCGACGAGGCCGAGAAGGTGGCCGGGGAGATCCTGGGGCTGGAGATCAAGGGATTGCCCGTGCGTAAAGTCCTGTTGGACGAGGCAGCCGATATCCAGCAGGAGATTTATCTGGGTGTCGTCGTGGACCGCACCACTCGTCGGCCAGTGATGATGGCTTCCTCCGAGGGTGGCGTGGAGATCGAGGAAGTCGCCCGCACGAACCCCGAGGCGATCAAAAAGGTCTCCATTGACCCCTTCCTGGGCCTGCGTGGTTATCAGACCCTGGCGCTGGCCAAGGGCATTGGGCTGGCGGGCGAGCACTTCCGTGCCTTCGACCGCGTTGCCCATGGTCTGTACGAGGCTTTCCTGGCCTGCGATGCTTCACTGGCCGAGATCAACCCGCTGGTCGTCACCGGTGGTGGTGAACTGCTGGCGGTGGACGGCAAGATGGTGCTCGACGACAACGGTCTCTTTCGCCACCCGGACCTGGCGCAGATGCGGGACGTGGACGAGGAGACCCGGGCTGAGCGAGAGGCACGCGAAGCCGGCCTGAGTTACGTCCAACTAGACGGTGAGATTGGCTGCATGGTCAACGGGGCCGGGCTGGCGATGGCGACGATGGACATCATCAAACACTTCGGTGGCGCTCCGGCCAACTTCCTCGACATCGGTGGCGGGGCCAAAGCCGAGCGGGTCGCGACAGCGTTGCGCCTCATCCTGGCCGACCCCAATGTCAAGGCAGTACTGTTTAATATCTTTGGCGGCATCACCCGCTGCGATGAGGTAGCCAGGGGTGTCATCACTGCCTTTGAAGAAGTCAAGCCCACCGTCCCATTGGTCGCTCGATTGGTGGGGACGAACGAGACCGAGGGGCGCGCGATCTTAGATGCCTCGGGCTATCACTTGATCACGGCAATGACTCTGGCCGAGGCGGCGCAGAAGGCAGTCGCCGCTGCCAGGGGCGAATTGGAGGCATAAGGGGACAATGGCGATTTTGGTTGACAAAAACACCCGGCTGCTCGTGCAGGGCATCACCGGGCACGAGGGTGAGTTCCACAGCCGACAGATGATCGAATACGGCACGCGGGTCGTCGCGGGCGTCACGCCCGGCAAGGGCGGGCAGTGGGCCTGTGATGGCACAGTGCCCGTCTTCGACACCGTCGCCGAGGCGGTGGCGGCGACCGAGGCTAACACTTCCGTCGTCTACGTGCCAGCCCGCTTCGCCGCCGACGCTATCCTGGAGGCGGCCGACGGAGGTATCCCCTTGATCGTCTGCATCACCGAAGGCATCCCCACGCTGGACATGATCCGCGTCCGCGCCTACCTCGATCAGAAGGGAGCGCGATTGGTGGGTCCCAATTGCCCTGGGCTTCTCTCCCCTGGTGAGACCAAGGTCGGCATCATGCCCGGTCACATCGCGACCCCTGGCCATGTGGGCGTTATCTCTCGCTCCGGCACGCTGACCTATGAGGTCGTCTACGCGCTCACTGTCCGTTCCATTGGCCAGACCACCTGCGTCGGCATAGGCGGTGATCCCATCATCGGCACGACCTTCATTGACGTGCTGAAGATGTTTGAGGACGATCCGCTGACCGAACAGGTGGTGCTCATCGGCGAGATCGGCGGCAGCGACGAGGAGCGGGCCGCCCGGTTCATCGCCGAGCGGATGACCAAACCGGTCACCACCCTCATCGCCGGACGGACCGCGCCGCCAGGCAAGCGCATGGGCCACGCTGGGGCCATCATTGAGGGTGGCACTGGCACCGCTGCGGAGAAAATCGCTGCCTTTGAGGCCGTCGGGGTGCGGGTGGCCGAGCACCCGGAACAAATCCCCGACCTCGTATGTTAGCCATTAGCAGTCAGCAGCTGGCAGTCAGCGGCTACGGGCTAACGGCTTCTGCCTATGTTCGCCTATCGGCCAATGGCTAGCGGCTATCGGCTAGCGGCTCTCGGCTATGTATTGCTGGCTCTGGCGCTGGCCCTCGTCGCGGCGGCCCCCTTCCTCACCCGGCCCGGTCTCCCGCGTGACACGGACGCCGAACTTCACGTCTATCGCGCCGCCGAGTTGGGCCACACCGTCCGCGCTGGCGTCTTCTATCCGCGCTGGGCCCCCGATCTCTACTACGGCTACGGCTATCCGATCTTCAACTACTATGCCCCGCTGACCTACTACCTGGCCAACCTGTTCGACCTGCTGCCGGGCGTGGACATCGTAGGTGGGGTTAAGGCAGTGTTCGTCCTGGGCTTCCTCCTTGCTTCGTTGGGCACCTACCTGCTGGGGTGCGCGCTCTTCGGTCCTGCGGCGGGTGTGCTGGCCGCTGCCTCCTATACTTTTGCCCCTTACATCGTCTTCATTGACCCCCACGCCCGTGGTGACCTGGCGGAGCACTTCGCCTTATGTCTGCTCCCACTTGCCTTCTATGCCTTCCATCGCCTGGTGAGTGGGGTGGGGGGGCGAGGGGCGCTGCTGGGCAGCGTATTGACACTGGCCGCGCTCGTGTTCAGTCATAACCTGCTCGGCCTGGTAGCCAGCGGCCTGCTGTTGGCCTATTGGGTGTGGGAAGTCGTGTGCCGGGCGGCTTCCCATAGCCGTAGTCGGGCAGGGTGGGGGGGGCTACCGTTTATCTTGGCGGCAGCCATCATCGCCTTCTTTTGGCTTCCAGCGTTGTTAGAGCGCGGTGTCATCAAGCTCGACGTCGTCGGCCCAGGCCACTTCGACTTTCGCGCACACTTCCTTTCGCTGGGTGAATTGCTGGCTCCCTCGCGTGTGCTCGACCTGGGCGCGGCAGCCCCGCGCTACCGGTCCAACCTGGGCCTGGCCCAGTGGCTGTTGGCCCTCCCAGCGCTGGGCGCGCTTCTGCGCTTGGCGACCCGCAGACTCCCTGACCGAGCCCCTCCCACACCACTCTCACATCCCCACACCCCCACACCTCCACACCCCCATACCTCTTTGCTCTACTTCCTCCTGGCCGGGCTTGGGCTGGTCTTCCTGATGCTGCCCGCCTCTACTCCCATTTGGGAGCACGTTCCGTGGATGGCGTATCTCCAATTCCCGTGGCGGCTGCTGGGACCGGCCAACCTGATGCTGGCGGTGTGTGCTGCGGGCGGTGCCGCCCTGCTGCCTGCCAGCCGCTGGCGGAGTCCGGTGCTGGCCGTTACCCTCGTCACCATCCTGCTGTTGGCCCTCCCAGTGCTCTACCCGCCCATGTGGGCCCCTGACTTCGGCCCCACCGCACCCCGGGACATTATTGACTGGGAACTGCACAGCCGGGCGCTCGGCACGACCTCGACAGGCGACTTCGTGCCAGTGGAGGCCGCCATGGTGCCGATGTATCCTGAGGGCACGCTCGTCGAGTCCTATTGGCGTCCCGGCCCGGTGGACAGAGTCAATCGCGCCACCCTGCCCGATGGTGCCGGAGTCGAAATCGTCGAACACGGACCGCTCCACGACCGCTTCGCCGTCTCTACGCCCACAGAGTTTGTCTTGCGCCTGTTCACTTTCTACTTCCCCGGCTGGCGAGCGACCGTGGATGGCCAGGAGGTCGAGATTGAGGTGGCCGGTCCCGAGGGCTTCATCACTCTGTGGGTGCCCGAGGGCGAGCACGAGGTGCTGGTGCGCTTCGGAGACACACCGCCACGCACGGCGGGCTGGGTCATCTCAGCGGCCGGCCTGGTCATCCTTATCGTAGCGCTGATACGGATGCCTGCTGCTCGTGTCCGCAATTCGCAATTCGCAATTCGCAATTCGCAATTCGCATGGTTAGGTGGGGCACTTCTTCTCTTCATAATTCTCAAGAGTGCGGTGATAGACCCGCACGACGATTGGCTGCGCTACACCTCGCCGCCAGGCCAGGCGTGGGCCGCCCAATGCGAGCAGCGGGCCGGTTTTGTGGGCGGCAGTGGACAGATTGAACTTCTGGGCTACGACCTGCCCCGGCCGCGCGTCCGTTCTGGCGAGACGTTCCCGGTTGTCCTCTACTGGCACGCCCTGGCCCCTCTGGACGTGAACTACCAGACTTTCGTGCACCTGGCTCGCCCGCTATATATCCTGTGGGGTCAGGAGGATCACCTTAACCCAGGTGGTCTGCCGACGAAGCGCTGGCCGCTCGACAAGTACGTGTGGGACGAGTACGAGATCCGCGTCCTGCCGGGGACGCCGCCGGGGGAGTACGTGCTCAACGTGGGGCTCTACTCGATGGCCGGAGGCTACCGCTTACAGCGGTACGACGAGAGGAGGCCGGGCATTGGGGATAGCATCGTGATCGCCTCACTGGAGGTAAAACGCCCCCGCCGTCAGCCCCGACCGGCCGAACTGGACATGACGTGTGAAGTGATGGTGGCCTTCCCGGAGGGCGGCGTAACACTCCTGGGATATGCCCGGCCTCACGATCAGGTGACGCTGCCAGGCGGATGTCCCATCACGCTCTTCTGGCGTGCCGATCGTGACCACCCCACTGCACGTACCCGTGACCTGGTGTTGCTGGACACCGAGGGGCAAGAAGTGTGGCGGCTTTCGGGAGCCCTGGTGGACGGCGCCTATCCCCTCGAGGTATGGCAGGCTGGTGAGGTCGTGCGCGACCCCCTCCTGCTTGTCTCGGCGCAAGTGCCCGATCTGAAGGCGGGCGTGTACCACTTTGGCGTGACGGTGAGTGCAGACGGGCCTCTGAACCCTGAGGGCTCGAGCGACGCCTTCGTGCCTCTGGGCACCGTGGAGTTCCTCGTGGAGGAGAGAGCAGAGGAGTGACATCCAACCCAGCGCAACTACCCAGCCCTCGTCATTCTGAGCGACCGAAGGGAGCGAAGAATCTCTGTTTCGGTAGCACCATGTGGCGCGGGCAGCGCCGTCTGTTCACGGCGGCGCTGGTTGGGCGGAGACGAACTGACCGCCACTGGTCGAGCAGCGCGTTATTTCAAGTGCTGCTCGATTGTGCGTGCCAGGATGTCTTCCTGTTCAGAGAGGTCGAGTCTCTTGCGTTTCCTGTGGCGATGTCCGTGTTTTTGCTGTTGAGTCTGAGCGCGTTGGATTGCGATCTCCATCGTCGTCTTGGTCGGCTCCTCTTCAGAATCGTCCTCTATCTCCATCTCGTTGACGCCCATCATCGTCAGGTCAATACGCCGTTTCCGCCGGTCGAGTTTGAGAATACGCACTTGGACCTCTTCACCCACCTGCACCAGTTCCGACGGGTGAGGGACATAGCCAGTGGACATCTCCCGGACGTGCAGCAGGCCAGCTCGCTCAGCGCCGATGTCAACGAAAGCGCCGTAGGATTCGATCCGCGTCACCGTACCGGTGTGAATCTGCTCCTCCTTCAACTCGTGCCAGTCCACTCTGGGAGGCTCGATCATCGTCAGGCCGATGCGACCTTTTTCCGAGTCCACTTTGGTGACCCACACGGTCACCTCGTCTCCCGCCTGAACTACGTCAGTCACACGATTGGCGCGCTCAGGGCAAAGTTGGGAAATGTGTACCAGCCCGTCGTATTTGAGACCGATATCTACCACCGCGCCATACAATTGGGTCTCCTTGACGACACCTTGCAGGCACATCTTGGGCTGCAGGTCAGTGATAGAGTGGGGCTGAATCTGTGCCAGTTCTTCCGTCACGTGATACTCCTCTCAGTAAGATAAGAATGGTAAGGGTGTTTGTTGGGGATTATAATCCAGTACCCAGAAGTGTCAAGTTCCTATTCTTCGCATAGTCATTACGTGCCTCCACAATAGCCTGATCCCCTCCATTCTTTTCCCCGGAACTAACAATAGGCTATGCGAAGGCAGAACGGTTGGAACGTATCCTTTAGGACGCAGATTAACGCTGATCCACGCTGATCTTTAATTTTATCTTTATCTGCGAAAATCTGCGTCCGATCTCGGGTTCGGCAGGGGGTCTGGGTAGTTTCGCTTTTCGCAGTTCAACGCCCCATTTTGTGTCGCTCCTTCAGCGCGCGGTCAACCTCCCGTTGAGCATCTCGCTTGGCAATCGCCTGCCGCTTGTCATACTTGCGCTTTCCCCGCGCCAATACGATCTCGACCTTGGCCCGGCCCTCCTTCAGATACAGCCGCAGGGGCACGATCGTATATCCACGCTCTTGCACACGAGAGATCAAGCGGTCGATCTCCCGGCGGTGGAGCAACAACTTGCGCGGACGGCGCGGCTCGTGACCATACCTCCCCGACGGATCGTAAGGCGCGATGTGCACGTTCAACAGCCACAACTCCCCATCTCGAGGTTGTACGTATCCATCGCTCAGATTCACCCTGCCAGCGCGGATGGACTTGATCTCCGTCCCCATCAGGACCAGACCGGCTTCGTGGCGATCTTCGAGGTGAAAATCGCGAGCGGCCTTACGGTTGGTGGCGATCACCCTGATACCTGACATCACTCACCTGTGAGAAGGTACTCAACGGCCCGTTCCAATTGAGGATCAGCGTTCGGTTCCACGTCCTCCTCAGGCCACGGGACCTCAATGTCAGGTGTGATCCCCTGGCCGTGAATGGCCCGGTCGTTGGGCGTGAACCATAGAGCGGCAGTCACCCGTAACTCGGAGCCATCGCTGAGAGTAAAGACTTGCTGCACTGACCCTTTGCCGAAGGTAGTCTCTCCGAGTATGACAGCCCGTTCCCAGTCCTGCAACGCGCCAGCCACGATCTCCGACGCGCTGGCGCTCCCCCGGTCCACCAGCACGACCAGCGGGACATCTTCTCCCACGTCCCCGGGGTGGGCCTCAAATGCGTACTCACGACCATCGCTCCAGCGCTCAATGACGATCACCCCATCGTCGAGGAACAGGTCCGCGACCTCCACAGCCTGTTCCAACCAGCCACCCGGATTCTGACGCAGGTCGAAGACGATCCCTTGCGGTTCCTGAGATAAGAGTTCCTTCAGGCCTCCCTCCACCCGCCCGGTGGCCGTCGCGCTGAATTCGTGCAGTCTGATGTAACCGACACCATCGTCACGCATCTCCACCTTGACGATGGGGATCTCGATACGCGCGCGGGTGACGGTGACCTCAAACGGCCCTGATACCTCCTCCCGCTCAATCAGTAGCGTGACCTCAGTGCCGGCCGGGCCGCGAATCAAGCCGATGGCCTCGTAGATCGTGCTCCCGACGATGGAGACGCCATCCACTTCCAAGACGTGGTCGCTCGCCAGCAACCCCGCCTTCTCGGCCGGCCCTCCCTCGAAAGTCTCCACGATCTCCAGGTTGCCCTCCTCATCCATACCCACGAACGCACCGATGCCCTCGAACTCGCCGGTGGCGTCCTCGGCCATGATGGCTGCCACGTTGGGCTCTATAAAGGCGGTGTACTCGTCGTCCAGCGTGCCCAGCATCCCCTTGATGGCAGCGTAAGCCACCTCCTGCACGTCCGGCAGTTCGCCGTAGAAGTTGCGCTGCACCAGGTCCCACACCTCCCAGAAGAGTTGGAAGGTTTCCTCATCCTCGTTCGCTGGTGAGGGAATCGGCACAGGCGTCGGCGTGGGTGCGTTCCCTCCCTCCGCCTCCCCTGGTGAGACAGACGACGGAGTGGCCGTCTGAGCAGCCGCTGGACCCATCGGCAGCACGTTGCTCCTGGCCAACAGGTAAGCCGAACCGAAGCCAGCGAGGAACACGGTCGCTGTAAGTGCCAGCAGGACTGTACCCACGAGCACAAACTTGATCACGTTGCGCAGAGTGCTATCCATTTACCAACTCCTCCGACTAATGCTGGGACTGCAGGTAGGCCACGGCACGGTCAAGCTGCCCGTCCTGCAGGCCACCGCCGCGCGGAACGTAGACATCAGGTGTCAGACCCTGGCCCTCGATCCGATGCTGGTCAGGCGTCAACCAGATCGCCGAGGTAACGTGCAACGACGAGCCATCGGAGAGATCATAGATCTGCTGCACCGACCCCTTGCCAAAAGTGGGTTCCCCGATCAGCGGGGCACGACCGTGGTCCTGCAGCGCGCCAGCGACGATCTCGGCTGCGCTCGCCGTCCCGCCATTGATCAACACAACCAGCGGGACGTCAATGGCGATGCCGCCCCCCTGTACCGGGAAGGGCCGCTCCTGGGCACCGCGGCGTAATTCGACCAGCACAACACCGTCACGGAGGAACTGGCTGGCGGTGGCCACTGCTGGATCAATCAGCCCACCAGCGTCATCTCGCAAGTCCAGTACCAGGCCGGAAATCCCCCTCTGTTGCAGCGCCTGAAGGGCGGTCAGAACCTCTTCGCTGGTCCTCTCCGTGAAGCCCTCGACGTGGAGGTAGCCAACGTCAGGTGCCCGGTCGAGCACGCGCCAGGTGACGGAGGGCACCTGGATCTCATCCCGAGTGATGGTGAGATCGAACTGTGGGGTGGGGGGGCGCGAAAGAGTGAGCGTTACGGGTGTACCCACCTCGCCGTGGAGGCGGGCACGCACATTGTCCACAATCGTCTCGTCGGTAATCGCCTCGGCATCCACCGCCAGCAGGATGTCCTCTTCGCGCACCCCAGCGCGCTCGGCGGGGGAATCAGGGTACGGGGAGAGCAACATCCGGCCCTCCGCATCCCGCCACAGCGTGACGCCTATGCCGCCGAAGTACCCCCGCATCCGGTCCCGCTCCAGTTCGCGCGGCTGGGGCTCGACAAAGACGGTATAGGGGTCACTGAGCAGCGCCAGGGTCTCGTGGATGGCTCCGTAGGTGCGCTCACGTGGCGCAGGGAGTTCACCATAAAAGTATTGCTCTACCTGGTCCCACGCCTCCCAGAACACACCCAGGCGTTCTGGCTGGTCGACTTGCTCCAACTCATCCCATAGCCGGTAGACACCGAACCCAGCCGTGTAGGCCAGGCAGAGGCAGACAAGAAGACCAGCGATCAACCGAGGAATACGCTGAGTTGAATTATACATAACAACGTGACATAACCACCACGGTCGTCCAGTTAAGACTCACCAGATGCCACGTATTCTAACACAAAGCAGGGGGCGGGCAAGTGTGGGGCTGAGAGAGAATTTCGGAGCAGATCAACATTCGGTGTCCAACGTGCAAGTAGTGCAATACATCCTTATTATGTCAACTAATTATGTCAACTAAAGGCTTAGAGAGCACTCAAGTTGACATAAGATATATAGTCAGAAGTTAATAGTTGGAAATAACAGTCGCCCCCCCCACCGCACATAACGCTCGCCGAACAGGTTGCTCAAAGTTCGCCAGGTAGGTATGCTCAAGGGGACGTGCCGTCCCCGTCTGTGGCGCTGAAGCATCACACTACTTGACCGGACCTTTACTTCACTTTCACTCCTCTTTTACCACAGAGGATTACAATAGAAATATGTACTGGTATACCCGTCGCGTTCTGTTCGCCAAACTTGCCCTTGCCGCGCTGGCACTCCTATTGGCAGCCGTCATATACTGCCTCGTCTCCCTTTAGCCGCCCCCGCCACCGGCCCAGCACGGAGAGGTGCACTCCATCCTGGTTCTTAAATCACCCCGTATGGTCAGCTGTGGTGCGACGCACTTCCAAAGATACTGTTGGCGAACTCGGTTTTCTAGGGATGAGACCCCACAAGAACGCCCTTTTAGTGAAGTAATTCCCCACTGAACAGTCAAAATGACCTGAAAAACCGCATTCTTGCCCCACCGGAAGGGGTTAGCCAACAGTACCTTCCAAAGTGCGTCGCACCTCCACCGCCCGGCGGGCTCCCCCCCCCAGCCCCCGCAGGGGCTTTGCTCTTGAGCCGGAGGCTTGAGCGTAGCGGAGCCTCCGGCGCACCCGGCGAACCACGCCAGCCGATCCCGCTGATGACGTATGACGTTTTACGTCTTTCAGTATCCTCCATCGAGGGAAGGACAGCAGTTCCGCTTTTCGGAATCACCTCGGAACAACCTCGGAACAACCTCGGAACCAGCTAAACCTTGTCCTTCCCTCTCCATCGGATCGAACCCACTGTAACCTCCATTCTTCCTCTCTCCATTCTTCCTCATCTAACTTTCAGTATCCTCCATCGGATCGAACCCACTGTAACTCCGTTTATTTCCCAATCCGTTGTTGTTACGAAATCGTCTTTCAGTATCCTCCATCGAGGGTTGGACAAGTCAATTGACTGGTTACGTTTCA
>CAZZEX010000080.1:0-22927 GCA_964653285.1 uncultured Anaerolineales bacterium
GGGCCAGTTCGGGGTAGCGGCCAAAGGGGGAGACTTCCTGGCGCGCCCAGGAGGAGAAGGGATGTGTGCCTGCCGCCGCCACCCGCAACCCCTCGCGTTCGGCCAGTTCGCAGATTGAGTGTCGCATGCGGATCACTTCGCGGCGCGCTTCCTGGATACCGTGGCAGATGCGCGTGCCTGCCTCCACCTGCGATTGCAGGAACTCGGGGCGGATCTGGTCGGGCAGCACCGTTTGACCCTGCTCGAGGAATCGCTGCACGTAGGAGCGCACCTCCCGCGTGGCAGGGTCAATGATCTGGTATTCCTCTTCGATACCGATGGTCAGCGACGAGGTGCTCATATCTCTCAAGCTCTAATTATATGGGTGTGTTTCAAATGGGTTGGAGGAAAGGAGCGGACGCTCCGCTTCAGCGGGGATTCTCCGGCTGAAGCCGGACGTCCAACCGAAATGAAACACACCCTAATTATATCACATTGGCGGGCTGCTCCAAAATTGGAGTGTGCTCGCTTGCCCTCGTGGTAAGATATAGTACAATCCTGGCAGGGTCGAGGTGACCGGTGCACCTGCTTGCGCGACCGGGCCATCGCCACTTGATGACCTTGCTATGGATAGGATCAGGCCCGGAACACGCGCTTCTGACAGAAGCGTAACGCTGTGCCGGGGTATGTGTTTCTACTCACAGATTTGTGAAAAAGGGGGCCGAAATGGAACGGGTTGTACGCATCGTGACCGACAGCAGTTGTGACCTTCCGCGACGACTGGTGGAGCGGTTCAAGATCGCCGTGGTGCCGCTCATCCTCCGCTTTGGGCCAGAGGTGTACGACGACGGGGAGTTGTCCGTGGAGGAGTTCTGGGAGAAGGCCGCTGGGCGACACCATCCTCAGACCTCCCAGCCCTCGGTCGGCACGTTCGAGGAAGTCTTTGGGCGACTGGTCGCGCAGGGAAAGCAGGTGCTGTGCCTGACGATCACCGGAAAGCACAGTGGCACGTTCAACGCAGCCCACGTGGCCGCCCAGCGCTTTGGCGAGGCGGTGAAGGTCTTTGATTCCCTTTCGCTTTCCCTGGGCCTGGGATTACAGGCCCTGGCAGCGGCTCAGGCCGCATGGGCCGGACGCTCGATGCAGGAGATTCTCGCGCTGCTGGAGAACCTGCGGGCGCGGATGCGTCTGATGATCGTGCTGGACACGCTGGAAAACCTGCGGCGTGGGGGACGGGCCGATGGGTTCATCGCCATCGCGGACCGGATGGCGCGGGCGCTCAACATCAAGGTCATCATCAACGTGGTGGATGGGCAACTGCGGCTGCTGGGCGCGGCCCGCTCGTTTCGAGGTGGGCTGAAGCGTGCGCTGAACCAGGTCGAGCAACTGGGGCCATTGGAACACCTGGCGGTGGTGCACACGTGCAGACAGGAGATGGCGGAAGAAATAGCCGACCGATTAGCGGAGCGCCTCGGCTTCTCCAGGGAACACATCTGGGTGCGAGAGACAGGGGCGGTGCTGGCCTGCCACGCCGGTGCAGGAGTCATCGGCGTCCTGGCGGTGCCCACCGGGTAGTGCAACTGGTGCAGTCTATTCTGCAGCCTACGTTGTTTTACGCAATGTAACCTTTCGCTCTTGTCCCTCCAGCAGCCGCCGGATGTTGGGCCGCAGCGCCCACAGCGTCAACGCCGCTGCGCCCAGCCCGTGGATCAGGTAGGCCCACGGCGCGCCCGCCAGCCATGCTCGCAGCGCGAAGATAATCGGGAGCAGCAACGCAACGGTGATGGAGCCTACCGAGGCGTGGCGCGTGGCCGCGATCGCCACTGCGCCCATCCCTATTAGAATAGCCCCGTTCCAGGGCCACAGACCGATGGCCCCACCGACGGTGCACGCGGTCCCGGCACCTCCCTTGAAGCCGATGAAGATCGAGTAGTTATGGCCGACCACGGCCGCCAGGCCGGCCAGCGCCTCGACTGCGGGTGCCCTCACGAGCGCCCGCGCCAGCCACACGGCCAACAGTCCTTTTGCACCATCGCCCAATGCCGTCAGCAGTGCCACCCAGAGCCCGGCGGCCCGCAGGGCGTTGGTGCCGCCGGTGCGCCCGCTGCCGACCTCGCGCACGTCCTTCCCCGTCGTCGCCCGCACGACCAGCAGCCCCACCGGGATCGAGCCCAGCAGGTAACCGCTTATGATCACGGCCATGCTCAGAAGAGTACCCATGTTTGTCTCCCTGGTCAAGATTGACAAGAATTAGAACACGCCAGCCTGCATCTGGTTGCGCGAACCTGTCGTGTCGCCTCCGTCATCGAAGATATACTTTACATGTTACTACTCAGCCTGTCGCAGGTTGGATGTTGTCAGGCTCCCAGCCCTCGTCCCCGAGGGCGGCGACAGCGAGAGTACTTCACCCTGAGTGGTTATTCTCCGCATGGGATGCCCCCGAGACGGGGGCTCGGAGCAGCGGCTGAGTAGTAACCTTTACATAAACCTAACAGGTGGCCGAGAGAGTCTTTTTGTAGTGCACCCAGCGCCTGGTGGCTAGTTGACATGTGTCCTATTCTCGTGTATGATAAAAAAAGGGGAAGGTGGTGCCGGTTTCCCCGCACCGCCTCACGTTGTGTCAGGAGATTGTGAGAGGAGGAAGCGCAATGCCTGCAATTGTCGTGGTGGGTGCTCAGTGGGGGGATGAGGGAAAGGGGCGCGTGGTGGACTGGCTGGCACGCGAGGCCCAACTCGTCGCCCGTTTCAACGGCGGCGACAACGCCGGTCACACCGTAGTCGCTCAGGGGCATACGCTCAAATTGCACCTGGTGCCCTCAGGAATTCTCCATCCTGATTTGCTCTCTCTCATCGGCGCGGGAGTGGTGGTCAACCCGGCACAGTTGGTGGCAGAGATGGACGAGTTGGCGGCGCTCGGTGTGGACGTGGGGCCGTCGCGGTTGAAGATAAGTGCGGCCGCTCACATCATCCTGTCCACTCACCGGGCCCTCGATGGGGCACGGGACGCGGCTCGTGGCCGAGGGGCCATCGGGACGACGAAGCGGGGTATCGGCCCGACCTACGCCGATAAGGCGGCCCGTGTCAACCTGCGCGCTGGTGACATGGCCAGCCCCGAACACTTCGCCGAGCGCGTGGCCGAGGCCGTTCGGGCTCACAACCGCCGCCTGCAGGAGCAGTACGGTGCGGAGCCGCTCCCGCCGGAGCAGGTCGCGGCCGACTACTGTGCTTATGCCCAGCGGCTAGCGCCCCACTTGACCGATGGGTCGGCCCTGGTCGGAGAGATGCTGGCGGCCGGGGAGATGGTACTCTGCGAGGCAGCCCAGGGATTGTTGCTGGACCTGGACCACGGCACCTACCCCTACGTCACCAGTTCCTCGACGGTGGCCGGTGGCGCGCTGACCGGGTTGGGATTCGGACCTCGACACGTCTCTCGCGTCATCGGCGTCGCCAAAGCCTATACCACCCGGGTGGGTGCGGGCCCGTTCCCCACTGAACTGCTGGACGAGGTCGGCGACCGGATACGGGAGGTCGGCGGCGAGTATGGGACGACGACGGGGCGGCCGCGAAGATGCGGCTGGCTGGACCTGGTCATCCTGCGCTATGCTGCCCGGATCAACGGCCTGGATGAGTTCGCGCTGACTAAACTGGACGTGTTGAGCGGGATGGAGCGACTCAAGGTGGCGGTAGCCTACGAACGGGATGGAGTTCGGACTGAACGTGGCCGCAGGGAGCGCACCGAGGTTTTCCCGGCCGAGTTTGGCGTGGAATCGCTGGCTCAGTGGAGACCAGTCTACGAGGAATTGTCCGGCTGGGCGGAGGACATCAGCGTGGTGCGCAGCCGTGGTGACCTGCCTCTCGCCGCACGCGAGTACGTGGCGCGGATCGAGGAGCGGGTGGGCGTGCCGGTGACTTTAATCGGCGTGGGGCCCGAACGGGAGCAGGCGATTGTGTAATTGTGTGGTAGGGGCGCTGCATCCTGCGAGCAGATAAACCCTCAGCGAAGCCTCTACCAGAGATGCGTTGCCCCTACTGCGGTGCGGGAGGGGGAGGAGGAGAATAGGTCGGTGGTGCGGCAGGATAGGCTGAAGGTGCAGAGTGCGCCTGTATCCACTGCGCTGCCAGGCGTGTGTTCTCCTCGATGGCGAGCAGCAGGTAGACGAGTTCGCCAATGGCGTACAGTAGCAGGAAGTAGACGATGGTGATGACGAGCAGGACGATAAACCCAACGATGCCTCCCGCCAGACCAAAGATCCACGAAGTACGGGGCACCTGGCCATACTCCTGGCCGAACTGACTCAGCATCCCTCCCCCGAAGATGCTCGTCAGCAGTACGCCGATGGAGGAGAGGACGCCGACGATGAGCGTGATCCAGGCCAGGATCTTCCAGACAGTGCCGATGGTGCGTAGGACTTTGAACTTCTTTTCCATAGATTGCCTCCTTAGGGGCCGTTAAGAGATAACTTCCCGTTTTTGAAGCTATCGGCCACCGTAGGGCAGGTTGGCGGCGCGTCAGACAAGCAACTGCCTCGTACTGGTCACATTCGTCTCGGCTGCCTCCATTAAGGCAAATCGCCCAAGCCGTCTACCTGCCGCCCCGCGAAATGGCAGGTAGGCCGCTCTTTCGCTTTCCCCAACACGGCCCGATGTTTGCCAAGGCCCACCAGTGTCCGGCACTCCTATCCAAGCCGCGGCCAACCTGCCCTACCAAATCGGGAAGTTATTCTTTTGCAGGCTCTTAAAGAAGCCCCCACTGCTAAGTGGGGGAGCCACACAGCCCTCCTTGAAGATGCCATGACCGCTCCCTCGACTCCCGTCGGGGGTTTCAAGTATTGTAGCACAAATTGGCTGTCAGGCCAATTCTCCGCCGACGATGGCCCACACGGTCTCGGCTACACGCCAGGCAGCATCGGGTTGGGCTATGGCGCGGGCACAGGCGGCCATCTGCGCTAGCCTTAGGTTGCCGGGGGCCAGCAGTTCTCGCACCGCCGCCACCACCTGCCTGGGTGTCGGTGCCCAGACGCCGGCACCGGCCTGCACGACGTAGTCCACGTTGGGCCGCTCCTGGCCCGGCAGCGCATCACTCAGCACGATCGGCAATCCCATCACCAGCGCCTCGCTGATAGTGCTGGGACCGGCCTTGGTCACCAGCAGGTCCGCCGCCCGCATCCACTCGTGCATGTTGTGCACGAAGCCCTCCACACGCACCGGCAGGGGCCACGTCTCGGCAGCCAGCTTGGCCCGCAGCCGTTCGTTGTGCCCCGCGACCACCACCAACTGAGCCTGCACGCCGCTATTTGCCACCGCCCTGCTTATGCGACGCAACGGCCCCATGCCCTCCGCCCCGCTCACTAGGAGCACCACCGGCAGGCCTGGCACCAGCCCCAGCCGCCGTCGCACGGCAAGGGGGTCTTCCTGTGCGGCCACGACGAAGTGTGGGCTCACCGGCAGCCCGGTCACCAGGACACGTTCGGCAGGCAGCCCACAGGCCAGGGCTCGCCAGCGGGCACCTTCAGTCGGCACAAGGCAGCGGGTGACCCCCGGCACGAACCAGAAGGAGTGGGCGCCGATCAGGTCGGTCACCAGGGTGATCAGGGATGTCTGGACTTCGGCCTTGGTCAGGGTGTGTAGGATCGGATCGTTGAGAAGTGGGTGGCAGCAGACGATGACGTCGGCTGGATGGTCCCGGAGGAGCCGGAGCAGGGCTACGCGCGCCAACGGCCAGCAGCCTCTTGTCAGCAGCGCGACCCGGCGCGGCCCGTCAGACAGGTGATAGATGGCAGCCCAGGGCCATCCTCTCAGCCGAACCATGTATGGGTAGATGTCGTCCAGGCGGTTGAGAGGCCAGGGCGCGTAATCGGCCAGAACATCCACCAGTTCGATCTGGGCCTGCTCACCGTGGAGGGCCTGCAGTGCCTGGGCCACTGCATAGGCTGTGCTGCGATGCCCACCACCTGTGTCGGAGAACAGGAGAAGCAGCCGTCTAGCGCGCCGCCCCATTCTCTTCTGCGCTCAGTATCGCTTTCACCCGTTTCTCGAACCTACTGCGCGGGAGCATCACGCGCCGGCCGCAGGTCAGGCAACGTATGCCGATGTCGGCACCCGTCCGGGTCACTTCCCATTCGTACCCTCCGCAGGGGTGAGGCTTGCGCATGCGTACCCTGTCGCCGACGTGTATCTCAAGGGGTGCTTGCCTATTCATAACTCTACCACACGTGGCTTGACGCGGCAGTGCTCGGCCTTGATGATCGCGAGCACGTCGTCCACCGCCCGGTCTAGTTCCCTGTCCCGGTTGACGACGACGTAATCGAACTCAGGCAGCCGTTGCATCTCCTCGCGGGCGGTGACGATGCGCTTCTGGAGTTGCTCGGGCGAATCATCCCCTCGGGCGCGCAGTCGCTGCTCCAGTTCTTCCTCCGAGGACGCAGTCAGAAAGATCAATACAGCCTCTGGCGTCAGGCGACGGATGGTGGCCGCGCCTTGGACGTCTATCCGCATGACGACGTCCTTACCGGAGGCCAGCGCCTCGCGCACGTGCTGCTTGGGGATGCCCTTGTACTGTCCGTAAACGACGGCATGTTCCAGCAGTTCCTCCTCCCGCCCCATCCGCAGGAACTCCTCAGTGGTGAGGAAGAAATAGTCCACGCCGTGGACTTCACCCGGACGCGGCGCCCGGTCGGTGGCGGTGACGACGAAGTGGAATGGATGATCTCGTTTCTTCATGCGCTGGATCAGGCTGTCTTTTCCTACCCCCGCCGGACCCGAGATGACAATGAGTAGTGGCTGACGCGCAAAGGTGTAGGGTTCTCCCATGAATGGCTCCTACTTGCGGTGTGGTGGTAAATTGGTATACTGGTGCTGGTAGATTGGTACATTGGTAAATTAGTAAATTGGGAACCAGTTGCCCAATCTACGAATTTACGAATCTACGAATCTACCACTATTGGAGGGTGACGTGCCGATCTACGAGTACCGCTGTCAAGACTGCAGACGCCGCGCCTCGGTCTTCTGGCGCACCTTCTCTGAGGCCGAGGAGGGGACGCCGGTCTGCCCCCATTGCGGTGGGACCAACCTCATCCGCCTGGTCTCCCGTGTTCGCATCGTCCGTTCCGAGGAGAGCCGCTTGGAAGACATGGCGGACTTTGGCGACTTGCCTGACTTCGACGAGAGTGATCCCCGGAGTCTGGGGCGCTGGATGCGCAAGATGAGCGCCGAGACTGGAGAGAACCTGGGGCCGGAGTTCGACGAGGTGGTGGGGCGGCTGGAGGCTGGCGAGGGCCCGGAAGAGATCGAGAAGACGATGCCAGAACTGATGGGCGAGGGGGGTGAAGATTTCGACGGCGGGCTGGACATTTGATGCCTGGTACTCAATGCTCGTCACTAGTACCCAGTATCCAGTCTCGCCTGTACCAGCGCTCTGATTTTGGCTTGCATCTCCTCCACTGAGTGGGTGGCATTGATCACTACCCAGCGGTCCGGTTCCTGTTTGATCAGTTCCAGGTAGCCGGCCCGCACTCGCTGGTGGAACTCCAGCGCCTCTGCATCCAGACGGTTCCATTCATCCCCGCTCAGCCGCCGGCGCTGCAGGCCTGCCTGGGGCGCGATGTCAAGGTAGAGCGTCAGGTCGGGCGTGAGGCTGCCAGTGGCGAAAGCGGTGATCGCCCGCAGTGTCTCCAGGTCAAGCCCCCGGCCGTATCCCTGATAGGCCAGCGTGCTGTCGGCGTAGCGGTCGCTGATGATGATCTTGCCAGCCACCAATGCCGGCCGGATGATTTGAGCCACGTGCTGGGCGCGGGAGGCGGAGTAGAGCAGGATCTCGGTCCGGGCGTCCATAGCGGTGTTGCGTGGATCGTGCAGCACTTCGCGTATCTGGTCGCCGATGTTGGTGCCGCCCGGCTCACGGGTCAGCACCACCTTGTAGCCCTGCTCGCGCAACCACTCCGCCAGCAGGCGGGCCTGGGTGGTCTTGCCACTGCCGTCGGGGCCTTCAAGGGTGATGAACATTCTTACTTACTCTCCGTTCGCGTCGTCCACGTCCCTGGCACACGCCGCAATCCCCGGTGCACCATTTCATCGAAGCGCGCCCTCAGGCGATTGAAGGGCGTGGTCATCCTCAGCCTGTCTCAGCCAGCGCTCAGTCTCACTCCTCATTGCCTGGATTACTCCTCTCGATAGACACGCACCCGGCGATGGGACTCTTTCCCCCGTGACTCCGATGTCAGGTTGGCAGCGTGGGCCAGTTCATGCTGGCGGCGGCGGATATAGGCGTTCTGGGGGGAGAGTTCCACCTCTGGCACGCCTCCCTGCACTTGCCGGATGGCCTCCTCCGTCTCCTGCAACGCCTGGTGCAGTGAGTCGGGCGATCCGCTCTCCAGGTCGAAGATGTCGCTCAGGCAGGCCTCCATCTGGGCGACGGTGTTGGCCCGCAGGACGTAGATGGGCAGCCCTCGCCGCTCCGCGTCCACGACCAGACGGGGCCGCTTGCGGTAGAAGCCCTTGGATGTGATCAGCACCTCGGCTTGTCCCGGGTCTTTCGCCAGGTAGACCGGCACGCGCATGCGGCGGGCGGCTCGCTCCAACCGATTGCGAGCGATGCCGTAGGAGAAGATACGCACTGTCTCCTGTGCTTCCGGCAGCGCGGGCTCAGGGCTGAGAGGCGAAGCGCCGGGCCGCCTGCTCTCTCGTTCCTCCAGGGATGGTGGGGTGAATTGCTCAATGTGGATCTCCCCGCTGGGGTCCCGGTAGCGCAGTTTCGCCTGCGGAGGCCGGCCTCGGAGCAGCCCGTCCACCGACTCCGCCACGCTGTGGTGGATGAGGAGCCGCTGCCGGTCCTGAATCTCAATCAGCACGTCGAAGGTGGGCGGTGCGCGTCGCTCCAGGATCGTCTTCTGGGTCCCCCGGCGGCGGGCCTCTTCGTCGGAGAGGGTCACGCTTTCGACGCCGCCCACCAGGTCGGACAGGGTAGGGTTCAGGAGGAGGTTATCCAGTGTATTACCGTGAGCGGTGGCGATCAACTGTACTCCGCGCTCGGCGATCGTGCGCGCCGCCTCCGCCTCCAGTTTCCGTCCGATCTCGTCAATGATGATGACCTCGGGATTGTGGTTCTCCACCGCCTCGATCATCACCTCGTGCTGGAGGGAGGGCATCTCCACCTGCATGCGGCGGGCGCGACCGACGGCGGGGTGAGGGATGTCCCCGTCGCCGCCAATCTCGTTAGAGGTGTCCACGACGATGACGCGCTTCTTCTCTGCCAGTACCCGGGCTGCCTCCCTCAACATCGTTGTCTTTCCCACGCCCGGCCGTCCCAGCAAGAGGGCGCTCTTGCCGCTCTCGATGATGTCCTGGATGATGGCGCTGGTGCCGTAGACAGCGCGGCCCACCCGGCAGGTAAGGCCAACGACGTCCCCCTTCCGGTTGCGGATGGCGGCGATACGGTGGAGGGTGCGGGCGATGCCGGCCCGGTTGTCGGCATCGAACTCCCCTACCCGGTCCACCACGTACTGGACCTCCTCGTGGGTGACCTCCGCTTCCCGCAGCATCACCTCCTCGTCGGTATAGCGGGCCGTGGGCACCCTACCCAGGTCCAGAACCACTTCCAGCAGTGCATCCCGCTGGCCGATCCTTTGCAAGGCGGCCTGGATATCCTCCGGCAGGACAGATAGCATGGCATCCAGGTCGTCGGTGATGTGGTTGTAGTAACTCACTCCTGTAGGCTCCTCAGAGTCATCTCTTGCGCATCACCAGCATGCGCTCAAACTTGGTCGTCTGGGTGTATCTTCTTGAGCGTCGCTCAGCACGAGTACACAGTATCCGCCGCCTCTCAGTACGCGCTACATCTCTCCCATCTTCTGAACCACTCCCTAGCGCAATGCCGCTTGACTGAAGACCGACGAGCTTTCCATCGTCTTGCGTCCTCACGTCTGTTGATAGAGCGTTGCATCTACGGCGCAATCGTCGCACCAGAAAACATAACACATCCCGTCGCCCCAAAAGCAATGCCCCATGCGATCGCTGCTATTTATTTGAGCAACGAAAGACATGATCTTCCCGCAACTCGCACAGGTCGAACCTACCTCACTAACCTGCGAACCTTACCCGCTCATCCCCCCGCGCTTGGGGCGATTAAGTCGCGGTGCGTGGTTTCGAGTGAACGGATCGCAGAACGAGTTGTCAGGCGGCATTGTCTTTGGATGCAGGCGGCCTACCCTGCTTGCGTCAAGCTGTCATTGCCAACTCTCTGCCTCTTGCGTCATCTCCTGTGCCACCAAATCGCAGTAGTAGAATCGATTCTCTCTCAGCACTATCTCGCCTCTGGCGACATTGACCCTCTCTTGAAATATCGGGCCGTCGTAGACAAATGTATGAAACTCCCCATTCTCTCCACAAGGGTCAACCGCCTCCGGCAATTCCTCCAAGAACTGATTGTCGTAGTCCCTCCCGACGAACTCCCCACTCAGCACCTCGCCGTCCACACTCGTCACGACCGCCTTGAAACCCAGGTTGATGAACCTCCGCGCAAGCTCACCGGTATCGCTTCCCCAAAGCGGAAAGACTCCCTTCATCCCTGCCCTGCCCAGATTCCGCTCTCGGTACGTCCGAATATCCTCCAGAAACACATCCCCAAACACAACGCCTGTCACCCCTTGCCCAGACCACCTTTCCAAGACCCTCTGCATTTTGGCCTCATACTCTTCGTTCGTACAACTCTTCGGAATCAGAACTACCTCAAGAGGATAGCCAAGCGATCCTGCCTGCTTCTCCAGCAGTTGTCGACGCACGCCGTGCATACTGATACGGTCATAGTCTTCAGTGACCGTCGTGAGCAAAGTTGTGACTATGTATGCGCCAGTTCTGTGGATCTCGTGAAGCGCCAGCGAACTGTCCTTGCCGCCACTCCAGGCAAAAAGCACCCTCTCGATCATTTTCCTCATTCTCACTCAAACGAATTCTACATCTTCACCTCCCCTTCGTCAAGCGTGTCCGGGCTATCCATCCAGCGGACTACGAACTCGGCCTGACGCACGCTTGCTCACGGGTGTATGCCGTTGAAGAAGCGTTTGCCGTTCTCAAGCGCCTTCTGGGTTTGTCATACCTATGGACTGGCTCGCTCGATGGCGTCTTGCTGCAAGTCTGGAGCACCTGGCTCTTCTATGCCATTCTCATTGACCTGGCCGATGCGGTGGCAGAAGAACTGACGCTTCCCTTTGACCGCACCTCGTTGGAAATGGTCTTCTTAACCCACCCCCAAAGAGCACGCAAAATAACGGTGAAACCGATCATCCTCCGTCAGTTCGGGGTGGAAGGCGGTTGCCAGCAGGTTTCCCTGCCGGACCGCCACCACCATTCCTTCCCCTTCAGTGCTGCCCAGGGCGGGCTCCAGCCGGGCCAGGACATCTACCCCCGGCCCCACGCGCTCAATGAGCGGAGCGCGGATGAAGACGGCGTGGAAGGGCGGCTCCCCCAGCGCGGGCACCTCCAGGTCAGCCTCGAAACTGTCCACCTGGCGGCCGAAGGCATTGCGGCGGATGGCGATGTCCATCAACCCCAGCAGGGGCTGGCCCGGCACGCCATCCACCGCTTCTTTCGCCATCAGGATCATCCCCGCACAGGTGCCCCAGAGAGGGCGACCGGAGTGGGCGAAGGCGCGGATGGGCTCCAGGAGGCCCCACCGCTGGGCTACCTGGCCGATGGTCGTGGACTCCCCGCCGGGAATGATCAGGCCATCCAGGCCCTCGAGGTGTTCCGGCAGCCGCACCTCGACTGTCTCCGCGCCGATGCGGGCCAGGACCTTCTCGTGCTCGATGAAGGCCCCCTGTAGAGCCAGAATGCCGACTCTCATTCTTGTTCCAGCCACAATCGCATCTCGTTGCTGTCTACAAACCCCAGTTCCTCGTATAATCGTGACCTCGTCGCTCACCACCCCCGTACTGCCAGCCGCTCCGCCTGCGGAATCTCGCTGATGTTGATGCCGACCATTGGCTCACCCAGGCTGCGGCTCACCTCGGCCAGGATCTCCGGATCGTTGCAGTGGGTCACTGCCTGGACAATGGCGTAGGCGCGCCTGGCGGGATCACCGGACTTGAAGACGCCGCTGCCCACGAACACCCCGTCCATCCCCAGTTGCATCATCAGCGCTGCATCGGCCGGGGTGGCGATGCCGCCAGCGGCGAAGTTGACCACCGACAGCCGGCCCAACTGGGCCGTCTCGACCACCAGGTCATAGGGGGCACCGATCTCCTTAGCATAGGCCATCATCTCTTCGGGGGCCATCGTCGTCAAGCGGCGGATCTCCCCCAGCACGGCCCGGGCGTGGCGCACTGCTTCAACGACGTTGCCGGTGCCGGCCTCCCCTTTGGTGCGGATCATCGCCGCCCCCTCGCCGATGCGCCGCAGCGCCTCCCCCAGGTTGCGGCAGCCGCAGACGAAGGGAACCTTGAACTTCCATTTGTCAACGTGGTGCTCCTCGTCGGCGGGTGTGAGCACCTCGCTTTCGTCAATGTAGTCCACCCCCAGCGACTCCAGGATCTGCGCCTCGACGAAGTGGCCGATGCGACACTTGGCCATCACCGGGATGGAGACCATCTCCATGATCTCTATGATCTTTTCCGGATCGGCCATGCGGGCCACGCCGCCCTGGGCGCGGATGTCCGCCGGGACCCGTTCCAGTGCCATCACCGCGCATGCCCCCGCCTCCTCGGCAATATGAGCCTGCTCGGCGTTCGTCACATCCATGATCACGCCGCCCTTGAGCATCTGCGCCAGTCCGCGCTTGACTTTCTCGGTACCGACTTCCTTTTCCATTGCTTCAGCCTCCCTTACAAACCCCACCTGTTTCCTGGTGGGATTTGTCATTTTTCATATTTCGTTGGTCATTTGAGATTAGTTGCTATTCTACCGCCGTTTGCCCGAACCGTCAAAAGGTCTCAGGGCTCATTGCTCATCTCATCACCTCCCTTCGCCGACCGGGGCTTCTCGGAAAGTCAGTGCGTGGCGGCGCTCGTTGGACGAGGTCTCCGACCGAGCCCCTTGCGGCTGCGGTCAGAGACCTTGCCGAACATGGAAAAGGCTCTTTGCTCGACTTTCCAAGAAATCTATGACCATCTGCTGCTCCCCGCTACGTCACACGATTGGGCTCTCAGCCAGCCGTCGGCCTGACACTTCCGCTGGCTTGCGCAGCAGACGGTTCAAGGCGGCGGCGATCGTCGTGATCCCCTGCTCGATGGCTTCCTGGTCGGGCATGCTGAAGTTGAGCCGGCAGACGTTGCGGACGCCACCGGCGGGGTACATGAGGGAGCCTGGCAGGAAGACGACCCCCTGCTGGCCCGTTTCGACCAGCAGATCCTGAGCATTCACCCGCTCGGGCAGTTGCAGCCACAGAAACATCCCGCCTCCCGGAACCGTCCAGTGCATATCGGGCAGCCGGTGACGCTGGAGTGCTATGTCCATGGCCTGGCACCGGGTACTGTAGGTGGAGCGGGCCAACCCGATTTGTTCCTCCAGCCAACCCTGCCGCGCGAACTCGACCACCACGTGCTGGCCGGCCGTGTTCGGCTGCAGTTCTGTCACCCGGTTAAGCAGAATAGCCCGCTCGGCTAAGGGGCTGGAAGCCACCAGCCAGCCCACCCGCAGGCCAGGTGCCAGGTTCTTGGAGAACGTGCTCAGGTAGAGAACGTGTCCGTGACGGTCGAGGGCCTTGATGGGGGGCGGAGGTGGCTGATGAAAGTACAGTTCGCCGAAGGGGTCGTCCTCCACGATGGGGACCTGATACCGCTGGGCCAGGGCCAGGAGACGCTCACGCCGCTCCAGGCTCATCGTCGTGCCGGTGGGATTCTGGTAGGTGGGGACCGTGTAGATGAATCGAGGGCGGTAGCGAGCCAGCAGGAACTCTACCCGCTCGACGTCCATCCCCTCCTCGTCCACCGGAACGCCGATGAGGCGCACGCCCCAGGCCTGGAAGCACTGTAACGCGCCGAAGTACGTTGGAACCTCCACGAGCACCGCATCCCCTGGCTCGGCCAGCAGACGGAGCATCAGGTCCAGCCCGTGCTGGGAGCCACTGGCTACCACCACCCCTTCCGGGCTGACCGTCACCCCGCGCTTGCGCATGCGGGCCGCGATCACCTCCCGCACGGCCGGCGTCCCCTGCACCGGGCACACTCCCACGGTGGCCGCCCCCAGCCGTTCGACGATTGCTTCCCAGGCCCGCCGGAGCCGCTGTGGCGACAACAGAGTCGGATCGGGCAGGCCGAGGGCCAGGGAAATGACGCCCGGCTGGGCGCTGAAACGGGCGAGGGTGAGCAACTCGGGGGACTGCGCGTGCTGGGCGAGACGGCGTCCCAGGCCGCTGAAGTGAGCCGGCCAGGCGATGGGTTGTGCGTCCATCCAGTCCCCCCCTCCGAGGACAATGGTGCCCCGGCCCACGTGGCCCTTTATCAGTCCCTCAGCCTCCAGCTCGTCGTAGGCATTCACCACCGTCGTCCTGGACACCCCCAGCGACCGGGCCAGGGTCCGCTCCGGCGGCAACTGTGTGCCTGCAGACATGTCGCCGTTCATGATCCGCTCACGTAGTTGATTGCGGATCTGCAAGTACATCGGTAGTTTGCTCTCGGCATCCAGTTCCAGATGCATTGTCTCCCTCTATTGGCCTGCTCCAAGTGGATTATATATGCCATATGTTCAGTTGTAAAGAGCCAATTGGACTGATTGTTTTCAGTCCAATCGGTCCAGCCATCGTATCACCCGCTCCGCCAGCCCGTCCCTGTTTTCCACTGTCACCTCCCAGAGGGTCACGTTGGGCATCGCCTTGAGACCATCCACCCAGGGGTTGGACTTTGCCATCGCCGTCGCCACCACTGTGTACGGCCCACCCACCGCCTGCAGTACGGCCTCCTTGAACGGTCCGCAGGAGAGTTCCATCTTGCCGATTTCGTCCACCACTACAATCTGACCCTCTCGCATCGCCCGCCGAAGGGCTGCCACGCCTACCCGCTCAATGGCCCCCACGTCCACCCCGTAGCGGCTGACCCGGGGCCGGCCCTGGCCGCGCAGGTTCACGTGAGCCATCACCGCCTCCCGCCCGTCCAGCGTCACCAGGCGGAAGCCCTGGCGCCCGCCAGGGCCGCGGATCTCCCCGGTGTAGAAGCCGCCGGCTCGCTCGTCCAGCGATTCCGCCACGGCCTTGATCACCGTCGTCTTGCCGATGCCCGGCCTACCGGTCAGTAACAGCGTGCGTCCCATCATCCCCTCCTGCTCCTTACCTCTTGCCTCCTGCCTCCTGCCTCCTGCCTCATTGTAACACAGGCCGGGCCGTTGCCCAAACCCACAAGCGGGTGTAAAATGATCCCCAATAGGATGATAACGTACGCAGGGCTTTTCCTCCTTTCGGCGGCCACGCTGACCTTTGAGGTCAACCTCACGCGCATCTTCTCCGTCGCGCAGTTCTATCACTTTGCCTTCATGATCGTCAGTCTGGCGCTGCTGGGCTTTGGCGCCAGCGGCACGTTCCTCACCCTTCGACAACGCTCAGGGCCGGCCCTTTTTCCCCGCCTGAAGGAGCGCGACCCCGCCCGCGCGTTGATCCTGTTGAGTTGGGGGTTCGCGCTTACGGCCATCGGCTCCTACGCACTTACCCTCTACGTTCCCTTTGATTCCTTCCGCATCGCGCACGACTGGCGGCAAGGAGCAGTGCTGGCGCTGCACTACGTCGCGCTGGCGACCCCTTTCTTTTGCAGCGGCACCGCCGTCGGCCTGCTGCTGGCAGTGCGGCCTGAGAGGGCCAACCGCACCTACGCGGCTAACCTGACCGGCTCGGCCGCCGGCTGCCTGCTGGCCGTCGCTGCCCCCTCACTGGTGGGCGGTGAGGGCACCGTCCTCCTTGCCGCCGCCCTGGGAATCCTGGCCGCCCTCACCTTCCAATGTCACGCCACACGCAGCACGCAACACGCATCGCGTATTACGCAAGCAGCCCTCGCTCTCATCCTCATCTTCGCCGCCCTACGCCCCCCTGCCTTCCTCGAAATCAAACTTTCCCCCTACAAAAGCCTCAGTTACGCCCTCCTCTACCCCGATGCGGAACTGATCTTCCGGCGCTGGAACGGCTTTTCGCGGGTGGACGTCGTGCGTTCCGAGAGCATCCGCAGCCTGCCCGGATGCGGGTTTATCTGTCCTGGTCAGCCGCCGCGCCAACTGGGCCTCACGGTAGATGGCGACGACCTGAGTCCAGTCAGCCACGTCCCGGCCGGCTCTATCTTCACGCCCCTGGAGTTCACCGATTGCCTGCTGACCGCGCTCCCGTACCGGCTGCGGCCCGCCGCTCGCGCGCTGGTGCTGGAGCCTCGCGGCGGCTTCGACGTGCTGGTCGCGCTGGCGGAGGGAGCGCAGGCGGTCACGGCCGTGGAGGCGAACCCGCTTATCGTCGAGGCGGTGCGGGCGCAGGGAGAGTGGGCTGGTAGTTTGTACGACGACCCCCGCGTGGCGGTTGTATTGGAGGAGGGACGGGCCTACACGCGGCGGGCGCAGGAGCAGTACGACGTGGTAGTGCTCTCGCTGACCGCCCCGCAGCGCCCGGTCACCTCTGGCGCGTACAGCCTGGCCGAGGACTATCGCTACACCGTCCAGGCCTTCACCGATTACCTGGCGCGGTTGGACGACGGTGGCCTGCTGGTGGTGACGCGCTGGCTGCAGGTGCCCCCCTCTGAGGCGATCCGGGCCTTCGCGCTGGCGATAGAGGCGGTCGAGCGGGCCGGGGGTGACCCGCGGGTCAGCGTCGTCGCGCTGCGCAGTTACCAGCAGATGCTCATCCTGGTGCGGCGTGGTGCGTTCACGGAGGGGGAACTGGAGGCCGTCCGCGCTTTCGCCGCGCCGCGTGCCTTTGACCTCGTCTACCTTCCCGGCATACGCCCGGACGAGGTCAACCACTACAACGTGCTGCCAGAGCCGGATTATTACCGCGCCTGCGTCGGGTTGCTGGAAGCGGGGAACAGAGGCGCCTGGTATCGGGCTTATCCCTTCAACGTCGAGCCGCCCGACGATGACCGGCCTTTCTTCGGCCACTTTTTCAAGTGGCGGCAGACCCCGGAGGTGCTGGCGATGGCCGGTCATACCTGGCAGCCCTTCGGGGGCGCGGGCTACTTCGTGCTGCTGGCGTTGTTGGCGTTGGCGGTGGTCGCAGCCGTGTTGCTAATTCTGCTGCCGCTGGCGGTGCACGGACGGGGTGGGGTGGGACGGGGGGGACCGTTGGGTGCGACGCTGGGGTACTTCGCACTGCTGGGGCTGGGGTATCTGTGTGTGGAGATCCCACTCCTGCAGCGGTTCATCCTTTTTCTCGGACACCCGGCCTATGCGATGGCGACGGTGCTTTTCGCGCTGCTTCTGTTTTCCGGGCTGGGGAGCCTGTTCTCGCGCCGCGTGCCGCTATGGGTGGTGCTGATCCTGCTGCCGGTGCTCCTCGTAGCCTACGCGCTGGGTTTGCCGGCCCTCTTTGAGGCGACACTGGCGGCGTCGCTGGGAAGCCGGCTGGTCGTCACGGTGGTGGCGTTGGCCCCGCCGGGCCTGCTGATGGGGATGCCCTTCCCGAAGGGATTGGCACTGCTGGAGAGAAGAGCTCCGGCCCTCATCGCCTGGGCCTGGGGGGTCAACGGGGCGGTCTCGGTCGTGGCCTCGATCCTGGCCGCGTTGCTGGCGCTCTCCTTAGGCTTCTCCGCTGTCCTGGCGGTGGGGGCGGCCTGCTATATGGGAGCTTTGGTCACGGCCGGGGCTATTCGTCTCCCCCCTCGTAGGGATGCTCCTTTGCTCCCGGCCCGGTGAGCGGGACAAAGGCGACGCCTCCCATATTGAAGGCCCGTAACTCCCCGTCCGGCTCTTTCACAAACTTCCACAGCGTCTGGTAACCGCCCGGCGGCCCGACAGGGATTACCATCCGTCCTCCATCAGCCAGTTGATCCACCAGCGGGTGTGGCACGTGATCAGGGGCAGCGGTGACGATGATGGCGTCGAAGGGACCGTGTTCGGGCCAGCCGTAGTAGCCATCTTCCTGCTTACATTGGACGCTGGTGTAACTCAGGCTCTCCAGCCGCTGGCGGGCGCTCTCAGCCAGTTTGGGGATGATCTCAATGGTGTAGACCTCGACGCCAGGGATCTCGGCCAGCACGGCGGCCTGGTAGCCGGAGCCTGTACCGACCTCCAGCACCTTGTCTCCCTTTTTCAACTCAAGTAACTCAGTCATCAGGGCGACGATGTAGGGCTGGGAAATGGTCTGGCCATAGCCGATGGGTAGTGGGTAGTCGCCGTAAGCGTAATCTCGCTCACTTTCGGGCACAAAGAGATGGCGAGAGACAGCGCGCATGGCGCGCAGCACGTTCTCGTCGCTAATGCCACGTCTCTCAATCGTCTCGATCACCATTCGCTCCCTTTGTCGTGCGAAGCCTGCTTCGTCGCCCGGCGTCAACGGGGTGGGGGTGGGGACGGTGGTAAGCGACGGCGTGATGGACGGCGCAGGAGTTGCGACCACCGTGCACGCGGTGAGCAGGGCGAGCGCCAGGGTCAGAATCACTCCGGTCCCGCGCATTGGTTGGTCCTTTCTGTTGCATTCTCGTTTTAATATCTTCTGATCTGGGGCGCAGTGGCAAAGGAGTTTCGCCTTCTGATGTGCGTGTCCCTACATCGGTGTCTTCAGTTGCACGGTTCCTGTCTCGACGTAAGCCTTGAACCCCTCCAGCGCCGCCTGGTAAATCTTGTGCACGCGACGGGTGAGGAAGAGGAGACGGGCCAGCAGCGCCAGGGAGCCGTAGAACTCGTGGCGGCTGAGCACCTCGGTCCCGCCAGCGGTGGCGTCGAAACGGAAACCGTGGGTCGTTTCCATCCCTGCTATCTTCCCTTCCCAGGCCACGTAGGGCGAAGCGCTGATTTCAGTGATGGTGGCGACTCCCGTCACTCTGCCGAGGGGAAAGCCAAACCTCACGGTCTGGCGAAACTGTGCCCCCGTGGTCCAGGGGATACCGGCGATCCATTCTGCCTCAATCAGCGCTGGGAACCAATGGCGCCACTTGTTGAGGTCGGCGAAACAGGTCCACAGCACCTCAGGCGAGGCGGCCACCTCGATACGATCTTCTACCACGGCCCGTGGTCTACTTTTTTTGGTCATTGGATCCTTCTCTCTGCATACCCTAGCCACAGCATTGTACTCCAAATGCCGCTCCTTGCCAAATAGCCTGAGTTCATCTTGAAGCCCCACCGCCAGGCTGCGGCGCGAGCCTACCGAACGGGGGTCACGACCCTCACCGGACGCTGGCGCTTTTGATTTTCGCCACCACAAAGTGTGATAAAATATATCGGGGGGAGGGATGAGTGCCGAGTCGAATTCGTCATCGAGGCCAATTGAGCGAGTCGTGTTCACCCCCTGTCGCGTCCGGCATAGGGATGTCGCAATTAGTTCACCTAAAGCCTGCGACTTCGTCGGGAACCGTCGCCGTCTCCAGGGCCAGATCAAGCGCGTCGTAGCGGGTGAACAATTACCAACCCGGTAGCCGAGTTTGCCTCTTTGTGGTACAATATCACCCATCTTTCGGACAAAGGAGACCTCTATGCGTAAACTGGTGCTGCTATTGACCGCTCTGTTACTAGGACTGGTTGCCGGATGTGGCGGGGAATCGGCGAGTCTGACGCCATCGCCGTTGCCGTCGCCGTCGCCTACGTCTGTTCCAGAGACGGCTACTGCCGCGCCGCCTGTGAGCGCGACACCTTCCGGCCCGGCTGCCTGCGCGACGCAGCCACTCGACTTTCCGGTCGAATCCCGCATTCCGCCAGTGACGGAAGAGGATCACGTTCACGGGCCCGCCGACGCCCCCATCACCTTTATCGAGTACGCTGATTTTCAGTGTCCAGGCTGCGCAGCGTTGGCATCGCTGCGGGTGTATCTGGAGAGTGTACATGGTGATGATATTCGATTCCTTTATCGCCACCTGCCACTGATCAGCATCCACGATAAGGCGGTCATCACTGCCGAGGCCGTCGAGGCCGCCAGTGCTCAGGGAAAGTTCTGGGAGATGCACGATCTGCTGTACGAACGCCAAGGGGAATGGCACAGTCTAACCGAAGACGAGATGGCAACGCAATTGGTCGAGTACGCTGCGGAACTGGGGCTCGACACCGACCGCTTCGCCCAGGATCTGAATGACCACGTCTATCGGGAAAAGATTATGGCCGATTACGAGGAGTATAGCCAGTACGGCCCATTAGCCACTCCGACCTATGTGGTCAACAGTGTCTTTTACCCACAACTGGGTCTCCACCCTGTCGTCATTGACGCCTTCATTAGCCTGGTGCTGCACCCACTTGATCAGTATACTGAGGTTCCGTCCCAGGTGATTGACCCTGGCAAGAAGTACGTCGCCACCATCCGCACGGGCAAGGGGGACATCGTCGTCGAACTCTTTGCTGACCAGGTACCTACAAACGTCAATAGTTTCGTCTTCCTGGCGCGGGACGGCTGGTACGACGGACAAGCCTTTTTCCACGTCGAGCCGGGCTTTGTGGCTCAGAGCGGTGATCCCACCAACGTCGGTTTGGGCTTGCCCTATCCGGGCTACTACTGCGGCGACGAGGTCAGCTCTGACCTTACCTTCGAACAGGCTGGTATGTTGGCCCTGTTCAGTCCTGCGCCGGGTCGCAACAGCAGCCAGTTCTTCATCACCTACGCACCTCAGCCGGACTTCAACGAGAGATACACTATCATCGGCCGCATCATTGAGGGGATGGACGTCGTCGAGAGCCTCACGCCAACCCAACCGGGTCCTGGTCAGCCGTCGCCTGACGTCATCGAGGCGATTCTGATCGAGGAGCGGTAATCTGTAGCATAGGGAAGAAGGGAGCAGGGAAGCAGGAAGGACGAAGGGTGCAACGCCGTGCGCTGTGGCTCATCGTCGGCATCGCGGGTGGTGCCCTTGTCCCGCTGGGCTTCGGAGGCGGACTGCTGGTGCTGGTGTTGACCCTCGCTGGCGGAGGTACACTGACTGCAGCCGAGACTCTGCCTGCGGCGGCCATAATGGCGTTGGGCCCCGGATTGGGCGTTCCGCTGACCCTGCACGGGTGGGCTGGTTGGCAGGCGCGGCTCTTCCGCCGCTGATCATGCTCTGGCTGGTGGGACGGGCGCTGCGTGGGGTGGGGGGCTCCGGCCTCGTGCGCGTCCGACTGATGTCTTACTCGGGGGGGGGCTCTGGAGCGGCTGGATGTTGGGCCCGTTTGATATGCCGATAGACGTAGTAAGAGAAGCCAGTCAGCAACATAATGGCGATAGGGATATCGAAGGGGCGCATATAAGTGCGAATGAGTTCCCATTGGGAGCCAAACCAGTGGCCGGTTCCCGCCAGCGCCCCGCACCAGATGAAGGACCCCACGAGGGTGAGCAGAGTGAAGCGCATCAGAGGGACTTTCACGACCCCGGCAGGAAAGGAAATGAACGTGCGCACGATGGGCAGCAGGCGCGAGATGAAGGCAGCCCAATCGCCCCAACGAGTAAACCATCGGTCAGCCTGTTCCAAATCGTGCTCAGTGATGAGTATGTAACGTCCATACCTTTCTAACAGAGGCCGGCCGCCATAGTAGCCCAGCGCGTAAGAACCGACTGACCCCAGTGTGCAACCCAGTGCGCCGTACAGACCTCCCAGCAGGACGGCGTGCCAGATGTTGAGGCCGCTCTCTTGCACCAGCATCCAACCGGCCAGTGGCATCGTCACCTCGCTGGGGATGGGGATATTGGCGCTCTCCAGTGCCATGATGATAACCACGCCGGGCCAGCGAATAGTGTGCAGAACCGTTTCCAGGAACATAACGACAGCCTGTTCAATGGCTTCCACTTGCTTGCAGCCCCCTTTCACAACGATTTCACAACGAAATGTAAGTTGTGATTATACCATCAGCGGAAAGAGGTGACAAGCGCTTGACAATTTGCATTATGTGTGGTACTCTCACATCCGTGTAGTTTTAAGCGCGTCAGCGTCAAGGGTAGATGTCAAGGAGGCAGCGATGGTACAAATATCCCGTACTGAGCGCCTGGTGAGGCGGTTACAGGAATTGCAGATGAACACGCCAGATGTCGAGGCTACGGCCGTTGTGAGTGTGGATGGGCTTACAATGGCCTCCTCTCTCCCGGGGGGCGTCGAAGAGGATCGTGTCTCCGCGATGTCCGCTGCGATGCTTTCCCTGGGGGAGCGCATCGCCAGCGAATTGGGACGTGGCGTGCTTGATGAAGTGTACGTGAAGGGAGAGAAGGGGTACGTCGTTCTCCGTGCCGTTGGCGAGGAGGCCGTCCTGACTGTGCTGGCCCGCCAGCAAACCAAACTGGGCTTGCTCTTTCTGGACATGCGCCGTGCGTCCGAAGATCTGGCTACCGTCCTGGAAGCCTAGTAGACGAAACACCAGAAGGAGGACGTAAAGTGCCGCGGATTGAACCAAGTGGTTATTACTATCCCAACATAGTCGCCCGCGTTTACATCGAAGCGATGGAAGAGGTCATGGGCAAGAACGGGTTGAACGCCATTCTGAACCTGGCTGGCCTGTCGCACCTGATTGATAATTATCCACCCACTAACCTGAACAAGGAGTTCGATTTTGCGGACTACTCGGCTCTGAATGGGGCATTGGAGGAGATGTATGGGCCGCGCGGGGGGCGTGGGCTGCAGTTGCGCGCTGGTCGGGCCTCTTTCGCCAGGGGGCTCCAGGGATTGGGAGCGCTTTCCGGCGTCGGCGACCTGGCTTTCAAGGTGCTGCCGCTGGGTGCTAAACTGAAGGCCGGGATCCCGGCGATGGCGAAACTCTTCACCCAGGTCAGTGACCAGAGAAGCACTGTCGAGAACCGGGGTGAGTATTACGCTTATATTATGAACCCATGCCCGGTCTGTTGGGGGCGTACTGCTGACCGACCGATCTGCTTTGCGGGAAAGGGGCTGTTAGAGGA
>CAZZEX010000081.1:0-22888 GCA_964653285.1 uncultured Anaerolineales bacterium
CCCCACCCCCCCCCCCCCCCCCTGGGGGGGGGGCGGGGGGGGGGGCGAACCGCCACCCACAAGGTGGGCTACGTCATGCTGACGGTCGAACCGGTGGAACAGGAACTACACATCACGCTGACACCCAGCCTGGCTCGGTCGGAGACCGGCCAGAACTGGCAGGCGGAGCCGGGCGACACTGCCTCCTTCGACGTGGAAGCCCGCGACGCGGGGGGCGAGCCGGTGCAGGCAGCCTTCTCGCTCGACCTGGTGGACAAGGCGGTGCTGAGCCTGCAGCCTCGCGCGCCGGGTGCCATCCTGGAAGCGTTCTACGGGCAGCGGGGCTTGGGTGTCTCGACCGCCAGTAGCCTGGTCATCTCTGTCAACCGGCTGCTGCTGGAGCAGATGGAGGAGATGGAAGAACACTTCGCAGCACGGGACCTGGGAATGGGCGGTGGAGAGGTTGAGGTGCCTGCCGCGGCGCCGATGCCCACGACAGTGGCCGAGATGGCTGTTGAAGAAGAGGGGATGCGCAAAGCGGCGGCGGAACTCCCGCCCGGTGTCCAACTGCGGGAGCAGTTCGCCGACACCGCCTTCTGGGACAGTACTGTCGTCACTGACCGCGCAGGCCGGGCCACGGTTGAGGTCGAACTGCCGGACAACCTCACCACCTGGGTCTTCCGGGGTGTGGGCGTGACTGCTGACACGCAGGTGGGCGAGGCGACGGTGGACCTGCTGGTCACCAAGCCGCTTTTAGTGCGGCCTGTGACACCGCGCTTCTTCGTCGCCGGCGACCGGGCACAACTGGCGGCGCTGGTCAGCAACAACACAGAAGGGGCGCAGATGGTCGAGGCCACGCTGCACGCCGAGGGGCTGGCGCTGGAAGACCCATCCGCGCAGACGGTCTCCATTGCTGGCGGCGCGGAGGCGAAGGTCACCTGGTGGGTCACGGTGGAGGACGTGGAGGCGGTGGACGTGGTGATGAGCGCCGTTGCAGGTGAGTATTCCGACGCTGCCCGCCCGCGCCTGACCACCGGCCCGGAGGGCACGCTGCTGGTCCACCGCTACACCGCGCCGGAGATCGTCGGCACCGGCGGGCAACTGGTGGGCGAGGACAGCCGCACCGAGGTGGTGGCCTTGCCCCCCCTCAGTCCCCCCCATTGGGGGGGAGGAAAGGGGGAGAGGCGGGGTGAACTTTCCATCCGGCTCGACCCGTCGCTGGCAGCCGGTATGCGCGACGGTTTGGCCTACCTGGAGCACTTCCCCTACGAGTGCACCGAGCAGACCGTCAGCCGCTTCTTGCCTAACGTGCTCACCTACCGCGCCCTGCGCGACCTGGGGCTTTCCGACCCCGAACTGGAAGCCAGGCTGCCCGGCCTGGTCGGAGAGGGGCTGAGCAAGCTCTACTTGCAGCAACACGCCGACGGTGGCTGGGGCTGGTGGTACGAGGGCGAGAGCAATCCCTATCTGAGCGCCTACGTCGTCTTCGCGTTGGCCAAGGCACAGGAAGCCGGCTTTGAGATGCGAGAGGACGTGATCGAGCGTGGGCTGGGCTACCTGGAGAGTGCGCTGGTGAGAGCCCGCGAACTCCGATCCTACCGCGAGGCCAACCGGCAGGCGTTCATCCTCTACGTGATGGCCGAGGCCGGCCCAACCGCCCACGCCAGCGAGTACACCGGCGACCTGTACCGCCGCCGCGACAAACTCAGCCACTACGGACGGGCCTTCCTGGCGCTGACGCTGCATCTGATTGACGAGAACGACTCTCGTATCTCTACTCTCCTCTCTGATCTACAGAACGCAGCTATCCTCAGCGCCACCGGTGCCCACTGGGAGGAGGCGGACTACGACTGGTGGGCGATGAACACCGACACCCGCTCGACCGCCGTCATCCTGGACGCGCTGGTGCGGCTGTCTTCCTCCCCCTCGCAGGGGGAGGGCCGGGGAGGGGGGCTCATCCCCAACGTGGTGCGCTGGCTGATGGTCGCCCGCCAGGATGGCATCTGGGAGACGACGCAGGAGACCGCCTGGGCGCTCATCGCCCTCACTGACTGGATGGCCGTCACCGGCGAACTGGCCGGGGAGTACGACTATGACGTGCGGCTCAACGACGAAGCACTGGCGCAGGGCTCCGTGACCCCGGACACAATTGACGAGCCGGTAGAACTGCGGGTGGATGTGGCCGAGTTGCTCGCCGACGTGGGCAACCGGCTGACGGTGGCGCGTGGGCCGGGCGAGGGCCGCCTCTACTACACCGCCCACCTCAAGGTCTACCTGCCGGTGGAGGAGATCGAGCCGCTGAACCGGGGGATCATCGTGTCGCGCCAGTACTGCCGTATAATGAACAATGAATCAATGGACAATGAATCAATGAACAATGAATCAATGAACAATGAACGGCAGGAACGCTGTGAGGAGGTAAATGAGGCGCGGGTCGGGGACGTGGTGCAGGTGCGGCTGACGATGATCGCGCCGCACGACCTGTACTACGTCGTCGTCGAGGATCCGCTGCCGGCCGGGGCCGAGGCGATTGACACCAGCCTGGAGACGACGAGCCTGGCGGAGCAGGAGCCGGGACTGTACCGCGAGACAGAGGAGCAGTCGTGGCGTTGGTTCTACTGGTGGTGGTGGCGCTGGTACAGCCGTAGCGAGATACGGGACGACAGGGTAGCGCTCTTCGCCGACTACCTGCCGGCGGGCACCTACGAGTACGTCTACACCTTCCGCGCCACGCTGCCGGGCGAGTACCAGGTCATCCCCACCACCGCCCAGGAGTTCTACTTCCCAGAGGTGTTCGGGCGGGCGGATGGGAGGCTGTTCACGATTGCGGTAGTATCAACGAACCGCTGAGAAAAGAACGGCTGAAGGAGATTTTGAACCGCGTGACCGATTTCTTGCATCACGACGATCTGCTGCATTGCCTCCTGGCTGATGACGGCGTGCAGGGGCACGGTCGTCCACCGGCGGTCACCGGTACGATGAACACTGCGCCCGGATGCTCCTGGAGAGTGTAGGTGATCCCGTTGCCAGTATGGATGCGCACGCGATCTTTCAGTACCTCCTGGCGACGGCCCGATACGCCGCTGGTTGGCGGCACTGCAGAATCTGCGTCTCTTCCCGGTGCTGCCGCACCTCGTCCAGGTCAATGCGCGCCACGGCGTAGCCCTCGCTGGGTTCGTCCACGCTGGTGTAGACTTTTCCTCGAGGGCCGACGATGCTGCTCTGGCCAAAGAAGGTATATGAGGGCTCCTCTCCTACTCGATTGGCGGCAGCCACGAAGACTGCGTTCTCGTAGGCCCGTGCCAGCAGGTAGACTCGCCATTCGTCGGCATAAGGCTGCTCCCAACTGGCGCATACCACCATCAACTCTGCCCCTTCCAGCACCAGGCTGCGCGCCACCTCTGGGAAGGCCAGGTCCCACCCGATCATCATCCCGACGGTGCCAAATGTGGTCTCGAAGGTATTGAGCCGATAGCCGGGACGGAAGGCAATCCGTTCCTCTCCCCGCAGGTGCACCTTGTGGTACTGGCCGATGAGGTCGCCATCGGGACCGACCAGGACGGCGGTGTTGTAAAGAATGCTCTCGACTTTCTCCTTGCTGACCATCCCAAAGGCGACATGTACGCCAGACTCACTCGCCCGCTGAGCGATGAGGTTGACCGTAGGGCCCGGGACGCGCTGGGCCAATTGAGGGAAGCGGGGCCCGACCTCGTACCCCGTCGTGATAAGTTCCGGGAAGACGATCAGGTCTACCGGCTGTTCGGTCGCGATGCGGGCGATGAACTCACTCATCTTAACCAGGTTATCTTCCATTTGGCCCAGTTCGGGCTTCATTTGTACTGTGGCAACGGAGATTTCGCGCATAGTGGATAATCCTCCATACGAGTTTCGGCATCCACCCTGGCCCGGGAGACACGAGCAGACAACGGGATGAAAGCTTGCAGTGATTATACTACTCTGGTCACCGCGCGCAAGTTAGGTGTCCTGCGTCCTCGACGACTACCACGCCGTCATCGCTTCCCCCATTCACGCTGCTCTCGACCTCCTGCTGATCCATCCGCTGCCGCACGTCCACCTGGTCATCGTCGCACGGGTGGACCCGCCGCTGTCGCTCAGTGTGCAGTCCTTCCTCACGCGCAGTGCGATCTTACGCGACATGTCGGCCGGCTTGTGCGACTACGTCCTGGAGACGGAGAACAGCGTTGAAGCAATTCCCTCTCTCCCTCCATCGCCGGGCATCACCCCTGGCTGCTCCTCACCCGCTCTCAACTGGCTACACTCCGTGGCGACCACGCTCAGGCCGAGCGGCTCTGCCGTCAGGCCGAATCCATTCTCCAGACACAGGGGGACCGCGCCGGGCTCTACACCGTCTACCATGACCTGGCCGGGAGCGCCCGGAGCCAGGGCGATTTCGACCGGGCCGAGGGGTTCTTTCCCTCAAAGGCAAAATGCTCTCCAGCCCGGGTGATTTCACCGGGGCGCTGGATGCGTGGCACACGGCCCTGAGCCTGATGGAGGCTTACGGCAACCGCCACCAACAAACCGGCATCCTCAGCAACGTGGCCTACTACCACTGCCTGCTGGGTCAGTTCGACCACGCGGAACCACTGGTGCGCCGGGCGCTGGAGTTGGCTCAGGCATTTGATCGTCAGAGTGAGTACGCCTACACCCTCAACGTGCAGGGGACGATTCACCAGGCTCGAGGCGAGTGGGAGGCCGCCTTGTCACTCGTTTGTCACATCCATCTGCTATACTTGGGTCAAGTTTGGCTCTGCCAGGCTTATCCGTCGCCCGCGCCGGTTGCATCCTGGTTCTCGACACTTTGTTCCGCCTTCTCTTGCAGCCGGTCCAGGGCTATTTCGGCTGCTCGTTTGAGCAGGCCCTGCTTGGGCGGCGCTGCTTCCTCCTCCGGCTCGGCGAAGGGATCGCGGTCGTAGAGGCGACAGAAGACGTAGTGGCTCAGGACACGCAACGTCGCGAGAACTGGCGCGGCGAGCAGCATTCCCAGGATGCCGGCCATACTGCCACCGATGATGATGCCGATCAACACTACCAGCGGATGCAGGTTGAGGCTGCTACCCATGACGCGGGGCAGGATCAGGTTTCCTTCGACCTGTTGGATCACGATGTATAGTCCGATGACCAGCACTGCGAACCAGAAGTTGCTCAGTGGCAGAAAGATGGAGCCCTCGAACAGGGCCACCAGTGCTGCCGGTATCAGCGCGAGGATGGGGCCGAGGTTAGGTATGAACTCCATCACCCCTGCGATCAGCCCCATCACTACTGCATAGGGCAGCCCGACGGCTGTGCAGATCACGGTCGTGATGATCATCATCACCAGGCCCATCACCAACTGGCCGCGCAGGAATGCGTTCCACACATCCGCAGTCTGTTGGCGCACGCGCACGAAGTCTTCGCGATAGCCAGGAGGAGCCAGGTTATCCAATTGCTCAACGAAGCGGTCGGCGTCCTTGACCAGGTAAAAGGTGGCTATCAGAATGATAATCAACCAGAAGGCTCCCGATGCGAGGTCGAACACGACGTCGAGGGTCCCTTCCGCGACCGAGGCCACGAAAGAAGTCAGCATTGCACTCAGTTCCTGGTACACGTCGCTCAGGTCCAGGGAATAGTCCCCGATCTCCACGGGCCGCTCAAAGGAGGCGCCGAGGTCGGTGATGATGCGGATAACGTCAAACTGTGTTTCACGCACAGCCCGCACAACATTCGAGACGGCGCTTACCGGTGCGGCCACCACCACCCCCAGCATCCCCGCAATCAGGACCAGGAAGACGAGGGCCGTGGTCAGCCCGCGTGAAAGGTGAAGACGGTCGGTAACGAAGCCAACGATGGGACTCAGGATGAAGGCCAGCAGGAACGCGATCATCAGTGGCGGGAGGACGTCACGAAAACGGTGGATCGTCAGCGCCAGCAGCATCAGGATAATCAGTGCAACAGCGCGCTTGGTGAAAGCGCTCCAACGATGGACCGGTTCACTCATTGGATGAATCTCTCCTGTCTCTACTCTACCCTCGCACCCGTACCATCCACGGGGCCAGCGCCCACACCCGCTCGCAAGCCAGGCCCTGCAGAGCGTCAAGCATCGCCTTCAGACCCCCATCCCTGCCCCTTCCCCCTGCAAGTGGGAAGGGGGGCGGGAGCAGCGTGTGCCGGGGGGGGGCTACTTGCACAATCGTGTACTCCAGTTCTGGCTTGAGACCGGCTAACTCCTTGGCTACTGCCAGTGCCGTCTCAAAGTCGCCCAATTCGTCCACCAGCCCAATCTCATGCGCCTGAGCGCCGGTCCATACTCTGCCGCGTGCGATCTCTTCCACCTGTTCCTCTGTCAGCCCGCGGCCTTCGACCACGCGCGCCTTGAAACGGGCATAGGCCTCGCCCAGATCACGGCGCACCCGGGCCCGTTCCTCCTCGTTGAAAGGAGCCATCTCGGAGTAGATGCCAGCCATCGCGCCTCGCTGTACCGATTCGCGGCCGATTCCCAGTTTTCCGTACAGGCCCGCTGCGACGAACTTGCCGCCCCAGATGCCGATGGATCCAGTCAGCGTGGTCGGGCGGGCGACGATGTGGTGGGCCAGCGCCGAGACGTAGTAGCCGCCCGAGGTGGCCTGCTCCCCCATCAGCACGACTACCGGTTTGCGCTCCCGCAGCCGGCGCACCTCGCGGCAGATCATGTCGGAGGCGATTGCCGAGCCACCGGGCGTTTCGACGTGGAAGATGACCGCCGCGATGCGCTTATCGGCCTCGGCGCGGCGCAGCGCCTGCACGATCGTCTCCGCCCCCGCCTGCGCCTCGCCGAAGGGGAGCGGCACTGGCACGGGCATCGGGATGCGGTGGCTGCGGCCCGGCACGATGAGCCCTTCCAGCGACACCACGCCGAGACAAGTGCGCGTGGTCCACTTGACCGGCTTGCGGAGCCAGCGGGCGGCCTCCCGCCAAGTGCACAACGTGGCCGGGCTTTCGCCGTTCCCCTTCTCTCCACCCGCAGCGACGGGGAAATGCGCGGCCAACTCGTCCTCGTAGAGCACCGCGTCGGCCAGTCCTGTCTCGACCGCCTCGGCGGCCGTGAGCGGCATCGCGTCAATCAGTGCACGCACCCGCGCCGCGTCGAGCCCGCGTCCATCGGCGACGGTGGCGACGATTTCGTCGAAGTAGGAGTCGAGGATGGTGTTCAGCATCTCCCGGTGCGGCTCGCTCATCGTCGAGCGGCGGAAGGTATCGGGCGAGACCTTGTACTCGGCGATGGCCTCCATGTCCGCCTCTACCCCCACCAGCGCCAGGGTATCCTTGAGGAACACTGGTTCGGCCCGCAGTCCCAGCGCGAAGAGGCGGCCGGATTGGGGAAGGATGACCTCGTCGCAGGCCGAGGCCAGATAGTAGTCCCAGGTGCTGGCGGTGGGCAGCCAGGCTATAAGGCGCTTTCCCCTGGCGCGCAGGCCGAGCAGCATGTGGCGCAGGCTGTAGCGCGCAGACGGTCCAGCCTGGAGCGTGTCGAAGCGCAGCACCACCCCCTGCACGCGCCGGTCTGCGCCAATCATCTCCACCATCGCCCGCATGTTCTCCAGGCTGACCTCCTGGGGAAAGAGCGGCAGGCGACTGAAGGGGAAAGGCAACGGGTCACGCCGGACCGTCCGTTCCGGGTAGGAACCGCGGATGGGCAGCACGACGCAGTCGAGCCCCTGGCGGCGCAGGGAACGTAGGAGATTGCGAAGCGCCAATGCAGCATTGCGCGGAAGATCACGTGGCCTCATTGTGTTGCTCCCATCACACCAGCCGCAGCGACGGCACGACGTCCAGGTCCCAGCCGGCCCGCTCACCGGAGATGAAGCGCTGATACGCGCAGGCGCCCACCATCGCAGCGTTGTCGGTGCACAGGATCGGCGGTGGATAGTAGACCGGCACGCTGGCCCGTTCGGCGGTCGTGGTCTGCAGCGACTGGTTGGCCGAGACGCCCCCGCAGAGCAGCACAGCCGTCACGTCGAATTCCTCCGCTGCTCGCGTTGCTTTGGCCGACAGCACATCTACTATCGCCGCCTGGAAACTGGCCGCCAGGTCGGCCAGCAGGCGGCCCCGGGGCGGATCGCTGTACTCCTGAACCACGCGTAACACGGCGGTCTTGAGTCCGCTGAAACTGAAGTCGTAACTATCATCCAGCCAGGCGCGGGGGAAGCGGAGGGCTGCCGGGTTGCCCTCCTGGGCCGTTTCCTGGATCGCCGGCCCGCCGGGGTAGGGTAGCCCCAGCAGCCGCCCCACTTTGTCGAAGGCCTCGCCCGCGGCATCGTCGAGCGTGCCGCCCAGGTACTCGTATTGGCCGTGACCGTGCATCAGGATCAGTTCGGTGTGGCCGCCGGAGACGATGAGCGCCAACAGCGGGAATTCCAGCCCTGCCGGGGCCGCACTCTCGCTCTCCACTTCCAGCCAATGGGCGTAGATGTGCGCCTCCAGGTGGTTGACCCCCAGCAAGGGCAGATTGCGCCCCAGCGCGAGTCCCTTGGCGGCGTTGACTCCCACCAGGAGCGAGCCTGCCAGCCCCGGCCCGTAGGTCACGGCCACGGCGTCCAGGTCGTTGAAGCCCAGGTGGGCCTCTCGCATCGCCTGTTCGATCACGGGCACGATGGCCTCGATGTGGGCGCGGGAGGCAATCTCGGGGAAGATGCCGCCGTAGCGGGCGTGCAGTTTGACCTGCGAGGCGATGACGTTGGATAGGATACGCTGCCCGTCCTCGACCACAGCGGCAGCGGTCTCGTCGCAGGAAGTTTCGATAGCGAGGATACGGATCATTTCGCCTCCATCCGCAAGACAAGCGCCATATTGCCGTGTATCTCCCAGGCTTCCAGAAAGTCGGCCGCTCGAATCTCCCCCGGCCCAGTGTTGGGATCAACCAGCAGCAGCCGGTCGGCCTCATAGTCTTCCACGATGACTGTGTGGACGTATGGTATCTGGCTTGTTGGGAACATATTGATGTAGACGATCGGAAACACGCCGCGGTCAATCAGCATCTGCAATTGCTCCAGCGAGAGGTGATCGATAGTTGCTGTGAAACCAAGCTCGCGGGCACATGCCAGAACGTCCCTGGCATAGGTACCGAACTCCTGCGTCTTACATTTTCGACGTAACGTGGCCTCATCTATTTCGATACCGTGGTGAGCGAGAAGAATCCGCAGGCCGGCCACTGTACAGGAGTAGGGATGTTCCTGCCTACGAAAAGGCAATCTCGATTTCATCCCGGTTCTCTTCGTAGAGCTTTTGAGCCAGTGCCTCCATTTCCTCCAGCGGTGTCCATCCCACAATGACTGGATGGTCCCCGTCTACAGCCAGCATTCCTACCTCTCCCACTACACCGACGCCGGGATAGGTCAGAAGCACAGGGACGAGCCAGAGGGGTCGGATTGGGAAAAGCACCAACTTGGGCAACCCAGCAGAGAAGCAATCGGGCAGATGTTCGACGATAAATTGATTGGCGGCAACCATCGCCTGCCTGGCGTTGAGCACGACTCGGGCCCGGGTTTCGGAGGCAACTTCTGCCTGATATGTAGCCTGTGTCTCGCGCAGAGTGTGACCCTGCGCCGGGCGCAATGATGTGATGTACACCACCAGCCGCTGCCCGAAACTTTCCGGCAAGGCTTCGTCAAGTTCCAGGTGGGTATTGTCTAGTACAGAGGCCTCTGTAATCATTTCTGCGGTCACAATCGTCTCCTTCTTTCGGGTGTTACATCTCGATCACCAATTCTTTCGGGAAGTCGGTCAGGTTGTGAACGGTGCCGTCGGAGTCAATCCAGAGCACGTCCTCAATGCGGATACCAAAGCCCCGGTCGGGGTAATACAGCCCCGGCTCGCAGGTGAAGACGTGGCCGGGCTTGAGCACGTCGCTGTTGGTGGGCACGTCGCCGAAGCGTGGCTCCTCGTGCACCGCCAGCCCCAGCCCGTGGCCCACGCTGTGCACATAGCCCACATCGGTCTTGCTGTCGCTGGCGACGGTGGGATGACCGCGGCTCTCGAAGAACTCGCAGGTCATGTGCTGGTAGCGTCGCGCCTTCGTCCCCACCTCGTAGGCCTCGATGAGACTCCTCTGGCATTCGTACACATCCCGGTAGGCTTCCTCGACCTCTGGCGGGGCGTAGCCCAGGCAGAAGGTGCGGGTCATGTCGAAGAAGTAGCCCCCGCCGGCCTCACGAGGGAAGATGTCGAAGACGATGGTCTGCCCCGACGCGATCACGTCCTCAGGGCGGCCCTTGCTGTGGGGGACGCCCGCATCGTGCCCGATGGAGAAGATGAAGCCCTCGGGGTCCTCCAGTCGCTGCTCGGCGATGAAGCGGTTGATCTCCTCGTGCACCCGCCCGATAGTCAGCGGAGTGGAGTCGGCCTGCACCAGCGCATCGTCCTTCACCCGGTGCGACCTCAAAAACTCGACGGTGCGGGCCACGATCGCGCAGGTGCGCTGCCCCACCTCCCGGATACGCTCGGCCTCGGCGGGGTCCTTGGTGGCACGGGCGGCGTTGATCAGCGTCACGTCGAAGTCACCGTAGGCCTCGATGCCCTCCAGTTGTGTGTCCAGCGCGTTGAGCAACACCCAGGCGCGGCCCCGGTCCTCCAGTCCGTAGAAGCCCACCCGGCCGCTCACGCTCAGGTCGGCAAACACGCGGCGGTACAATTCGACGGTGGCGGCCAGTCGGTCGCCCGTCTCGCGGAGGATGCTCACGAAATCGTACTTGCTCATATTCACGACGGTGAGGCCGCTGGCGATGGCCTCCTCTCGTTCCATTGGCGAGCACAGAAGCACGGGCTCTTCGCCCCGCTTCTTGAGCACGAACCCGCCTGTGAGTCCCGCGCCGTTGGTCATGTAATACATCGCCGGGTTGCCGTGCACGGCCCCCGCCACGAGGGCCGCGTCCAGCCCACGTTCCTCCATCAGACGGTCCAGATCTTGTTTCACGCGAATGCCTCCAAAACCACCCTCAGCAGTTCCCGCTCCTCCTCCACCAACACCGTGCGCGGATCGAGCACCAGCCGGCCCTCTTCGATGCGGGCCACCACCGGCGGGTCGGCGGCCCGCAATGCAGCCGCCAGCCGGTCGGGGTGCGCCACCGGCAGCGCGACCAGTTTCGTCGGCAGCGTCTCGCCCGGCAGGCTACCCCCGCCGACGGTGGATTCGCCGTCTACGATCTCAGCCGGGACGCCTTTACGATGCAACACCCGCCGCCACCTGCGTGCCCGCCGCTCGATTTCCGCCAGGGGTGTGGCGATCATCCGCCAGACCGGGACCCGCTCGGCGGCTTCGTCCTTCAGGTAGTGGAGCAGCGTCTCCTGCAATCCGGTCAGGCAGAGTTTGTCGGCTCGCAGCGCGCGGGCCAGCGGGTGGCGCTTGAGCGGCTCTACGTACCTGGCCTGCCCGACGATGATCCCGGCCTGCGGGCCACCCAGCAGTTTATCGCCGCTGAAACAGACTACCGCTGTCCCCGCCACGACGCTTTCCTGCACCATCGGCTCGTGCATCAGGCCGAACCGGGCCGTGTCGAGCAGTGCACCACTTCCCAGGTCGTCCATCACCGGCAGGCTGTGCTCTGTGCCCAGCGCGACCAGTTCGGGCAGGGATGGCTCGGTGGTGAAGCCTACGATGCGGAAGTTGGAGTGGTGTGCCCGCATGATCAACGCCACGTCCTCATGCGCGTCCAACGCCGCTATGTAGTCGCGCAGGTGGGTGCGGTTGGTCGTGCCGACCTCGATCAGCCGCGCCCCGCTCTGCACCATCACCTCGGGCACGCGGAAGCCGCCGCCGATCTCCACCAGTTGTCCCCGCGAGACGACCACGCCCCGGCCCCGTGCCAGCCCGGTCAGCGCCAGGAGCACCGCCCCGGCATTGTTGTTGACCACCAGCGCGGCCTCTGCCCCGGTCAATTCGCACAGATACCGCTCGGCGTGCACCGTGCGGTGACCGCGCCGCCCCGCCTGCAGATCGTACTCCAGCGTGGAGTAGCCCCGGCTGACCGCCTCCATCGCCGCCCGTGCGGCGGCTGAAAGGGGGGCGCGCCCCATGTTGGTATGGATGATGACGCCAGTGGCGTTGATGACCGGGCGCAGCGTATGGGCCAACCGCTCTCGCAGGAGGGTACGTACCCGCGCCGCCAGCGTCGTGACGTCCGGCACGTCCACCCCGGCTCGTACCTCACTGCGCACTGCGTCGAGCGTCTCGCGTAGTGCGTCCACCGTCTGGCGGCGGCTGTAAGCGGCAACCAATTCCTGCACGGCCTCCTCGCCGAGCAGCCGGTCCACGCTGGGGAGTTGGCGCAGTTTCTCGTTGTTCATTTGCCTTTTGTGCTCCTATCCACCACTTCCAGGAATTCCGGGAAAAGGCCAAGTCCGGCCATTCCTCGTGTCGCAATGCTTCCTGGCTTTCCTTAACGACTCACTGAAGATCCATCAGTTCCCATCTGACGTCGGCCTGTAGGCCTGGGGAGCCCACTTCTCGCTCGCCACCCCTGCCCCCTGTGCCGTATTATACTCCGAAACAGGGCAGAATGGCAAGGACATCGGTATACTGGCATCTCGGCACGCAGACCTGGCGCCGTGCGTCTAGTCGTAGATAATCCTATTTGCCCTTCGGTCTTCTTCCCCAGCGGGGGTGGCTCCTTGTCGTTTTCTTGGCTATTTTTCACCTGTCTCATACAGTTTTCTGCTATACTAGCAGACTACCGGAGAGAAAGCCAGTGTTTACGTCTGTTTTTGGGTTCAAAGTGGGGCGCTATGTGCCCTAAATAAGGCCATTCCGTCGGCGTGCATTTTGCAACCAGTTGTGGTATACTTATTAGTGTTTCCCCTTGCGTGGTGGGGGATTACCAAAGTTCCAATGTGCAAGCGGGGTGGATCGCAGCGGTGGAGGTAGACAACTTCGATTCTAACCCGTACCGGGCACCGCAGGCGGACCGCTCGTGGGCTAGCCGGGTGGTCTTCGTCCCCTCCCAGGCGCGCGGCGGCGGGGTAATCTACCGGCCGGCGAGCTCTGGTGGTACTAGCTGGCGGGCGTAGATACATCCGGAATGAGGAGGGAGACTATGTCTGAGCAAGAACATACTCACGTTACAAAGCGGTGCCAATTGGTGGCAGCCCTGGCCGTCTCTATCGCCGCGCTTATGCTCGGCCTGGCGTTTGCAACAGGCACTGCGCTGGCCCAGGATGGCCCCGGGGGCCGAACTTACTTCGTGCCACTCTCCGAAACGCAAATGCGCGCGTCGCTGGACGCTCTCTACAACCCCGGTGCCACCCCGCCCAACTACAACATCATGAGCGTTGTCTCTATTGTTCCCGTCGCGAACAGCACCGTCGTTACCACCATCATCTACTACGATCACTGGGAGGACGGCTACGAGGTGGACATCGAAAAACCCACCCAGGCCACAACCCAGGTCTGGGGCGATAACGATCCGGCCAATGGCTTCCCACCTGGTTACCCCACCGACCCTGGGCTCAACGCTGGCGATGTCATCGCGCTGGAGAACGCCGTTTTTGTCAATCCCCGCGACCCAGCCGACATCCTGTACGATGGTGGGGACAAGTTTTTCGCCACCTACCAGGTGGCCGTCAGCCGCGCCGAGTGGGCAGAGCAACCTGGCACGATCCTGGCCGGCGCCGTGGAGGTCTACGACACCAGCAAGTACGGTACCCGCTTCGACGTGCCTGTGGGCGAGGATCTCACCAATGACATGTTCGAATACGTGTCGCTCTTCGTCATGGCGCAGTACGACGGCACGGTGGTGGAGATAGATACGGACGGCGACACCATCCCGGACGTTACTCACACTCTGAATCAGGGTGGGAGCCTCCACGTAGATGGCGGCATCCTGACCGGCGGGTCGGTGACCACGAACATGCCGGTGCAGGCCGACCTGGTCACCGGCGACGTGAACCCGGCGGACACCGGGTGGGGTGAGCTCCGCTGGTACGCACTCTGGCCGACGGGGCTATGGGGCGACTCCTATTACAGCGCCGTGGGTGGTCAGGCCGGTAACGACACTGACGTCTGGGTTTTCAACCCCAACCCCACGGACATCATCGTCACGGCCGAGACGCTAATGGGCCCTGCCACCCTCACTGTACCAGCCGGCGATGTCTATAGGTACACGATGCCACAGGACTCCGGTGCCCACTTCTACACTGGTGATGGCAGCACATTCTTCGCCATGGCCACCGTGGACTCCGACAGCGTGGTGTGGGACTGGGGCTTTACCCTGCTGCCGGAGAGGGGCCTGAGCCCCGTGGCCCTGGTCGGCTGGGGACCGGGCTACGACTTTGGTTACTCCGGCGGGCCCTACGATAACCGTAGCCCGGTGTGGGTGACGGCCGTGAGCACGACCACTATCTACGTGGACTACGACGGTGACCCGTCAACCGGGCCGCTCACCGACCCCAACGGTAACTACTACGACGTGGCTTACCCCGTCTCTCTTTTCGAGTCCGTCCGGGTCTACGACGACAGCGACGACGACCAGACCGGTATGCGTCTCTACACCGTGGACGGCACTCTCATCAGTGCCGTCTGGGGCGAGGAGATGGGTAGTGGTCATACGGGGAATCCCTATCTCGACATGGGCACCTCGGTCGTTCCCATGCCCGGCATCTGGACCCAGAAGGAAGCGCTGCTCTCCAACGACCTTAACGGGAACGGCCTCGTAGATCCGGGCGACACCCTGGCCTACACCATTACCACGTGGAACATGGGGACCGGCGTCGCCAGCAGCGTCGTCGTCAGCGCCACCGTCAGTGATGTCTTCTCCTCCAACGCTTCGTACGTTCCTGGGAGCACGCACCTGGACGACGGCACGGGGCCGCCGACACAGATACCAGACGACCCACCGCCTGCGACAGCCTTCCCGCTGGACGGAGGGGGGTACTTGATCGGCGACGTGATCGCGGGGAGCCCAACCTGCATCACCTTCGAGGTGATCGTCAACGACCCATTTGAGATAGGTCCAGCCGGCTGTAGCGTTGTCAACGGAATCGGGGTGGGTTCGAACGTGGGCAGTGGGGGGGATTGGGTCATGACCCCGGTGACCGTCACCCTCGACCTCGACATGGTCAAGACGGTGGAGCCCGCGGCAGCCTGGGAGCCCTTCACCCACACCCTCCACGTAACCAACAACGGCCCGATGACCGCCACGCTCACTCTCACCGACACCCTACCGCCTGACCACTTCTATGTCGTCGGCTCCGGGGTGCCCACGGACCCGGACGCCATTCCCGGACCCACCCTGGTGTGGCAGAACATCGGGCCCGTGGACGCCGATGACAGCCTCACCGTCACCTACCAGGTCACCGTCACGCCGGAGATCAGCGCCACCTTCTTCAGTACGGCTACTGTGTACGGGGTTTGTCTCTGTGGCGTCGGCACTGCCAGCGCCGAGGTGCCCACGGCCGTTGAACTGCTCTACTTCCGGGTGGGAGATGTCAGCGGACACACGGTGCGGTTGGAGTGGGCCACGGCGGTGGAGGTGGACAACTTCGGCTTCAACTTGTACCGGGCCCCGGTCCCGGATCGCTCGCGGGCCAGCCTGGTGGCTTTCATTCCCTCCCAGGTGCACGGCGGCGGCGCGACCTATGCCTACACGGACGCCGTCCCGACCGACGGCCTCTGGTGGTACTGGCTGGCGGACGTGGATACTTCTGGTGGGGAGGCCTTCCACGAGCCGGTGAGTACCGTGGTGGAGGCAGCGTCCTGGCCCTGGCGGTTCTACCTGCCAGTGGTTATGAGGTAAGCGAGCCGGCCGCTGAGGGAAGATGGAGATGAGGGCCTGGCGGCGCGTGTTCTCCCTGGTCGGCCTGATGGTCGGCATCTGGGGTGGAGCGGCCGTGCCTTTGGTGTCCGCCTCTCCTCCGCCGCCGGGGGTGTATCTCCTCCTCGCCGACCACTCTGGCCTGGTGCTAGAGTGGGTCGCGCCGCCGGTACGGGTACTGTCCGTGGACGATGGGACAGTGGACGTGGTAGCCGAGGGCTACGCACAGACGGGGCAACCAGGGGCGCCTCGTCTCCCTTTCACTTCCGCCCTGATCGTCCTCCCACCCGGCGCTATTCCCTCCCTGCGGTTCCTCCCCGTTGAGGAGACGACGCTGCCACTTCCTGCTCCCATCGCCGCCGCCCCCCGGCCCGAGGGGGTGCTGCGGGATAGAGAGGGACATCCCATTGGTGGGGTACTTGCTCCGGCCAACGCGGAGAGCCGGCCCTCTGTGCGCGTTCCGGTTGTCTTGGAGGAAATCGGTATCGTGCGCGGCGTCCGTCTGGCCCGGTTGACCTTCTACCCCGCCCTCCCGGAGGGGGGAGCGTTGCGCGTGACCCATCGCCTTCGCGTGGAGGTGTCCTGGGAGGTCCAGGGACTCTCAGCCCTTACGCTCTCCTCGACACCGGATCCCCTCCTGAGACAGGTGCGGCAGGCGGTCCTCAATCCCTGGGATGCCGTCCCGGCCGCGCGAACTTCCGGACAGGGGTTGCTGCGCACCGATGTCGGTGAGGTGCCGACCGCCTTTATTGAGGTAGCCAACCCTGGTCTCTATCGGGTGACTTACGAGGATCTAGAGGGTCTGAGTTTGGGGCCAGTCGCTCCCCGAAATCTGCGCCTCTTCCGGGGTAACGATGAGATGGCCTACGAATGGGAGGGGGATGACGACGCTATCCTCGAGCCGGGCGAGGCGCTACTCTTCTATGCGGAACCTCGCTTCAGCCGCTGGATCAATGCGGATGTCTACCGGCTGGTTGCCGACATCACCCCTGGCTTGCGAATGACGCGCCGCAGCGCTGACCCGGCTGGCCTTCCCACCGGCATCCCCTGGGTGGAGCAGGTGGCCGAGGAGAACCATGTCTACACCCCGGATTGCTTCTGCGGCCACCTGCCGCCGGGGCGAGACGGCGACCGCTGGGTCTGGGAGGAACTCCGCCGGCCTGACCGGGCGACCGCGTCCTTCCCCATCTGTACCCCAGCGGTGGACGCCGGCCAGCCGGCCACCCTGACCCTGTGGCTCATAGGCTACACTGCTGTCGCCGCCGACCCCGACCACCGCCTGGACGTGGCCCTCAATGGCACGCCGCTGGGCCGGGTGGAGTGGGACGGCAAGGCCGGGGCCACCGCTATTCTCTCCATCCCGGCCGGCGTGTTGCAAAGCGGCAATAACACCCTCGCGCTGACGCTGCCGGGCATCCCCGGCGTGGGCACGGAGGGGGCCTGGCTGGACGCTTTCGCCGTCCGCTACGCCCGCTCCGCTGCAGTGGTTGGGACGTCGCTTCGCTTTGAGGGTGGGGCCGGGCAGCAGGCCTACACCGTTGGCCTGATGGACACGTCTAGCCTGAGGACATACGACGTCACCGATCCCCTCCATCCCCAGCGACTGGCAGATGTCCTGATGGACGGCAACACCGTCACCTTGGGCGACCCGCCAGGCGATGCCCCCAGCCGTTACATCCTCGCCGGGGCTGATGGCATCCGGCGGCCCACGTGTGTCCGGGCCCCAGAGCATCTTGTCCCCCCTCAATCCTCCCCGCGGGGGGGGAAACGTCTCGGGTCGGCGGGCGGCGTTGCCGGTGCCGACCTTCTCATCATCACCCACCCCGTCTTCGCTGATGCGCTGGCCCCGCTGTTGGCCCTGCGCCAGTCGCGGGGCCTCACAATCTCCGTAGTCAACGTGCTCGGCATCTATGACACCTACGGCGACGGCCGGCCCGCCCCGGAGGCCATCCGGGCCTTCATCGCCGACGCCTACGCCACCTGGGATCCCCATCCCGCCTACATCCTGCTGGTGGGAGATGGCTCCTTCGACCCCCGACGTTACCAGCCCGAGTCCCCGCCCACCTTCATCCCGCCCTACCTGGCCGACGTGGACCCCTGGGCCGGGGAGACCGCCGCCGACGATCGCTACGCTTGCGTGGACGGTGAAGATGCTTTGCCGGACCTGCTCCTCGGCCGCTTGCCGGTGCAGACGGCAGAGGAGGCCCGGACTGTGGTGGACAAAATCGTTCGCTACGAGGCCGATCCCTCCCCCGGTGGCTGGAACGCAAACGTGTTCCTGGTGGCCGACGATGCTGACTGGGCGGGGGACTTCGCTGCCTCGTCCGAGGCCTATGCCACTGCTTACGTCACGTCTCCGTTCACCGTCACCCGCCGCTATTGCGTGGGATCTGCCTTCCATTCGAGCGATTGTCCTGCCGAGGAGACAGGTGCCCTCCACGCTGCCCTGCTGGGCGATTGGAATCGGGGCGCGTTACTGGTCCAGTTCACCGGTCATTCCTCGTGGCAGCAGTGGGCCGCTGAGCGATTCTTTCACCTCGACGATCTTCTGGCGCTGCACAACGACCGCCGCCAGCCCGTGGTTGTGGAGATGACCTGCTTCACCGGGGCCTTCCAGCGGCCGGAACCGACACTGGACGAGAACCTGGTCACCTTGTCTGGAGGTGGGGCGGTGGCCGCCTGGGGGCCGACAGGGTTGGGCGTGGGGCCTGGTCACGCCCATCTCTCCGATGGCTTCTTCCACGCTGTCTTCGCTGATGGCGTGGGGACAATTGGGGAGGCAGCACTGGCGGGGAAGCTGGCCCTGGTCGCCAGTGGCCTGAACTTGGACTTGTTGGACACCTTCATCCTGCTGGGCGATCCGGCTTTGCGGCTGGACCAGACCGTTGTTCCTTGGGCGCATAAGGTGTTCCTACCGGTCACGCTGCGTGGCGATTAGGGCGCATCAGCGCTGGAGCGAAAGAACTGAGAGGAGACCGCGATGAATAGAGCAAGAATACTAACCACGGTGGGCATCGTCCACCTCACTATAGCCACACTGCTTTCACTGATGTTCCTATTCGGCCGGCCGGTCACCGCAGATGGCTCGGGACTGGGCATAACGCCAACTGCTTCCCCGCCCCCGCCGACCGAGACACCCGTCCCGGCCCCTACAGCCACTCCCGTACCGACCGAGACGCCCGTACTGACCGAAACGCCCGTACCGGCCCCTACAGCCAGTCCCATGCCGACCGAGACGCCCGTCCTACCGTCTCCCCCCCCGCCATCTCCCTCCCCATCACCTCCCCCGCCACCGCCTTCCACTCCTACCTTCGTCCCGCCGACCTCTACTCCCACTGTGGGACTCCTACCGGAGGCCGGGGGAGGCGCTATGCTGGCCGTGGTGGTAGGGCTGCTGGTAGTTGGGGTGGGCTTTTTGATAACCGGATTGGGGCTGCGGGCTCGGAACGAAGAGACCGGGTGAAGACCGCTGACTTCGATTACAAACTCCCGCCTGAACTGATCGCCCAGACGCCCATAGAACCCCGCGACGGTTCCCGCTTGATGGTGGCGGACCGGCGCACTGGTGAGATCGCCCACCGGCGCTTCTATGACCTGCCGGGATTCCTGCAGCCGGGCGACCTGCTGGTGCACAACGAGAGTCGGGTCATTCCAGCCCGGCTCTTTGCCCGCAAGCCGACCGGCGGGAAGGTGGAGATTCTGCTGCTGCGGCAGCGCGCTGGCGATACGTGGGAGGTGCTGGTCAGAGGGAAGCGCGTCCGGGCAGGCACGCACCTGACGCTGCTCGACGGCCCTGATGGCCTGCCCGCCGGTGCGGAGACCGAAGTGGTCGGGGAGGGGGAGCGTGGGATGCGGGTGCTAGCCTTCGACCGGCCAGTGCTGCCGCTGGCAGAGGAGGTGGGCGTCACGCCATTGCCGCCCTACATCCACGCCCCGCTGGCGAAAGCCGAACGGTACCAGACGGTCTACGCGCACACGCCCGGCTCGGCGGCCGCCCCCACCGCCGGGCTCCACTTCACGCCCGAACTGCTGCACCGATTGCGGGGGATGGGGGTTCGATCCGCCTTCGTCACCCTGCACATAGGCCTGGACACCTTCCGCCCGGTGAGCGAGGAGCGCGTCGAAGACCATCCGCTGCACACCGAGTACTGCTCGCTGACGCCGGAGGCGGCTAAACAGGTGAATCAAGCCAAACTGGAGGGCCACCGCGTAGTGGCAGTGGGGACGACGAGCGTGCGGGTGCTGGAGACAACGGCGGTCAAATCCCAAGCCCAAGTCGTGCAGCCGTTTGAGGGGGCCACGAACCTGTTCATCTACCCTGGCTACGAGTTTCGCGTCGTGGATGTGCTGATCACCAACTTTCACCTGCCTCGCTCGACGCTCTTAATGCTGGTGGCGGCCTTTGCCAGCAAGGAACTGCTGGACCGCGCCTACACTGAGGCGGTCCAGAAGCGCTACCGCTTCTACAGTTTCGGCGACGCGATGCTAGTGTTGTAGGGGCGTGATTACCGCGCCCTTACTCCATCAACATCCTCAACTGCCGCGCCGTGCCTACGGCCTGCCCTTGCCAGTGGTTGTTCATATACACCAGTGTTAAAGGTGCTTCTTCGTCCAACTGGCGGATCTTGGGTACCCATTCCGTCAATTCCTCGTCGCTGTAAGTGTAATCGTACCGCTCCCATGCTTCGTCATGCTCCCACCACTTTTGCCGGTTTCTCCCATGGAAGCGCACGTAGGCGACGGGGCCTGTGGCGACTGCTACCGGTGGTACCAGGCTCTTGAAGCGCGGCTGGTCCACGCAGCAGAAGCCCAGGTTGAGCGTGCGCAGTTCGTCGAAGGTGCACTCGCTGATCCAATCACGGGAGCGAAACTCGACCACGGCTGGCAGGTCGCCGAATCCTTCACGCACTCGCTTGAGGTAGTCTCGGTTGGTCTGGGTGGCGTGGAAAGAATAGGGGAACTGGATCAACACACAGGCGAACTTCTCGGCATCCATCAGCGGGGCCAGCGCCGCCGTGAACTGCTCCATCTGAGGCTCCGGCTCCTCCCGCTCGTGGGTGATGCCCTGGAAGGCCTTGACCGAGAAGAGGAAACCTTCGGGGACTTTGGCCGCCATGCGGTTCAACGTGCGGGCGTCGGGGATGCGGTAGAAACTGAAGTTCAGTTCGCAGGTGGGGAACTCGCTACCGTAGAAGGCGAGCCACTCCCGTTTAGGCAGGTGCTGTGGGTAAACTGGCCCCACCCAGTCTTTGTAACTGAAGCCACTTGTGCCGATCAACACTGTCATCCTCTTACACCTCATCACTCCTGCCGGGTGATATGCGCGTTTTGCTACTGCGCCGGAAAAACTTAGCCAATGACCAGCCTCTGCACCTCCCGCGTCTCGCTGACCACCCTTGTCACTCCCAGCGCCGTGAGCAAAGGGAAGATAATGCTCAGGACCATAGTCGGCACCCAGGCCAGCAAGCGAGTGAGAGTCACCAGGGACATAAACAAGCCGACAGCCATGGCCAATGGGATGAAGCGCTCGTAGGGCTTCACTGTGCGCTCGAAAAACTCGTCTGTGGCATGTCGGAATTCCTCTCTGAATTTAGCCACTGCTTCCTGGCGCTCCTCCTCTGGCACCCGGGCTTCGATTTGCTTCTCCATCTGCTCCATGAACATCTCAGTGTAGGACTCGGGCATGGAGAATCCTTCCCGTTCGATGTGCGCAGCATAGCCGAGGTACAGGCTGCCACAGGCCACGAGGGTAAGGGCCATCAGCAACATGCCCTGGCCTTCGCTGATGGGGTGCACGGAGAACCTGATCCGCTCATTCATCTCCTTGACTACCCCCACGACATAAAGGGACGCCGTTAGAAGGTACACCAGGACCAGAATACCGCTGGCTATTGCCACCTGCCAGCCCAGGAGCATGGCCAGGCCGGAGAGGGCAAAAGCGGTGATTCCCACCCACACGGGCCGCAGCAGCGCGGCCGCCAGGCCGGCGGTCACTGCCACAGCACACAGAGCCAGCAGGAACCACAACAGCAGATTCAAGAGTTCCCTGGAGGGGGAAAGCATCAATTCATAGGCCTGGCTGATCTGGCTGCAGATTGTCCCAAAGAAGTATCCTGCCCCGATCAGCAAGGCTGCCAGAAACGCCATTTTCAACCACCTGCCCATCTTCTCACACCTCCGATCTCACGCCTCTGAAGGGCCAGTGAAACGCTAGTCCGGCCCGCTCCTTTCCAGCAACTCGCGCCAGGTGCCGAAGACCCCTATCCTGGCCGCCTCACGGTCCACATAGGCCAGGTCCAATTTCGGCCCCGACACGCGCAGGATGGACTCGATCCCCAGGCGATCCTCAACCGCTGTCCGCAGGTCGGGGCCGGGATGTGGGCGACCATCCCCCAGCACCTCGACGATGGCCATCCGGCGGGCCAGGGAAGGGTGGGCCTCGGCTTGGGCTGCCAGGATCCACAGCCACGGGGCATCTTTACGGTTGCGTGGCAGACGGTCCAGTGCAGCCTGGCGCCAGGCTGCCAGCCAAATGTTGGTACGTTGCTCAGCCATTATCTCCCTTCAGAAGCCAGGTTTTCAAGAAAAAACCTGGTTTCTGGGGCCCTACTTCTCTTCCCCGATATTCACACGGCGCGTGCGCCCGGCCGCCTCGGGTGGGCCGATGATGCCTATTTCCTCCATCGTTTGCATCAGCCGCGCCGCGCGCGGGTGGCCGATGCGCAGCCGCCGCTGCAGGAGCGAAGCCGAAGCACTGCCAGTCCTTTGCACCAGCGCAATTGCCTTCTGCAGCAGTTCGTCGTCCACCTCGTCCTCGATCTTACCATGCTCTCCAGGTCGCATCATCCGCTCCCAGGGAGCCTCTTCCTCGACCGGGCCCACCTGCTCGCGCCAGAACTCTACCAAACGTTCCACTTCCTCTTCCGAGACAAAGCAACCCTGCACGCGCACCGGGTAGCCCGCGTCAGCCGCCAGGTAGAGCATGTCGCCCCGGCCCAAAAGCGTCTCCGCACCGGGCATGTCCAGGATCACCCGCGAATCGACCTGGCTGACGGTGGCGAAGGAGATACGGGCTGGGAAGTTGGCCTTGATCAGTCCTGTGACCACGTCTACGCTCGGTCGCTGCGTCG
>CAZZEX010000082.1:0-22862 GCA_964653285.1 uncultured Anaerolineales bacterium
CAGCGCCTGCTGCGCCCGCGTCGGATCGGCGTTGACCGTGTACTCGTCCGGCCCGCAGGCCAGATTGTACTTCAGTGGCCTGGGCGGGGCAAACTGGCCTGCTTCGGGCCGAACTGGAGACGGCCTCTAGGAAGCGCAGGCTGCTGACGGTCAGGCCCGGGAGCTCGACCAGTTACCTCCGCTCCTCGAACTCCACCGCATCCGCATCCACGACAGTCTGGCAGGGCAAGAGGCCGCCGTATCTTTTCAAAAAGCTGGGGCGAAAGTAGGTCGGATTTGCTATCCGACCCTGTATGGCGGTTAGCAAAACCGCCCTACGTTGCCTCTACCCCAAGATATTGAAAAGATACATTAGCAGGATTTACGGATTTGCTCACTCATACACTTGTAACTTGCCCACTTGCCAACTATTCCACCTGCCACACGTGTACCACTGTCTCTCCTGATGGCCCGGCCTCCCGTTCGGCCACGTATAACAGCCCTCTGGCCCGGTCGTAGGTCGCGGCGCCGAGGGTGGCGCACTCTCCACCAAGCACTTCGTCCGCCGGGCTGTAGACCTCGTAAGGCAGCACTTCCCACGGCTCTTTGGTTCCGGCGATCACCGCTTTTATCTCTTCCGGGTCGTAAAAGAGGATCTGAGGCTCGTATGGATAGGCGTGGTAACCTTTAGACGGGACACAAGGGTCTCCGCCGCAGTGTTCCTGCGTTCCGTAGCAGTTGTCTCCCAGCCCCTTTCTCCCGAATATCAGGACGGCGCTCGCGTCCGTGGTCTGTACCCAGGCCCCGCCGCCCCAATTGTCTGCAGCCCGGTAGCCTGGAAAATGGCAGACGGCCGGGTCTCCCCAGACGCAATCGTAGATTTCGGGATAGTACAGCAAGGCCAGTGCGTCCAGGTTCTGCTCGGACGTGGGAGGGTTGCCGTCCTCCCAGGGGGCGAGGGCATAAAGCGTTGGGCCTTGAGAGCCGCCGAATGCTCCGGCCTCTCGGTGGTTGCCAGCGATGAGCCATTTTCCGCTCAGATTAGCGTCGGCAAAGCTCTCTGGGGCCTGGAAAAGATAGTTGCAGGTTTTTCCGTTGTGAAAGACATTGTCGCTCAGTGGGCGTGCGCCGATGTGCCACACGCCCTGGGCGCCGGTCATGTCGAGCGCGCTCCAGCCCAGCGAGTCCTGGTCGTAGCCACCGACGTTGTACCAATCGTTCAGGTTCCAGGCGATCTTGTCCACGTTGGGCAGATATTCCAGGCCGTCCACCTCTCGATACTCGCAATCGTCGTTGTAGGTGCAATTGTCCTTCCAGCCGCCAGTGATATCCGCCGGGGGGCGGAGTGCAGAGGCGCGAGGCAGAGCGTCGAAATTACCGGATATGACCGGCGCGGGGATGCTGATCTCGCCCACCAGGTCGTACCAGGTGTGGGCGGCGGCGTAGAGCGAGCCGGGATAGCCGTCGGCCGGCCCGCCGGGGTCGCCGGAGGGGTAGTAGGCCAGCGCGTGGCCGCTGTAGGCCCAGTCGTCGCCGGTTGGGTAGACAAAGGCCCCTTTGTAGACGAGAGTGGTGGAATAGATGCGCCGCGAGTAGTTGTTCGTGACGAGCGGCAGGTAGAGGGTGGGGCTGAGGTCGTCGGAGCGGGTCAGGCGGGCCTGGGTGATGGCGCCGGTGGGGGCGACGGGCGTCTGGGCGTGGGTTGCAGACGAGAGATATTGGCCGGCCGCACCCAGAGTCGCCAACGCCAGAACGATTGTCACGAGAATCGTATTTTTGCGGTTCATTTGATCTCCTCCACAATTCAATTCCTCGACACCAACGGCAAGTAGACGTGAGATGCCGGCCAGAAAGCGTTGTTAGAAAGGCCCGACCAGACCCCGGCCGTGTTCTGCCAGCGGTGCGCAAAGTAGACGTGGCCGCCACCGTAGTGCAGCACGGCGGTAAAGATACCCGTGCCGCCGGGCAGGGTATTGGTCAGGAGCGCGGCTCCGGCCCAGTTATCCGCGCCGATGAACGTATCGGAGTAGCGCAAGGTGGCCGTGACCGCCTCGGTGGGCGAGGTCCAGGTCAACGTGGCGGTCAGCGTGGTGGAATCGGTGACGGCGCGGCCGACGCGCAAATCCGTAACGGCCTCCGGCGGGGGCGTGCCGTACTCGTCGGCGCCCACGTCCGAGGCGGGGCCGATGGGGCGGGCGTCCCCGTCGAAATCGTCGGTAACGTCGGATAACGTGTCTGCCTGGTCTATGGCAGCCGTGGCCGATGAGACCAGATGCAGGTCGGCGCTGGATGGGTCCACGAACCAACTGCTCTGAGCATTGGTGACGTTGCCCGTACCGGTGCCGTTAGCGCCATCCCGGTTGAGCGCAATGTCCATATTGGTCAGGTTGTAGGCAAAAGTACCTGATGAATCGGAATAGCGGGCTTCCATACCGTGCGTGACGCCAGAAACAGGGTTGAAGAGCAGGGCCGTGTTGTGCGCCACCAGCCAGCCCGTGGCGTGAACCATTTCGATGACCACGTCGTGGAGCATAGAAGCGTAGATAAAGTTGTTGCGCACGATGCCGCCGGTGTGGTCGCCCTCGCCGTGGCTGGCGTTGCCAAAGGAGATGCCCTGGTAGCAGTCCACCAGCAGGTTGCGCTCCACCACCGTGCCCGACGAGCCGGACCAGAAGAGGATGGTGGGGACCGGCGCGTTGCCCGGCGTGTGGATGCGGTACCACTCATTGTCGCGCACGGTCCAATCGTGAGCGTCGTGGGCGCTGATGCCGTTGGTGTAGTCTTCGGGCGAAGTGGTGGTGTATTCCAGGCGCGAGCAGGCCAGCAAGCCGTCGTCGCTGCCGTCGCCGATGGGGTTGACTTTGACCAGTTGGTAGCCCGTGTCCACAATGTGCAGGTTGTACAACGTGGGGCGGTCGCTGCCTTGTACAGAAACGCCGTGCTCGTCGCCGTTGCGGATGGTGAGGTCGGCGATGGTGACGTCGTCGGCGTCGATGGCAATGACGTGGGTGTGAGACCAGGTGAGCATACCACCCCCATCCAGGATGACGTCATCCCGGTTGCCGGTCGCGCTGCGGATGGTAATGCCATCGTTCACCACGTAAATGGCGTCTTGCAGGTTATAGGTTCCCGCGGCCACCAGGATGGTCGTACCGGGCGCAGCGTTGTAGGCTTGGTCGCGCAGGTCGGCCTCGGTGGAAACAGTGACAGTGGAGCCGGTGGGCGGTTCCAGCGCCGGGCAGAGTGCGCCCCCGCCCACTCCCCCCCTTCCTCCCCCCCCATTGGGGGGGAAAGAGGGGGGGACTGGCGTGTGCCACGCTGCTTCGCTGGTGGGGGCCGGCGTCAAAGCGCATCCCACCCCACTCGACGTTACCACCAGCAGGGCCAACACGGGAACCAATCCGAAGAAACGTCGTGCTTTCATCCGATTAGCCTCCTTCGAGCGCGTCAGGCCCACGTAGGCGTGACACACCCCAGTCATCAGGAATTCCGCAACACCAGCGGTAGATAGACTTTGTACTCCACCGCTGCCTCGCACCAATAACCGAGGCAGCCCCCATAGTTCGTGCTGCCGGACGTGCCGATGGCGGACTGGCCGACGGTGAGGTTGACGGCGTAGTGGGCGGAACTGGCCGCTCCTCCACCGCCTCCGGTCAGCGGCGTGAACCAGTCCAGGCGGTAGTTGTCGGAGGACATCGCCACAGCAACCCCGGCCAGCAGGAGGATGGCGACCAAGGCTAGGAGAAATGTTACTCGTTTCATCACTCACCTCCACGCTAGTCGTGTTCCAGCGTCAGCCGCACGCCACCGATCTCGACCCAAGCACTACTGTTGCTGAACGAGAGTTCCAAGGTCAGGTAGAGTATGCCAGAGTCCGCGGTCAACACATTGTTGGACGTCGTATCATAATGCAGCGTGCAGCCCTCCGGATTGGCAGCGTCCTCACAAGTGTAACCAGCGCCACCGACGTCCTGGATAATGCTGGCATAGCAGGAGGCGGAAGAGCACACGCCCGTTTGCCGGCGCAAGAGGACGGCTGTAATCGCCTCGGATGTGGTGTTGCCCTTCCAGTAGATGTCCAGGTCGGAGATCGTCACATCCTGTCCATAGAGAGGACCCACCACCGTGATGGGGAGCATGACATTCTTGTTTCCGGCGATCACGCCGCGGTAAATGAGAGCCCCACCAACAGTGTCCATGTCGATGACTGTGGTGTCACTTTGCTGGTACGGTCGCACCCCGTTGCCGCTGATCCAGAGGTAGGACTTGGCCGTGCTCTGAATGACGCCGCTGCCCTCGGCGCTGATGGCGGGGCCGGTGAGGCTCAAGCCGGTCACGCCGATGCCGACGAAGCTGCCGCCAAACACGCCGCTGCTGCTGTCAGTGAAGCCGTACACGCCGTTGCCGTTGGCGCTGGAGCCGTACACGCCGTTGCCGTTGACGCTGGTGCCGTACACGCCGATGCCGTCTGTGGCTTCTCCTGTCACCGCCTCCCCTGTACCCTCGGCATAGGCGTACAAGGCGTCACTATCCCCGCTGCCGGTAGAGCGCACCGTCAGGACGCCGTCACGGGTATCGCTGATGATCGCCCCCGGTATCAGGCTGAAGGCATAGGGAACGGGGAGGATGGGCTGGCGGGGCATCATCTCCCCGTCGCCTTCCACCTCAATGCCCAGGTAGAGTGGCCGCCCATCAATGTTCGACACGGCGCAGTAGCCCATGTAGGCTGTGAACAAGCCGTCGGTTACAACCACGTCGGTAGTATAGGGGAATAGGGGCGTCCCTCCTGAAGAGACGTCGTAGAGGCGGAAGGTGATGTTGTATGTGCCGTCGAGAGGGTTGCCGCTGGCGTCAGTCAGCCGCCCTTGGATAGGGATTATGTTCTCCACCGCCGCTGCCGCGCCGACATCTCCTTCCGCACCGACTTCTCTCGCTGGCGGCTCCGGCTCCTGGGCTTGGCTCAGCCCCACCGCCAGGGCCAAGAGCAGCCCCAGAACCAATGCACCTATGAGAATTCGCTGTCTTTTCATTTGTCGCATACCTCCTTTGGGTTTTGTGCTGATAGCACGGATTGACAGAACTGCGGATCACGTTTCACTCTCCCGCGCATCACCTCCCTTCGAGAATTGTTCATTGTTCATTGGCTCATTGTTCATTGATCCCACCCCCGCACCACATCCAGGTCCAGGTCGTCCTTGGGGACGAAAGCCTCGGCGCCCACCTCTTCCGCAGCCGTCTGGAAAACCTCGGCCTGGTCGCGATAGGCACTGACCAGGATCACGCGCAGGTTGGGCGCCAGTGCCTTGAGACAGACCGTGCCCTCCACTCCGTTGACGCCCGGCAGTCTCACGTCCACCACCGCCAGGTCGGGTTGCAGTGTCTGCACCTGCGCTTCGGCTTCAGGGATGTCCCCTGCCTCGCCGACGACGGTCAGCCCGGCGTAGGTCAGCAGTTGGCGCAGTTGGCGGCGAAAGGCGGGTTGGTCGTCTACGATCAGGACACGGGTCATTGTTCCCTCAGAACACGGATTGGCAGGATTTGCGGATCAGTATCAGTGTAGCATAAATCCGTCCGTGTGTCATCGGGGCGGGGTACTGTTTTTTGGGGGGAAGAGTCGGTACTGGGGTACTGGCCGAGTCAGCGAGTCAGCGAATCGGCAAGTCTATGTCAGACAATGCGCGGCGAGTCGCTCTGATCTGCTAATCCTACGAATCCGTGTCCTTGACCACGCGCACGGTCGTTCCCTGGCCGGGGGCCGATTCCACCGCCCACGTGCCGCCGATGAGTTCAACCCGCTCCTGCATCCCTGCCAGGCCAAAGTGACCCCGCGCAGCCAGGTCGTGGAGGGCGGCGGGCACGACAAAGCCCTGCCCATCGTCGTGGATGGTCAGGACGAGACGCGAGTCCTCCCAGGCCAGCCGGACGGTGACCTGCCGGGCCGCCGCGTGGCGGGCAACGTTTGCCAGCGCCTCCTGCACCACCCGGTAGAGGTTGACGGACACCTCCCCCGGCAGGGGACGCAGCGTCGCGTCGGGAGGCAGGTCAAGACGTACCTCTACGCCACTCTGGGCCGACCAGTCGCCGGCCAGGGCGCGGAGGGCGGCCCCCAGCCCCAGCGTGTCCAGCATCGGCGGGCGCAGTTCGACGCACACTTGCCGTAGGTCAGCCAACAACTGTCGCACCTCAGCCCGCATGTCCTTCAGGGCCTCCGTGAGCGGTGAGTCGCCCTCATCCCCTCCCCTGCCCTCCCCCTCTCCCAAAGTTTGGGAGAGGGGGAGGGTGACGCCGGAGGCGGCGGGTGGGGGCGAGGGCTGGCTCAGGAGCAAGCCCAGTTGCAGGTTCAAGCCCACCAGGGCCTGGATGGGCCTATCGTGCAGGTCGCGGGCCAGGCGGGCCCGCTCCTCCTCGCGGGAGCGAAGCAGTTGGCGCTGCATGGCGCGGATCTCGTCCAGTTGACGGCGTAGCGTCTCCACCAGGAGTACGTTGCCCAGGGCGACCTCGGCCTGGCGGGCCAACGTTTGGAGGATGCGGCGGTCGCTGGCGCTCAAGTCGTCCCCATCACGGTGCGGCCCGACAGTCCATAGACCGCGCACCTGGCTCTGGAAGGTGAGGGGGAACTGGGGAGAGGGAGAGGGGGGAAGAGGGGGAGATTGGTCTGGCTCCCCGATCCACAGTTGGCCGGGGTGCAACTGCATCAGTTCCGACACCTGGCGGGTCAGGACGCCGGCCAGTTGCTCCCGCTCGAGGGTGCGGGCGAGGGCAGCGCTGACTGTCTCTACCACGCCTGGGTAGTCGTACCAGCCGCCATAGAAGATATTATCTACCAACCGTTGCACTTGCGCTCGTGTTCGGTCAAAGGTCAACCCCACCAGCAATGTCAGACCAGCAGCGATCATCGTCTGGAGCAGCAAATCGCCGGGCAGGAAGCGGTAGAGCAACAGGAGTGGTCCCAGGAAGAGGGTGAAGATGCCCAGTGATAGGAGGACATAGACCATCGCCCGATTGAGCAGGCGGTCTATGCCAAACAGATTGTGGTGTGCGGTGGCGTAGAGATAACATAGCGGAACGAGGATCAGGAACAGGCTCACCAGCCATCCTGGTATCAGAGTAGGTATCCCGACGATGGAGGGCAGGAAGTAAGAGAGAAGGGGCGGGATCGCGGCCAGGAGGGTGCCAAAGAGGACGAGACGCAGGCGGCGGCGGCCGTCGGGGGTGGCCCGGCGCAGGTAGACGCAGACCAGGACAGCGATGGCGACGACGATCTCCAGAGCGGTGTAGAAGGCGCTCAATCGCCACCCCAGGACGGTGCGCGACAGTCCGCCAGCCGCAGCCACCAATGCCAGTCCGTAGAGCAGGCTCAGTCCCCGGCGACGCTGGCGAGGAGTACCTAACGACACCGGGAAGGTGAGGTGATAGTGCAGTAGAAGAGGGGCTACCAGGTGGAAACAGACGATGCTCAGTGAAACCATCCAGCGAGGGATAGGCCAGGGGGCGGGATGGGCCAGCGGAGGCAGCAGGGCAATGGCGATGGTCTGAGCCAGCAGGAAAAAGAGGCGTACCTCCTTCTGCCGGAAGCGCCGCAGGAGCAACAGTGTGCCGGCGCCCCAGAAGGTCAGGACGACGACGGCGGCGCTGATCAGGGGCAAGAGATTGACCCTCGCCAGTGGAACTACCGGCAACTCTAGTGTCAGGCGCCGGCCGTCCCGCTCGATTTCCATCGCACAGTTCCCCACCGGCGGGTCGCGCCACTCGGCAAAGGGGATACCATCCACAGTCAAAATGACGTCGCCTGGCAGCAGCCCGGCCCAGTCGGCAAAACTCCCAAAAGGGACCTCGTGGATCAGGCCCGTGTTTCCATCAAAGCTAAAGTCCAGCACTGGCGTGCGCCATTGAAAATAGATGTCGTATCCCACCAGTATCGGGACCGCCAGCGCCAGCAGGACAAGGGGCCAGTAGGGGCGCGGTGACCGCGCCCCTACCGAGCGACTTGGCTCAAGGCTCATCGTGCGCACCTCCTGCCGGTGAGACTTGCACCAACTCGTGGCGAATGGCATAGAGCATGGCCTCGGTGCGGGAGGCGACTTCTAGTTTACCATAGATGTTGCTGACGTGGTTCTGCACCGTCCGTTTGGTCACCACCAGCCGTTGGGCGATGGCCTCGTTGTCGAGACCCTGGGCCAGGAGGCGGAGCACTTCTACCTCGCGTGGGGTGAGGGGAATGGAAGCGCGAACTTGTTCGCGGAGTGAAGGGGCCTCTCCGACGGCGCGGCGCACGACCTGGCGCGCCACGGCCGGGCTGAGCCAACTTTCCCCCCGCGCCGCGGCCCGCACGGCGCTCACCAGCGTCTCCAGCGCCTCGTCCTTGAGGACGTAACCGGTGGCTCCACTCTCCAGCAGCCCGAAAACGGTCTGGCTGTCGTCGTAGATGGTCAGGATGAGGATGGCCGTGGTTGTGCCCCGGTCGCGCAACCGCCGGGCCACCTCCACACCGTTCAGAGCTTGCCCTGAGCCGGGCGAAGGGTCGGACAGGTTCACGTCGAGTACCAGCACGTCGGGGCGGTGTTGGGCCACCAGGCGCAGAGCGTCGGCGCCGCTGGCCCCTTCCGCCACGACGGTGACGCCGGGCGCGGTGTCCAGCACTGTCCGCATACCGGCGCGGACGACGGGATGGTCGTCCACGATAACGACGGTAGTCATCGCAACGCTCCCTTGCCGAATAGGGGCGCGGTGACCGCACCCCTACCTGCGCACGTTAGGTTCCCAGTAACCGCGCCGCACCGTGCGGGCCTCCGTCACTGTCACGATGGCGTTTTCGTCCACGGACTTGGCGATCCCCAGCACTGTCTCCACGTTCTTACGGGGAACGATGGCTTCGACGATGCCTACAGTGCTCTCACGCCCGCGCCCGTAGAGTTCCGTCACACCAAACCCCGCCTGTCGCAGCGCCTCTGCCAGTCCATAGCCTTTCTCGGTGGAAATGAACCGCACCTCGGTGTAGCCCAGCGCCAGTCGCTGCTCCCAGGCCATCCCGATCAGTGTCCCCACGGCAAATCCGCCGCAGTAAGCAAGGATGTTCCAGACGTTGCTCAGATTCGCTACCACCTTACCGATGGCGATGACATAGACCAATGCACTGATGAAGCCCGCCGCCACAGCAGGCAATTTGCGCCCCTGAACAGTCATCAGCGTCGCTACTGTGCTAACGGCGATGCCTAACACGCGCAGCGCAAAGATCAACAAGGCTCCCAAGAATACGTCCACTCACTCACTCCTTGGTTTCAGATGTCACATACTGCGCTGATTATACCGTCTCGCGACCGGTTGTCAATCAGAGATTGTCGCCTCATCCGGCTTATGTTATAATACTGGTGTGAACGACGCAGCCTGGATGCGCGAGGCACTGGCCGAGGCGGAACGGGCGCTGGCCCACGGCGACGTGCCCGTCGGTGCAGTGGCTGTGGGCGATGGTGTCATCGTCGGGCGAGGTCACAACCGCAAGGAAGTTGATGCCGACCCAACCGCCCACGCGGAGATGATCGCGCTCCGGGAGGCGGCCCGCACGCTGGGTGGCTGGCGACTGGGGGGCGTGACGCTCTACTGCACGCTGGAGCCCTGCCCGATGTGCGCGGGTGCGATGGTGGCGGCCCGGCTGCCCCGGCTGGTGTACGGGGCCGACGATCCCAAGGCCGGCGCGGCAGGATCGGTAGTCGAACTTCTGCGCGACTCGCGCTTCAACCACCAGGTGATCGTCACCCGTGGTGTGCTGGCCGAGGAGTCCCAGGCGCTGCTGGAGCGATTCTTCGCCGGGCTGCGGAGGAAAACAGAATAAGTGTATATGGGGGAGATCGCCTAGTCAGGCTTAGGGCACGGCTCTCGAAAAGCCGCAGACAGCAATGTCTCGTGGGTTCGAATCCCACTCTCCCCGCCATTAGGAAGGCCATCAATAAACCGATGGCCTTTTATTTTTTACTCACTTCCTCACGCCATCCAGAGAATTTCCGCAGTATCGCAAAAGTCGCCCTGACGGCTAGCCGTCATTCTGAGCGTAGCGAAGAATCTCCCTCTGCTCTGGTGGAGGCCCTTCGCTTCCCTTCACTGCGCTCAGGGCAGGCCGCTCAGGGTGACAGGGTGAGTTTTGCGCTATTGCGAATTTCCGGTATCTCTCCAGGCGGTAGAGATTGTGTGTTCCCACTTCCTGGTAGTACCGATCTACCGGGCCATATATGTCTTTCCCTTAACGCTTCCTCTTCCATTCCCCCCGCAACACCACACGCGGCACCTGACGTGGTGCGCCGCGGACAACGGCGTAGCGGAACACACGCCGGGCGGAGATACCGTACTCTCGCCGCAGGTCCTCGATCTGCGCCTCAATCTGTGCCTCGATGCGGGAGACGTCCGCTGGCTCCAACACCGTCCCGTCCGCCGGGCAACGGTACCATTTCTCGCACTGGCACGTGACCACGATGCCTTCGTCGGTCAGTTCCCAGGAACGCGCAGCGATCTGCTTCTTTCCTTTCGTCAGCACGAAACTGTCTATCACGGGTGCACGAGGCTCGATGTACACCTCGATCTTGTAGGGGATGGGTGCGCGGGGCTGCTTCCCGATGGGGCGGCGGCCCCTGCGAGCGGCACGAGCGGTCGCCTTGCGCCTCCCCTCCCTGCTCTCCCCCTCCATCTCCCCCATAGGGGGGGAGGTAAGGGGCGGGGGCAGTGTAGGCTCTTTCACCTTTTCGACGGGGGGCGGAGGCAGGGCGGGTTTGGGAGGCTCAGGCGGTGGTAGCCGGGAGGGCTGACCATCGGCAGCGTGACACAGCCCCACGTGCTCGCGGCAGGTAGCCCGTCCGCATACACTACAGCGATTCAGGCTGTGCACGCACACTGGTCGGTCGCACACCACACAACGGCTCATCTGGTCTGCGCACAGGCGGCAGTAGACGCGCTTGCAGTCCACGCACTGCTCCGGCAGCAGGCAATCCCCATGCGCCAGGTGCCCACCGCTGCACAGCAGCAGCCGCGTCGCCGGCCGCCCACACACGTCGCAGGCCAGCGGCTCAATACGATGCAACAGCGGGTCCCAGACGACGGTGCGCTCTATTCTGGTCGTGCGGTTCCCGATGCGCACAGGGAGGAGAATCTTGGGCTGGACGATGACCTGCAGGTTGACCAGTTCCAGTTCCACGCGCAGGCGATACTTGGCCTCGACGTCGGCCAGTTTGGCCTCCCGCTCGGCCTGCGCGGCGGCCAGTTTGGCCTCCAGCGAAGTCCGGCGGGCGTCGTCGCTGGCACGCTCGGTGCGGCGTTGCAGGTCGCGGGCGATGTCGTCGTAATACCCGGTGAGGCGGGCACGGTCGAGTTCCAGGTAGCGGGCGGCACGGTGGCGCAGCGTCTCCAGCGGCGCGGCCAGTTCATCCAGCGCAGCGCGGGTGGCCCGTTCCAGCAGTCCCTCCAGCACAGGCTGGCTCAGCGGCTGATGGGCCGGCAGCCAGCGCACCGGCGCGGACAGGAGGTGCCCGAAAGCCGCCTTCTCCTCCAGTCGTGCCAGTTGCTCGATGTGCGCCAGTTCAGGGACGGCAAAGCCAGACTGTGCGTCCATCACCACCGAGACCAATCGCTCGCGCTTCTCATCGGTGATCAGCGCGGCCTTGAAGTTGAAGCGCGCGTAATTGCAGAGCGCCGCCGTCTCGCCTTTGTGCTCCGCTTCGGACAGGCGGGCATTGGGGAAGGCCAGTGTCTGGCGGGCCAGCGCGAGCAGCCCGCGCTTGTCGAGCCGCACGTCGTTGACGTAGGCCAGCACACAGGCGGGCTCGGCGCGGGTCTCCTCCATCAAGGTTTCCACCAGCGGATGGCCGTAACCCACGATGGTTACGTCCTCCATGCCGGTCGCCTCCACCGGAGCCTCGTCGGCGAAGGCCAGACGCTGATAGGCAGGCACGTTCCAGCGACGAGCCACCTCGCCGGGCAGGAGTACCTCGTGGACGCCATAGGCCGGCGGCTCGACGATGCCGCCGGCCTGGCGGAAGGAGTTTAACACGAAGTCGGCCAATTCGCTCATTCGGCCGTGAAGTCCTCCCCGAACAGCGCCTCGTCGTACTCGCGGGTACGTCGGTAGGCCTCCCGGGACTGGGTCAGCGCGTCGCCGAGTTGCTCGAAGCCGGCCGCCGCCTCCTCCGGCGTGCGGGCCCGCGTCCAGATGTCCATCACGATCTCCTCGAAGTCGCGCTCCTCCTCCAGGTGGCCCAGGATCATGTCCATCTCGCCGATGACCAGTTCAAACATGTTCAACTTGCGGTCGAGGACCTCCAGGATGTAATCCTCCACCGTCCCTTCGGCTGAGAAGTTGAATATCTCCACCGGGCGGGTCTGGCCGACGCGGTGGATGCGCCCGACGCGCTGCTCGATGCGCTGCGGGTTCCAGGGCAGGTCGAAGTTGAGCATGAGACGGCAGAACTGGAGGTTGCGCCCCTCGCCAGCGGCCTCGGTCGAGAGGAGCACCTGGGCGCTTTGCTCAAAGCGATGGATGACCTCGTCCTTCTCCGCCCGCGAGAGTTGGCCGTGGTAGAGCACGAAGTCCACCCCCATCCCGCGCAAGAGGTCCGCCAGCAATTCCAGCGTGGCCCGGAAGTGGGTGAAGATGATGAGTTTGTCGCGTCCGTCGGAGGCCAGTTGGGAGAGCAAGAGCCGCTCCAGTGCCCTCCCCTTGGCCCAGGATTGGACGCCGCCGGCGCGGTTGGCCAGGTTCGATAGCGTCTCGCGATGGGGGGCCATCTCTGGGCGCTCGGCCAGTTTCATCAGGGTCGGGCGGACGGCGGCCGGGGAACTGCCGATCTCGCGCTGGAGCGTGCGTAGGGTGAAGCGATGGACGGCCGGGAGCACCGCGTCTACCTGACCTACCTCCCCGGCCCCCCCCCCTGCGAGGGAGGGGGGAGTGCGGAGGCTTCCCTCCCCGCTTCGGGGAGGGGCCGGGGGAGGGGTCGTCGGGCGGATGCAACTGCGCACAAAGTTGCTCACGTCCTCGTAGAGCGCCCGTTCGTCGGGCCCCAGTTGCAGGCGCACGGTGTGAGCGCGGCGGGGCGGGAGCCGGACGCCCACCTGCCCGCGAGCGTGGCGCACCATCACGTCGGCGAGGAGTTCGCGCAACCGGCCACGGTTCTTGGGCAGGCGCGGGTCACCTTGCACGACGAAGCGGCGGCGGAACTCGCGCGGCGTCTTGAGTTGGCCGGGCTTGAGGATGGTGATGAGGTTGTACAGTTCGCCCAGGTTGTTCTGCACCGGCGTGGCAGTGAGCATCAGGATGTACTTCTTCTGGAGCGCGTTGACGAACTTCCAGGAGACGCTAGAGCGGTTCTTGAGGTGGTGCGCCTCGTCCACGATCACCAGATCGTAGACGATGTTCTTGATGGCGCGGCGGTGTTCGCGACGGCGGGCCGTGGCCAGGGAGGCGATCACGTGAGGGAAGGCGGCCCACGCCTGCGGGCCCAACTCGCGAAACTCCGGGTCGTAGTTGGCGACGAAGTTGGTCAGGCCGAACTTGCTCGCCAGTTCCTCCCGCCACTGCTCGACCAGCGCGGGCGGGGTGATGATAAGCACACGGCTGACCATCTGGCGCAGCAGGTACTCTTCGAGCACCAGGCCGGCCTCGATGGTCTTGCCCAGCCCGACCTCGTCGCACAGGAGGCCGCGGCCGCGGAAGCGGCGCAGCGCAGTCTGGGCGGCTTTGATCTGGTACTCGAAGGGGGTGAAGTTGAGCGCGTCCAGGCAGACCAGTTCGTCGAAGCCGGCGACGAGCGCCAGTCGCTCGGCCTGCAATTGCAGGCGGTAGGGCAGGCGGCCGGCAAAGCGCCCGGCTGTTGCGGCCTCCAGCACCCGTTCAGCGCCGGGCCGCAGTCGCAGGTCACAATTCACAATTCGCCATTCGCCATTCGCCATTCGCCATTCGCTATTTGAACTTCACCAGATCGAAGTCGGTGAAATCGGCGTGGTGGAAGATTATGGATTCTGGCCGCCGCTTGAACTTGTCGCCCTCCCAGGAGTGAGTGGCGATGACGTGCAGGATGCTCTCGGGGATGCCATGCTTGTAGGCCAGCGCGACGCCGGTGAAGGGGTGCCGCAGGTAGCGGTACATATCGGCGAAGACAGTCTTGCCGTCCGCTTCACGGCGGTACTCGATCAGTTTGCCGATGTCGGCCAGCAGCGCACCCGCCACCAGCGCGTCGTGGTCAATCTGCATCCGCTCGCCGTAGGCATCCATCAACACCTGTTCCATCGCGATACACAGGCGGCACCCTGTGCGCACGTGCTCGATGAAGGTGACGTCTACGTCCTCGGCCAGCAGGGTGAAGGGGATCTCCGCCAGCCCCTCAACCGTCCAGCCACCTAGTTCCATTCCCTCCTCCCACACCGCCAGCGCTTTGGCTCGCAGGTCAGGATCGCGGATCTCGTTGAACTCCGGGATCAGTTCCTCCAGTTCTTCCTTCGACAAGCTCAGGACATTGCCCATTGGTTTTCCTCCTTGCCAGATAATGACTTCCTGATCGCGCACCTGCACCCAATCCCCGGTGCGAATGCACGAGACGTCCACCTGATCCACCATCGGGATCTCGGCGATGATCGCTCCCACGGCCACAACGGGGTCGGCCTCGGCGTTGACGATGGCAGCCGGGGCCAGACCGTTACGCGCCAGCCGGTAGAGCGTGTAGGAGCCGACGGTGCTGCCCTTGCCCGTGGGAAAGACCAGCACGCGCCCGGCCACGCATTGGCCTTCGAGCGGGTGACCGGCCTCGATAACCACTCCCGTATCCGGGTCTACCCCGCCCAGGAAGCCGATGGGTTCAGGTGATACCAGCGCCTCGCCCTCGGCGTGGCCGGACTTGACCACGCGGGCTAGGACACGGATTGCAGAACGCGGATTACAGGACAACAACGGATCAGACTCGCACGAACACTGGTCGAATGGCTGTGTCGTAGAAGTTGGTCAGTATGCCCAGGCGGATGTTTTGATGGCGCATCCAGTCTTTGAGGTTGTGCACGTTCACATCGGTCACGTCGCGGATGGCCACCGGGAAGTGCATGACCGTGCCTTCGACTACGAAGTGATTGAACTTCAAAGAGCCGATACTTTCACCCTGAAAGATGACCTGGTACTCCTTGCGCGGCTCGGCGCCCACGCCACGCAGCCGGTACTCGCGACAGCAGGCGTTGGCATGGATACGGTGAATGAAACCCGGCCCCAATGTGCGGTGCACCTCAACCGCCGTGCCCAGCACCTCCCCCGCCACCTCGGGACAGAGTAATCCATCCGGCAACTCGCCCGGCGACCGGAAGCCCGGTTCGTACTCAGCCTGTCGGTCTGGATCGAAGTACAGCCGCTCGAACTCCGGCTCCGGCCCACCGAAGTTGAGCAGTAGACCCACCCGCGCTCCGGCTGTCTTCATGTACGAAAAGAGCTGTGCCTTGTGGATTCCCTCCAACCGGGACACTACCTTACACTCGACCGCGATATCTCATCCACAAGCAGAATGTCGAGCCGTTGTACACCGACCAACCATTCTTTGTACATAATCTGGTACTCTGGTTGCCGCCGGTAATGTACACTCATCTTTCCCAGCAGTTTAACCATTGCGTTCTCGCAGATAAACTCGGGATAAGTGCGCGACAAGCCGTTATATGCGGTGTAATATGCTCTGAGGGTCTTGCCGGTCAGCTCCTTGTAGAGCAACTCCGTCATCGGCTCCTCCGAATCCGCTATTGTCCTGTAATCCGCGTTCTCAGAACTCGGATTACAGGACATCAACGGATGAAGCGCAATCAAAAAGCCGCGCTTTGTGGATAGTTTCGCCTGGTTCTAGAGACCCGCCAGGAAGTCCCCATTGCCCATCATCATAGGTTGCCTTGATCTGCAAGACCTGCTGCTCGTCGTTGGTAATGACTGCGTGAACGCTCAACCTGTATGTATCTTGAAAGGCCACTGATTTGTCCCACTCCTGGCCGCCATGACGGATCAGGGCTTGTACCTATTCACGGTAGTAGTTGCAGTAACTTCTCACGCCACAGATTGAGCAAGCCGGATTCTTCTCTAAACAGATGCCCCGTTCTATTCCAAACTCATCTGACTTCACTTGTCCATAAGCCGCAAACACAATATCAATGTATCGAATTGGGTGCCCCGTCGCCTGCGCGAACTTCTTGCCCTGAATCACCGTTTTGAGAAGTTGCCCCTCACTTTCGATGAGGCCCAACCTCTGAAAGATGCGGCGTATGACTCTGTCTGGCTTGACAACGGGCATACCTATGTCGGTGAGGAAGTGATAGGTTGTGATACTACCCAAACCTTCGAATCGGTACTGCAACTCTTCCTTCAACAGCATGAGGTTTTCGAACGATTGATTTGGCTCGAAGGACTCAACATACTTTTGGAATGAGCCATACTCCATCACGATGCTTTTGAAGATTCGGGCGTTGTCGACGCAGGCTCGAACTTTGCGCCTGTTTCTTATCATATTCGGGTCGCTTAGGATTCGCCCGACCTCAGCGTTCTCGTAACCCGCAACTCTCTCGAAGTCAGAAAAGTGTTCGTCAATCACTTCCAGTTTCGCGTTGACAGTCGCAGCCTTGAAACCGGAATAGAAAACAACGTGCACCAGTACCCGGTAGTATTCGCTATCGGACAGGATTCTGCCTTCAAGATGTTTGAACTTTTCAAGGCGCTCTCGAATTGTGTCTGCGTCCAGCGTGCTATGGCTTATGAGCGTAGACTCCACTTTCTCGAAGATGGCCTTGTAGTCTTTCATCTATGGTGCCTCCAATAACGTGATGGCATGAATGGGGGCTTTACACATTACGCTTCACATTTTACGTTTTATGAGAGCAACCTCGGTGTCAGCCTCCCTATTCGCTACTGCCCCGCCATCAGCGTCACGTCAAACGCCTCAATATTCCACAACTCCACGTACTCGCCGGGGTCCAAAACCACGCCGCTCACCTCGGGGCGCGTGGCGACCAGTTTGGGCACGAAGTAGAGCGGCAGCACGGGCAGGTCGTGGGAGAAGATGCGCTGTGCCTCACGGTGGAAGCGGCTGTACGCCTCTGTTCCAGGCAGCGCGTCCAGCGCCGCCTGGCAGGCCGCGTCGTAGTCGGCGCTGGCGTAGCCGGGGTCGTTGCTCGCGGCCCACCAGTTTTCGGCACGCGGAATCTGGGACGAGAGGTAGATCTCGCAAGGTGCGTCAAGACCGTTCAGCCAGGAGAACAGTGCCAGGTCGAACTGACGCCCGAGCACCGGGCCGTCGGGGCCGTCGGCGTAGAATTCCTCATCAGGGAGGTACTGCACCGCCAGCCCGATGCCGCAGGCCGCCAGGTTCTCGGCCAAGACGTGCGCCACCCGCTCGCGGGCTGGGTAATCGCTGGTCGTGAGCAGGGTGACGGAGAAGGGTGTGCCGTTGGTGATGCCGGCCACGTCGTGGGCCTCCCGAACGCCGTCTCCGTCCTCGTCCCGCCATCCCACCTCCTCCAACAGAGACTGGCCACTGGACGGGTCGCAATCCCAGCGGTAGAGTTGATCGCCCGCGTAAAGCGGGTGCTCGGGGGCGACGTAACTGTGGGCGACAGCGGCTTCGCCGTAAGGAAGCGGTTCACGTGCGATGCGCTCACGGTCAACGCACCGCGCGACGGCGTGGCGCATCCGCACATCTCCGAAGAAATTCGGGCGGCGAACCCACTCCGCCGGCTCAATACCGAAGTCCAGGTGCTCCCACTCGCTGCTGGGGGCCGAGATCAACTGTACCGTGCCAGCGTCGGCGGCCTCCAGCAGCGGGGCGATGTCACCGTTCTCGATCACGTCGTGGGCGATAAGGTCACATTCGCCCGCCACGAGCAAATCGAGCGCCTGCCAGAGGTCGGGGACGAAGCGGAAGGTGACGCGATCGAGGTAGGGCAGCCCCTCCGTGGCGCGGAAGTAGTGCGGGTTGCGCACCAGCGTGATGTACTCGCCCTCCACCCACTCCTCAATGACGAAGGGACCCCAGCCCAATGGCTTCCGGCGCGCCACCTCAGCGCTGAGCAACTGGTCAGCATCAGCCACCCCCCACACGTGGCGGGGCAGCGGGTGATAGAAATTCATGAAGTAGAAGGTGTTGCGGTAGCCAGGGACGCCGGTCCAGACGACGGTGCGCTCGTCCACGGCGTCGTAATTGCGGGTGCGGTCCCGAAGCAGCCACAGGGTGGGACTGTCAAATGCACCAGCCAACTCGAAGGAGTAGCGGGAATCGTCAGCGGTCAGCGGCTGACCATCCGCCCAGGTGACGTCAGCCCGTAGCGTAAAGGTCACCACCATCTGCGTCATCGTGACCACTCCACTCTCAAACGTGACTGCCTGGCCCTCGGCGTTGAAGACAGTGACGCCAGGGAGCAGGTCCACCGCCAGGCCGTTGACGTCCACGACTTTTTCGCCCTCCCCGACCTGGACGGTTTGCAGGACGGCGTCTCCATCGGCCAGGCTGGGGAGTTTCTCCAGGATCACGGGCTGGAACTGGTACGTGCGGGTATCAATCGGGCCATCGTAGACCGCCTCCAGCACATTGCGAGCGGCGCGCGATGGGCCACCGTAGATGAAGAGCGTGTTGGGCTCCTCCGCCTGGCAGATGGTGAATTCCTTGGGCGGTGTCGGAGTCGGTGTGCTGGTGGGGGCCGCAGTGGGTGAGGGCAAAGGTGAAGGGGAAGGGGAGGGGGAAGGCGCACTGGGCGTAGCGGTAGTAGCGGTAGGCTCAGGGGACAGACAGGCCGTGATGAGGCCAGTTAGCAGCAATGCGATGATAACGATGTGGCTATGCTTCATCATGTCTCCTTGTCATCGCACCGCTGCCATGCCTTATTGCTCCGATAGTCCATCTCGCCTCCCTGGCCCCTAGTCCCTCGCCCCCAGTCCCTAGTAGGCCCGCCCAAAGACAGCCCGCTCACTGGCCTCTTCTCCGCAGCGGATGCACTTCCCTTTTCCCGGCTCTTGCTCCAACGGGATACAGCGGACTGTGGCCTTGGTATCCTCCTTGATCTGCGCCTCACAATCCGCGTCCCCGCACCACCAGGAGTAGGCGAAGCCGTTGGAAACCACCTCTTGGAACTCAGTGTAGTCCTTGGGATCGTAGGTGCGCGCCTCGCGGAAGTTGAGCGCGCGACGGTAGAGGTCGGCCTGGATCGTGGCCAGCATCTCCTGCACCGCTCCTGTCAGCCCCTCCAGCGGCGCGAGGCTCTTCCCTTCGCGGCCGGGGAGGTCGCGCCGGGCCAGCGTCGCCTGTTCTCGCTCTACATCCCGGGGGCCGATCTCGATCCGCAGCGGCACTCCACGCATTTCCCATTCGTTGAACTTCCAGCCGGGCGAATACTCGTCACGGTCGTCCACATGCACGCGCACGTCGTCGCGCAACATCGCCTCCACCTGGGTCACGACCTCAAGCACCTCAGCGCGCTCGCTATCGCCCTTCCAAATGGGTATAATGACAACCTGGGTCGGGGCCAGTTTTGGCGGCAATACCAACCCCTGATCGTCTCCGTGCACCATCACCACTGCTCCCACCATGCGCGTGCTGACGCCCCAACTGGTCGTCCACACGTATTGGAGCTCATTGTTTTCGTCGAGGAACTTGATGTCGAACGCCCTGGCGAAGTTCTCCCCGAGGAAGTGGCTGGTGCCCGCCTGAAGTGCCTTGTAGTCTCCCATCATCGCCTCAATGGTGTAACTGGTCACCGCGCCAGCGAACGTCTCGCTCTTGCTCTTGCGGCCGGGGATGACCGGGATGGCAGCATCCTCGACGGCGAACTCAGTATAGATGTCAAGCATCCGCAACGTCTCTTCCTGTGCCTCCTCGGCGGTGGCGTGGGCCGTGTGTCCCTCCTGCCACAGAAATTCCATCGTGCGCAGGAACAGACGGGTGCGCATCTCCCAGCGCACCACGTTGGCCCACTGATTGATCAGCAGGGGCAGGTCGCGGTAGGACTGGATCCACTTGGCGTACATGTGGCCGATAATCGTCTCCGAGGTAGGACGCACGACCAGTGGCTCCTCCAATTGTTTGCCACCGCCGATGGTGACGATGGCCAGTTCAGGCGAGAAGCCCTCCACATGTTCCGCCTCTTTCTGGATGAAACTCAGCGGGATAAAGAGCGGGAAATACGCATTGACGTGGCCAGTAGCCTTGAAGCGCCGATCAAGCCCCGCCTTGATGTTCTCCCACAGTGCATAGCCATGGGGTTTGATCACCATGCAGCCCTTGACGGGGGCATAATCGGCCAGATCGGCCATCTGGACCACATCGGTGTACCAGCGGGAGTAGTCCTCACCGCGGGGGGTGACTTTGGTAGCCATTGCTCCTCCTTGCTTCCATCTTCTCAGAACGCAGACCTTAAGGATTCTCCGAAACCCTCAGGGCCTAGCCAAATTCCTCGTCCACATCCTGCCCGGCGACCATGTCATGCACGGCATGCAGCATACGCTTGATCGGCCGGGTGGTGTAGTGGCCAGCGAAGTGCTCGGCGGCCTGTTCTGTCTCCACACCAGGGCCGAACCGTTCACGCAGGTAATGCTGGTGATCCATAATCCACAGGTACAGGTCTGCCTCGGTACGACCGGGAAAGTCGGCCAGGACATCCTTTTCGCGGACGATGTGCACCAGCGGAAGATAGAGGTTGTCATACCAATCGCAGACTGCTTCGTCATCAGGGATGAAGCGTTGCTGCTCCAGGCCCATAAAGTGGCGGTGCACGGCGACGTGCTCCAGCAGCCGTTCATACCCACCGCCGATGGTGAACTCAATGCGCTGGTCGGGTCGTAACTCGTCCAGCCGCGTGCGATTGAGGAAGCGGGCGTATTCGCCCTTGATCTCCAGGTCGTCAGCGTCCAGTTCGGCTGTCACCGGCACTCTGGTCTTCGCCTCGATCACCTCGGCGTCCACGAAGTCAATGCCACGCTCCCGCGCTACCGAGACGCGGTGATTGCCATCGAGGACGAAATAGGCATCCCCGATCTTGTACAATTTCACGGGTGGCAGACTGACATCATCGTAGTGGGCCCTGGCGATAGAGCGCCAGCGGTCCGCCGTGCGATCCTGCGTCGGCATGAAGACGCGGTCGAAGTCCCGGTAGCGCCCCACACTGCCGATGATCTTGTTCACCAGCACGGCCTGCACACCCCGGTAGACTTGCCCACGTATGCCCAGTTTACCGCGCACCTCGTCCCATGAAAGCAGCCGGTTCGGACGACCGCTCAGGAATGAGAAAACTTCGTTCCAGAACGCCTTGCGCCGCGCCGTGTCGAAATCCGCTTGGGCCTGATCTTTGCCGACCATGGTACGTTACCACTCGATCACGCGGAACGGGTAGACGTTGACGACCTCAGTGTCCAGGTAACGTGTCCGCCAGGGTTCCGGTCCGTAGATGTGCTTGTGGCCGTGGAGCAGATAGCGAGGCCGGAAACGGATCATGAGCCCAAGCAACGCCTTAAAACCGCGATGAGGCCAATCTTCGCCATCGTGGATACCGAAGGGCGGTGAGTGCGTGATGAGGATATCCAGGTAGCGCCTGTAGAGCACATGATTCATAAGCAGAGCCGGCGTCAGTCGCCAGACTTTATAGGCCATTTCACTCTCTGTGTACTGGAAAGGCGCTCTGGGTTTATAACGGATTGATCCCTCCAGCCCTCCCAGGAGTACCCCTTTGGCCTTTACAGTCCGTCCATCCAAATCGACCCAACCGCCTGGTTCGGTAAGCGTGCGCCCATCAGACGTGTACTCGGGTCGGTCATGGTTGCCGTGCACGAAGAAACAGGGCACGTTCAAGATCGTCACGATATACTCCAGGTATGAGTAGGGCAGGTCGCCACACGCCAGCACCATATCCACATCGCCAAATCGCTCGCAGATGTGTGCACTGTAGATGCCTTCAACCACCTGGTCGCTGACGGCGAGGATTTTCACACTTTCCTACCCCTCGGACCAGTTCCGGCTGTAGTTGATCGCCAATTTATCGAGAACTGCCTGCTCCAGGTCTGTGTCCGTCAGGTAGGCCAGTTGTAGCAGATAGAGCGCCACGTCGGCCAGTTCCTCCGCCAGCGCCTCTTTATCGGCCTGCTCACCCCACTGGAAATGCTCCAGCACCTCAGCCGCCTCCAACGAAAGCGATATGGCGATGTTGCGCGGCGTCTGCGGCCACGGTGAATCCTCCCTGTACCAACCCATCGCTTCCACGAAGCGGTTCATCTCATCAGTGAGTTCCCGGATCGTCATCGGTATCCTCATACAAAAGCCAGCCCCCGCATGGTCTGGAGGGCTGGCCGATTTACGTTTCGGGCGTGCATCCCCACGCGCCTATCCAGACCGGGGGTCTGGCTGCGGAGGGGCGGGTGGGCTGAGAAAGCACATAACAAACAGGACACACATCCTGAAGCCTCGTCTCTGAACCGGAGACAGTATACAATGAAAAGGCCGAGATGTCAAAGTGGTGTTTGCGCCGCCTCGCGCAACCCATCCGCGAGATGGCACAGCGGGCCAGCCAATAAGGCCAGCCCGCTGCCACATCCCTCGTCGTGGGGCGTCATACGCGGCGAGAGCCGCTAGAACAGCGTTAACTCCCGGTTGAGGATGCGGGTGCGAATGGAATTGACCTGCGCCAGGTGCTCGTCGAGTACACTCTGCACATCGGCCCGAATGCTAGGAGTGAGGGGTCCGTTGGCCGGGTGCACCAGCGCGGTGGCCACCAGCGGCTGATCCAATGGCGCGCCAATCTGCGAGAGGACGTAAACAGTAACCTCTCGGACAGTGGGCACCCGCCCGACGATGTCCTGCGCTGTCAGCAGCGCCAGCACGTTGTAGACCTTGCCCACGTGGGAGATCGGGTTCTTGCCA
>CAZZEX010000083.1:0-22362 GCA_964653285.1 uncultured Anaerolineales bacterium
GGCAGCGAGGCTCGCTCGGCGACCACGACTGGCGTGCCACAGGCCATCGCCTCCAATGCCGGCAGCCCGAACCCTTCGTAGAACGATGGCATCGCCAACACGCCAGCACTGTTGTACAGCCCCACCAGGTCAGCATCCGATACGTCGTGGAGGAAGCGCACATGCTCGGTCAGGCGCAGCACCTCGACCCGCTCGAAAACCTCGTCGTACAGCCAACCCTTGCCACCTATTAGCACTAACGGCGCGGTCGTCACCTCTTCGTTGAGCAGCAGACGGTAGGCCTGCAGCAGGCCCGGCAGGTTCTTGCGCGGTTCCAGTGTCCCCACAAAGAGCAGATAACCTGGCTCCAGGTCGTACTGCACAGCGACCTTCCGGGCTTCCGCTTCCGGCAACGGGCGGAAGGCCGGGTCGGCAGCCAGGTGCACGACCGTGACCTTCTCCGGCGGCACTCCCAGCAGCAAGGTCAGGTCGGATTTGGTGGCGTGAGAGTCGGCCAGAATGTGATCGACGCGCCGTACTGCCCACTCGATCTGTTGGTTGTAGTAGCGGTGGCTTTCGGCAGTGAGGAACTGCGGGTAATAGAGGAAGTTCAGGTCGTGGACGGTGATCACCGATCGGCGGTAGCCAAAGGCGGGAGGGATGAAATCGGGGCTGTGGAGCAGGTCGAGTCCCAGTCGCGCTGTCTCTATCCCCAGCGCCCAGCGCTCCAGCCAGTGGTGCGCAGGGGTCCAACAGGCGACCGGATGGAAGTTGGACCCTGGCAGCGGCGGGTTACGGTCCTTGCGGCTGCGCAGGACGCAGTAGTCCGTGTCTACGTCGAGTAGGGCCAGCCCCTCAAGCAAGTGCAGCACGTAGTTGCGGATTCCGCCCCGGGCATAGTGAACGATACGGGCGTCAATACCAATGCGCATGTCTTGCTCCCAGGCCATTATAGCGGCCCGCTGTAACCTGTCAACCGTTGCCTGTGGAGTAGAATGATGTTATAATCAGCATCATCAGGTTACCACTAAATTCACCCAGGGGGTGTGATAATGGCGATGAACGCGACTCAGACGATGGACCTGACCCAGGCGATGCAGACGCTCAAGTGGCTGGATGAAGAGCGCCGCAAGGACAAAGCCACCGTTGCCACGATGCAGGAACGGGTGCAGAGCCAGGAACTACAACTGGCTCAACAGGCGGCCCAGATCCAGGAACTGCAAACCGCGTTAGCGGGCATCCAGGGTGTACTATCTAAAGTGACTGAGTTCGAGCAGATGATCTCGAACTACAAGACCGAACTGATCCTGCAGATGGATCAGCGCGAAGAGACACGGCGCAAGGAACGGGCCGAGTCCGAGCGGCTGCGCCAGATTGAGTACGAGGCGCTAAGCGTCAATCTGAACCAGATGGAGAAAGACCTGCGCATCCTACCCCGTTATGACGAGGAATTGAACGCCCACCGGGCCGAGAGTCAGCGATTGAGCGAGGCCCTCCAGCGCCTGGAAGTCACCGTAGCCGATCTGAACAAACGCTCTGACGACCGCGTGCAGGCTGTCACCTACCTGGAGGAGCAGCGCCGCGCCGATAACCGCCGCATCGTCGATTTGGAATATGATACGACCGAACTACACAAGAGGCTCGGGACCCTGACTACGAAGTTCCCTCTTCTTGAGGACACGCTTCAGAAGCAGAAAACCCGCATTGAAGAAGCCATCCAAGAGACGAAGAAGCTCGAGAAGCCCATCGAAGAACTGCGCATCTCCGACTTCCAGCGCGAACAGAAAATGAAGCAATATCTGGATCAGGGTGAGCGGGTGGCCCAGGAGATGGAGCGGATACGAGAGCAGACGCAGGGTTTCATCGGGCATCAGCAACTGGTCAAGCGAGCACTGGATAAGCTAGAGGGCTTCCAGGCACGGCTGGAAAAGCGGCAAAACGAAGTGGCCGAGATGCAGCGGGTGGCCGAGAACCGGGTCAAACGACAGTGGGAGGAGTGGCAGGAGAGGCAAGAGAAACAACAGAAGAAGCGAGATGTCGTAGTCGAGCAGCGCCAGCGACTGCAAGAACAGACCAACGAGGAGCACCTGAAGCACCTGGATACATTGCAAGCCACGGTTGAACTGCACTGTGCTCAACTGGGCACCCTCTGGGAGACCCGCCGCGCCGACGCTACCCGTGCACTTAAGAGCGTCCAGGACGATTATGAGGCACTCACCGCTCAAGCGGACGCACAACTAAGTATCCTGCGCGGCGAGCGTTAGGGAGCGGTACCATGCACGTCATCGGCACCGCAGGCCACGTAGACCACGGCAAGTCCACCCTCGTTCACGCCCTCACCGGGATTGACCCCGACCGGCTCCGCGAGGAGAAGGAACGAGAGATGACGATAGACCTGGGCTTCGCCTGGCTCACGTTCCCTGACGGCGAATCGGTCGGCATCGTGGACGTGCCCGGGCACAGGGACTTCATCGAGAATATGCTGGCAGGCGTGGGCGGCATTGACGCCGCTCTCTTCGTCGTCGCCGCCGACGAGGGCGTGATGCCGCAGACCAGGGAGCACCTGGCTATCCTCGACCTGCTGGGGGTGAATGTAGGGATCGTCGCCCTGACCAAAGTGGATCTGGCCGAGAGCGAAGAGTGGGTCGAGTTGGTCGCCGCCGACGTATCCAAGATCCTGGAAGGGACGGCGCTGGAGGGCGCACCCATCGTCCCTGTCTCCGCCCGCACGGGGCAGGGCCTTGACGAACTGCTGGCTGCGTTGCAGGAAATGCTCGCCCAGGTCGAACCCCGCTGCGACCGGGGGCGGCCCCGGTTGCCAGTAGACCGCGTCTTCACCATCAGCGGCTTCGGCACCGTCGTCACTGGCACGCTCGGCGATGGTCGCTTCGAGGTGGGGCAAGAGGTCGAGGTGCTGCCCCGAAAGTTGAAGGCCCGCGTGCGGGGCCTGCAGACTCACAAGCAGAAGGTTGAACGGGCAGTGCCGGGCAGTCGCGTGGCAATGAACCTCAGCGGCGTCAGCAAGACCGACCTCAAGCGCGGCGACGTCGTCACTACCCCCGGCTGGCTGCGGTCTACAGTGCTGGTGGACGTGCGGTTGCGCTACCTGCCCGACACCCTTCGGCTAGGCTCAGGGCAGGCGCAGCGCCCGTTGCGCCACAACACCCAACTCAAGTTCTTCTCCGGCGCGGCTGAGACGCTGGCTCGCGTGCGACTCCTGGGCCAGGACAGACTGCCGCCGGGGCAATCTGGCTGGGCACAATTGCGACTCCAGGAGCCGGTACCGCTGGTCAAAGGGGACCGCTTCATCGTCCGTGTTCCCTCACCTCCGGCGACCGTGGGCGGTGGCATTGTCGTGGACCCTCACCCGGGCCGCAAGCACCGCCGCTTCCGCCCCGAGGTACTGGCCCGCCTGGAGACGCTGGCCCAGGGCAGCCCGGCCGAGATATTGCTGCAAGCCCTCGAACGGCGTGGTCCCACCCCCGCTCGCGAGTTGCTCTCCGCCAGCGGCCTGGGCGAGGCTGCCCTCGAGGCGCTGGCCAAACTGCTGGACGAAGGCCAGGCGATCATTCTAGGCCCACAGGTCGGCGGGAAGCGGGAAGCGGGAAGCGGGAAGCAGGAAGCAGGAAGCAGGAAGCAGGAGTGGGCGTCCAGCAATCAGTTGCTCGCAACCCATGACTGGTGGTCAACTCTGGTCGAACGGGTTTCCCGCGCACTCTCCGCTTATCATCAGCAGTTCCCGTTGCGCGCGGGCATGGGCCGCGAGGCCCTGCGCAGCGGGCTCAAGATGGAGACGAAAGTCTTCAACGCAGCGCTGACCCATGCTGCTGCCGAGGGATTGGTCGCCGACGAAGGGGCCATCGTTCGACTCCCATCCCACGCCGTGCGGCTCAACCCCGAGCAACAGCGGCAGGTAGACGCACTGCTGGCCCGTTTCCGCCGTCAGCCTTACACCACACCTTCATTCAAGGAAAGCGTTGCTGCTGTGGGAGAGGAGGTGCTGGGTGTGCTGGCAGACCGGGGGGAGTTGGTGCAAGTCTCGCCGGAGGTACTGTTCCTGCCCAAGACCTACGAGGAAATGGTGGCTCGCATACGCGCACACATTGAGCACGAAGACAGCATCACCCTGGCCCAGGCACGCGATATGTTTAGGACCAGTCGCAAGTATGCCCAGGCGCTTCTGGAGCATCTGGACGAAGTAGGGATGACGAAGCGCGTGGGGGACAAGCGGGTGCTGCGGTAGGGATACAACACGCACCACGCAGTGCGCGTCGCGCATTATGTGTTCTTACATCACGGTTTGCGCCTGCGCCCCCACCGCTCCAGCCGCTTGATGATCTCCCGCTCGTAGCCGTGCCCTTCGGGCCGAAACCACCCGCCTTCGACCCCCTCCGGCAGGTAGCGCTGCTCCACCCACCCATCAGGATAGGCGTGGGGATACTTGTACCCATTCGACAGGCTCAGGGCAAGCCCCTCGTGTTCGCCCAGCGTGCGCTTGTAGTGTTCGCGCAGCGCGCCGCGGAAGACGTCGCTCTTGTCGCGCAGGTAGATCGGCACCAGCCCAGCGCCATGCTCCTCGATCTCCGCCAATGCTCCCCAGTAGGCCCCCGCCGAGTTGGACTTGGGCGCGGTGGCCAGGTAGAGTGTCGCCAGCGCCAGGTGATATTGTCCCTCCGGCATCCCCACCCACTCGAAGGCCTGGGCACAGGCGTTGATGACCACGATTCCGTCAGGGTCGGCCAGCCCGATGTCCTCCGCCGCCAGGATGTACAGCCGGCGCAGGATGAAGCGCGGGTCCTCTCCAGCGGCGACCATCTTGGCCAGCCAGTAAAGCGCCGCGTCGGGGTCGCTGCCGCGCACCGACTTAATGAAGGCGGAGATGGTGTCGTAGTGCTCGTCGCCCGCCTTGTCGTAGCGCAACGCACGGTGCTGGATCGAGTCCTCGGCCACGGCCAGCGTGACGTGGATGACGTCATCCTCGTCGGGCGGCGTGCTCTCCACGGCCAATTCCAGCGCATTGAGCGCGGCTCGGGCGTCGCCGCCAGCGATGCGCACCAGGTGGGCCAACGCCTCGTTGTCGAGTTGGACGTTACGCGCACCGTAGCCACGCCCCGGATCGGCCAGGGCACGGCGCAGTATCGTCACCACTTCGTCGTCGGCGAGCGGCTTAAACTGGAAGACACGGGAGCGGGAGACCAGGGGGGCGATAACCTCGAAGTAGGGATTCTCGGTCGTCGCGCCGATGAGTACGACTGTACCATCCTCGACGTGGGGCAGCAGTGCGTCCTGCTGGGCCCGGTTCCAACGGTGGATCTCGTCCACGAGCAGGATCGTGCGCCGGCCGTACATCCCCCGCCGCTCCTTGGCCTCCTTGATGATGCGCCGCAGGTCGGCCACGCCCGCCAGCACTGCGCTGATGGTCTCGAAGTGGCTGGCAGTCGTATTGGCGATGATCATCGCCAGCGTCGTCTTGCCGGTGCCAGGCGGCCCCCAGAAGATGAGGGAGGAGAACAACCGGTCGGCCTCTATGGCGCGGCGCAGCAGCCGCCCCTCACCGACGATGTGCTCCTGGCCGACGAACTCGTCCAGAGTGCGGGGGCGCATGCGCGCCGCCAGCGGTGCTTCGCGGCGAATTTGTTCTTGCCGGCTGTGCTCAAACAAGTCCATCGCTGAATCCACTCAAGGGATGAAGAAAGTGTAGATCTCCGCCAGGCGGGCCGCCAGCGGTGCGAGTACCTGCGGGAAGAGCCCAACCCCAACACAGCCCAGTATTGCCACAGCCACGACTGCCGCCGTCAGCCAACCCTCAGAGGTGCCCCCAGAGATGCCCGAGGAGACAGCACTGCGATCTTCTGGCGAGCGGGGACGCACCAGGAGAACAGATAGTCCTCGCCACACGCCGGCCATTACGCTCGCCCCTGCCAGGAGGAGAAATAGCGCGACGCCTGGACTGGATGACGCCAGTGCACGACAGAGGGCCCAACGCCAGGTGAAGCCAGCGCTGACCGGCAATCCCGCAATTGAAAGCCCCCCGACGATCAGCGCCGCCGTACTCCACGGCGCTTTCCATCCCAACCCGCGCAGCGCATCCAAACCGTCGTCGCCGCCATTGCGCGCCCGTAGACCACTCAGACCGGTTGCCATGAGGGCCAGGCCAAAAGGACGCACCAACAGTGACAGGAGGGTCAGCGTCAACCCCAGTCTGCTGTTCATTCCCAGGGCAATGAGCGCAGCACCGCTATCTACCAATGCAGCGTACCCCATCAGCGGCCCCAGGCGACGCTGAGCAGGCGCAAGCAATCCTCCCACGACAACCATCACCAGACCTGCGGTGAAGACGAGGGATTCGAAGCGGGGATGGCTGCTGAGCCAGGGATAGGTCTCCAGGAAATCAAGCAACAGGAACCAAATGACCCCATTGCTGACGGTGAGGACAAAAGTGCTTGCCAGCGGCACGCTGTCGCTGGCGACGGCCGGCATCCAGGTGTGGAAAGGCACGACACCCAGCAGCAACGCAAATGAGATAGCCAACAGGGTGGCGGCCATGCTGAGCAGTCCCGTCTCGTCCGGCGTCAGCGTATACCGCTCCAGCAGCCAGTGAGTAACCAACAACCCAGGCAGAGCCAGGGTAGTGAACGTCAGGTATCGCAGCCCTCCTCGAGTAGGCATCTGTCCCTCAGCCTGCAGCGCAAAGATGGAGAAGGCAGCGGCAATCTCAATGAGCAGGGCAGCATAGATGAAAGGCCGGATCAGCAGCGCCCCGCCCAGCAGGCTGAGCATGCCCAGGCCCATCGGAAAGAGCAGAGAATGTGGCGTGACACGCCACGCCAAGAAAAAAAGGCCCGCGGACGTAAAGAACAGGAACGCCATCGCCATCCGGTCGGCCTGCTCCAGAACCAACTCGCGTCCAAAGAAGGTCACCGCCTCGCCCAACGCAATCTGGTAGCCTCTCCCCCAAAATGGAAAAGGGCGCACCGGCTGATCCAGAGGCAGCGTGACGACTGCGACACCCAACGCCAACGCCGTGCCAACGGACAGCAGTGCCGACAAAGACGCCCACCGGAGTAGAATGTATACGACACCCGCCATCATCAGCGGGAGGATCAGCAGCAAAAGTGGACCTGCGATCACGGTGTCCTTCCCTCGCCGCCAGCGGCAATCTGGGCCGCTCGTAGATAGGCCGTTGCCAGCGCAATGAGGAAACTGACGGCACCCAACAGCCCAGCCACGGCCAGGCTCGGCTCCAGAGCGACGTAGAACAGGTCGAAACCCGATAGAAAGGTCAGCAATCCCAATCCCACCTGCATCGGCGCCTCACTCAGCCCAATCAGCAGCAGCCCAAGCCCGGCCAACAGGTAACAGGCCAGTGTGATGTCGGTTGGGACCTCGGGCAAGGGAATGCGCAGCGCGGCTGTATACGCCGCCACCGAGACCAACAGCCCAGCCAGCAGGCAAAATGACGCTCGCGCTGACATAACCCAACGACGACGGCGCTGCGACGCCGCTGCGCCTGCGGCTGCCGAGGGCTGCTCAAGCACGCTGGCTCGCCGCTCGGTCAGGTAGAACACCATGCAGATCATCCACCCAACCAGCCCTTTGACAGCGGCCACTTCCAACCGGATCAGCCAGGTCAACAGCAACACCACGAAGAAGTACTGCGCGGTGAGGGCTATCACGTTCAGCCGCCAATCCCGACTGACGACCAAGAGCCCGGCTGTGACAAACACGCCAGCCACGGCGGGCCCGGCAGCCAGGAATGAAACGCGCGCCAAGAGGTCTACCAGTGTCGGCATCACAACCTATCCCATACCAGCAGGAGGAGGAATATCAACCATGACCATAACAGCGCCCCTGCGCCTCTCATCACTTCGTCGGCTGCCCAGAGCACGCTCAACCCCCGATCTAATGCTCCTACCACCGCGTCATAGAGCCACTCCAGGCACAACAAATCGTGCATCGCGCTGAGTAACAGTTCTATCCTGGGGTGCAAGGCTTCCTCCTGCCAGGCAAGCACTCCCCCGCAGGCGAGCGAGACCACCCACAACAACCAACCTGTCAGTCCTGGCATCGCGAATAACAAGCCCAGCGTGGGAGCCAGGACGCTGCCGACGAGAAGTGGAGGGTACAAGCCAGCCACAATCAGTAGCAGCATTGGCAATCCCATCCCGACCCCATACGCTACGGCTCTAGCCCTCCGGCCCCCTTCCCTCGCAGGGGAGGAAGGTGGCAATAGTAGCCAACGCACCAGCGATGGGACCAGGAACAGATTTCCGAGAAAAAACGCGCCTCCCCACCCCAGGTGGCCTCCCTTCGTGAGCCCGCCGATCAGGGTTGCCTCTGTCACAAAGCCCAACGTGAGAGGTGCTCCCAGCAGTGCCAACGCTCCGACCAGCGAGGGGATGCTCCACCATGGCGACTCTCGTCGCAAGCCATCGCTCAGGAACATCACTGCTCCTCCCAACACCCAGGCCACGCTGCCAGCGGCAATGACGGCTGCGGCGCTTTCCCCCGCCAGCCCGGCGGCCAGCAGCACCGCCCCGGCGACCCCCATCCCGACCCACCGCGACACGTGGCGGGGGGCCTTGCAAGACCAGGCCAGAAGACTGCCCAAGGCCAAGGTGACTGCTGCCACGATCAGCACCCATGTGCTACCAGGAAGAAAGCCGCCATTCGCCGGGACGAGCCGGAGCCACAGTCCCCAGCCCACAACAGGGCTCAGAAAAAGCGGGGCGGCGAGAGACGGGGCGGTGCCCAGGTCGTCTGGAGCGAAGAGATGAAATGGGTACGCCCACAGCCGCAGAATGCCAGCCACTGCCCACAGCGTCAGTTGCGCACCGCTGAGAGTGATCAACGGCCACAGTTCGCTGTCTGCTCCACCGTCGGACAACAACGCCCCGCCCCAGAGGAGCAGCGTCGCTAGACCGCCCAGGATCAAGCCACGGATAGCCGTCCGCGATGAGCCCCCAGCTGCGATGAGCCCCGCGGCCTGTAGCAGATCATAGATAGCCCAACTGATGACCATAGTGAGAACGTTGGCCGACCATAAAACCACAAAACCGGCGGCGAGCAAAGCCAGCAACGTGGCTGCGAGTTGGGGGCGGGGCTCCTCCGTGCGACTGAGATCTACGAGGACCGCGCCACAAGTCACCAGCGCCAGTGCTAAGGCCAAAGGCTGCATAGTGGCGTCACTCTGTAGCGCCAGCGCGGTCCCAAACAACAGCGAAGGTCGCCACAAGGAGGGAATCATTACCACCGGTTCCATCCATCTGAACGCAGGGATCAGGATGGTGGTGAGGCCAACCGCCGTCAGGGCGATGTAGCGGGTATAGGGACGAGCACGGGGCACGAGAGATAACCCAAGCGCCCCACCTGCACCCAGCAGCAACGGGATGATCGTGAGAACAGGAAACAATGGCATTGGACATCAGCGTGCTGGTCACTCCCAGCACGCTTTGTTATTCTAACACACAAGGGGAGAGGCTGCAAACAGAGACTTTTTCAGATTTCCTCTCCCACACACAGTCCCACACACAGCGAGGCCCCGAGTGCGCACCCGAGGCCTCGCTCCGTGGTCTAGTGGTGGTCTGGTGAGTGTGGCCGCCAGCAGCAGCAGGCCGCTACTTTTTCAGGAAATCGCGCAACTTGCGGGCGTGAGTGGGATGGCGGAGTCGGCTGAGCGCCTGAGCCTCTATCTGGCGCACTCGTTCACGGGTCACCCCCAGCTTCTTGCCCACCTCCTCAAGAGTGTACGTCTCGCCGTCCACCAGCCCGTAGCGCAGTTGCAAAATGCGTACTTCACGCGGCGGGAGATCCTGTAGAATCCCTTGGAGCAACTCCCGCAACATCGAAGAGGTCACCTCCTCGTCCGGAGCAGAGCCATCCTCATCTTCAATGAAATCGCCCAACTCGCTTTCCCCTTCGTCGTCGGTGGGCATCTCCAGCGAGAGAGGACGGCGCGCCACTCTCAGCATCTCCTCCACCTTGCGCGTGGGAATTTCCAGCGCGCTGGCTAACTCCTCGGAGGTGGGTTCGCGCCCCAGCTCCTGCGTCAGCCGGTGGGAGGTCCGCAGCAGTTTGTTGATCTGGTCGCCCATGTGAACCGGCACACGGATGGTGCGGCTCTGATCAGCGATCGCGCGTGTGACCGCCTGCCGAATCCACCAGGTCGCGTAGGTCGAGAACTTGTGCCCCAACTGGTAGTTGAACTTATTGGCGGCACGTATAAGCCCGATGTTGCCCTCCTGGATCAGGTCGAGGAAGGGCACGCCACGGCCGATGTACTTCTTGGCCACGCTGATCACCAGGCGAGAGTTGGCACGAATGAGGTGCTCACGGGCAGCCAGACCGTCCAGCACAATCTTCCTCAATTCGATCCGTTCTTCAGGATTGAGACCATCCCGATTCATCCTCTCCCGGGCAATCTGACCGGCTTCCATGCGCTTGGCCAGCATGACTTCCTGTTCAGCCGTGAGCAGCGGCACCCGTCCAATCTCCTTAAGATAGAGACCAATCGTATCATCTATCGCGATCGTGTCGAAGTACGCTTTCTGATCAGCCTGCTCAGGCTCATCAGACACGCCGCCTTCTGACTCTTCTCTCTCTTCCGGCGCGCCTATCTCAATGCCGGCTTCTATCAGGATAGCCAGGATGTCCTCAAGTTCATCCAGGTTCTCCTCGGCCTGGGGAAAAGCGGTCAGGATGTCATCGTACGTGACGAAGCTCTGCTCAGATGCCTTGACCAGCAGGTATTCCTCGCCGTTCACCTCTTTGTTTTCTTCTGATTCGTTCTTTTGATACAACTTCATCTTTCGCTCAGTGATTTAAGGAGCACCATGCTTGACGTCTACAGGTCAGGCAGTGTGCTCCCGTGCTCGATCGGGTAGCGGCATGAATGTCTCTGCCAAATGTTACTATACCACATTTCCGTGGGACTTGTCAACCCCCAAAATCATCTTTACCTTTCCAGGATGTTATCAGCGTCACATTGTCACCCCAGCCCGTGCACGTATTGACATCTCTGTGCCTGTAGGCTATACTTGTCCATGCCAGAGGTTACATATCAGTTATTGCGCTCAACAAGTATGAGGAGGAAGAAAATGACCATCAAACTGACCTGGTACGGACACTCTGCTTTCGCTCTGAACGTCGGGGGCACACAAGTCCTGGTGGATCCATTCCTCACCGGCAACCCCTTCACCCCCATCTCGGCCGATGTAGTCGAGGCAGACTACATCCTGGTCACCCATGGCCACGGCGATCACATCGGCGACACAGTCGCCATCGCCAAACGCACCAGGGCACTGGTCATCTCCAACTTCGAGATCTGCAACTGGCTCCAGGCCCAGGGTGTGCCCCGCACTCATGCCCAGCACATCGGCGGCGGGTTTCAGCATCCCTTTGGTTATCTTAAGTTGACCATCGCCCATCATGGCTCTGGCCTGCCTGACGGCTCTTATGGCGGCAACCCTTGCGGGCTGCTGCTGACCGCCGAGGACAAGAAGATCTACCTGGCCGGCGACACCGAGCTCTTCTACAGTATGCGCCTCATCGGCGAGGAGGGGATTGATCTGGCCGCCCTGCCCATCGGAGACAACTTCACGATGGGACCGGACGATGCGCTACGGGCGGTTAGGTTGATCGAGCCCCGGGTCGTCATCCCCACCCACTACGACACATTTGACGTCATTGCGCAGGACCCCCACGCCTGGGCCGAGCGTGTGCGAGCCGCAACGTCCGCCGAACCGGTCGTGCTCAAACCCGGTGAGTATTACGAATTATAAGTGTCGCCTTGCCGCCTCGTCTACTTGTCTACCTATCTACTCGCACAGGCGTTCTTACAGGAGATTGGGCCATGAACGATCAGGTTGTCGCACGCACCGTGGAGATCCTGGAGACTGACCCCGACTTCTTCGTGCCGGTCAAGAAAGTGTGGCTGATGCTCCAAGGAGAGGGCCTGGCGCTGGACGTCGAACTAGAGAATTTCCACCACGTGCTCGCGGACGATGAGCGCTTCGAGTTCACGCCTGGCGTGGATCACAAGGAGGGATTCGAGGATGAACCGGAGTTCGCGGAGGAGATGGAACGGGAGATGGAGGCGCTGGGCTTCTACAGCGGCCCGCGCGTCAAGTTGGTCTCCCGAGAGGTGACAGCCGAGGACGTGTTCACCGCCATGGCCCGCAGTTTGACACGGATGAACGAGGCGCTCCAAGATGCATGGGAGACACGCCCCGAGGACGATCAAGAGCTCGAAGGCCAACTCCTTGACATCCTCGCCGCCGGGCAGAGGTTGGAGCGGGAAGTCCATGAACTCATCGAGTGGCAGGAAGAGGGGGACGAGGAATAACCCGTGGCCACCATCTTCATGAAGTGGCCAGTGACCGCTGCTCTCGTTGGTCTCTCCCTGTTCTACGCTGTGGTGTTGCCCTGGCTGCCGGGCCACGATGGACTGGCCAAGAGTGTGCCGCTCGTGTTCATTTGCGGGGCGAGCAGGCCAATTGGGTATGGGAGGGAGCGATCGGGGCCGTGCTGTTGGCGGTCTACCTGATAGGTGGTAGATTGGTAGACTGGTAAATTGGTAGGTTGGTGGAATGAGTTTCCAAGAGTCGCTGCTCGAACACGTAGAGTTGGCCCGCAAACTACGCTATCTGCGCATCTACTTCGATCCTGACCGCTGCGTGGGCGATTGGACTTGCTACGAGGTCTGTCCGGTGGGCTGCTGGGCATCGGACCGGGAACGCCGCAAAGCGGTCTTTCACGACGCGCAGCGGTGTATCGCCTGCGGTGCCTGCGTGTTGCAATGTCCGGGAGGAGCAATCGAACTACGATAACCCAGCGTACAGAAGGAGGTGCAAACGATGAAACGCATTATCCGCTGGTATGACTACATCACGGTCAACATCTACTGGCTGGGGCTGACGACGGTCGCGCAGAGCAATGGGCTCATCGTGCCCCTGCTGGTACAGAAGTTCGTTGGCCCCGAGCAGCAAGGCACCGCCTTCGGTAGCCTGCGCCTCTACACCCTGATGGCCGCCCTATTGGTCCAGGCGCTGATGGGTATGCTTTCGGACCGCAGCACCCTGCGCTGGGGACGGCGACGCCCATTTATCCTGGTTGGCACGTTGCTGAACATGGCGTGTATGATTGCCATCGGGGCATCCACCGGCTACTGGTTCCTGTTCGGGGCAGTGGTACTCTCGCAGTTTGCCTCTAACATCGCCCACGGCGCGGAGCAGGGACTGATCCCCGACCTGGTGCCGGAAGACCGTCGTGGCCGCTTCTCCGGCGTGAAGTCCACCATGGAACTCCTACCGGTTATCATCGTCGCCCTCACTGTCGGCAAACTGATTGCAGCAGGACAGATGTGGGCCGGCATCCTGGTGGCAATCGGTATCCTGTTCCTGAGTATGGCCACCACCATGTTCGTTCGCGAAGAGCCGCTGCGCGAACCTCCCGGTCCCCTGGATTGGGAACCGTTCGGACGCCTCGTGGCGATGACGTTGGTCTTTATGGTAGTCATTTTGGGCCTGGGGGAGAGCGTCAAGGGAATAGGCAAACTCCTGGGCCACACAAATTCGGTGACCACACTCTTGATCGTGATGGGAGTCACGGGGCTGCTGGCGATGGGGACCGCCGTCGTCGTGGGCGTGTGGGCCAGCGTGCGCATCAGCATCGGTTCCGAGGCAGCACGCCGTTACCCCTCCTTCGCCTGGTGGGTGATCAACCGGCTGGCCTTCCTCGTTGGAACCACAAACCTCTCCGGTTTCGCGGTTTACTTCCTTCAGGCCCGGCTGGGCCTGAAAGGAGAGGCCGCCGCGGGGCCAGCCTCGCAACTGATGATGATGGTCGGCATCCTGATCCTGCTGTGCGCACTGCCAAGTGGCTGGCTCGCCGACCGGATCGGGCGCAAGCGACTGGTGGCACTCAGTGGTATCGCGGCCGCACTGGGCACATTGGTGCTCGTCCTGGCCCCCAACATGAGCGTGATATACGTGGGCGGGTGTATCATCGGCGCTGCCACGGGAATGTTCTTCACGACTAACTGGGCACTGGGAACAGACGTGGTGCCCCGAGAGGAGGCCGGACGTTACCTCGGTATCTCCAACCTGGCCGGGGCGGGCGCAGGGGCAGTGGGCTCCTACATTGGAGGCCCCATAGCGGATTACTTTACTGTTCACGTCCCCCAATCGCCAGAAATAGGCTACTTGCTCATTTTTGCCATCTACGCAGTGCTGTTCCTCCTCTCTGCCCTTGCTCTGATTCGAGTAAAGGAAACCTGGCAGACTAATTCTGAGGGCTCTCTCTCCATCTAAATGTTGGCTGAGAATTGTTTTGGGTTACCTGTGCTGAAATGACTAACCGCAAATAGAGAATGAATCAACAACATTGACGTATGTTATGACTGATATAATAGTAGTAGCAGGGCAGGGGAAAGTGGGGAGAATGTACATTCTGATTTTGGACAGTCCTAAATGTGGTAGGTGGGCATCTTCTTGGCTGCAAATGCGGGGGTTTTGGGCGGAATACGTTGTCCACAATCAGATGTGGATAGCGTAGGAGAAAACGAGATATGCCTTGGAGGCGGTTGGCTGCTTAACCAACTGCCTCTTGTGTGTTAAAGACGTCGCTCTATTCCAGGTTATTCCAGGCGGAGGTTATCCACAGGCCACGCTTGTTATCCACAGAAAACGGGAAGTTATCCACATGTGCCACGCTCTGATAGGTGCCGCAGACCCATCGTTCCCCCCACATATGGGGGGCTGCAAGAGCGCAGAGGCCAGAAATGGGAGCTGTGGATATTAACGGGGGACTGTGGAAACCAGGGGGGACAGTTACTTGCCGTTGTTGTAGAGTTGCTGGCGCAGAGCGATGACCTCCCGCCGGAGGTTCGTGTCCTCCTCGATCAGATCGGCGATGCGCTCGCAGCCGTAGAGAATGGTGGTGTGGTCACGCCCACCCAACATGGCTCCGATCTGGGGCAGCGACCCACCGGTCTCCTTTCGAATGAGGTACATCGCGATCTGACGTGGGCGTGCGATGGCCTTGCTGCGACTGCGCCCCTGGAGCGCAGTGACCTCGACGCCGAAGTGGAGCGCTACTGTCTCCACGATCTGGTCCGGGGTCAGTTTGCTACGCTGAGGGAGCAGATTGCTCAAGGCTGTCTCGGCAACCTCCGGCGTAAGAGGTTGATGGGTGAGGCTGGACAGGGCCAGCACCCGGTTGAGCGCACCTTCCAGTTCGCGGATGTTGCTCTGTATCTGGGTGGCGATGAGGACGAGGATCTCGTCGGGGACCGATGCGCCGCAGGTGTCGGATTTGGAGCGCAGGATGGCGATGCGTGTCTCCAGATCAGGCGGCTGGATGTCGGCGATCAATCCCCATTCGAAGCGGGAGCACAGTCGCTCCTCTAGCGTAACCATCGCCTTTGGTGCCCGGTCCGATGAGACGATGATTTGCTTGCCTGTGCCGTGGAGTGTGTTGAAGGTGTGGAAGAACTCCTCCTGAGTGCTTTCCTTGCCAGCGATGAACTGGACATCGTCCACGAGCAGGACGTCGGCAGTACGGTACTTTTCGCGGAAAGCAGCGGTGATGTGGGAACGGATGGCCTCGATGAGGTCGTTGGTGAATTTCTCGGATGAGACGTAAAGTACCCGCAGGCCTTGCGCCTGGCAGCTATGCCCGATGGCGTTTAGGAGGTGCGTCTTGCCCAGGCCTACCCCGCCGTAGATAAAAAGCGGGTTGTAGGCGCCGGCGGGGTACTCGGTGACGGCCATGGAGGCTGCGTGGGCTAGACGGTTGCCCGGCCCCACCACGAAACTGTCGAAGGTGTAGCGCGGGTTCAGGTTAGCGGGAGGGGGGGCTGGGATCGAGGTTGAGACCGCTGGGGGCAGGTTGAGCAAAGGAACGTCATCTTGCTGCCGAGGTTCCTCACTCCACACGACGAACTTGACTGCGACGGTCTGACCAGCCAGTCGGGCAAGGGTGCGCTTGATAGTGGCGAGCAACCGATTCTCCAGCCAGTCCTTGGCATAGCCGTTCTTGACGCCAATGATAAAGGTGCTATCTTCGTACTTCAGCAACCTGGAATCGCGCAGCCAGGTATCGAAGGTGGCCTGGGTCATTTGCAGTTGAAGTTCGCCGAGGGCGGCCGACCAGATGTGATTAGGTTTCATTGTAGAAATATGGGCAACGACCGATTGGCAGTGAGAAGCAGCGCGGAGGCAGAAGAACGGATTTCGCACTCCGTGGAACTGGCGGCTCTTTCGCGTTGCCAGCCAAAGCGGCTGATTGTGGCAAGCCTTTCCTCGCGATGGTCAGTTGCTTCCCGCCCTTGAAGTGATCCCATTTTACCAAAAGAGCGCATTCCTGGCAACCGTTTTTGGTCGTAGCGAACTTAAAAGAGGCAATGTTTTAAGGTGGATTACGGAGAGTGTCTGACCAATTGGCGACGCGTCGTGTTTCTCCCTATCCCTTCGGTTTGCGGGAGGTGGCAACCCCAAGATGTAGGGGTGATACGCGCAAGAGGCTTCTGGGCGGCTGCGTGCTACTTCCAAGAACTACGCTGCACGCAGGTCAGAATTGGCTAACAGTGCCCAATCTGTTTCAGCAGTTCAGAACATCACCTGCAACACCAGGCCGGCCAGCAAGCCGGCTGCCCATCCACCGATGATGTCTGAGGCGAAGTGAACCTGAAGCGCGACTCGGGACAGCCCGACCAGCCCAGCCCAGAACAGTAGCAGCACGAATCCCCAGGGAGGGAAGAGTGGGGCCAGCAGCACGACCAGGCAGGCGGAACGGCCAGTGTGACCGGACGGGAAGGCATGGCGATCAAACCGCGTGTAGAACCACTGCCCTTTTCCTGGCGGGCGCTGGCGGCGGAAGAGCCACTTAAGGGCGGTGACGACCGTGCCAGCGACCAGCGTTCCGGCCAGCACGCGCCACCCGAAGTCGTGCCAGGCCGCATCCCCCCAGATGAGCGCCACGGCCGCACCGCCCAGCCAGAGCGGACTGTCGCCGGTGTGAGCGACGACGAGCGCCAGCAGGCGCAGGCCGCGCGCCTCACGTGAGATGGCGAGGTGCGCCGACAATTGCTGGTCGAGGGTGATGAGCCGCTGTAGAGAGAGCATCCCCTACGAGGTGTTGGCAGCGCGTGCTTCCAGTTCGGCGCGAGCGATCTCCAACTGGAACGGTTTATCCACGTCCATCCCTATCTCGGCGTAGGGAAAGGGGATGGCTCGGCCGCGCATGTTGAGCGCTTTGCTGGCGCGCCGTTCGGCCTCGGCCAGAGACAGACGGCGGATGATGAGTTTGAATAGGGGCCACAAGCCGATCATACGGGCCTGACGTAGTGCGTTCTTGCGTGCCCCGGCCAGGCTCTGCCACAAATCCCGCTGGCTGAGGGTTATGCTGGGGCGGATTAGAAAAAGATCGCCGCCAGCGAAATCTCCTTCGCGCAGGTGGACGTAACTGCGGCGCGATTCGGGGAAGCGCGCTTCCATCACCGATCGCTCGACGATGCTGTAGTACAGGTCATGGTCGGTGCGGAGGCACTCTTCGATGAAGGTGTCCACGATGGCTGGGGTAATGGTGGGCAGGTCGGAACTGCTGAGTAGCACTGCGTCCAGGTCGGGATAATGGGCTAGCGCGTGTTGGAGACCGGCTTCCGCGTTAGCCAGAATACCCCCGGCGTCGGGCACGTGCTCGATAGGCACCAGGAACTGCACCTCGGCAGCGGGATCGAGCGCGACGACGATGATGCGCTGGACGTAGCGGGATCCGGCCAGGGCGTCCACCACGTGGACGACCATCGGTTTGCCGGCGATGGGGATGAGGGCCTTTGGCTTGCCCTGGGTGTACTCGGCCAGCGGATCATCCTCTCCAGGACTCCAACCGGCTGTGACGACGGCCGCGACTGACGGTTGTTCGTTCATCCTCTCCTCCTACTCGTTCAATCGTTGGAGCGTGGGCTTAAGATCGAGCCGCTCCAGCATCCCCTGGAGTTCGTCAGTGGTGAGCGGTCGCCCCTTGCCTGCGACGGCGACCAGGGCGGCCTCCATCATGTTGGTGCCGAAGGAGCGACCCTCCAGCCGTGGAGTGGAGGTAACCAGGTAGCGCACCCCGCGCTGGCGGAAGGCCTCGATGTCGGCGGGAGTGGTAGTGTTGGTGGCGATGACCTTGCCGTCGAGCCGCTCGGGCATGTGGTGCTTGATGTAGAGGCAATCGCCGCTGATGACGGTGGCCCAGGCGTACCACTTGTCGAACTTGGGTACAATCTCCTCCTGCTTCTCGCCGGTGGGATAGAGGAACTCCAGCGGCAACCGGCCGACGATGGGCATGAGGATGCGGGCCAGGATACGCAGCCCGCTCAGCGACCGAATAGGGATGGGGATGCCCAGAGCAAATCCCAGGTCGCCGCAGATGATCTCATAGCCCGCTTCGTCGAAGGAGACGGCGCTACCGTAGCGGTCCACCCCGGCGGTGATGAGCGCCCGTTTGGGCTGGATCTCGTCTCCGATCTCCCGCTCGATGAACTGGGCGATGCCGCGCTCCAGGGTCTGCTTAAGGCCGCCCCCGTCTACGACCGGCGTCTGCCGGACGCCGGTGACCAGTTTCTGCGCGTCGTAGAGAGGATAATAGCGATCGGCGACTGTCATGCCCAGATCAATGCCTCCCACGCCGAAGGCATCCACCTTCCCATCTAGTTCATTGTACAACTGGATGGCTTTCTCCACATCACCGTCGGTGCCGATGCGCTCGATGGTGATCTCCTCGCCCAGCAGTGTGATGGTGACCTTCTTGTCACGGGTAACACTCCCCAGGCTGATGCTGATGGCTCGTTTCATAGAGTGTCCCTCCTGGTTGATAGCGATAATGGCACTCGTACATGATAACCCGCCAGCGCGGCGGGCGGTGCGCTGGCTGCGTCTGATTCCGGAGCATTGCGCCGGGGCATTCTATCAGGCCGATGGGGTTGTGTCAACTTTGAGTTGCGGGGGTGAGCCGTAAGGCTACGGGCTGGGGGCGGGTGACTTCTCTGGTCGCCAGTCCGCCGTCGCCGCAGACAGCACGAGCAACTCGCCGGACTCGGTGCCCACGAAAAGCATCTCTTCCCCACTCGTCTCCGCCACGGCGACGGCGCTGGGGGCGCTATCGGCCAGCGCCGGGTGCGAAAGCCAGGCCCAACTGGCCCCTCCATCGGTCGAACGGTACAGCGTGTCCCACGTGAGCCAGTAGAGCGTCGGTGGCTCGCCTGCGCCGGTGAGCACCTCCACGCCGTACTCGGCCGGGCCGGCGGAGATTGTCTCCCAGGTCATGCCTCCGTCGGCGGAGCGCTGCAGGTCGCTGCTCCAACTGCGATAGAGCTCACCTCTGCCGGTGAGCGTGTGCCAGGCGGCACGAATCGCCTGGGTATAGGTGTAGGGGACGCCGCCATCGGGGCTGGCGAAGGGACCAGCCCCGGCAACCTCAACCGGGCTCCAGCGCCCGTCCCCGCCCAACTGCCAGATGGTAGACACCGGCCAGTTTTGCTGTTCCGGCCACGTGCCAGTGGCGAGCAAGTACACCTCGCTATCGGCGTCGGCGTGGATGCGACTGACCCGCAGGTGGGCCAGCCCCTGGCTGAAGGGGACCCAGGTGTCCCCGCCGTCGTCGGAACGGTAGACCCCCTCGCCCCAGGATGCATCCTCCGTCTCCGCCCGCCAGGCGGCGGGCACGGCCGCTGCGTAGAGGGTGGAATCGGGGGCGAAGGCCAGGTCGTTGGGCGCGCCAGGCAGCCCGCCGTGTAATTCCTCCCACGTCTGGCCATCGCCGGTGGAGCGGTAGAGGTGGGAGGTGTAGCCCTCGCGGTCGTAAGCGCGCACAAAGAGAGTGCCGTCGGGCAGGGGGAGGATGCCTTCGGGTGGGCCGGGCAGGTGTGCGGTTGGCTGCGGGGGCACCGTTTCGGGCCAGCCGCCGGTCCCTTCCAGCACGAGGACCTGTTGGCCGGCCAGGAGGTAGACCCTGCCTGTGCGGACGTCCACGGCGGCGGGCACTAATCTCTCGTCTCCCTCGTCGCTCGGATACATCCAGCCGATGAGGTCGAGCGTCTCCCCATTGAGGACAAGCAGGCGTGGGCCGTCGGTCAGGTAGAGGTGACCGGTGGCGGGGTTGTAGAGCGGCTGGCCGTAGAACCCATCCCGCCAGGCTGGTTCGGTCAGGGACCGGCCAGAGCATTGCTCCAGCGTCAGGTCAGTGTAGGCGGCCAGGGTGTAGATGACGCGATAGCCGCCGGTGGTGCGGGCGACGAAGGCGCGCCCGGTGAGCGGGTCGACGGCGACGTGGTTGGTGGGGCCTGGCTTGCCCACCCAGGTGGAATAGGTGGTGACGTGTGTGAGTCCGCTGCGGGGATCCACGACGACACCGGTGGGCTGGGTGCAGCCGTTGCAGCCCCCGTTCCGGGCGGTGCGTCCCTCGATCACGGTCAGCGTCGCGCTGTCGCCGCTATACACGTCTTCCTCGAGGATGTAGACCCGCCCGTCGGCGGGGCTGGCGGTGGGGCGGCCTGGCTGGGAGATGGTGCCGCGCCGTTCGAGCGTCGCCAGGTCGTAGACGGAGATGCCGGCCGCAAATTCATCTCCGGCGTAGAGCCAGCCGTGCGTTGTGTCCACATCCACGTAGCCGCCCACGCCCGGCAGCAACTGTACCTCGTCGTGGGTCTGGAGGTCAAGCACGCGCACGTCGCCGCCCTCGTCGCCGACGAAGAGGATGTCGTGGTCGGGCGCGACGGCGGCGGAGACCGGCTTACGGGAGAGTGCCATCCGGTACACAGGCTGCAGCGTGGCGGCGTCGAGGGCCAGGATGAAGGAGCGGTCGGCGAAGTAGAGCCGTCCGTGCATGCTGTCCAACACCCACGGAGCGCCAGCGGGCACCGGCACATCGGCCACTCCCGCGCCCGTGGCCGGGTCGAACCCCGCGATCCAGGTGCTGAGGTCGAAGTCCTCGTAAACGGTGTAAACGCGCCCTGTGGCCGGGTCAACGCGCAGTTTCTCCCCCGGACGGATGGTAGAGAAGCCCTCTGCGGGCTGGGGTACGCTGAAGAGCGTGCCCAGCAACTGGCCGCTGGCCGTGTCGAAGCCCAGTATATGGCTCTCATGCGTGTAGGCGTAGGCGCGTTCACGGCGTGGGTCGGCGGTCAGCATCCACGCCTGTTCCTCGACCAGGTTGGCTGACTCCAGGGACGTTGCGTTGAGGACGTCCACGAAATGGCGCGCCGATGGAGCAGATGAGGTATCGTCCGCAGGCTGCTGGCGGGAGACGAAGATGCGGTCGGCCGGCCCATCGAAGGCTACGCTCATACCGGGTTCTCCGGGGCCGATTTCTCGCTCGGCAAGCAGGTCACCGCCGGTGCCTGCGTAGACTCGCACGGCCGTCGCTTCCTGACCGCCGACGACGGCGAACCGGCCATCGTCGGCCAGGTCGAAGGCAGTGATGTCGGTGATGTCCAGCGCTGTCCCGCCTTGTAGCGGGATGAGGTGCAGTGTGCCGCCGCCCACTGTCGGGTCCCCAGGCAGGCCGACGTAGATCCACCCGTCGCGCACTGCCGCCCGTGCTTCGTACAACTCCCCGCCGACGAATCTGTCCTGGGCGTAGCCGAGGGGCTCCCGGGCCACGATTCGGCCTGTGCCAGCGTCAGCGACGACCAACTCGCTACCATCCTGGCCGAGGGCGTAGAGTGCCCCACCGTCCCACAGCAGGAAGCGCGGCTCGAATGGGAGGACGTGGGGCTCCTGTACCTGGCCCGTGGCGGGGTCAATTACCGTCAGACAGGGCTGACCGTCGCGCACGCCCGCTGTGTGGAGGTAGCCGGACGCCTGATCCACAGCCAGCGCACTGCCCGCGCATACCTGCGGTTCCTCGCCCAGTTTGATGGTGGCAGTCACAACTGGCAGCGGGCCGGGTTGAGAGGTGGTGGTGGGTGTGGGGGTGTGGGGGGGTAGGGAGGCAGGTGTGGCGGTGGCGTAGATGCTGGCGGCGCCGGCGGTCGTCGTCGCGGGGACGTCCGGGCTTGCCCTGAGCGCAGTCGAAGGGGTGGGAGTCTCTCGACCGCAGGCTACCAGCAGTGTGGAGAGGGCTATCAGCGCTGCCAGATTTTTCATGACGAACTTACTTATCTTTCCTCCAGCACCCGCGCCACCACCTGCGCCAGTTGCTCCAGGCTCGGAGGCTTGGGCAACCATTCTATCATCCCCTGCGCCCGCAGTTCCTCCAATTTCTTCTCCAACGGGTGGCCGGTCAGCAGCACTACCTTCACCGCCAGGCCACGCTGCCTCAAGGCTTGCAACAACGTGACACCGCCCATCCCCGGCATCACCACGTCGCTCAGCACCAGCGCGACCTTCCCCCCTCTCT
>CAZZEX010000084.1:0-22294 GCA_964653285.1 uncultured Anaerolineales bacterium
GCTCGCGCAGGTCGGCCAGGTCGCTGCACAGGGCCAGCGCGGCCATGATCTCGGAGGCGACCGTGATGTCGTACCCCGTCTGGCGTGTTGGGCCATCGTTTTCCGCGCCCAGGCCGATGATGATGTTACGCAGCGCCGCGTCGGACACGTCCACTACCCGTCGCCACTGGATGGAGTAGGGGTCAATGTTCAGGCGGAACATGCGCTCCTTGTCCTCGTCGCTCAAGTCGGAGGGCTTTTCCGATTTGATGCCCAGTTTTTCCAGCCGCTTGCGCATACTGGGCGTGTATTCGTCATCCGGGCAGAGCGCTTTCGCCAGGAAATTGTTGCTCCACTTGGCTTCCTTCGCCAACCGGTTGTCAATCGCCGCCGCCAGCAGGTTATGGGCCGCGCCCACGGCGTGAGTGTCGCCGGTGAGGTGCAGATTGAAGTCCTCCATAGGCAGGATCTGCGAGTAACCGCCGCCGGCCGCGCCGCCCTTGATGCCGAAGGTCGGCCCCTGCGAGGGCTGGCGGATGCAGGTGAAGACCTTCTTGCCGATGTAGTGCAATCCCTGGCTGACGCCGATGGTCGTCACCGTCTTACCCTCGCCCAGAGGCGTGGGGGTAATGGCGGTCACGTCGATGTACTTGGCGTTGGGCCGGTCGGCAAACTTCTCCAACACATCCAAATGAACCTTGGCCTTATACTTGCCGTGCAGGTCCAGGTCATCCTCCGTGAGGCCTAGCGACTTCGCTATTTCGACGGCTGGCAGCAACTCGGCTGCCTGCGCGATCTCAATGTCGCTGGGCACAGGATACACTCTCTTGACGGGCATTTCAATTACCTCCTTGATGTGATTGTAAATGGCTTGCTTGAGCCGGGGAGAAGCCCCGGTCACTCACGATGTCTCAACGTGCCCCTCGGGCACCAGGTAAGTCGTCTGCGGTAGATATGGCGCAATCTCGACTTCCACCGCTCGCCGCATGAAGTTGCCCGAAGCCTGGATCAGCGGCTCACCCAGACCGGGATCTACGCGCATCGTAGCCAGACACGGGTAATGATGGTGAAACAGGCCGGCCTGAATGACGGCTTCCCGCACGTCTACTCCGACCAGTTGGCGGGCAACAGCCTGGGCACACCCACAGGCCGCGTCCCGCCCCACCTCGACTTTCGTAATCTGCTTGGCATCACACTCGATCCGAAATACAGGACGGCCAAAATGGCGGGCAAACTCGCTGATCCAGGGGTCGCTGCAGGCGATGCGCTGCTGGCGCAGATTATACCCACTTTCGTCGAGAGAGCAAAAAGGCTTGGGGAAGGCGGATGCCACTCCTCCCCTCGCCAATCGGTCGGCCAACTGCCGCGCCAACCCTTCGGGTAGCCAGGCGACGTTATCCACCGGGGCGATGACCGCCCGTGCGCCAATCCGCCGCACCAGTTCGGGGACGAGTTGGGCCACGGCCGGCCTCTCCCCCAACGCGAGTACCAGGTCAGCGGCAGGAAGGTGCATGGGGAGAAACGCTAACGGGTCATCCACCACCAGAGGAAGAGCAGAGGGAGCACGCCACCCCTCTACCGTCCAGGACTGGGGAGCGAAACGGCGGACGTTGTCCAGGATGCGCTGGCCATAGTAGCCCTGGAACAGCACGAACAGCCGCAGCGCTTCTGGAGTGGAACCACGCCAATCCAACGGCTCCCGAACCGCCTCCATCAGGTCCTCCACGCGGCGGCCTTGTTTCATCTGCTGGTAGTATGTGTGGATGCGATTGTCTTCCAGAGTCAGCCCGATGACCTTCGCGCTGGGGATGGAGTCCAGCACCTGGGCGACCAGGCGGCTCTGTTCCTCACCCCTGGCCTCAATGATAACCACATCGGGTGCAGCCTCCTGCACCTGGGCAAGCATATCGGGGCCGACAATTGCGACCCCGATAACTTCGATACCTGGTTGGCCAGAAAGAAGGCTCTGGACGCCCTGGGCGAAAAGCGGCTGGCTGGCGAGAATAAATACGCGAGTGGGATGCATTAACTGACTACCGGTCAGTGAATTGATGAAATTATACCCCTGACGCGGCGGTTCGTCCATAGCCCTTATGGGCCATATATGATGCCAATGTAGCCCAAAGGGACTAGCCCCTGTTGCCACTTGTGGAGCCGCTGTTGTTCGCTGGCAGATACACCAGCCCGTGGCTCACGGCATAAGCGGCCGCTTGGGCACGGTTCCTGACTCCCAGTTTGGCGAGGATGCTACGCAGGTGGTTCTTCACCGTGTTGCGGGCGATGCCCAGATCCTCTGCGATTTCCCGGTTGGAATAACCGTTCACAACCAGCGCCAGTACCTCGCACTCGCGTGCCGAAAGCACGGCTGTGGCCGCTGGCCGAGCGGCTGGTCGGCCCTGCCGCGTCAATTGGCGCAACAGTTTCCCCGTCATCGCCCGCGATATCGGGGCCTCCCCCACCACCAGCCCCCGCAACTGCTGAAAGAGCGTCTCTGGCAGGAGGTCTTTGAGCAAGTATCCGTCTGCCCCGTAACGCACAGCGGTCGTTAAATCTTGCTCGTCGTCGGAGACGGTCAGCATGACCACCCGCACCTCTGGCATCTGGGCCTTGATGCGGCGGGTGGCTTCCAACCCGTCGCAGTCGGGCATGCGGATGTCCATCAGCACCAAATCTGGATGCAGCGCCCGCGTTTGCTCGACCGCCTCCAATCCATCCGCAGCCTCCCCGACAACCTCAAAGTCGGGCTGGGCATCGAGCAGCCGGGCCAGTCCCTTGCGGAAGAGTAGATGGTCATCCACCAGCAAAATGCGCAGCGAATCCATTCACACCGCTAGCCGTGACTGATGAGTCCCGGCGCGAGGACCGACGTTAGCCCCGCCCGCACCTGGTGCGGAAGGGGGCTCCTGATGATATGATAAAGACGATTCGTCAACACAGCGATTCAATCTGCCTTCTCGCCGCTTCGAGGACGTTCTTCATGAGCATGACATTGGTCATCGAGCCCGTTCCGCCAGGCACGGGGGTGATCATGCCGGCTACTTCCTTGACCTCTTCGAAGTCCACATCGCCGACCCATTGATCGCCCAGGCGGTTGAAGCCGAAGTCAATGACCACCGCCCCGGGCTTGACCATCTCGGCCTTGATCAACCTGGGCACACCGACGGCAACGCAAAGAATGTCGGCCTGGCGAGTCACCTCGCCCAGGGGGTGGGTGTGTGAGTGGCACATGCTTACCGTGGCGTGGTGCTGCATGAGCAGAAAGGCCATCGGTCTGCCGACGATGTTGGAGCGGCCAACGATGACCGCCCGCCTGCCGTCAATCTCGACCCCGCTCCGCTTCAGGATCTCCAATCCACCGAGTGGAGTGGCCGGCACCAGATAATCCTGCACGCCAGGCAGTCTGCCGATAGGAGCCGCCTGGGCCAACCGTCCCGCGTTGATGATGTTCACCCCGTCGGCGTCCTTGTCCGGCGAGATGGCGGCTTTGACCGCAGCCTCGTCTATGCCCTTGGGCAAAGGCTCCTGAACCATAACGCCATGGACGTCAGCGTCGGCATTGAGCCTGGTCACCAGATCCACGACCTGCTGCTGGCTGGCCGTCTGTGGCAAGGTGTGCAAGGCAAAGCCCATCCCCGCTTTCTCGAAGGATCTCTTGATCATCCGTGCGTAGCTCACCGAGGCCGGGTCCTCCCCTACCCGCACCACGGCGATGATGGGCGCAAAGCCGCATTTGGCCTTGAAATCGGCCACCTCGGCAACGATCTCTTCCCGCACCATTTTGGCCAGGGCTCGGCCGTCAAGAATCTTCGCTGTCATGTTACTCCTTTGTTCTTTATTCTGTCATTGTCTACCAAACGAGCCTCAGGCCCCAGCAGGGCTTTCCACTCCTCCTCCTGCCTCGCTGTGACCCTTTCGCCCCACACGCTAACCACGCGCTCATCGAAACAGATGGAGCGCACAAAAGCCTCGTATCTCTCCCTATCACCCTCATCGGTGGTCACGTAGGAAAGCGTGGCCCAGGTGAGCAGGGAGTTAGCCACCTGCTCACCAAAGGTATTGATGAGTTGGGGTTTTATTCTGGTCTCAATGGCTGTCTCTGTATCCATCCCTCCATACACCTAGATTGGCACATTGACAATCACTTTGGTCCCTCGGCCGGGTTTCGACTCTACCACCAACGTACCTCCCAGCAGTCGGGCGCGTTCGTACATGCCAATGAGCCCCAGATTGCCCACGGCCGCCAGGTGCTTGGTCAGTGTTGGGGGGTTGAATCCTCTGCCGTCGTCCTGCACTGTCATGTGGATGGCGCTGTCGGTCAGTTCCACCGTGGTTACAACCCTGGTCGCCTGGGCATGCTTCCTGACGTTGTTCAACGCCTCCTGTGCTATACGGAACAATGCCAGTTCTACCTCGGACGAAAGGCGTCGTTTCGCACCCAGCACCCGAAATTCCGCTTGCAGGCCAGCCTGGCGATTCAAGTCCGCCGTCAACTCCTCCAACGTGGGCAGAAGGCCAAGATCGTCCAGGATGGAAGGTCGAAGATCCCGGCTGAATCGCCGCACCCTTTGTATCACACCGCCCGTCAGTTCCTGCAGTTCCCTGATGCGCTGGGGGGCGGCTTCAGGTAGCCGCTCATCGGAGGTTGCCAGAGCCTCCAGGCGGCGCGAAAGCACGATTAGGGATTGAATCGTATCGTCGTGCAGTTCGCGGGCGATACGCCTGCGCTCATTTTCCTGCGCCTGGGTGATCCGTCGAGCGTAGAAACGCATGTTCTCATACAGGTACGCGTTTTCGACCGCAATACCAGCCTCGCGCCCGATGCCAGTGAGGATGGTCACGTCTCTATCGGAAAAACCCTTCGCCTCATCGAGACTGAGAACGCTCAGCGCACCGAAGGTTCTCTCGCCGCTCACGATGGGTACCGCCGCTACGCTAACGAGGCCGGCCTGGACAAAGGCGGGCACGGCCCCGGCATAGGTTTGATAATTATCAATAACTGTAGGACGACCGGCGGTCATCACCTCTCCAGATAGCCCCTCTCCCTTGAATACCGTTACATCGGCCAATTCCCGAGGCAGATTGTGAAGATATGGATAGGTGATGACATTTCTCTCCTCGTCCCATAAGGCCACGATCCCGCCGTCAGCCCCTACCAGCCTCTCGGCGATTTGCATCACCTTGGGGAGAACCTTATCCAACTCCAGTTCGGAGGTGATTTCATCGACCACCTCGCACACGCACCGTTCGATTTGCAGTTGCCGGGCAACACCCTCGTATAGCCGGGTGTTCTCAACGACCACGCCGATCTCGTCGCAGATGGTGGTCACCAACTCCACTTCCCGGCGCAGGGAAGGACAAGGATCGGGGTTACCGACAACGAGCAGGCCGTTGATCTTGCCTTTCGAGCGTGACGGCACGGCCAACTGACATTTAAGGCCCTCGTAGCGCACGAGCATCCGGGCCGATTTCAACCCGCTTACGCCCTCGGTCATCTCAGCCGGCAGGTTTCGATGAGCGATCAGTGTCAATCCTTGTTCCTCCTCATCCAGAAGATACACCGCGCCGGCTTCCACATCCATCATTTCCAAAATCCTGTCCAGGACATCGTTCAGGATCTGCTCCAGTTCCAGGGACCGGGTCAACACGGTGGTGACGGCGCTGATCGTTTCTAACCGCGAAGCGGCCCTTTTGTAGGCCCCAAGCATCCATACCACGAGATAGCCGATGAAGGCAGTGGCAATTACCTCCACAAAGGCATCCGCTGGATAAGGTGAAATAAGGAAAACGCGGGGCAGCATGATCAGCACAACCAGAGCCAGGGTTACCAATCCACCCACTTGCCCGAAGGCGAAGGTCGCGCCGGCCACAGGGAGGATAAAAACGATACGCTCCACGGCATGCCGGGTGAGCGAATATGACGCCAACAACCTCACCTGAGGAGTGCAATAATGGAGGAGTACGCCGCCGGCCAGCACAACTACGAGAATCCAGAAACTGCGGCGGCTTGTAATCTTTCCCAAATGATTTCGCAAGGGCATTAAAGTCAATCTCACGCTTTGACCTTCTCCCCTGTCGGCGGTAGCATACGGCTCCTTAGAGCGTGTCCTGGAGGGTGAGCCAACCTTTCCTGAGGCCGTACACCACTGCCTCGGTGCGTGAACCAACCCCTATCTTGTTGAAGACGTTGCTCAGATGCGTCTGGACAGTGCGCACGCTGATGGTAAGTTCGAGGGCAATCTCACGGTTCGACATCCCTCTGGCAGCCAGCCTCAGAACTCCCAGTTCACGCTTAGTGAGTTGATCCAGAGCGCTCTCCATGCCGCGCTTTTCTACGGGCTGGGCGAAGTAGTTGATCACCTTGCGGGCGATGGCCGGATGGAGCATTGACTCACCAGCATGCACAGCACGGATGGCCTTGATTAATTCACCAACGTGCACATCCTTCAGCAGGTAGCCTGCGGCACCTGCCTCCAGGAAGGCGAAGACGTACTGATCGCTGTCGTAGGCGGTGAGTACCAGCACAGCGATGGCCGGGGCAATGGCCTTGATCTGCCTGGTGGCTTCGATGCCGTTGAGTTTCGGCATAGCAAAGTCCATGACGACCACATCGGGGCGCTCCCTGATGGCTAACTGAACGGCCTCCTTCCCATCGCCGGCCTCAGCCACGACCTCCAGGTCCTCCTCCCGTTCCAGCAGTTCCTTCGTGCCCTCCCGTACCACAGCGTGGTCGTCAGCCAGCAGGACCCTGATCTTATCCACCATGTTTTCCATCCACCACCTATACTCGTTTTTGCTGAATGTAAATTATATCACCGCCCAAAGCAAAATGCAAGCAATTTCTATCCGCAACAGGCGTGTCCTGCTGATAGGGCAAAATGCTTAGGCTCGGCTACGAGTTTGGAGAGACCATAACTACGCGAAGGTGCTTACTTCGAGAACGGAACCCATACGCCTTCTTCGCAGGAGCAAGATGGATACTTTAGCCGATGACAAATTCCAGCCAACGTGGTATGGTATAGACAGAGGAACAAGCCAGAAGGCGGGAATTACAAAGGAGGAAAAATGAACGCTAAAATCTTGGATGGACAGGCACTGGCCGAGACGATCCGAGCCGAGACCAGGAAGGAAATAGCCTCGTTTCAGGCGGAATGGGGTACTCTACCAACTCTGGCCCTGGTGCGCGCGGGCGAGGATCCGGCCTCCATCAGTTACGCGCGCATGATCAAGCACGCCTGCGAGCGGATAGGTATCGCCTTTCAGTCCCACACCCAGCCCGCAGACGCGAGCGAGGATGAAATGGTAGAGTTGGTGCGCAGGCTGAGCGCTGATGAAGAGGTGCATGGCATCATCGTCCAGAAACCGCTGCCCGAGGGGATCAGGGATGCAGTGGTGATCGAAGCCCTTGATCCGGCCAAGGACGTGGACGGTGCCCACCCCTTGAACGCCGGGCGATTGGCCCAGGCAGCCTTCATTGACCGGCCGCAGGACGTAGGCCCCTATTTCGTGCCCTCCGCTCCGCTTGGTGGTCTGGAGATCCTGAAGCGCTACCAAATCAAGATAGACGGCCAGCAAGCAGTGATAGTGGCGGCCAGCAACCTGATAGGCAAACCTATGGCTCTTCTACTTACGCGCCACTGGGCCACGGTGACCATCTGCGATCTCCATACCAGCCCCCTGGGTGAGATAACACGTGAGGCCGACATTCTCTGCAGCGCCACAGGCGTGGCTCATCTGATCACCGCCGATATGGTCAAGCCTGGCGCTACAGTGATTGATTTCGGCTTCAGCCGCTTGGAGGGTAAGTGGGTTGGCGATGTGGACTTCGACGCCGTCAAGGAAGTCGCCGGGGCCATCACCCCTGTGCCCGGCGGCAGTGGCCCCATAACCAATGCAATGCTCATGCGCAACGTGCTAACGGCGGCACAGCGACAAAGCCGATTCGGGATAAAGCTCGCAAGTCATGTCACTCCAGTCAAGTTCGGGCCACCAGTTTGGGCCCCAGGTGTGAAACAGCCTGCTAGAGCGAGGGTATCGGCCAGTCGACGTCACGCCACATAGAAAGACCGCAATTCCGCAAAAGTCACCCTGTTGATGTAGCTGCGAGAGAGAGCCATTGCCGGCGGAGTTTGTCGAATTGAGCATTGATTCGTCGAGTAGATCGAGTGTGCAATCGGAACCGCTCCCGATGTCGACGCAAACGTTGTTGTTCCTTGGCCAACTGAGATGGTGGGACTTGGCGCAAAGCGTCCAGGCACTCTGCTTCAGTGGGCGGTCTGGGCAGCAATTCCCAGGCACCGGTGCGTTGTAAGGCGCGACGGGTTTGCCCCTTCTGGCCGGTGGTACGGAGCAAGCGGCGTTGGGTGTCGCGGAAGAGACTTTCCACGCCATTGTTGGTGCGAGGCAGTCCTTCCAGGTCGTAGCAATGGAACAGGCCAGGCCAGTAGCTGGTACTGACCTTGTCCAGGTGATGACGAAAAGCGTCCAGGCGCGGTGAGACGTCCGGTAGATGCAACAGGGCATCCAGGTAGGTTCGGAGTTGTTGGGAAACTTGCTCGCCAGTGATGGGGCTGTCGGCGGGTGATTCCAAGATTTGGTCGATGTCCTGCAACCAGGCAGCTCCCTGCTGCAAGTCTCGATACTTGCTCGCGAATGGAGGCAAAGCAGTGCGAATGCCCTGGTTCAAACGGGCCATACAGGGGTCATGCCGATGATCGAGCAACTCGTCGGTCAGAGCAACGACTCCCTGTAGACGCTGATAAGTCTCGATACCGGCTAGACGGAAGGGCGGCCGCCCTTGAAGGGCGGCCGCCCTTTGAGAGTCAGCAGGTAGCGCGTGTGGCGGAGCAAGTGTGTGACGACTTCGTCGGCCAGGGCAGCGTCTGATGCCGAGGCGACAGATGATTCAGGCTTGGGAGACTCTGGCCCCGCAGTGGCAGGCGGGTCGTCAGGCAGTAGACCGGTCACTGTCAACACGTTTGACTGGGGAGCTTCGGTGGGCTTTTCAGCCCGAATCAACACTCCTACTTCTTGGCGCACGGCTTTACGAAGTTCGACCTTAAAAGCAGAATCGGCATCAGCCAAAGGCTCCGCCAGGTTCTTCAGGTAATGGGCATGGCAGAAGTGATGGCGCGCGCCGGGCAAGACGGTGGATACAGCCGGGAGCAGTCCTTTTTGCTTGTCGCTCAGGACGGCGAGAATCGGCCAAGGCAATTGACCCAACGGGTGAAGGAAAGCCTCGAAGGTGGGTTGGTCGAACCGGCTCAGCCACCCGCTGCGCAGAGTCAGGCTGGTCAGAAGTTCGCGGATGAACCACAATTGCGGTTCTCCACCTTCCGGTGCTAGACCGTCGAGGGCGATGATCAACCCGCCGTGCTGTTGAGCCGCCCGAGCCAGGCGGTCCCAGTACTTCCGTTCGTGGCAGGCTAAAAGCGGCAAATAGACCTACTGGTAGAGATAACGCACGTGAGACTCCGAAATCTGAATCCGGGATGCGAGATCGGCCCGAATATCAGCATAGATGTCTCGTCGCTCTTTACGCTGCCAGCCGATGCGGGCCACGACATCATAGCCATAGGTAGAGCCGGGGAGAGCGATTTGCTGCCCTTCCGCTGACGGAAACCGCGCGTCGTGTCCGGAACAAGTCGGGTTGGCACAGTGTCCGGGTCGGCTGGCAATGGATAGAACGCGATCCAATGTTTGCACCATCTTGTCCCAGGCCAGGTAGTTGTACATCAGCAGTGGACCTTCACAATGCGGACAAGCTGACAACTCGGGTTTGTATATGATGCGATCACTGGGGTATAATTCCTTTGGGGTTCTCATAGGCACCTCTTGGTTGGAGTTTGTGCCCATGATACCCCATTTCTGTTACAGGGTTACTTTTGCGGTACTGCGGCCAAAGACAACTGGCGCTTGTTGAATGAAGTTGACCAAGCCTGCGGCCCGCCACCTCAACCCAGTGTCGAAATTGTGGACTTCTGCCATGCTTGTGACCACTTGAAAGAGGGCTGTGATGCTGCCTGGGGTGAAAGTACCCCCCGCAGCAAAGCCGAATTTGAGCGACTGAAAACGTTGCTCAAAGAAGATGATGATGGCGCCGAGCGCGTCATTCGCGTGTTGAAGTATCATCGCGGCCGAGCGCAGGGACGCAAACGAGAACGATTGGAGACCCAGTTGACGTACTTTCGCAACCAGCGACATCGTATGCACTACGCCGAATACATCCGCCAAGGCCTGCCCATTGCCAGTGGCGTAATGGAAGCTTCCTGCAAAACACTGGTCACTCAACGCTTGAAGCAATCGGGTATGGCTTGGACCCAGGCCGGCGGACAGCCTATCTTGACCTTGCGCAGCTTGATCCAGAGTGACCGTTGGCAGCCTGCTTGGGAATTGCTTCGTGCTGACTTCCGCAAGACTGTCACGGTGTGTGATACGCACCCAACCTTGCCCTGCGTGGTCCCACGAGAACAGACTTTTGTCCAGTATCCAATCGTGATGCTTAATCATTTTGATTGCGCCGCCATTCCTGTGGTGGCATAGATTCGAACATTTGTGCTCACAATTTGGGAGATGCACCCATGACACAATGCGGGATGGTTCCCTATTCTGTGAACAGGCCAGGGATATTTGCGGCTTCGGTGGGCATGCAGCGCAGAAAAAGTCCGGTGCGCTGACCTGGGCACGGGGTCCTGAACCACGAAACACGCGAAAGGGCACGAAAAGCGCGAAAGGCTTTCGCGACTTTCGTGGTCCAAACGCCCTCGCCGCTTGTGGGTCATAGCAACGGTAGGTTTGTCTTTCTGGACTAGAACGGACCGGACAAAGACTGTGATCCCGCAAACATCTCGTGCCATATCACAGCGGGGGGAACCGTCTCCACAATGCCCATAAAACACCATCTTATTTTCCATCACGTGAGCGCAAACCGCGCCTACACACTCATAGAGAAGGAGTTTAAAATGAACACACGAAAAATTTCAATCCGACCCAGGTTAGCCCGGCTGGGACTATCGTTCGCGCTGGCATTGGCCCTCGCGCTGCTGACTTGGCTGGTCGTTCTCGCCGCCTACATACGCATTGAGGGCGATCCTATAGACATTGAGGCCGAGAATGACGGCCAAATGGGCGTGTGGTACAATAACACCCAGCAGTATTTTGGCCAATACGCTAAAGGCTCGTTTCTATTCTTGAACGGCACCAGCCTGGACTTCGATTTTGGCGACGCTCCTGCCAAGACTTGCAACGCCACTTACCAATTTACCCCGGTGACCCACACGTTGCTCACCACCGGCACCATCCGCACTGTCTTTGACGCCGGGAGTTATGCGCGGATCATGCAAACCGTCGAATACGTCAACGGGGAAGACTTTTACAAAATCACCTGGCGTATCGTCAACACCAGCACCCAGACCTTTACGGACACGCGCTTCATACACGGCGGCGACACCTACTTTGGCGGAGACGATAGAGCCAGAGGCCGCTGGAATGAGAGTGCGAGGATGATCTACCAGTACAACCCAGACCGGGCCGACGTCAGCGGGATTATGGGATTGTACGGCGCCGACACATCGCCGCCGGCCCACTACTACGAAGGCCAGTTTTCCAGCAACTGGGATGAAATGTGTAGCGGGCGGCTTTCGGATTCCTTTAACACGAACAACATAGACTCCGGCTACAGCCTCGAGTGGGACCGCGCCTCGCTGGCCCCTGGCGAAGAGTGGGTGATCGTGGCCTACGAGAAATGGACCCCTGCAAGCCTGGTTCAGGTGATCGCCCCGGCCGGACAATCCGGAAGCCCGGAGGACGATTTTGAGTACCCCTTCACCATCCTGAACCTGCAAGATAGTCAAGACACCTTCAGCGTGACCGCCGCCTCTTCTCTAAACTGGGACGTTTCGATACAGGGCAGCAACCCGATCACCGTGGCGGCAGGTGACACCGAGCTGGTCACCGTCACCGTAAGTCCCAACGGAGCGTGCGGGCGCGACACCCTCGTCTTGACGGCCACCTCGACCACCTCGCCTACGGTCACCAACTTTGACAGCCTGGCGACGACCGTCGAAGGGCACAAGATCTACCTGCCGCTCGTCCTGAGGGAATGAGGGCTGGTAATGCCCAACGGCTAACTTCCCAACGCAACAGCCCCCTGGCCTGTTTCATTCGGGCCAGGGGGCTGTTGTGGTTTTACCACGCTATTTGCCCGCGCCCAGGGGATCGCCAGATCGTATCTGCGCCCCGGTTGCAGAACTACACAACGACCGGTACGGCGGTTTGAGTAGTTTGAGCAAAGGAAGGAAAATGAACAACGAACCAACGGTCGAGCACTTGACACAGCACGTAACTTGTGGCATAGTGCGTCGTGGGACTTGGTAGAATTGAAGCCAAGTTCGCCGTCTCCGAGGTGAAAACCTTCCAACGCTTGCAGGCGGCCAACCACCTGGCCGGGTTTGCGCTACCGGCGCACCAGGTCAAACAGATGCGGGATACCTACCTGGATACGGCCGACTGGCTGATCCTGACCGCCGGCGAGAGCAGCAAGAAGGAGCATTGATCACCCTCTTAAGACCTCGGAGGTCTCCATAGGGCCTTTCTCAGGCTCAAGAACCGCTCCAGCCGACGCACTTGGTCAAGGAAGACACTGCCTGGACCTCCGAGGTCTGCCTCTCCCAGTCGTCAGGAACAACCACTCATGGTTGTGGCGCAGGCGCGGAAGCCCCCTGGCCTGTTTCGTTTCGAGGCCAGGGGGCTGCTATTCCAAACCAAGGCCCCTATCATTCAGAACCCGATCAAGTAGAATGCTCCCTATACAGCGATAGCAATTTGACGAGGCGTAATCGGCGGGCGCACGACCTTCTTGGCATAACTTTCCACGTCCTCAGTGACACGATCCACCAGCCGGTTGACGTTCTCCGCTACATACCCATCTACAAATTCTTGTCCACAATTGGGGCATACCTTGGCTGGCACGTTGCTTACCGTGACTCGCGTGTCACGCAACTCGAAGACCATCTCTATCAACCCATCCTCAACCTGCTGACCACACTCCGGGCATTTGAAGCACACGTTTACATTCATTTGCGTCTCCCCTTCCTGCGTATTCTAAAACTGATCCATAGCCTGTCGTCTGGAATGTAGACGGTAATGATCAGTAGCACACTGGCCTGTGAGTAATCACAGACGACGTGCAGTGGCGTTTCATGGGGAAGCATTGCAAAGACGAGGACCCTCTGACGATCAGGGTACTCTTCAATCACCTCACCGGTCAAGATCGCGTGGACGGCATCCTCCGGCGTAACTCCATCCTTCTTTGCCTTGATCAGTGCGTGGGTGTAGAAGAAGTACTTTCCCTCAAGTACCAACCTGCGCATCTCGTCGAGATCCACTGACATTGCCTCCACGATGAGACCACACCTTTCACAACCACGCTGTATTGTACTCAATTGCTTCCAAAAGGCAAGACCCCGGACGATCGAGAAAACACAATTGCGGCACAGACCCGAGAGCCCCTCGGTTTGTCAAAGACAGCGGCAGTGAACGCCCCACCAATGAACCAACGAACCAACAGTCAGGAACTTGACACAACGCGTGACCTGTGGCATAGTCCATTGTGGGACCTGGTAGATTGGTAGGGATGGTACAGACAGACGCACTGATCACGGATGTAGAACAAGGCGGCCCCTTCACGCGAGTCACCCTGAGCGTCCCTGACATCGCAGGGAGGCTCGCCCCCGGCCGCTTTGTCTTGGCCGATCTTGGCGGCTACCTCCGCACTCCGCTCTTCCCCGCCCGTATAGAAGCCAAGGGGTTTGACGTGCTAGTCCCGCCCGGCCACCCGGCCGCCGCTCTCCAGCCTGGAGCCAGGGTTGACCTCATCGGGCCGCTCGGCCATGGCTTCGAGGTGCCCACAGAGATCCGCCGATTGCTGCTGGTCGCCGATACAGCCTATCTGCCGGTGTTGCTGCCGCTGACGAGGCCAAGAAACCAGGTTTTTCGGAAAAAACCTGGTTTCTCCTCCAGCATCGCCCTGCTCCTTTCGGCTCCCACCGCCGCCGAACTCTACCCCATCCGGCATCTTCCCCCGGCCCTGGAGGTGCACGTCGTCACCGCCGACGGTTCCGCCGGACACCAGGGCTCACCCCTCGACCTCTTCCCCGACCTGGTGCGCTGGGCCGACTGTGTCTGCATCGCCAGCGATCCGACGACTTACCCGGCGCTGGCGGAGACCGTGCGGGAGGTGCGCATGCTCCCCCCCCTCGCAGGGGGGGATAGGGGGGGTGTCCAGGCACTGGTCATGCCGCCGCTGGCCTGCGGCGTGGGAGCCTGCCAGGGCTGCGCCGTGCAGGTAGCGCGCGGCACCAAACTGGCCTGCACCGACGGGCCCGTATTCGATCTGCTGGAGTTGCGATGAGCAGGTGAGTAAATGGGTAGATGAGTAGATGAGGAGAGAGACTGTCGTTGACCTGGCTCCTAACCATAAGACAGGGTTGACGCTTGCCAACCCAGTGATGCCCGCGGCCGGCTGCTTCGGCTTTGGCACGGAGTATGCCCGGCTGGTCGAGGTAGAAGCGCTGGGCGCGGTCGTCGTTGGGCCGGTCACCGCCGGCCCGCGCCGGGGGGCCGAACCGCCCCGCACCCTCCCTCTCCCCCCCGCCTCGGGGGGGACGGGGGAGAGGCTCCCCCCCGCTTCGGGGGGGCTGGGGGGGGTACTGCTCCACACCGGACTGGCTAACCCAGGCGTCGCCGCCGTCGTGCGCCGCTACGGGCGCGCCTGGGGCCGCTTCCCTGTGCCCGTCATCGTGCACGTGGCCGGCACCTCCCCCAACGAGACAGCCTCCTGCTGCTGGCGACTGGCAAGCGTCGAAGCGGTAGCCGGCATCGAACTGGGGCTGCCCGACACCGCCGACCCAGATGACGTCGCCGCCATCATCCAGGCAGCCCGCGCCGTCGCAAGCCAGCCCCTCATCGTGCGACTGCCACTGGCGCGGGCCGAATGGCTGTGCGAAGTGGCTGTCGAGGCCGGTGCTGACGCGCTTACTGTCGCCGCCCCACCCCGTGGGACTGTCTGGCACGAAACCAGGTTTTTTCCTGAAAGCCTGGTTTCTGTCCCCACACACTTCGTCACCGGCCGCCTCTACGGGCCGTTTGTACACCCGCTGGCGCTACGCGCCTTGTGCCGCGTGGCCAAACTCGCGCCGGTGCCGCTCATCGGCTGCGGCGGCATCTACAGCGTGGAAGATGGTTTGGCCTTCCTCCGTGCCGGTGCTACGGCCATCCAGGTAGGCGGAGCCCTATGGCACGACCCTGCCTGTCTGGCCCGCATCGCCCGCAGCCTGCCACCAGCGGTCGAGCCTTGGTAAACTTGCGACCTGCCCCTCGTGTGGTATAGTACTGGCAGATTGGGAAAAAGGGGGAGAACTGTGACTGCACAGTATAAGCCAAGGAGACACTTAGCCCAGAAAGCGATCCCGCCGCTGATCCTCAGCGCTCTAGGCACCGTCGGAGTCGTAGGGCTCTACTTCCTCGTCCCCGGCCTCCAGCCCATTGACATAGTGCTGCTGCTAGTCGTGGTGGGCTTTAGCGCTGTGGGCTATACCCAGGGCATCCTCCACGGCATCATGACTATTGTCATGCTATATGTGGCCACTGGTGTGGCAGCAACTTTCTATCGAATGGTCACCCCTTACGTCGGCACCATCCAGTGGCTCTTGGAGCTCCCATTCACCCGTAACTTGGATACTTCCCCCAGCGTGGACTATGACACCCTGGCCCTCTCCTTCGGCCTGCTGGCGGTAATCGCCTGGGGTGCACTGGAGGTTATCAGCCGAGCCTCCTTCCGAGACACGAGCCTGCCCAGGCTAGGAATGCTGGATAACCTGGGTGGCATACTCACCTATCTGGTCGTTGGCATCCTGGTCGCCAGCCTCCTGTTTAACGCCATTGGCTACGGTCAGCAGCGGCACGTGCACGACAGGGCGCTGCTCCGCCCAGGATTCAACCAGGTGCTCTACCTGCACTACACTGCCCAGTGGTTCTGGTTCCCCAGGAGACCGCCTCCGATCTACGTTTATGACCTGGATCTGCCGCGTGAACACTAAGCACCTGTCCACGTTAGAGTTCCCCAAAGTCCTGGCCCGTCTGGCGACCTACGCCAGTTTCTCCGCCGGGGAGGAAAAGGCCCGCGCGCTCAGGCCAGCGACCAGGCTACAAGAGATCCGCTGGCGACTGGAGACGACGGGTGAGGCCCGCACGCTGTTGGACGCCAAGCCCGACACCACCTTGGGTGGCGCCCACGACGTCCGGCCTCTGGCGAAGGCTGCTCAACGGGGAGCGGTGTTGCCCCCACCGGAACTGCTCGATGTGCGCGACACCCTCGTCGCCGCCCACAACCTCCACCGCACCTTGAGCCGGCTGAAGAGCCAGTTTCCTCGCCTGGCGCGTCTCGCTGGTCGCATCCAACTCTGCCCGGAGATCATCGCCGAGATCAACTGCTGTCTGGACGAGCGCGGAAACGTGCGCGACGACGCCTCTCCCGAACTGGCCCGCATCCGCCGTGAGACGCGCATCGCCCGCGACCAGATACAGGATAAACTCCAAAGCATTATCCATTCGCCTCACAACGCCGCCTTCCTGCAGGAACCACTCATCACGCAGCGTGAGGGCCGCTACGTCATCCCCCTCAAAGCCGACTTCAAGGGCCACATCCGGGGCATCGTCCACGACGTGTCCGCCTCCGGCGCGACCATCTTCATTGAGCCCCTGTCCGTCGTCGAACTGAACAATGACTGGCGCGAACTCCAACTCGCAGAGACACAAGAGGTGAACCGCATCCTGGCCCGCCTCTCTGGCCTCATCGCCGAATGCGCAGCCGAGATCGAGCAGACAGTGGAAGCACTGGCCGAACTGGACCTGGCCTTTGCCAAAGCACAGTACGCCGACGCCATCAATGCTACCGCCCCCCAACTCCTCCCTAACCAACCAACAAACAAACCAACCATCCGTCTCATCGGCGCCCGCCATCCCCTGCTCGACCCGCAGAGAGTTGTACCCATTGACGTCGCGTTGGACGATGCGATCCACGTGCTGGTCATCACCGGCCCCAACACCGGCGGCAAGACCGTCAGCCTGAAGACCGTGGGCTTGCTGGCGCTGATGGCTCAAGCGGGGCTGCACCTCCCGGTCGAGCCAGGCTCGGCCCTCTCTCCCTTCGAGGCAGTATACGCCGACATCGGTGACGAGCAGTCCATCGAACAAAATCTGTCTACCTTCTCCTCCCACCTGACCAACATCATCTCATTCCTCAACCAGGCCGACGAACGCAGCCTGGTATTACTGGACGAACTGGGTGCCGGCACCGACCCGGCCGAGGGGGCGGCGCTGGCCCGCGCCCTGTTGGATCACTTCCGCCGTCGTGGAACGACGACTTTCGTCGCCACCCACTACCCCGAACTCAAGAGCTACGCTCAACTCACCCCTGGCGTGCGCAACGCTTGCGTCGAGTTCGACCCGGAGACACTTAGTCCGACCTACAAACTGGCTATCGGGTTGCCCGGCCGCTCCAATGCCCTCGCCATCGCCCGGCGGCTAGGGCTGCCACGGGAAATCACCGAGGCGGCACGCCGGATGGTTTCGCCGGCCGACCTGCGTACCGAGGACATGCTGACCGACATCCACCGGTTGCGCATCCAGGTGGCCCAGGCGCGTGACGCGGCCAACGAAGCCCGCGCCGAAGCCGAAAAGTTAACACGCAAACTGCGTGAGCGGCTGGAAACGATTGAGCAGGAACGCCAGGACATCCTGGAACAGGCCCGGGAGGAGGCGGTATCGGAACTGGAGACACTGCGGGCCGAGGTGCGTGGTTTGCGACGCCGCCTGCGGGCCGCCGCCGCTAATCCGTTGACATCGCCACTGGAGGCCGTGGCTGCGGTCGAGGAGGCCGCCGAGACGCTGGAGGCCACGCTGCCTGAGCCAGAGCCGCTGGGGCCCCCCGCACTGCCTGAAGCGCCACAGCGCCCCATCCGACCTGGCGACACCGTCTGGGTGCGCCCGCTGAACGCTGAGGGACGGGTACTTGAGGTAGACAGAGGTGAGGCTGGAGTGCAGGTGGGACCGGCCCGCACCCGCGTGAGCCTGGCGGTATTGGAACTGCGCGCACCTATCTCCCCTCCCCTCGCAGGCGAGGGGGCGGGGGAGAGGTTCATCCACGTCAGTGCTGTGCCCTCTCCCGGCGTGCGCCTCGACTTGCGGGGATGTACTGTCGAGGAATCACTGCAGCGGCTGGACCGCCACCTGGATGCCTCATCGCGGGCCGGGCTGCCGTGGGTGCGCATCATCCACGGTAAGGGCACCGGCGCACTGCGGCGAGCGGTGCGCGATTTCCTGGCCGATCATCCCCTCGTCAGCACCTATGAGGCTGGCGACGACAGAGAGGGCGGTGAGGGCGTCACCGTCGCCAAACTGGTGCTGTAACTGGATGTTTGCTGCCCTCCAATTGCCCCCCGAGGAGGTTCCGGCGGCGCTGGCCTTCGGCGACCTGCGTGACCACCGCGCCATACCCCGTCCCCAGGCCGCTCTGGAGAATCAGCCTGCCGACAGACTGGATTTGGATTACGTCCACGTGGGCTCATCCGCCAGAGCCACTGCCCCCCGTTCCGTCTCCCGCAGGACGACGCGCCAGCAGGAGAGGAAGAAACACCGCCGGTAGGACGAGGATAGATCTCCCCTCCTAACAACACATGCACGAGCGGTTCCAGCCCAGGGCATGGGACGTGGGCATCCTCTTTCTGATCGAGCAGACGGCGGCGGTCAGGAACCTCGACTCCGTCGCCTCAGGCGTTGGGTTTGCCGGAACAACCCTCAACCTCAACCTGGGCGACTCGCTAGGGCCGATCACCGAGCGCGGCCTCAAGTTACAGTGGTTCAACACTGCCAGCCGGGAGTCGCTGGGGGCGGGCGCCATCGCCGGTGTCATCAACCGCTACTCCGGAGAATGGATCACCGACGAGGACAGGCAAGCCCAGGCCAACCTGAAGCTGGTGCTGGCCGGCTGGGCCCACGGACAGAATATTGTCGTCCAGATCGGCGCAACCAAGATTGACAACCCCGGCGTGCTCGCCCCCGGTGAGGTGCCGGACTATTTGGAGCTTGCGGGGACGGGGTGGGAGATTCTATCGACCCTGGCGGAGAACTGGGAGCGGGACCCTCAGACCGGCCGGCTGCAGAACAAAGGCACGATGGCATTCACCATCTCGCTTACCATCCTCTTCTACCTGCGCACGGTTGACAACGCTGGCAACCGCAGCGTGCCCATGCGCTACGGTCCCTTCCGCCTGGATAGCGAGGAACCACCCAGCACGCCGGTGCTCGACGGCTATCTGGACGAAGCGTCAAACGAGTGGCTGGAAGGCGAGCGCATGGGCCACGACACCCGCCCCGATTCCGGCCCGCAGAGTTTTTACATGACCCGGGACGAGTACAATTTCTACTTTGCCTGGGATGGGGTCGGCTGGAACACGGATGGAGACGCCTTTATCTACTTCAACGTGGACCCCGGGCCGGAGAGCCAGGGCATTACCACCACCTGGGACTATTCGGACACGCACACCCTGCCGTTGTACAACATTGAGCGCATGCCAAACTATGCCTTTACCGCCGATTACGTCTTTTACGTCGAGGGCGCCGACACGTGGGGCCTCATGCGCTGGATGTCCACCACCACCTCGTGGGAGCCGATCACGGCCTCTGTCACCACCACGCTCCTGTACGGCGGCGACCAGGTAGAGATCAGCCTGCTCAAGGCGGATGTAGGGGTGGACACGGGCTGTGCTGGTACCGAAACCTCCGTCCTGGCCTTTGCCCAGGAAGAAATGACCGGCACGCTCATCTCGGCCTTTCCCACCACCAACGACATCTTTGTGGGGCTGACCGACTACTACAACTGGGGCAACCTCTGCCCGAGCGGCCCACCCGCGGAAAACCAGCCCCAGGCGGCCAGCATGGTGCTGGATGGAACTGCCAGGCCGTCCGGCGCGGTGAGACGTGGGGATGCGGTCACCTACACCTTTACTTACCAAAACGCCGGGCTGCTGCCGATAGAGGGCCTCGCCCACGTGTGGCTCACGTTGCCCTCCGACCTGGACGCCGACTGCGACGACATCAGCGGTGACTATAACACCGGCCTGGGCATCCAAACCCAGGGCAACACCTGCATCGTGCCCGTGGTCCAGGATAGCCCTATGTACGTGTACGAACTCCCGGCCCGTTATACCGGTATGCTGACTCTAACCGGCCAGGTTAGCACCACCGCCTCCACCGGCTGGCTCACCGTCACCGGCGTCATCTCCCACGATATCACCTCCGAACTGGACTGGCGGGACAACACCGCCACGCCCGCCGTCGAGGTGGACGCGACGCCGCCCCAGGCAGCCTTCAGCACTGAGGCGATGGAGGGCCTCTTCACCGTTCAGGCCGGCGGCGGCGCCATTTACGGCGGGCCGAAGATGCAGGGCCCCCGCACCCTCCAGGCCGCCGCCGACACCGTCTACGTCGGGCCGAACATGCAGGTACTGGGCAATGCCTCTGACAACCGCTCCGGCGTGGTGCGGATAGAAGTGGACCTGGGCGACGGTCAGGGCTGGCGGGATGCCTCCGGAACGACGCTCTGGTCCCACGCCGGGGCCACCGCTCCCGCCGACGGCACTTCCCTCACCCTTCGCGTCCGCGCCACCGACGGGGTGGGCAACCGGAGCGACGAGGTCACCCTGAACGTGGTGATGGACAGTGTCGCGCCCCAGTCGGCCATCCTCTACCCGGCGGACGGCAGCCCGGTGCCCCTGGGCCAGACGGTGCCCATCACCGGCACCAGCGCCGACGCTCGCTCGGGAGTGGAGCGTGGAGGCCACCGGGACCTACACCCTCACGGTCCGGCGCCACCGACGCGGTGGGGAATCAGGAGACACCAGGAGCGCCGGTGGTGGTGCAGGTCTACGAAGAGACGGACACCGTCGGCCCTCGCATCGGCACGCCCGCCTTCGCGAGCAGCGTGACCAGCACGCATCCATTGGCAGTGACGGCGAACATCAGCGACGCGCTCACCGGCGGGCACGGCGTAGCGGCGGCGACGCTCTACTACGGCTACATCGCTCCCTATAACGGTTTCCAGGTGGCAGGCGCCGGCCCAGGTGGCAACGGAGACGGGATGTGGTGCTTCGCCATCCCGGCGCAGGGAGGGAGCCACGAGGGCCAGACTCTGCACTTCTTCATCGCCGCCCAGGACGGCGACGTGACACCCGCGACCACGACCCATAACAACGACGGGAACTATTTCCAGGTACAAATCGTGGCGTCGGAGAGCAAGGTCTACCTGCCGCTGATAATGCGGAGTTAGTGAGAGCCAATGTGAATTTGACACCCTCCAGCGACTGAGGTATACTACTTGGGATGAACCGCTCTGCCCCGATTACGGCCCGGCCACCGGTGCAGGACGAAAGCGGTGAGTGGACTCACCCGCTGGGATCAGCCTCCGGCCACTTCATCGCCACCGAAAAGAACCGCAAGTGCAAGAGACAGCGACACGAATCAACCAGATGTTCCTATGGAGAAGACAATACACGTAGAAGTCTGGCTCTACGGCCCACTGGCCCGCTACGCTGGCGAGCAAAGCCAGGGCAGTTACGCTGAACTACACCTGGAACCACCCACGGGCAGCACGATGCAAGACCTCCTCAGCCGCCTGGGCCTCCCACAGGAGGAGAAGGGCATCACCTTCGTCAACGGCAACCTGGCCGCGCTGTCCGGCCTGGATACCGATCGTGACCTGGTGTTGCACGACGGCGACCGGGTGGGCATCTCCCACCGCAAGAGCATGTGGCCCTTCCAGTACCGCTTCGGCGCAGGTGTGACCCCCCAACTCCAGGAGACACTCCGCCAGCGACAGGATGGGGGAGTGCACCACGCATATACCCAACCGGATGAATAACCCGCTGCCAATCGCGATGTGAAGAGACTTGACAAGCGGGCGTATCTGGCATATCATAAGCAAGAAAATCCCATAGCCCTCCGACTCACCACGCTCCCTCCGGGACGGGTGAGCGATAAGGTGTAGGAAGCAATCCCTGCACCCGCCGTGTTCGCAAAGGAGGCACTTCGTGGCCTGGCATCTCATGCCTTGGCCAGAGGTGGCCTCCTTTAGTTTTGCATTTCACGCTTCACGTCTCAAATCTTAAGGAGGTACACAGATGTCCAAAATCCTGCGCGTCAACATGACCGACCGCACCGCCACCTACGAGGACGTACCCGACAAGTACAAGTTCCTCGGCGG
>CAZZEX010000085.1:0-22257 GCA_964653285.1 uncultured Anaerolineales bacterium
ACGGCTGAAAGAACCAGCGGTCATCCCCCTCCTGGAGGAACGCGCCCAATACGACCCCTCCCGCCGGGTGCGGCACGCCGCTGAGAACGCGGCCCTGCGGCTTCGGACACGCATCGGCGTTCCCGACAAAAAGCGCCCACCTTGGATCACCCCCTCTCCGCTGCCACTCGCTCGCTGCCTGCTGTGTACGATAGACGGCAGCGGTGGGCAGGTGCTCTTCGTCGCGCGCGAGCAGCCGGACGGTGATTTGCAGATCGTTGACCTGATGTTCAACGATCACGAGGGCATCAAGGACTGCTTCAGTACCATCGTGGATGAGGAGGAACTGGATGAAATGGTGAATTCGTTCGGCGGGAACGAGTTCGTGGACATTAGCCTGGAGCGGGCCCGCGCTGAGGTAGCCCGCGCTTACCAGATCACGCTCGACGCCCATCGTCGTCTGCCGCCTGCCTTCATGGCCTGGAGGGGCTGGGTGGAGGGGGAAGACCTGCGCACAATAGAAGAGTTTCCCCTGCCCTCCCTCGACCCGTCCCAACAAGCGGAACTGCTGGCAGAATGCGCGGAACTTTTGACACTGGATGAATTTGATTTCTGGTTCTTCAACCCCGACGAGGTGGCGTCCTTCGTCCCTCGCTACCGCAAATTACTCCGCCGTGACCAGGCAGATCGGGGTCAGGCACCCTTCGAGGCCCTGCTCGACCAGGCCATCAAAGCCGTGGTGGACGACAAGTATCGCCGTCTCCTGCCCGAACGGCTGCGTCGCCAGGCATGGCTGATGGCGCAAATCTACGAGGATGAAGAGATACCTCTATGGGCACTGACCGCCGCTGCCGCGCTCGAAGAGGGCACACTCATCGAACACCCCCTGTTGCGGGACATGATGGACACCAGCCTCCTCAACGCCGTCGGGCGATACCGATAGCGTGATGCGTGAGAGTTACGTTTCACGTCCTACGTTTCACGCTTGAGTGCTCCTCGGAGACAACGCAAGTGTAAGGACCCCCTATCAATGAGCCGAGTTATCTCTATCGAAGGACCGGGCAAGATTCGCAATCAACACCGTCGCACCATCGCCGAGGCGCTGCGTCGGCTGAGCCAGAAGCCACAACTGGACGATGAGGCCAAAGACCTGGCCACTCTCATCGTTTTCTGCCTGCACGGCATGGCCGACACCATTGACCAGGCCATTGATGCCTGGGAGAAGCGTGATTATTGGATGAAAGCCGAGCGCTTTCGCGAGGAATGGCGCTGGCTGGAACCCACCGCCGATGAACTGAGCGCCGTCATTTACGAGGGCAAGTGGGATCAGCTACCGGCCGTCCTGGCTCAACTGATACCCCACTTTGCCGACGTCAAAATCAAGCAGATGACTCGCAAACCGGCGCTATGGCAGGGCGCTTACGAAAGGTTTACGGGGGTGGGGAGCAAGGAGTAGGGAATAAGGAGTAGGAAGTAGGAAGCAACGGCGGCAGCCTTTCCGCTCACCGGGGCTGTTCTGCGTCTGGACAGTCCGTGTTCTCCACCGGCGCTACAGCCGCTCTTCCACGCCGATGGGCATCATCACCAATCCACTGACCACCTTGGGGTAGAAATCGGTGGACTTCTGGGGCATCTTCTCGCCAGCACCGGTGCAGGCCCGCACCTGCTCCATCCGCGTCGGATTCACCACCAGAAGGAAATTCGCCTTTCCCTGATCCACAGCGTCGTACCCCATCTGCGGGTCGCGCAGGTACTCAATGCTCTCCTTGCGCTCTACGGCAGCCTTATCAATCCCCAGCACCCGCTCGATGAACAGTTCATGCAGCACCGAGACGTCGAGCAAACGCCAGTCGGGGGAACGGCCCGGCAGCAGCCTCTCAAGCACCGCCGGGTCTCGCAGTGTGAGCGCGGCGTAAGTCCCGTCGTAGAGGCCGAAGCGCGGGTGCGCGGGCTCAGCCTGGGCCAGCGCTGTCTCCAGCGCCGCCCGATCCCTCACCGGCGTCACCTCGAAGTACCCCTTCTCCCGCGCCCGCTCCAGCGCCTCCTGCCCATTCATCTGACTGTATGAGTGGATGAGGCGGTGGGTGGGGAGAATCACCAGGCCGGGGTCCTCCATGCTCACCAACGTCACCATACGGTAGTTGAAACTGGCGTTCGGGGGGGCACCGGGGTGAAAGGCACGCATCTCGTCCCGATAGTCAAGCGCCGTCTCGTAGCGATGGTGGCCGTCGGCGATGATCAGGTTCCGTTTAGGGGCTATCTCCTCCACCACAGCCCGTATCACCTGCGGGTCGGTTATGGGCCAGAACTGCTGTACCACGTCGTGCTCGAACAACTCGCGCAACTCGAAGCCCGGCTGGCCCTTCGATCCTTCGGCTACGCTCAGGACAGGCAGGCTCAGGGCAGGCTCCTCAATGGCTGCCGCCAGCAACTCGTTGATCCGGTCGCCGGGGTAGAGCATGAAGATGTGGCCGAAGTTGACCGCCGTGGCCCGCATCAGATTGAGCCGGTCCACCTTGGGGCCAGAGAGGGTCCGCTCGTGGGGCAGGACGATACCCTCATCGAATCTGCTCAGTTCCAGCGCGGCGATCAGCCCCTTCCGGGTCCTCGTGCTGCCACCGGGAAGAGTGAAGGTCTGGTGGAGAACGTAGAGAGCGGGCGACTGCTCCCGCGTCAAGACGCCTTCCCGCAGCCAGGATTGGTAGTAATCGCGGGCGCGGGTGTAGACGTTGTTCGCCTCATCGTCCCCGGCCTGCTTCTTCCCCTTGATGATGCGCACGATGGTGTAAGTGCTCAGGTTGTAGTACTTATCCTGCAGCCCGTGCCGCACCCGGTCGTAGGGCTGGCTGATAACAGTGGAGAGATCACTGATCTTCTCCGGGTTATAGCGTACACCTCGGAGAGGTCGAATGGTTGCCATATCCACTCCTTTACGTATCTCGGACATTACGGTTTGCAGACGGTAGCAACTGCAGCTCCACGTTCCAATTGCTGTTGATCCAACGTGACCAAGCAATCATTCAACTGCTCTGCCAAAGCGACGTAGACTGCATCGCAGCCACGTATCCGATGGTCAGCGGCGATAGTAGATGCTCGTTCTGCCAGCGCAGTTGTCACTGGAGTCAATTCTATGACCCTTGAACGCAGCAGTTGCTGCACGACTCGACGGGCTAACGCTGGGTTTCCGATACCGCGACTAAGGGCCGCGGACACTTCGGCCAGGAGAATAGCCGGTGCGACCACTGGTTCCTGCGCATCTTTTGCTTGCTCGAACCACGCCCAACTGCTGCTATGCTCGCTCTCGTGCGCGTTGATCAAGGCAACGTAGACACTGGCGTCAATGACGGCCATAGGTCACCGTCTCTGCTCACTGACAAGTTCGACACCACTCTTCGGCGATGTCCAAGCTGCTGTTACCTGTTGCGCCAGTGATTTCATTTCTGCTAGGGCTTCTTCCACCTCGGCCTGGCGCAGTTGCTGCACGTCCTCGTCAGTCAATGGCCGTAGCACCGCCACAGGCTCATCCCGCACGGTGATTACATACTCGACCTTCTCCTCACGCACGGTGCGCACGACGCGGGAGGCATGGTCTTTCAGTTCACGTATACCGATGATGGTAGACACTGTCCATCTCCTCATTGCTCGTGGCTGCACCGGTGACTACATTCTTGCATGGCCAGATCAGCCAGCTCGTCGTTGCTCGGCTCGCTCAGGTCCAATTCCGGCCTGCTCATCACGGCGGCCATCATACGCAGCGCGGCTTCCAGCACATCGGCCAGGGCTGTGCTCTCCTCTGGTGAAAGATGGATCTCCATCCGCTGGCGAGTCGCACTGGCCAGCCGTGCCCGCCGAGCCAGTGTATACAATTGCGTCCAGATAGCCTGATCAGCGGCTGGCAACCTCGATAGCGATCTGTGCTACCTCCTCCCCCACCCGCGCCTTGGCCTCCACCGTCCCTGCACCGATGTGGGGGGAGCCGATCACCTGCGGCAGTTCCATCAGCCGCCGACCCCGCTCCTCCTTCTCATCCTCGTAGACGTCCAGCGCCGCGCCGGCCACCTTGCCACTGACGATGGCATCGTACAGGGTTGCCTCATCCAGCGTGCCGCCGCGGCCACAGTTGACGATGTAGACCCCGTCCTTCATCTTCTCGAACGCCTCCGCGCCGACGATGTAGTGAGTCTCCGGCGTATGGGGGACGTGGAGCGAGACGAAGTCGGAACGGGCAAGGAGTTCGTCCAGCGAGACCTGAGTAGCGCCTTCCACTTCGGTGGGGGTGCGGCGGTAGAAGAGCACCTCCATCCCCAGCGCGGCCGCCTTTCGCGCCACCAGACTGCCGATGCGCCCACAGCCGACGAGCCCCAGCGTCTTGCCCGCCAGCTCACTCCCCTTGCTGAACGCCTTCTTCTCCCACCTGCCATCTTTCATCGAAGCGGTGACCTGGGGAATCTGGCGCACCAGCGCCAAAAGATAGCCGATGGTCAGTTCCGCCACCGAACTGGACGAGGCGGCAGGGGTGTTGCGGACCTCGACTCCCTTCGATTGGGCGTACTCCACATCAATGTTGTCCAGCCCTACACCACCGCGGATGATCACTTTCAAACTGGTCGCCTTGTCAATCAAGGGCTCGCGCACCTTCGTGCGGCTACGGACGACCATCGCGTCGTAGTCGGCGATGACCGCCTCCAGATCCTCCGGCGTGATGTCGTCCCGCACGTCCACCTCGATCCCCGCCTCGCGCATCGCTGCGATGGCCTTGGGATCCGTTGGGTCACAAATGAGCAACTTCATTGGTTCACCTCCATTTGAAGATGCAAGATGCAAGATGCAGGATGCAAGATACGAGATACGACGAGCAGTGAGCCTCTTGCTTCTTGCTTCCTGCTTCCTGCCTCCTGCTTCCTTACAGTCCCAAAATGTCCTCAATCTGCTCCAGAAGCCACTTCACATCGTCGAGGGTCAGGTCGCCCATGTGGGCGATGCGGAAGCACTTCTCCTTGAGGTCGCCGTAGCCGTTGGAGATCATCGCGCCCCGCTGGCCCAACTCCTCGTTGAGCCCGACGACGCTGATGCCACGCGTATTCTCGACGTTGGTGACGGTGGGGGAGAGGTATCTTTCGTCGGAGTAGAGAGCGAAGTAGCGGCGGGCCCAATCCTGGACGGTAGCGGCCATCTCCTTGTGCCGCTCCCAACGGTTCTCCAGCCCCTCGGCCAGAACGTCGTCCATCTGAACATTAAGGGCCTGAATCAGGCTGATGGCCGGCGTGGCCGGGGTCTGGTGCTTCTCGTACTTCTTGTCCATCTGCGCGTAGGAGAAGTAGTGGCCGGGGTTCGCCACCTGCTGCGCCCGCTCCCGCGCCCGGTCGCTCACCGCGCAGATGGCCAGCCCTGCCGGGAGAGCGAAGCACTTCTGCACCCCGGCCAGGCAGACGTCCAGCCCCCAGGCATCGAATTCAATCTTGGCGCCGGCCATGCAACTGACGGCATCCACCAGGATCAGCACGTCGGGGTACTTCTCGTGGACGAGGGCGGCGATGTCCTTGACAGGGTTCATCAAGCCGGTGGAGGTCTCGTTCATCACGACGGTGATGGCGTCGTAGTCACCCTTCGATAGCCCCTCGTCCGCCAGTTCGGGCGTGATAGCCTGGCCCATCGGCACCTCTACCTTGTCGCAGGGGATACCGTTGGCGGCAGTGATCTGGTTCCAGCGCTTGGAGAAGGCTCCACAGACGGTGTTGAGAATGCGCCTGGTGGAGGCCTGGCGGACCGAGCCCTCCATCGCGCCGGTCGAGGAGGAGGTGTAGAGGTAAACCCGCTGCTGGGTGTACAGGAGTCGCTGAAGTTTAAGGGTCACCTCCGCCTGCAAGTCGGCGTATTCCTTCGAGCGATGGCCGATCATCGGCGCGGCCTGGGCCTGCAGGATTTTCTCCCGCACGTGGGTGGGCCCTGGAATGAAGAGTTTCTTGTACATCGTTAACCTCCTGTGAATTTGATAGATTGGGGCTCTCTGGGAACTGCCGTGGCGGGCGCACTGGAGGCCCGAACTTGTTCGGATTCCTCGCACCGCATCCCCAACGAGTTGGGGAGTCCGGAACTCAAACCACGGGAATTCCCAAAGACCCTAGATTGGTAAATGGGGGTGATGCGATTTGCTTTTATTCTACACTACGCTATAGTAAATGTCAACACTTTGACACTGAAGACATAAGAGGGTACAATGAACCCGCGGCGTAAAACGTGAAGGAGGCAACTATGTCTTCGCACAACGATTTTCTCTTTCGCGGCGACCTGTCCACCCTCGACCCGGCTGTCGCCCAACTGGTTGACCTGGAGAAAGAACGCCAGGCCCGCAAGTTGATCATGATCCCCTCAGAAAGCAGTTCGCCGTGGGCGGTGCGGGAGGCACTCGGCTCGGCGCTGATGAACATCTACGCCGAGGGCTACCCCAACCCAGAGACCCACTGGCTGACCGAGGACGAGATTCTGGACTACGAGCACCACCTGGCCCATTACCGTCGTTACGGCGACCGGCGCTACTACCGGGGCGTGGAATATGCCGACGTGATCGAGTCCCTGGCCCGCCGTCGCTGCGCCGAGGCCTTCGCTACCGACGACATCCCCGTCGACCAGATCTACGTCAACGTCCAGCCCCTCTCCGGCGCGCCGGCCAACATTGCCGTCCAGCAGGCGCTGCTGAAGCCTGGCGACACCATGATGGGCATGGCGTTGCCTCACGGCGGCCATCTGACCCACGGCAGCCCGGCCAACCTGTCGGGCAAACTGTACAACGTCGTCCCCTACCACGTGAACGAGCAGACGGAGTTGCTAGACTACGACGAAATCGAGGAACTGGCGCTGGAGCACCGGCCCAAACTGATCATCGCTGGCTACACCTCCTACCCGCGCCTCCCCAACTGGGCCAAGTTTCGCCAGATCGCCGACCGGGTGGGGGCAACCCTCCTGGCCGACATCGCACACGTGGCCGGTATGGTCATCGCTGGCGCGTTTCCTACCCCACTGGGGTACGCCGACGTCGTCACCTTCACCACCCACAAGACGCTCTGCGGCCCACGGGGGGCCTGCATCCTCACCACCACCCCCGGCCTGGCGCGGAAGATTGACCACACTGTTTTCCCCGGCCTCCAGGGCGGCCCCCACGTCAACAAATTCGCGGCCATGGCTGTCGCCTTCCGCCTGGCGCAGACGGAGCAGTTCCGCAGCCTCCAGCACCAGATCGTGGCCAATGCTGCGGCCCTTGCCCGCGCGCTTACCGCCCGCGGCCTGCGCGTCCCCTGCGGCGGCACCGAGACCCACCTGCTGCTCCTCGATTGTAAGACGATACAGGGACGTGATGGTGCCCCATTGATGGGCGGCGTCACGGCGGCGATCCTCGACCTGGTGGGCATCGTGGTCAACAAGAACACCATCCCCGGCGACAAAACAGCCGCCTACCCCAGCGGCATCCGCCTGGGCACTCCCTGGGTCACCCAGCGGGGCCTGCGGGAGCCGGAGATGGAGCAAATCGCTGGCATCATCGCCCGCGCCATGAAGGCCACTGAGCCATTCACCTACACCGCCGTGCGCGGGCCAGTCTACCGGGGCAAGGTAGACTTCGACGTGCTGGAGGAACTGCGCGTCGAAGTGGCCGAACTGGCCAGGCGGGCCGGGATTGACTTCGAGGTCCCGTGCAGCGACTATCCCCACCACTGCCTGGTGCCGGAACTGCGCCAGCGAGAGGGACAGTACGGGCTGATCGAGGTGGAGGGGAACCTGGCTGCCGCCTTCACCGAGCAGATCACACCGATGGACATCGCCGACCTCAAACAGGGAGAGTGGCAGGCAGTGACACTCCTGGAGCGAGACGGGCGGGTGATGAGCCCGGCCCTCGTCCAGCGACCCGGCTTTGGCCACAACCGCTACCGGCTGATCGTACCGGCCGACCGGGCACAGCGGGTCATCGCCTGGCTACGACACCTCTCCGACGGCTACGTGCGTTTCGACGATGCCGACCTGTGGGCCAAACTGCCAGGGCCGGTCGTCGTGCGCGATCTGGGTGCGGCCGACACCGCCGTGGAACAGGCGGTGTTGGAGCGGGCAGCAACCCAGCACCGGCTCTTCCAGGCCGGTGCGCCCCATGATGACTTCACACCGCCGCTCTCCCACAAACCCTACTTCATCGGCCTCTCCGCCCCTGGCTACGCCAACCCCGCCGGGGAGCCGCTTCCACCCTTCGCCCCCCTCCCCGCTTCGGGGACGGGCCAGGGGAGAGGTCAGCCAGACACCCCCCTCCCCGCTTCGGGGACGGGCCAGGGGAGAGGTCAGCCAGACACCCCCCTCCCCGCTTCGGGGAGGGGCCGGGGGAGAGGCCAGGAGAGAGATCAGCGCCGCACCCCTCTCTTCGACTGGCACGCGCAGCACGGGGCAAAGATGGCCCCCTTCGCCGGGTGGGAGATGCCGCTGTGGTACACCTCCATCGGCGACGAGCACCGGGCAGTGCGGGGCGCGGCTGGTCTCTTCGACGTCTCCCACATGGGGCTCCTGGAGGCGAGCGGCCCCCACGCCGCCTACTTCCTCAACCTGGTCACCACCAACGACGTCAACGCACTCCGGCCCGGTGAATCCCAGTACGCATACCTCCTGGCTCCCGATGGCCGGGTCAACGATGACCTGATGATCTACATGCTCAACCCCGCCCGCTACCTGCTGGTCGTCAACGCCGCCAACACGGAAAAGGACTGGACCTGGCTCAACGCAGTCAACGAGCGAGAGGTCCGCATTGACGACCTGCGGCCCTGGGTGCGAACCAGTTTTCAGGCCGAACTGCGGGATCTGCACGACCCCCAAGAGAGTTACGCCTGGCTGGCCGACCTGGCCCTCCAGGGCCCCCGTTCCCGCGACATCCTCCTCGCCCTCCTCGACACTGCCCCACCCTCCAGCGCCACCATCGAGATCCAGGGGCGGCTGCTGGCGCTGAAGCGGACTGAGGTGATGGAGGCCCAGATCCCGTCTGACCGGGCTCCGGGAGGCGTCTTCGACCTGATCATCGCCCGCACCGGCTACACCGGCGAGCGAATGAGTTTTGAGATCTTCGTCCACCCCGACGTGATGGGTGCGCTGTGGAAGCAGTTGATGGAGGCCGGCGCACCCTTTGGGCTCCGGCCCATCGGCCTGGGAGCCCGTGACAGCCTGCGCATTGAGGCCGGGCTGCCACTCTACGGCCACGAACTGGCGGGGCCGCCGGACCTGCGTCCCGATGACGCGGGCTTCGCGGGCTACGTCAAACTGCACAAGCCCTTCTTCGTCGGGCGACGGGCCTACGTCGAGCACGCCCGGCAGCGCAAGATGACTGTGGCCCGCTTCCGCATCGCGGAGAAGGGGGTGCGCGTCCCCAAGCAAGAGGACGTAGTGACCGGGAGTCACGGGCGGGTCATCGGCCAGGTGACTTCCTGCGCGATGGACACGGAGGGCTACCTGGTGGGCCAGGCCTACATTGACCAGCGCCACGCCGAGGAGGGCACAGAGATTAACATCTTCCCCCGTCCGGCCCGCGAGGATTGGGAGAAGCCTTACGAGGAACTGGAGATGGGCGACCGGTTGGTGCTACACAACGAGGCGACGGTGGTGAGCCGGTTTATGCAACGCGGACGGTAGCGGTTTGACAGGCCCGCTGAGACAGACTATAATTTGAGTGGAAGAAGGTGGAGCAGGACAGGTCACTTTTCGCGAGGCCGGAGGTGGAGAATGATGACCATAGAGGTAGCACAGGTCGCTCAAAAACTCTCAATGCCGGAGGACCAACTTGTCCGAGAGGGCATTCGCGCCGTCCTGCGCGATCAGGTCGCACTGTTGGAGGCAGAGCGTCGAGCTCGCTGCGCCAGGTTCGGCGTAACGTCGCTGGAGGAAATGGATGCGCTGGTTCGGGAGGGCAAAGTAAGAGAAGAAGAGATACTGGAGGACTTCCAACAGGTGGATTACTTGACTGCACGCATTAGAGAACTGCAAGTAACACTCCAGGGCATCCAATGATTGATTTCAAGTCATTACAGCGCATTGCCGAGGACGACTTTGTGGACATCGTGCAATCCACTGCGGTTATGCGTAGCAAGCTCAGGGTGCTCCTGCGCGACGGTTCGTACATTGACTTCTGGTGGTCGCTGGTCATCGCCGGACGTTTTGCCTATCACTGGGAACGCACCCACGTGGACGGCACCATCTACCGGCACGACAACATGCCCGACCCCGATGCCAGCGCAGTCGAGACCTTTCCTCAACACTTTCACAATGGCACCCCGGGCGTGATCGCTGAGAGTCGTATTTCACCGCGGCCACAAGAGGGGATGCGCCAGTTTCTCCAATTCGCCCGCGAGCGTCTGTCTTCATCGGATCCGGCTCGATAGAGGCCGGGCTGCCACTCTACGGCCACGAACTGGCGGGGCCGCCGGACCTGCGTCCCGATGACGCGGGCTTCGCGGGCTACGTCAAACTGCACTGTAGGGGCGGAGATCAACGTCTTCCCGCGCCCCACCCGCGAGGATTGGGAGAAGCCTTACGAGGAACTGGAGGTGGGCGACCGGTTGGTGCTGCACAACGAAGCGACGGTGGCGAGCCTGTTTATGCAACGCGGACGGTAGCGCCCGCCTCGTCAGTGCGAGCACGCGCATTTGCGCTCTGGCGAAGGCTGTAGTACAATCCTAAAACTGCTCCGCCCAGCCCAAGGCTCCGGCCGGAGCGGTGAGCGCCTTCGCACTCACATTGCATCACTCCAGACCGCCCGCCGCGAGGCCGGGCGGTCTGTGCTTTTGTGTCTGTCTACGGAGTCAATGACCGGGTCTTAGCATCCTCGAAACGGGGCAAGATGAACCGCGTCCGGGATCGTAGCAAGTCCATGAGAGAACCAGAGACGCCAGCGATGGAGAACATCTCCACGGCTGGCGTCTTGTGTACAGGGGCGGCACCCGAGGTGGGATGCGCCAGGCAAGTGAACGATGAGAGCAGATCGGGGATCAATTGATCGCACCTTTAGGAACTGCACGTAATCTGAGTTGCGGGAGCCCGACCTATGCCAGAGTGGTTAACGAGCCTGCTCGAAAGTCCCATGCCAGCGCTACTTGATTTTTTCAGCAATCTGTGGTGGTTGCTGGGCCTGATACTTGCTGCTCTGATTTGGGCAGCATCACGATTGAAGTCGGGGTGCAACAAACAACAGTTACAAGATTGGTGCAATCAACTGTATGACAATGGTCACGTGCGAGATGAGGCCAAGGAAAGACTGGTGACTTGCGGAGGCAGAGCGGTTCCGCTACTTATGGATGTCTTGGCCAAAGAGGGCGATAAGCAACGAAATCTAGCTGTGGAAGCTTTATGCGAAATCGGCACGCCTGCCTTGAAACCATTGCTCGCTGCCCGGAACAAAGATCATATTGCACATTCCGTGGATGGGGCGTTGGAAAAGTATCTTCCCAAAGTTGTCGAACGCAGGCAATACGAGAGAGAGCATGCTTCGATGTGGAAACGGTTTTGGAATCGGTTGGCTCGGACTGAACGAATTGTCGACAGACTAATCGCGTTACTAGATGACGGTGATCATTTTGTCCAGGAAGGGGCAGCATTGGCCTTGGGAGAGTATTCTCAACCTATCGCGGCCAGCGAGATGGGGCGGAAGCTCTACCCCACCGAATGCAAGGATTCTGAAGTGAGGAAAAAGGTCGCCCGATCCCTGGGAAAGACCAAACAGGCTGCAGCCATTCCTTACCTGAACATAGGCCTGAGAGATCGTAGCCGTGACGTGCGTCTTGAAGCCTGCCGGGCACTCCGTCATTTCAATCAGCCAGAAGTCATGCACGCTTTGGAAGATGTATTACTTCCAGATGAAAACCTTTCAGTACAAATAGAGGCGGCCAGGACATTGGGATCTATTGGAGGTGGTGAAGCTATACACTTCCTGGAGAGAGTTCAAGATGTCTTGTCAAAAGACGGTGATCATAGCGAACTGTGCCGCGTGGTGAATGACGAGATTGCACGATTGTACCGCAGTAATCCGCCACAGTGATTTATGGTAACAGCACAGCAGGAGGAAGACGATATGATAGATCGCGAGATTCACTTCAAGACACTTACCCCGTTGTGGACAGGTGGGGCAGAGCGCAACAGCGACCGGCCACGGGAGACCGGGCTGGTAGGCTCACTGCGCTGGTGGTACGAGGGCATCGTACGAGGGATGGGGGGAAAGGCGTGCGACCCCGTTGGCGATGACCGCTGCGAGTACAATGCTAAAGACAAACGATTGCTGGAGGAGCAACTCTGCCCGGCGTGCCGGCTCTTTGGCTGCACTGGCTGGCGGCGACGCTTCCGGTTGGAGGTGAAGGGGCTGCAATCCCAAGACCTCTTTTTCATCGCCAGCCGCAGCGTTTACCAGGCCGCGGGCAATTGGCTGTGGCGCATGTTCGGCGGCGAGGATCTGGGTGGGGCTAGAGAGGGACGTGGCGCCGCCGTGACGTTTACCTTCGGCGTGCAGGCCCTGTGGGGCGAGCAGGCCACGTTGCGCGTGGTGCCTCTCGGTGGCGACGCGCAGAGCACGCTGGCCCGGGTCGCTTTCTTGCTGGATACAACGGCCCGCTGGGGTGCGCTGGGGGCCAAACCGCAGCACGGCTTCGGCCAGGTCGAGATCACCAGCGGGTTGGATCGGGAGATGGTCAAAGAGGGAAAAAGACTGGTGACGGCCGACGCTCAAAGCAGGCCGGGCAACTCGCCGCCAGACTTCTTTAACTTGGGCCACTTCTTCTCCCACACCTACCAACTGGCCCAGCCCGAGCCCTACCGGGGCACGGGACGGGAGGTCGGCTCTCCACCGGACGGTTTCGACTACCGGCAGCACTTCATCCCCTGTGCCTTTGACATCCGCTATAAGAGCCAGGGCAAGGACTTTCGCACGGGGCAGGGAACCGACTTTGGCATGCGTCCCTGGTTCCAGGAAAAGTGGGGCAAAGAAGTGGCCCACCGGCTGTTTGGCCGCAGCGATGCCCGCCGGGACGAGGATCGTGCGGCCAGTCGCATCTTTGCGAGCCACCTCTACCGCACAGAACCCGACGGTCCCTGGCTCCTCAAAGTGTGGGGGCACGTGCCGTCGGATCTGCGAGACGGCCAGCGGAAACAGATCTCGGTGGTAGACGTGGCCGGTCAAGTGACCGCTTTCGTGGGGACTATGTTCCCCGGCAGCCAGTTGATAGATGAGTTCAATCGAAAGGAGATGTCAGGCCAATGAATGGTAAGCAGTGGGAGATACACGCCGCCTACGGCGGGTTGAGCGCCAGTGCTCTGGGACGGATCATGGGCGATCGCAGGCTGAACCCTTTCACCCAGTCCGAACTGCTGGCGGCGGCGCTGGCGATGCCGTTTAAAGAGACCGGCCGGGCCCATTACCGCTTCCTCATCCAGGACGAGCAGGGCCGCCGACCCTACGAGCAGATGCAGGTCGCCGACGGCCTGGCCTGGCTGGAACGACTGGGGCTGGAACGCTCTCCCTTTGACGGCTTTGCCGCACTGCCGCGTTACAGTTTTGCCCTGGAACTCCGCTTTGAGTTGGCCCGCCCTTACTTGAGCCGGGACGACGACGCCTTTTACGTCATTGACAACCCGGTGCGCAAGGACAAGGTGTTCAAGGTACCCTTTGTGGCCCCGACCAGTTGGAAGGGCAGCCTGCGGGCCGCCGCCACCCAGGGGCTGCTGACCGCCTTTGCCCCGCTCCTGCCGGACAAGCCGCCCACGGAGGAGGCCGAACGGGAGGCCCTTCTGCCCGGATTGTGGGAGGAGCGAGCGGAGCGAGTGTTGCTGTTTGGCAACGAGAAGCAGAACGACGCCGATTTCATTAACCGTTGGCTGGCTCCGCGTCTCTTCCCGCCTCCACCAGAGGAAAGCAAAGACCTGGACAAAGCCTTCGAGAAGTACTTGAAGGAAAACCACTACCGCACCGAAAAGGTTGAGGAGCGCCAGGGACGGCTGTTCTGCTTCCCCACTTTTTTCGACGGGATCGGGCTAGAGATCATCAATCCTCACGACCGAAAGCGGCGGGTGGGCAAGAACCCCATTCTCTTCGAATGCGTGCCAGCCGGGGCCACGGGCACCTTCCGTCTGCTCTACGTCCCCTACGACTGGCCAGGGAAGGTGACGCCCGACGAAGCCATACTGCGCCAGCAGGTGCAGGCCGACCTGCCGCTGGTGGCTGAGACGGTGCGCGACCTGCTGACCGTCTACGGCTTTGGAGCCAAGACCAGCAGTGGGTTTGGGGCAGCGGACCCCCGGCGCGTGGCCGGGGAACTGCGGGTCAATTGCCTGGATGAAGGGACAGAGGAAGCGGAAGGACCTGGTGAAAGCCTGGTCCGCCGCCTGCTGATGGGCGACCCGCTGGAACACCGGCTGCACGGTGACTTTTTCGTGGAGGGTCAGTTCGTACTGGTGCCCGACGACGAGATCAGGCAGCAGCCGTGGAAAGGCAAGGTCAAAGCCGACTATAGAAAGGTCAAACCCCAGGTCCTGGAACTGCTGGCCGGGCAACCCGCCGGTCCGATGCACCTGGCCCGACCGGTGACGGACCTGAACGACCTGCCCGACCTGGCCCGTGAACTGGCAGAGATTGTAGGAGGTGGCGCATGACCACGCTGAAAACCTTGGCTGACGCCAGGCCCGAGATCCTCAAGGCAGAGATAGCGGCATTGTTGCACAATTTGGGGAAACTGAATAACGCGTTTATCTTGCACTCAGCCGAAGACGCTCCTAAGCATAGCACCTATCACGTTGAACGAGTGATCCAACCTCGTCGGGCAATCTCTATTCGGCATGCTAAAAAGGAGATAGAATCTCTATCGCCATTTGACTTGGCAGTTAAACTTCTATCCGACTATGACTGGGGGAAGCATACAGGATCAGCAATCGCCATACGGACTGCTCTAGAAGAGAGGGCACAAACAGGGAGTCCCCCTGCTAGCGCAGATAGTATGCGCAGGTGGCTCTTTGCGGCCACAAAACGAGTCTCCGACACTGAGTCCGCCCTGTCGGTACTGTGTGCTGCGTATGGTGCTTGCAAGCTCCACGATCTACTTCTGGAGGCACCCTCATCCGCCCATCGCTATCCTTATGAGCACCTGTCAAACGACGATGTTAAGCCCTTTTTGGACATTCGGCTCAACATTGGATCTAAGTACACATTAGGAGAATTGATCACTCTTATGTGGGATGAGTTTCATATCAGAGACCACAAGCCCACAGATACAGGGGATCCAATCACTGATACACGCCATCGTATCTACAACAAGTACGCCCGCAGGGATACGCTCGAACCATGGATTGGCAAGCCGACTTTTCTGATGCGCTATCTTATCACTTCCCATGGGAGCGTTCGAGGGTTAGAAGAAAGTGATGTCAAGAAACATGTCAAGAAACAATTGAAAGATCATGTCTTTGTAGCTTCTGCTTATGGAAGCGAGCTGTCCAGAATACCTGATCTCGATGCTCTGTGCCTCCAATTGCTACACAAATTGCCCGAGATTACAGCCGGAATCGAGTTGGAGACTAATTGGAACCTCGTATTGCTCAGCTATCGCCACCTCTCCGCTTTAATCAAAGGTATCCTGGTTGAAGCTCTAGGTGACACTAGACGCCCAGACAACGATATTACTTTGCAAGACTACTCAGCTTCCATTGCTAGCTTGTACAAAGCCTCGTTGGCACAAGCGATTCTCAATGACCGCTTTGCGGCACCTCACGAACTCCGTTGGTGCCTCCTCCACGTCTCCTTCGACGGCCTCGCCTTCTGGGGCCAGGCCCACCACGTCACCGACCTGCTGGGCCGCCGCAAAGCCCTGCAAGATGGCCTGGACGCTGTACGCGACATTCTGGAAGTCCAATACCCTCTGGGCAACGAAGTCTACCGGGACGAGCACGGCAGCGTTTTTGTCATGCCCAACGTGGACAATCTGCTGAAATTGGAGGGCGAGAATAGCGCGCCCCTGAAAAGGCTGCTGGAAAAAGCCTTTGACGCCCAAGGCATCCAGGGTGAACTGGTGCCAGAGATCGAGGTCAGCGAGCCGTACAAGGGTAAAGAGATCAAACTGGCCCAGGTGCTCAAAAAACGCCGCCGGAAGAACATTCCCAAGCCGGACGTCGCCGCCGGTTGGTGGGCCGAGGGCCAGCGCCCGGCCAACGCCGAAATCTGCACCGTCTGCGGCCAGCGCCCGGTGGGCTATCCTGCAAAAGGTTCCGCCCACGAACAAGACCTGCAACTGGAGCCCTGGGCCGACCAGGGCAAGGCCGAGGGCCGGAATATCTGCCGGGTCTGCCTGCAACGACGCGGACGACGGGCCAGAGATTGGGCGCGCAATGCAAAGACCGCCGAAGAGAAGACCGGCCCTTTTGAGCGCACCATCTGGACTGACGAGGTGGCCGATGACAACGGCCGCTTCGCTCTGGTAGTGGGCCGCTTCGCCCTCGACGGCTGGTTGGATGGCACATTGATCCCCACCATGCTCAAGTTACCCTCCTTCGCCCGCATCCGCCGCTGCTGGGACACCACCCGCCAGTTTTGGCTTGAGGTGCAGGACGAGGATCTCCCCAAGCAGGTCAGTCAGCGGCTGCGCCTGGGCCTCCGACCGGCTAACGTGGAGGCCATCAATCATCCTGACCCTGAAAAGGGTCTCGGCCGGTGGTACACCTACGAGGCCGGCGTCGGCGGGCGGAGGTTGGGCCTCTGCTGGGACCCCAACGACAAAGACGCCGACGACCGCAACCTGTTCTGGACTACCGACAACCTGCGCTACCTGGGAGGGCAACTGAACTTTGAACAAAAAGCACTTAGAACCGATGATGACCTGGCAGCAGAGTGGCTGCGACGGCTCGACGGGCACACGCTACCCCTCTACGAGCCAGGTGGCTACCTGGGCCAGGAGCGCCGGGCCAACGTGGACGCCCAAGGCTGCCGGGTCGTCAAGCAGGAACATTTCCATCCCTTTGTGCCTCTGATGATCGAGCCCGCGACCTTTATGGCGCTGGTACCCGCCGACAAAGCGCTCGCCGTGACCCAGGCCATCAAGGACAGATACGACACGGAAATGACCCGCGTGCGCGACCGGCTGCCGCTACACCTGGGGCTGGTCTTTGCCCCTCGCCGCACCCCACTGGCTGCCGTGCTGGAGGCCGGGAGGGCTATGCTGGCAATGCCGGATGGGTGGGAGAAGTGGCAAATCGAGGCCCAAGGCCGCGAGGCCACCTTTAGCCGGGACGGTCAAACCTTTGACTGGAAATATTCGGCCAAAATGGGCGATAACCAAACAGACGACGTCTGGTATCCCCACTTGCTTCTGTGCGAACCGAACAAGCGGCTGAAAGAAAAGGAACAGCGGGGCCAGGAACTCGAACTGAAAAAGCAAGATGACTTTTGCCTGGTAGACGATCTCACCGGCACAGTCTTCATCCGCCCTTCCCGCTTCGACTTCGAGTTCCTGGACACCACCGCCCGCCGCTTCGAAATCGCCTACCAGACTTCCAAAGTCTCTGAGACTTTGGAAGTCTCCAGGCTCTCCCGCCCCACCCGTCCTTTCCTGCTGGACGACCTGGAGCGGCTGGAGACGCTTTGGACCGAGTTGTGCTACCTGGAAAAGTCCCAGCGCCACCAGGTCATCTCGACCATCGAGGCCACGCGGGAGGCCTGGTTTGGGGCAGACCGCGAAGGCCAATCGCTGACAGATGGCGTGTTCCGCCAGTTCGTGCACGACACGCTGGCTGGCGCTGCCTGGCCTGAGCGCCACAAGTGGAAGGACATCTGTCAGGCCAAATCGGACGGACAACTGGTTGCTGCCGGCGTGGCCGGCGAGCTGGCCGACCTGGCCGAACTGCACATGGAGATTCTGAAGGAATAAGGAGGACAAAAATGGCAACCTATAAGCGACAGCGTTATCTGCTGATGAGCACCGACCCCGTCCACGTCGGCACCGGCGGCTACCGCCTGGGCCGGGTGGACCTGAGCATCGTACGCGAGCCGGGCACCCATGTGCCCAAAATCCCCGGCACCAGTTTGAGCGGCGCGGCCCGCGCTTATGCCGCCTCCCAGTATGGCAGCCTCACCTGCGCCGGGCAAAAGAACCATTGCGGCAAGTCCACCTGCCCTATCTGTTACACCTTTGGCTACTTGCATGGGGAGGGAGAAAAGACGACGGCCTACTCTGGCGTGGTCAACCTGTTCGACGCCCACGTGCTCCTCTTCCCGGTGCATTCTATGGCCGGGCCGGTGTGGGTCACCACCCCGGAGCGATTGAAGGAGGCTGGCTTCACCCTGCCGCAGGATATACCCGACCTCCCGCTGGAGGGCGGCCTCTACACCTGGGAGCGTCAGGATGCCCTCAACCTGGGCTGGCTAATGCTGGATGCGGGCCCCCAGGTCACCCTGGAAGCACCGGAACAGTGGAAAGACACAGACCGCTGGCAGGCAATCCAGGACCGCATTGTGCTGGTGCAGAAACCGCTGTTCAGCCAGGTGGTTAACTCTAACCTGGAGGTGCGTACCTCGGTCAGCATTGACCCCGAGCGCGGCGCCGCCGAGGAGGGCGCGCTCTTCACCTACGAAGCCCTGCCCCGCGCCACCTTCCTGATGGGCGAGGTGGTGCTGGATGACTACCGGGACGGGCAAGAGCGGCGGCCTTTTCCCGTGGAAAAGAGATGGGACGGCGGTGACCTGCCCGGCGGACCGTGGAAGGACCCATTGGACGTGGTGCGCGCCGGGCTGCGTCTGATGGAGTGGCTGGGCGTTGGCGGCATGGGCACCCGGGGCTTTGGCCGGGTGGCCACCGTCGGCGAACCGGTGGAGGAGGGCTGGAAATGAACCAGGATAAACGACATCTGGATTGGCTGGCCGCGCATCACGCTCAAGAGGTGATTCGCAATACCGAGAATGAAAATGCTGGCGACGTGGACAATACCGTCACCAAAGCCCTGGGCGTGCTGCAGGAGAACGGCATCTATGCCTGTGCCCTGTTTCTCAAATCGCGCTCGAAGAAGGAGAAGGAACGGGCCGACGTGCTGATGGCCGAGATGCTCCACCTGCTGGACCAACTGGGATTTGGCTGGGGCCAACCAAGTTCCAACCAGGCCCGAGATATCCTCCAGCACATCAGTGACAAAGTGACCAGCGGGAACCTGGAACGCCTGCTGCTGGCCAAAGAGACGCTTGAACAAATGCTCATCTATGCCCGCTACGGGGCCAAAGCCCGCGGCGCCGATAGTTAAGGAGAGGGAACCATGACCTGGAAAACCTATCGGGTGGTGCTCCACCTGCGCTCGCCCCTGCACATCGGTCAAATCAAGGTAGGCAACGTACAACGCACCCGGCCTTACGTCACCGGGCGGGTGTTGTGGGGCGCACTGACCGAGCGGCTGACCCGCGACCGTGCACAGGGCCGAGGCGCGGCCACCGACTCACAGCAATACGTCGCCGTGAGTCAGGAGGTCCACGAGCGGCTGGCCTTCACCTACTTCTACCCCACCACCCGCCGGGATGGTTTTGTGAAACCGTGGCCCTGGGACGACGATTTTCGCCCCCGTTACCTGAGCACCTACGCCAGCACGGCCCTGACCTATCCCCAGCAGAGCGCCGCCGAGGGCACCCTGCACGAGGTAGAGTGCATCGTGTCCCACACGTTGGACCGTGGCGCGCCAGTCTACCTGGCCGGCTACATGTTTGCGCAGGACGATGCCCCCGACTGGCAATCGGCACTGAAGCGGTTGCAACTGGGGGGGGAACGGGGCTATGGCTGGGGCCGGGTGGAACCGGTCCGACGCCCCGACCCGTGGGACGGAAAACCGCTGTTCGACGAGCAGTACACCGTCGAGCAAGACACCTGGCCGCCAGTGCTGACGGTGGCGAAGAAGACCCGCCTGCTGGCCCACGCGCTGGCCGCCGATTTCGACAAAACATACAGGGCTGTGACCGGCGTGGACGGTGAGATTGAGCCGCTGGTGGGGCGGGAGGTTGACCCCAAGGATGGTCGTTTCGGCGTGCACCTGAGCCCCGCCCGCATCTGCTACGCGCCCGGCGCTCGCGTCGAGGAGGCCACTCAGGTACAGATTGGCCGCTTCGGGGTGTGGGAGCGGTGTCCTGAGCCGACCGAAGGAGCCCCCTGATGCACCAGCGCCGCAATCCCTACACGTGCATCGAAGAGGTGCGCCGTTCGCGCAGCGAGGTATGGGTACTGGTGTTGGTCACCGTGATCCTCGGCCTCTTGCTGGGGCTGCTGGCCGAGGGGCTAACCAGCGTGCTCCGCGCCGCTCTCCCAGCCTCTACCTGGATCGCCGCTATGGCCAGGTGACCGGGCGCTGGTTTCCGCAACTGGCCGTCGCCGGACGGCACAGTCGGCCCTACCAGGCGCTCACCACCCGCAACTGAAGATCTCTTTCCGCCAATATGGCAAGCGCACCCACACCTTGCGTCTGGCCTAGCACCGCCTGTTTCACGGCGGTGCGGCCTCGCCAGCAATTTTCAGGCCCGCTCTGAGCGGGCAAGAGGGACTTGCCATCAGTCATGGAATGTGGTATAGTATAGTCGCCAGTTCGTCGTCGTGGTGTACGACATCAGCAGCGACCGGCGCAGGACGAAACTGCACAACACGCTGCTGGATTATGGCACGCCCGTGCAGTACAGCGTATTTGAGTGCCTGCTGGACGAGGAGGGGCTGGCGCGGATGAAGCGAGCCATAGGAAGGGCAATCCGGCCCCGCGTTGACCGGGTGCACTACTACTATCTGTGCCAGGGCTGCCTCGAGAAAGTGGAGGTGACCTCAGGCGTCGAGGTGCTGAGCGAGGAAGAGGTGATTGTGGTATAGGCGCTCTATCCGCTTCCGTGTTGCGAGCATCGGGGGGGGTAGGGCCACTTCCGGCGATGCTCGCAAGCCGGCCCGTGCGGGACCTCGAAAATGAGTAAAAAACGGCCCCAGGGCCGCCAACAGGGGTAAAAAAGGGGGAAAAAGGCCCGCCCGAGGAGGGGTCTTGCGAGCATCGGGCCGGTTTTGGAGGCTGTGGCGATGCTCGCATATTGACATAACGATCACAAAAGGGGGAAAAAGGGGCATGAAAGCCATTTTGGGGGCCATTTATTGGCCTGGAAGCGGCGATAAGAAGAAAAAAACGGGGAAAACTGAGAAAGGGGAAGGGTAGAAAAGACCCCAGAGCCCACACGGGCACTGAAACAGAATAGAGCTCCTCTTTCCCATCCTTGAGGATGCTCGTAGAAAAGACCCCAGAGCCCACACGGGCACTGAAACTCACCAAGGTCGCCAGCCCTGACAGGATTACTACGACCAGTAGAAAAGACCCCAGAGCCCACACGGGCACTGAAACGAGTGCCTTCGCCGCCCTTTTCGTGACCGTCTTCTTGGACGGGTAGAAAAGACCCCAGAGCCCACACGGGCACTGAAACCTGGGCAGGATTCGCAGACCGAGATCCCTTCTCCCCGGGGCCGGTAGAAAAGACCCCAGAGCCCACACGGGCACTGAAACACTACGACCCGCCCGATCAATGGGCAGGTGCAGTCCACCCCGAAGGTAGAAAAGACCCCAGAGCCCACACGGGCACTGAAACCGATTGGCCTCAGCCGCCAGTGGGTTGGCAAACATAAAGGTAGAAAAGACCCCAGAGCCCACACGGGCACTGAAACCCGCCCAGCTGATGCGGATGGTGTCCGCGTACTTCAGTAGAAAAGACCCCAGAGCCCACACGGGCACTGAAACTCAACTCGAAGGTCACAGGCTCGGACTCAGCCGGGACGAGTAGAAAAGACCCCAGAGCCCACACGGGCACTGAAACCAGCGGCCTCCTCGGCGCTATTCCAGACGTGGAATGGCTGGGTAGAAAAGTAGAAAAGACCCCAGAGCCCACACGGGCACTGAAACCCGCCCGCCCTTCTTACCATACGGGAAGACTGACACTTGTAGAAAAGACCCCAGAGCCCACACGGGCACTGAAACTCTCCCTCTCCATTTCACTCTGTAATGACGAGGGGTAGGAACGTAGAAAAGACCCCAGAGCCCACACGGGCACTGAAACCGGTTAGCGAACGGCCCGGCGCAGTAGAAGATTTCGTAGGTAGAAAAGACCCCAGAGCCCACACGGGCACTGAAACTGTATGGCAGTCGCAACAATCTTGCGACTGGTCGGGCGTCAGTAGAAAAGACCCCAGAGCCCACACGGGAGGGTTGGACAAGTCAGGACTGGTTACGAACTGGTTACGAACTGGATACGAA
>CAZZEX010000086.1:0-21914 GCA_964653285.1 uncultured Anaerolineales bacterium
TCGGCCTCAATCATCTTGATAATCTGACGGACTTTCATCGCTGGTCAATCCTTTCGAGCATTGTAGCTAACGTGATTGCCGTGGCCGAAGTTGCCGCCGTCGTCCGCCGCCCAGGTCACTCCACTGGCAAGCCACCTCTCATTCGCTTTTATCTTCGCTGGCGAAGAAGGCGGCAATTTGGGGCGAAGCCCGGCCACGGCGCGTTAGCCGAAGTCGAGCCGGTTTTGCCGTCATCAAGCGATAGCCATATCAAATTCCGCGAGAGGAAAGGAGATAACCCTTTGAATTCGTTCGCGTTGCCGGGCGATCTCCTCAAGGCGCTTATAGACCGGTGCGTCAAAATACTGTTCGCCGCACCTATTACACACCCAAGCAGGCACGTTTTCGACGTAAATCGTCTGTCCTTTAAAGCGAAACCGGGCCAAAACGCGCCGTTGCTTCATTTCTCCCTCGCAGAACTCGCATTGATCACCTTTCATCGTATCTATCCTCCATTATTCTTCCTCGACATAGACTGTGATGATCAGCAACACGCCTGACAACAAAAAGCGACACACGACATACGCACGGCGATAGTCAACGGTATCGCCGAGCACTTCATACCGGGTGCCACGTGGGTCGTGGGTAAACTTTCGCGTGATTTCACCTGTGAGGATGATGTTCTCAATGTCAGCCGCCACCAGAAAATCATCAGCCATTTCGTCGTTGGCATGTGAGCTAATGCGGTACCTTTGCTCACGGATGGCCTGTCGCATGCGTCGCAACGCGTCCATTTCATTATCCTCAAGGCTCGATTTCGTCTAACGGCCCCGGCGTTTGCGAAGTCGCGTCAGCGATTTGGGTGCAGGGCCGTAAGGCCCACAGCCGCAAACGCCGTAGATAGGCGACGTTGCAAGCGTCTAGCGCAGCAATGTGCGCTTATCTCCTAAATAGCCGAAGTAAGTCGGTCTATACGCATATTTGCGTATAATGCGAAAACCTTTTCTGTCATTTCTCTCCCTGCTCACCTCCCTTCAAATCCAGGTCGTCCAGTGAGCTGCGGATGTGCCCTACCTCCCGGCGGCTGACGTGAGTATAGATGCGCGTCGTCTCCAGCCGCGCATGCCCCAGCAACTCCTGGATGTAGCGAATGTCGGTGCCGGCCTCGTGCAAGTGGGTGGCAAACGAGTGGCGCAAGGTGTGCACAGTCGCCTCCTTCTCTATCCCCGCTCGCTCAAGGGCGGCTTCAAACACGTGTTCAACCGTGCGCGCCGTCAGATGTGTGCCCGGCCGCGCTCCAGGAAAAAGCCACTCCGTCGGACGATAGACCTACCGATATTCCTGAATCATCGCCAGCGCCACCTCGGAAAGCACCGTGTAGCGATCCTTCTTCCCCTTCCCCTGCCGCACCCGAATCTGGCGCCGGTCTTCGTCAATGTCGCTCACCCGCAATTTGACCACCTCGCTCACGCGCAACCCGGCCGCGTAGACCACCATCAAGATGGTGCGGTGCTTCAGGTTCTCCACGGCACGGAACAGACGCACCACCTCCTCGCGGCTCAACACCACCGGCAATGAGCGCCCCCCTCGCGGTCGCGGCGGGTTCTGCACCACCTCCGGCCTGTGCAGCACGCGCTGGTACAAGAACTTGATGGCACTGATAGCCTGATTCACATACGAGGCCGAAAGCGATTCGTCCCGGTTCAGCGCCAGGATGTAAGCGCGGACATCATTCTCTTGGGCGGACTGGGGAGCAGGAACACGTCGCAGAAACCGTTCGATCTGAAGCCGGTAGGCCTTATGCGTCTTGGGGCGGTAGCCGCGCAGCGTCAACTCTTGCTCCACCGCCATCAGCACATCGGTGTCGAGAGACTGCAACGCCGGATCTAGTTCGACCTTCTCCCCCTCGAACAGCGCCAGCAGCCGCTCCACCATCCCCTCGGTGTGCGGCACCGTCCAGTGCTTCTCCTCTGGGTGCCACCGCCGCCCCGGAATGGTCCTGATCTTCTCCACCCGCTCCTGCCTGTACGGCAGGACGACGACCAAGCGCCCCCCACCCCCAGGCCGGATCCGGATCGGCACAGCCACAATGGCCTCCTTCTTTGCCCACCTCAATCCCTCAATGTAGCTTTGTCTGGCACATGCTCAGTATAGCCCGACCTTGCGCAGAAGTCAAGACTTTGCAGCCCAATCAGCGGGTTCTCGGAGAGGGCATTCGGAATGATTGCCTCGGCATCGCGCCACATCTCTCCATTCTCCACTCTCCACCCCTATTACTCCACCCCCACCAACGCTCTGCCTCCCGCCAGCGCCTTCAGAAGATCGCGCCGCTTGAGCGCCCGCTTGCTGTCAATCTCGACCGCGCCGGCCTTGTCGTCGGCCACCTTACTCAGCGCCGCGATCCACGCCGCGCTCTGCACCGGCTCGTGGCGGATGCGCCATCGCTCGACCCAGACGGGCAGTTCTCCGGCGTTGGTGATCCGCGTGCGGGTCACGGTCCTGGTCACGCCCTGCGACTCGAAGGTGAACTCGTACTCCTCGTACTCGGGCTTGACCGGGCAGACCTGCATACACGCACCGCACTTGATGCAGTAGTAATCAGCCAACGCCAACTCGCCCTCGTCGTCAATATATAAGGCGCGGGTGGGACAGATGTCAGCGCAGGCCAGGCAACCTTCGACGCATTTCTCGCGGCGCAGTTCCACCTTGCCCTGCCAGGGCTGCACCACCTGGAACGCGCCACCACTAGCGATCTCACACTGGCGGCAACGGATACAATATTCATCGTCCACTACCAGCGTATCCTGGGCCTCGTCGTAACTGATGACGTTGGTCGAGCAGTTGTCAATCACAAAGTCCTTCCTGCTCCAGTCGAACTGCTCTTTGTCAAACGTCGTGGACTGGATCAGGTCCGGGAAGGTCCCATAAGTCAGCACCGGGTTCTCGCGCTTGCCGTTGATGGTCAGCGTGATGGCGTTCTTGGGACACATCACTTCGCATATGCCGCACAGTATGCACTTGTCCGAGTCAATGTCCGCCGACGGCTTTTTCGCCAGCCGCCCATCCACGATCTTGCCCTCCACGTAAGTGACTGCATCCTTAGGGCAGACCAGCGGCCCGATTTGGCAGCCGACACACCTCTCGCGATCCAGTTCCAAGACGTAGTGCCTGGTGACCATCTTCCGTTCCAGGATCAGTTTTTCGTCGGTCTCGTACTTGATAATCGAACCTCGTTTCATCAATCCGCTCCATTCAAAACTGGGTTTCTAGAGTTTGCCCAGCACCTCTGCCACGCCCGGCACCTCCGGCCAGTTGCGCAGCCGTTTTGCTAACTTAGGTCGAGCACGTTCGTTTTCCTCTTTGATCCTTTCCACACCCAGCGAGCGCAATGTCTCGTCTACTTCCTTCATGACGCGGGCGTACTTCACTCCCTCAGCGGCGGAGATCCACTCCACGCGGAAACGCTCGGCGGAGATGCCCATCCGCTCCAGCACCTTGGGTATCTTGGCGAAACGCTTGGCGGCGTGCTGCTGACCGGTGATGTAGTGACAATCCTGCTCGTGACAACCAGAGACCAGCACCATCCCCGCACCCAGACGGAAGGCCTCAAAGATAAAATCGCGGTCCATACGGGCAGAACACATCACGCGGATGCCCCGCGAGACGGGCGGATATTCCAGGTGGCTGACGCCGGCCGTGTCGGCCCCCATGGAACTACACCAGTGGCACATCATGGTCAGCACTTTTTCCTCCGGATTCTCCGCCAGAAGGGCGTGCATCTGAGCCAATATCTGCGCGTCTGTGAAGTGCATCTGGGTGATGGCGTTGAAGGGGCACTCGGCCACACAGCATCCGCAGCCGTGGCACTTGGCGGGGACAATCTGGGCGATCTGCCCTTTCTCGCCTATGATGGCATTATAGGGACATACGCTCACGCAGACGCCGCATTCCTTGCACCTGTCGGGCCAGACGTAGGCCACGATAGGCTCAATCCCCCACGTGTCGGCGGCCAGCACACGCCCGGCACGGGCCGCGGCGGCGCTCCCCTGCGCCACGCTGGCGGGAATGTCCTTGGGTCCCTGCGCAGCACCGGCCAGGAAGACGCCCTCGGTAGCCGTATCCATTGGCTTGAGTTTGGGATGGTACTCCATGTAGAAACCATCGGGACTGTTGGATATGGTCAGGGCCTGTCCGAGAGCGGTGGCCCCTGCCCTCGGCACGGCGGCGGGCGAAAGAATGACCATCTCCACCCGCGCCTCCACCATCCGGCCCAGCGAGCGATCCTCGGCGCGGACGACGAGATCCTTGGTCGCTGGATCCTCGAATATCTCCGCCGGTCGCCCCTGGATGAACTTGACCCCCGCCCGGAGAGCCCGCTGGTAGAATTCCTCGTACCCTTTGGACGGCGCACGGATGTCAATGTAAAAGATATAAACGTCGGTCTCGGGGTACTTCTCCTTGAAGATGATCGCATTCTTGATCGTGTACATGCAGCAAAAGCCGGAGCAATACTCGTGGTAGCGGCTATCCCGTGAGCCGACGCACTGGATGAAGACCACACTCTTAGGGATTCGACCGTCGGAGGGACGGATGCACCGGCCGTCCGTGGGGCCGCTTTCGCTGAAGAGGCGTTCCAATTCCAGCGCAGTGATGACGTTCTCGGAACTGCCATAGCCATATTCCACGATGGGGGAGGGGTCCCACAGGTCGTAGCCGGTGGCGACGATGATGGTGCCGATGTCCAGCGTGATCTCCTCTGGCTCTTGAGAGAAGTCAATCGCGTGCAGACTCCCGCAGGCTTCCACGCACTTGTAACACTTGATGCAGTTCTCGAGGTCCACGGTGTAGATCAGGGGAACGGCCTGTGACTGCGGGACGTAGATCGCCTTACGGGGGGCCAGGTCCTCCTCAAACTCGTTGGGCACCTCGATGGGACAGACGTCAACACAGAGGCCGCAACCAGTGCAACGCTCCGCCATGACGTAGCGGGGCTGTTTGAGGACTTTGACCTGAAAGTTGCCGATGTAACCGCTGACCTCTTGCACCTGCGCGTAGGTCAGGAGAGTGATCTTCGGGTGACGCGCCGCGTCAACCATCTTGGGGGCGAGAATTCATATCGAACAGTCCATGGTGGGGAAGGTCTTGTTCAGCTGTGCCATACGCCCTCCGATGGAGGGCTCCTTCTCCACCAGGACCGTCTCAATCCCCATATCGGCCAGGTCGAGCGCGGCACTGATGCCAGCGATACCTCCGCCAATGACGAGTGCCCGCCTGGTGACCGGCACCTCGATCATTTCCAGTGGTGTAAAACGGCTGACCTTAGCCACGGCGCTGGCGACCAGGTCCTTGGCCTTCTCCAGCGCTGCCTCCGGCTCGTGTGTATGCACCCAGGTACATTGCTCACGTATGTTGGCCATCTGGAAGAGAAAAGGGTTGAGGCCAGCCGCGGCCACGCAGGCGCGGAAGGTCGGCTCGTGGAGGATCACGCTGCATGCGGCCACCACGACGCGGGTGAGGTTGTGCTCCTTGATGTCCTCTCGGATGAGCGCCTGGCCGGGGTCGGAGCACATATATAGATGGTCCTTCGAGACCACCACCCCGGGCAGTGTAGAGGCATAGTCTGCCACCTCTCGTGGATCAATCACCCCGGCGATGTTTGACCCGCAGTGGCAGACATAGACGCCGATGCGCAGGTCTTCGTTTCCGTTGTCTTCTGCCATAATCACTCCTTGCGCTTTTTTACCACGAATTCCACGAATTTCACTAATTCATCGTGACTACTCAGGCCCTTCACCAAAACAGGCACAAATAGCACACGGATACACGCAGATGAAACGGATTCTCACGGATTTTTTATCTTTATCTGTGTACATCCGTGTGATATATTGCTCCCCCAAGTTTTGCATGCGCCCGGCACGATCAGCGCGATGTTATGCGGCCCCCCGCTCCGCGTATGACGCTACTTCAAGTTCTCCAAATCCGCTAAATCCTGTAACCGCCCCGATGCCTTCTTGCTTTTCTTCAGGTTGTCCAAATCAATAAAGTTCACCGTCACCTCGTCAATCACAACCTCAACACGTGACGCATAACACGCCTTGCCACGACGCACTGGCGACGGTTGCACCCCACACCAGGAAAGGGCCCAGGCCCAGCACACGCAAGACCTGGGCCCTTCCCGCTAAGCACCCGCTACTTCACCGGGGCGTCCGGATGCTCGTTATTCAAACGGGCGACAGAGGTGCCACCCCATTCCCCCTCAGGCCCTGGGCCCGAGCACCTCCTCGACGGCCAGTTTGTGGCGCGCCCGTTGCGCGCGCCGGTCGGGCGTGGTGAGTTCGAGCGCTTCCTTGGGGCACCACTTGATGCACTGCGGGCCGTCTTCCTCGCCTTCGCACATATCGCAAATTTCGGCCAGTTTAGTCTCCGGGTTGATGGAGATCGCGCCGAAGTCGCAGGCCTCGATGCACCAGGCACAGCCGTCGCAGCGATCGGCGTCTATGTGGATGATGCCGGTGACCGGGTCCTGCGACAGCGCGTTGCGTGGACAGGCGATGACGCAGGGGGCGTCCTCGCACGTGCGGCAAGCCACGGCCGTGATCAGGATTTCCTCTGCTCGCACCGTGCGGATGCGGCTGCGATAGGTGTTGAACTCACCCGTCTTGACATAAGAGCAGATGTATTCGCACAACTGACAGCCCATACACTTGGTCGGGTCACACGTGATGTATTGGTATTTGGAAGTTGACGTAGGCATGGTTCTCTCCTATACCCCGATTTCCTCGGCGACGTCATCCATCCCCAGGGCGATCAGTTTCTCCTTGGGGATCAGCCCTTCCTTGGTCCAGCCTTTGGCCTCGTAGTAGATGTCCTTCAGGTACTTCAGTTCCTCCTCGGTCACCACATACCCGGCGGAGGCGCCTTGCGTCATTGGGTCGTGTTGCCACCGGTAGGGCAGGTGGTCATCCGCACTGGTCCACCCTTCGCGGATGTTGAAGGCCTTTTTGATCGTGTGGGCCCGTTCGCCGATCAGGTCCACGTCGTCGTAGTCGAAGTCCCAGCCCGTCGTGGCGTTAATCAGGTTGGCGATAGCCGGCCACGCGCCCGCCCGGTCGGCCTTGCCGGTGAAGCAGCGCCGGATGAACTTGCACAGCGGCAGCGTGTCGTACACCGCCGCGTATTCCTCGGTGCTCTTGGCGACCTCTCCACGGGTCTCGTCAACCGTGAAGCGATTCGTTTGCCCTTTGATATCAGGGTCGTAGGCCGCCGTCCGGTTGTGGCAGGCACCGCGCGTGCCCACTGCCAGCCCCAGGGCAAAGGTTTTGAGCCCGCGCGCGTCGTAGCCAGGCGTCTCCAGCCCCTTGATGTTCATGGCCCACTTGTAGGTCTCAGTGCCACGCTCTTCGTCAACCTGGGCGCTGGCTCGCTTGGTGCCCTCGGCCAACAGGTCCCCGATCCCCTCGCGGTCGCGGATCATCTCGGCCAGCGTCACGGCCGCCTCGGCGTTGCCGAAATTGGGCTCGAAGCCCTCGGGATACTTGGCGCACTTGAAGTCCTCCTTCGTAAAAATACCCCGCTCGAAGGTCTCCATCGCCCAGGAGATGGTCACGCCGGTGCTCATCGCGTCTATGCCGCCCCTGTCGCAGACGTCAATGGTCTTGATCGCCGCCTGCAGGTCTTTCAAGCCGCAGTTGGTGCCGACCGCGTACAGGCACTCGTAGTCAATACCGGTCATCGCCCCAGCGTACGGCCCATCCTTGGCGCGGGACATCTGCTCGCAGGCGATGGGGCACTGCGCGCAGGCGATGGTCTTGACGTTGTAATGCTCGTGCAGGTACTCACCGCTCATCAGTTCGGCGTACTCGAACACGCCTTGCTGATAGTTGCGCGTGGGGAGCAGCCCCAGGCGGTTCAGGTTGAGCACGTTGGCGACCGTGCCCAGGATACGATACTTCTGGGTGTGTGGCCCCTGCGCTGCCTGGACGATGTCGTAAGACAACTTCAACAGCGTATCCGGGTCGGCCACCGTGACGCCGTTCGTCCCGCGCACGGAGATGGCCTTGAGTTTCTTGGAGCCCCACACCGCACCGTGCCCGGTGCGCCCGGCCTGGCGGCCGTCGTTGGTCACGTTGGCCATACGCACCAGTTTCTCACCGGCCGGGCCGATGGTCGCGGAGCGCACCTGGTCATCGCCCAGTTCCTCCCGGATGGCCTCCTCGGTCTCGTAGGTGCCCAGGCCCAGCAGATGAGAGGCGTCGCGGAACTCGACCCGGTCGTCGTCAATAAAGACGTTGACCCAGTCCTCGCTGGCCCCGTGGATGACGAAGCCATCCCACCCGGTACGCTTGAACGCGACCGAGAACCAACTCCCACAGAGACTGTCGCCGATGAAGCCAGTCAACGGCGATTTGGAGGCCAGGCCATATTTGCCCCCCACCGGCACCGGCGTCCCGGCGAAAATGCCGTTGGCGATGCAGATTGGGTTGCCCGGCGAAAGCGGATCACATCCCACTTCGATGTTCTCCCAGCAAAGCCGGCTGGCCATAGACACACCGCCGATGTAGGTCTTGTACCACTCCTCTGGCTTGGATTCGATCCAGGTCTTACGGGTGGTTAGATCAATGTGGAGAATCTTCCCACTGTAGCCATACATATTTAACCTCCTGCTGATACAGACATCAATATGATTCGATCACCATCGCTGGGGCTGTCATCCATCTGGCTCGCCTTGATCATTCGCCTGGCATTCAGATTGAAAATGTTGGGAGATTGCAAGGTCTCGCCATCGGGCTGAATTACGTTCCCGATCATCGCGGGGTACCTGGCACTCAGCAGACGCACGATGTCACGAAACGTCGTGCCCTCTTCCAGGTCTAACGCGATTTCTTTTACCCTTGCTGCGAGCCTGGAAAGCCCCAGAAATTCCACTTGGACGCGCATTGTTCGCCCTCCTCCGGAATTCTCTTCCTCGGGGGCTTATCGCCGTATAGGCCCTAAGTCCGTTCTCGTATAGTATTACCCGGCAACATTTGCGTTGTCCGCGAGAGTCGTGATCTGCTACTTGCAAACTTGCGGACTTGCGGCTTTGCCGCGCTATGCCTATTATACGTAATACATCCAACCAGGCAACTCGCGCCTAACGGTGTCGCATGGCGCTTCCTTGCCCGCCGCACTTCCGCCAATCTCTTGGGCCATACGGTGTCTTACCCAGAGCGCGAACCTGACCCGTCACATTTAACCATTATAAATCAATGTTGTGTGTCTGTCTATTGAGAATTGTCCATTCTTTCTCAGACATTTGGCACTTTCAGTGGGCGGTCACCCGAAAAAGGTCCGCGCGGCGGCCTGGATCAGCGCCAGGAGCGGGCCTGGGAAAGCACCGACGATAAGTACGCCCGCCACCGTCACCCCCAGCGCCACCGTCAACGTGGACGATGTCCTCAACGTTTCCTCCGTCCGCGGCGGGGCGATGTACATGGCACGGATAATCTTCCAGTAGTAGGCGAGCGAGATGACGCTGTTGATCACGCCGACGACGGCCAACCAGAGCAGCCCCTTCTCAATCGCTGCGGAGAAGAGATACAGTTTGCCAATGAAGCCGGCCGTCGGCGGAATGCCCCCCAGCGAGAGCAGGCATATAATCAGCGCCAGCGCCAGCGTTGGTGCACGCCTGCTCAGCCCGGCATAATCCTCGATGGCGTCGGATCCGGTGTGGTTGGAAAAAGCGATCACGGCGGCAAAAGCCCCCAGGTTGCTCAGCACGTATGCAATCAGGTAGAGCAACGTCGCTGTCACCCCCCGGGGTGAGGCTGCTACCACGCCGATGAGCATATAGCCGGCCTGGGCGATGCTGGAGTAGGCCAGCAGTCGCTTGATGTTCTGTTGCCACAGCGCCACCAGGTTGCCGACCGTCATCGTGAGTGTTGCGATTGCCATCAGTAGCGTTCGCCAGTCCATCGCCAGATTCACTAAGTCCATCGGTAGCGCGGTCAACAGCACCCGCAGAATAACCGCGAAACCACCGATCATGGGTCCTACCGACAGGAACGCTGTGACGGGAGTCGGTGCGCCCTCGTAGACGTCCGGGGCCCACTGATGAAAGGGTACGGCCCCTATCTTGAAAGCGAAGCCGGCCATCACGAAGATCAACGCCGGGAGTATAATCGGCCGCATGGTGTTCTCTGTTTCCCTCAGGGCTGCCGCAATGCCGTTCAGGTCCGTGGAACCGGTCAATCCGTAGAACCACGACATACCGTAGAGCATCATGGCCGACAGAGTTGCGCCGTATAGGAAGATCTTGATCGCCGCCTCGGTGGAGCGCCGGTCGTCGCGCAGGTAGCCGGTGAGGATGTACGAGGTGATGCTGAGAAAATCAAGGGCCAGGAAGATCATGATCATGTTGGTCGCCCCACCCAGCAGGCATATCGCCAGGGCGGAGAAGAGCAACAGGGCGTAAAACTCACCCTGCCCCCCCTCAGTCCTCCCCACGGGGGGGAGGTCTTGATGCTGGCTGCGGGTCCGAATGTAGGCATCGGAGGCGAGGACTACGATCCCCATCGCCACCAGTGCGATCATTTTGACCACCAGGGCGAAGGGATCACAGAAGAGCACGGAGAGTACCCGCGTGTTGCAGCCCCAGAGGGTGATCGTGGCGATCAGCGACCCGGTCAGTCCCGCCAGCGCGACGTATGGCAGCCAGCGTTTCTTCTCCTGGTGCGGGTGGATCGCATCCAGCCCCAGGATGAGCAGGCCCGCCAGAAGGAGCGCCAGTTCCGGCGAGAGCAGCCACAAGGAAAATGACCAATGACCAATGACCAATGCCAGTCCTCCAGTCAACTTTGCGAAGGACGAAGAACCCATCGCAAGGAGGTTTCAGTTATGGTAACGCTTGCAGCAGAGCCGTGATCGCGGAGTTGAACGAATCCAGCAGGGGGGTGGGGTAGAAGCCGAGAAAGACCATGATCAGCACCAATGGCCACATCGTCACCCTCTCCCACCATTCCATATCCGGCAGATTGCCCCAGCGCTCCTGGTCGAGCGTGCCCAGAAAGAGGTGCTGCACGATCTTCCACAGGACGCAGGCCGCCGTGAAGACCACGCCCAATACGCCGATGAAGGCCGCGACGGGGATGAAGCCCACTGTGCCCCTGAAGACGAAGAACTCGCTCCAGAAACCGGCCAGCCCTGGCAGTCCCAGCAGGGCGAAGCCCGTCACCACTGTGATCCCATAGTAATAGGGAGTTTGAGTAGCCAGCCCGCCGAAGGCTTTCAAGTCGCGGGTGTGGGCTCGCTCGTAGATGATACCGACCAGGAAAAACATCCCACCGGTGATGATGCCGTGAGTGAACATCTGCATCGCCGCGCCATTGAGTCCCGACGCGGCCGCGTTTAGGACTTCCGGGGTGCCCAGTTCTTTGATACCGGCGGCAGCCGCGCACACACCCAGCGTGACGTAGCCCATGTGCGCTATTGAGGAGTAGGCGACCAGCCGCTTAAGGTCCCATTGAGCCATGCAGACCAGCGCCCCGTAGACGATGCTTATGATGGCCATGACGGGGATAATTGGCACATCCACGACGAAGTAATGGAACGGCTCAGGGAATAGCGGGAGGGCAATGCGAATCAGCCCGTAGGCCCCCAACTTTAGCGAAATGCCCGCCATGATGACGCTGCCAGCCGTTGGCGCTTCGGTGTGGGCGTCCGGCAGCCAGGTGTGGAAGGGGAAGCAGGATATCTTGATGGCGAAGGCGACGAAGAAGGCCCAGAATGCCGCGCTGGCCCAGGTGAAATTACCAGCGAAAGGCTTGGCCACCGCTGCCTCCAGAATCTCGAAGGTACGGGTCTGGAAATAGACGCCCAGGATCGCTAGCAGCATCGCCACGCTGCCCACCAAGATGTAGAGGAAGGACTTGATAGCCGTGTATTCCCGCCGTTCCCCGCCCCACACGCCGATGAGCAGGAACGTCGGCACCAGCCCAATCCCCCAGAAGACATAGAATAGCACCAGGTCGAGGGCCAGGAAAACGCCAAGCATGCCCGTCTCCAGCAACAGAAACAGAAGGTAGTATTCCTTGACCCGTGTCTCGATGGTGTGGGCCGAGTAGAACAGCGAGAGGGTCGTCAGCAGGGCAGTCAGAAAGAACATCGGTGCGCTGAGGCCATCTATCCCGAGGCTGTACCAGATATTGAAGGCCGGGATCCAGGGGTACCGCTCTGAGTACTGCATCTCGTCGGCCCCCGCCTGCGCCACACTTGCCCATAAGATGGTTGTGAGGATGAGCGTGAGGAAAGCAAACGCAGTCCCTATCCGCCGGATTGTCTTTACGTCCTCTTGTGGGATGACTATAATCAGCAATGCGCCCACCAGCGGGGCAAATAGGGTAGCACTCAGGATTGGGAAGTTCATAGCATGCTCTCCTCTCAGATTTGCAGGAATAGCATCATAAGGAACGTCATCACCAGCGCTAGCACCATCAGGGATACCAGCAGCAGGTAGTTTTGTATTCCACCGGTCTGGATTGGGCGGATGAACCGCCCGCCGGCCTTGGTTGTGTCGCCGACGCCCTCCACCGCGCCATCCACCACCTTGAGGTCAACGACGGCGCTCAGGTCTGAGAGCGCCCGCGTGCCCGGTCCGGTCAGGTCCACCAAACGATCCACGACGCGCAGGTCGAAGACATCACTGACCTCGGAGAGGCCCCTTCCGGCGCGGCCTACCAGGTTCACCAGTCCATCTACCACGCCGTGGTTAAACATGTAGAACAAGTCGGCCAACAAGATGGAGCCGCGCCCGAAGGTGGCTTGATAGATCTCGTCGAAGTAGAAGCGGTCGCGCATGGCGTCGTACAGCCAGCCCAGCCACACCTTGCGCATCGCCGCCTCCACCCGGTCCATCTCGCCGGCTTGCATCGGCTTCCAGCCATAAACCAGCCCGCCCAGCGCCATCCCGCCCAGGGCGAAGATCACCCACAGCGCCGTTGGTTGCCATACGAAACCGTGCGCTGCCTCTGCCACGTGCTCCGCAGCGTTGCCCGCCTCGATCGTTGACCCGACGAAGTGGTGGAACCAGTTGGGGATCAACCCGCCAATGACCGGGAAGTGCTCCGGGATACCGGCCCAGCCCAGTCCCACGGCGAAGACGGCCAGGATGATCAATGGCACAGTCATCGAGGGTATGCTCTCCGGCGCGTGCTCGGCGGCTTTGCTGCGTGGCTGGCCGAAGAAGGTCATGCAGATCGGCCGCATGGCATAGAAGGCAGTCAGGCCGGCGGCCACAGCCAGTACCCAGAAGATGGCAGGGGACTGCTCGTAAGCCTGCACCAGGATCGCGTCCTTCGACCAGTAGCCAGCGGTGACCAGCGGGAAGCCGGAGAGCGCCAGACCTCCGATGAGGAACATCCAGAAGGTGCGTGGCATGCGCTTCGCCAGTCCGCCCATATTCATCATGTCGTTAGGATCGAATTCCTCAGGGTGACTGCAAGGTGAGTGTGCCCTTACGTGAGTTTGCAATTCGCAATTCGCAATTCGCGAATCCCTATGCCCGTGTTCCATTCCATAGATCACCGAGCCGGAGCCCAGGAATAGCAATGCCTTAAAGAAGGCGTGGGTGATCAGGTGGAACGCGCTGGCCACGTAGGCCCCGATGCCCATCGCGGCGACCATGTAGCCCAACTGGCTGATGGTGGAGAAGGCCAGCACCCGCTGGATGTCGTTCTGCGCGACGGCAATGATGGACGCGAGGATCGCGGTTAAGGCACCTATGAGCGCCACGATGGTGATGTGGATGCCACCAATAGCCAGCACTCCCTCCTCGGCCACCGCAAAGATTGGAAAGACCCGCATCACCAGGAAGACGCCGGCTGAGACCATCGTGGCGGCCTGGATGAGGGCCGAGACCGGGGGGGGGCTCTCTGTCGCGTCGGGCAACCAGACGTGGAGCGGGAACTGGGCGCTCTTGCCGACCGTGCCCCCGAAGAGTAGTAACGCGATCACCGTCGCCATAGAGAACTGAGTCCCCAGGAAGGGCGTATGGGCCAGGTGTTCCAGTGTCCCAGGATTGAAGATGTCTCGGTAGGCGAGCGAACCGACCTCCGCGTATAGGAGCAGCAACCCTAGCATGAAGAACAGGTCACCTACCTTGGTCACCAGGAATGCCTTGAGGCCGGCCTGGTAAGCGGATTTCTTCTCGTACCAGAAGCCGATCAGCAGGTACGAACAGGTGTCCATGATCTCCCAGAAGATGAAGAAGGTGAGCAGGTTGTTGAAGACCACCATCCCCAGCATGCCAGCGGCGAAGAGGGAGATGTAGGCGAAGAAGCGGCTGTAGCGCGGGTCTACTTCGGGCGTGCCGAAGTTCATGTACCCCACGCTGTAGATGAAGATCATCAGGCAGACCAGCGGCACCATGAAGAGCATCACCGTGGTGGCCGGGTCAATGTAGATGCCGAGCGTGAATCGCTCCACACCGGCGGACAGCCAGTGGATGAGCGGGGATTCGTAGGCCTGCTCTCCCCCTCCCACCGGGAGCAGCACCGCCGCCCAGAACACGATCTGCGACAGCACGAAGGCGATGGTGATACCGCCGATGGCCAGCCGGTGACTCAGCGCGCGGTTCCGGTAGGTGAACACGGAGATGGCGACGAACGCCAGAAAGGGGAAGAGTGGAATCAGCCAGGCGAGGTTGAGAATAGACATGGGCACCTCGGGCGCTCAGCCCTTGAGCAGGTCAATGTCCTCCAGGATGATCGTGTCCCGGGTACGCCATATCGCGATGATAAGCGCCAGGCCCACTGCTGCCTCGGCCGCGGCGACGGCATAGACGAACAGCGCGAATGCCTGCCCGGTCGCTGCCCCCGGCTCCAGGTAGCGCCAGAAGGCGACCAGGTTGATGTTGGTGGCGTTGAGCATCAGTTCGATGCCCATCAGGACGGCGATGCCGTTACGCTGCGACAGGACACCGTAAACCCCCGCGCAGAACAACGCCGCTGCCAGGATGAGAACCCATTCTAAAGGGATCATGGTTATCACTCCCTATCGCTCTCTTGCGATTGTCACCGTGCCAATGAGTGTGACCAGCAGCAGCACCGAGGCGACCTCGAAGGGCAACACCAGTCCCTCCGGGTCCACCAGCGTGGTCCCCAGAATAGCGATGCTGTGTTCAAGCACTGGGCCAGGGGCCGCTCCCCAGTCGTGGTTTAGCGCCACCCATCCCAGCATGCCACACAGAGCGACGGCCACCAGCGCGGCTGCCCACCACTGGCGGTTGCGTCCGGCGCCGTTCTCGAGGGGATTCATCGTATCCCGCGTGAGCGTGATGGCAAAGACGATCAGGATCGCTATGCCGCCTACGTAGACGAACAACTGCACGGCGGCCAGGAAAGGGGCCTCCAGCAGCACGTACAGCCCCGCCACGCCGAAGAACGAGAGGATCAGGAACAGCGCGGCGTGGAACACGTTGCGACGGGTCACCACCAGCAGCGCTGCTCCTAACGTGATCGCGCCGAAAATGATGAACAGGATTTGTTGAAGAGACATTTGTTACTCGAAGCCGGTAGCCGTCAGCCGGCAGCGGTTTGCCACTGCTGACTGCTCACCTTCAGCATTGCCAGCGCCAGCAGGATGTTGGCTCCCAGGAAAGCCCCCGCCCGCACCCACGGGCCAGCGCTCGTCGGCACAGCCTGGCCTACCAGTGCCACCACGCAGATGTTCACCAGCGCTAGCGGCGTCAGGAATTTCCAGTTGAGCCTCAATATCTGGTCAACCCGTAGCCGAGGGAGTGTGTATCGGAAGAACTGAATTATCAGAGTGAGTAGCAGGATCTTGAGCATGAGCCAGAGCGTACTCAGGGCGGGGGCCTGGTCCACCCATGGCCCCCGCCAGCCGCCCAGGAAGAGGGTGGAGAAGGTGGCGGTCACCGCCAGCTGGTTCAGGGATTCGGCCAGGTAGAACATACCGGACTTCATGCCGCTGTATTCGATGCAGCATCCGGCTACGATCCCCGAGTTGGCCTCCACCAGGTCGAAGGGTCGCCGCTCTAACTCCGACAGGGAGGAGGCCAGGTAGAGCAGCGCTGTCAGGGGCAGTGTGAACAGGAACGCTACGTCCTGCGCCTCAATGATGTCCTGCATCGAGAACGAACCGGCTACCATTACCACTACCAGCACCGAGAGCACCTGGGGGATCTCGTAACTGGCCAACGTGACGATGCTACGGAGGGCTCCCAACGTCGCGTACTTGTTGTTGGACCCCCATCCGGCCATCAGCATCGTGATCATACTCGCCGAACCCAGGGATAGAATGTAGAAAACCCCGATGTTGAGGTCGGAGCCGATCAAACCCTTGCCGAGAGGGATCACTGCCCAGATCAGCACGGCGAGGGCGAGGACCAGCATAGGCGCGATGTTGAAGACCCAGCGATCTGCGGCGGTGGGGATGACGTCCTCTTTGACGAACATCTTGATGGCGTCGGCGAAGACCTGGAGGATGCCCCAGGGGCCGCCGTAAGCGCCAGAGTTGTTGGGGCCGAGACGGCTTGCTATACGGGCGGCGATCTTGCGCTCGAACCAGATGAGGAAGATGACGGCCACCAGCGGGACGAGGGCCAACACAGACGCACCGACGACCAGCGTGATCACACGCACCCAGACCTCGGGCAGGCTGGTGCTCGCCAGCAGTTCATGAAACCAGAGTCCAATATTGGTGATCAGGTCTTTGAGGAATTCCATACGGTCAATTCCTGTGGGCTTCGTCGTGAGACTTCGTCGAGCGCTTCGGATGAGCGTTCGACTGAGCACTCGCGCCGAAGGCTCGGCGTCGAGTGCTCAGTCGAGACGCGCTCAGCCGAACGGCAGCGGCTTACATCCACGCAAGCGCGCCCTTGCGCCGGACGTAGATCAGACCTCCGAGCAGGATTAGGATGAAGATGATTGCCTCGATCACGGCGTAGAGCCCCAATCTGTGATAGGCCAGCGCCCACGGAAGCAGAAATACGGCCCCAACATCGAACACGACGAAGACCAGGGCGAAGACGTAATACTGTGCCTGGAACGGGATCCAGGTCTCGCCGCGGGTCTGTAAGCCGCGTTCGTAGATTTCTGCTTTACGGGAACTGGGTTTTTGGGGGCGGGCGAGAAAGGCCAGAGCCGGTGGGGCGACGCCGAAGATAAGCGCGACGATCAGAAAGACGCCAATAAAAGCGAATTGATCCAGCAATGTGGTCCTCCGAAGGTTGATCGCGAGCGCAAACGGCGGCTATTATAGCACGATTGGGGTCAAAGCGCCAACGCTCCCCCAGTGGCGAAGTTGGGTAGTTGAGGTGAGCACCTGGCCTATGCCTTCAAGAATTGCACGGCGTCGAGCACAAAGATCACCGCGCCGCCCACCTCCACTTCCTTGGTGGCCAAAACATACGACTCTCCGGACTCCATTACGGGGGGCAAAGAACCCACGCTCTGGGTACGGGTGTGGCAGTTGTCCCGGATCAGACGGACGACGTCCTCCACCTGCTCGTCTTCCACGCCAGTGAAGAGCGTCACGTTCTCTTTGCGCAGAAACCCTCCGGCGGTTTTGAACGTAGTAACCCCATATCCGCTTGTGACCAGCACATCAACTAGCGGCAGGGCATCATCTTTGTTCACAACGCTGACGATGAATTTCATCACAGCCCTCCCTCGCCGTCAGGTGCCCGCCATTCCCAGGGGACGCCTGCCGCGGGCGTTACTTTGCACCTCCAATACTTCGCGGGTGATGCTCTCCTGGCGGATAGCGTGGTATTGGAGTTGCAACTTCTCCACACGTTCGTCCAGGTTGGCTATGGCGGCGTCCATCGTCTGCAAACGCGCCCCCTGTTCGCTGACCATACTTTCAATCAGCGCCAGGTAGACCTGCACGGCCAGGTGTTCCCAGAGCAGAAAATCCTGGAGGGCCTGCGGCGGCGTGCCCAGGATCAAATCCTCCGGCGCGAGGGTTCGCTCGCCCTGCGACGATTCCCGGACGCTACGCCAGACAGCGGCGAGGTCAGGTGGCAGCAGGCGCACCTCAACCCGCCGATAACGGCCAAATGAGACGAATTGGTTGTAGATTAGGTAGAGTGTGTTAAAGGCTCCCGTCTCGTAGAAACGCTTGACTTTGGCCACGATGTCGCGCGCTTCGACGAAGGAGACGGCGTGGGTGAGCGGAAAGTGCTGCGTGTAGAGCAACTCACAGCCGCCGCGACGGAAAAACCGTTCCCCATATTCTCCCAGGGCAATGACTTTGATCTCTCTCCCTGTCTCTCGTTCGCGCTCGATGAAGTCCATGGCATGGGCTACCAGGCCGGCGTTGAATGTGCCGCACAGCCCCCGGTCGGAGGTCAACGCGATCAGTCCCATGCTCCCATCGGCCCTGCTCAGGGCAGGCTTTTTGGCGTCGGAGGTGCTTCCCCTGAGATGATGTCCCCCTCGCGTCAGCGCCGTGGGGAAGGTTGTGGCAAGGGCGAGTTGCTGATCTACGGCGCGGGCGTACTGCTGGGCTGAGCGCAGCCGCACCCGCGCCCGTCGCCAGCGGATTGCCGACATGGCCCGAATGGAGCGTAGTAGGTGATGAATATCCTCCAGGCTCTGGAGGCGCCGCTGAATCTCGCCGGCTACCTGTGCCATACCTGCTCCTTGAAACGCTCCAGCGCGTTCCGTAGGTCTGTCTTCAGATGGGGGTTCCAGTGGCCGATGGAGAACTCGGCCAGCAGGCCGGAATGTTGCTGTTGCAGAAAACTGAGCAAAAGCGTCTCGAAACGGCGTACCTGCTCGACTGGAACGTCGTCCAGGTATCCCTGCCCGGCGGCATAGATGACAGCCACCTGGTGCGCGACCGGCATGGGCTCATATTGGGGCTGGGTCAAGATGATGCGTACCCGCTCGCCGCGCGCTAACTGCTCGCGCGTTGCTCTGTCCAATTCGGTGCCAAAGCGGGCAAAGATCTGCAATTCGAGGAACTGAGCGATGTCCAGCGCCAGGTGGCGCGACACAGCGCGCATGGCACTGTTCTGCGCTGCGCCGCCCACACGGGAAACGGAGAGCCCCACGTCTATGGCCGGGCGGATGCCCTCATTGAAGAGTTGTGTGGTCAGGTAAATCTGCCCGTCGGTGATTGAGATGAGGTTGGTGGGGATGTAGGCCGCGATGTTGCCAGCCTGGGTCTCGATGATGGGCAAGGCGGTCATACTCCCCCCGCCGTGCGCTGCGGAGAGACGGGCGGAGCGTTCGAGCAGGCGCGAGTGCAGGTAAAAGATGTCACCTGGATAGGCCTCGCGCCCTGCTGGTCGTTGCAGCAGCAGTGAGAGTTGGCGGTAAGCGATGGCGTGTTTGCTCAGGTCATCGTAGATGATCAGTGCGTGCCGGCCAGCGTACATAAATGCTTCGGCCATAGCGCAGCCAGCATAGGGAACCAGGTAGACCATCGAGGGTGGCTCCTCGGCACTGGCGACCACGACCGTGGTGTAGTCCAGCGCGTCGTTTTCACGAAACGTCTCCACAATCTGCGCCACGGTGGACATCTTTTGCCCAATGCAGACGTAGATGCAGTAGACGGACTGGTCACGCTGGTTGATGACCGTGTCAACAGCGATGGCAGTTTTGCCGATCTGCCGGTCGCCGATGACCAACTCACGCTGCCCGCGTCCCAACGGGATGACCGAGTCAATGGCCTTGATGCCGGTCTGCAGCGGTTCACTGACCGGCGCACGCTGGATAAAGGTGGGCGCCCGGTAGTCTATGGGGCGATGCACCTCGACCTCCAGCGGCCCCAGGTCGTCAATAGGCTGGCCCAGCGCATTGACCACGCGCCCCAGAAGCGGTTCGCCCACCGGCACATCAATCACCCGCCCGGTACCTTTGACAATGTCGCCCGCGCGGATGTCCACGCCAGTCCCCAACAGCACGCAGCCCACGTAGTTGTGGTTGAGATCCAGTGCCAGGCCATAGGTGCCATCAGGGCACAGGATCAACTCATCCGCCATCACGCCGCGCAGACCAGAGACGATGGCCACGCCATCGCCCACCTGTCTGACAGTGCCCACGCTTTGTGCCGACAGGCGGTAGCGGTATTGGTCAATCAGCCCACGCAAGGCCGAAAGATGGTACTCGGTCTTGATATTGTGCGTAAGTTCAATCTGGCGGAGTTGGTAGCGCTGTTCATCACCCAGGCGGGCGATGAGGTCGAGCAGGTCGGCTGTGTGTAACGGAGAGGACGTAGCAGTCTTACCCAATTTCTGCCTCGTACCGGTTGCGTAGTTGTTGGAGTTGCCCTTGCAGGCTGCCGTCAATCAGCATATCGCCGAGGCGCACCATCGCGCCGGCGATCAGACCGGCATCAACACGGCAGGCCAGATCAATAGGCTGGGACACCACTGTCTCTAACGTGGTCACAATCCGCACTTTATTTTCCTGGGCCAGAGGGGTCGCTGTGATCAGTTCAGCCGAAACGGCTTCTTCGCCGTCAGTGGAGATGCGTCCGTCCAACTGCACCGAGCGCAATTGGTACAAAAAGGCGTCCAGGTAAGCCTGATGTAGTTGCGGGTTGAGGGCGTCTTCCATCACACGCCGGGTGAGTGTAGCCACCAGTCCGCCAATTTCGCTGCGGTGCAGACGTAGTGCATCAGCGCGTTGTTGTTCAATTTCCTCCCGGGCGCGCGCACGCATGGCATCGATCTCCTGGTAGGCCTCTTGGAGCATCTGTTGCCGCGTTTCATCAATGACGATGCGGGCTTCGTTCTTGAGCGCCACAATTTCCGCGTCAATGTTCTCGCGCTTTTCTTCGTACTCCAGCCTCAAATCTTCGGCTTCGCGAGTCGCCTTCGCCGCCTCATCCATCGCCTTTGTCACCTGGCTCGCACGCTTATCGAGCATCTTTTTCAGTGGCTGGAAGAGGAAGCGGGTCAGGATGTAAGCCAAGATGAGGAAATTGGCGATTTGCAGAAGGAGTGTGCTCAGGTTGATTTCTAGCATAACCACCTCCAGTCAGCGGTTAGCGGTCAGTAGTTAGCAATCAGCGTGTTTCGATGACCATTATTCGCCATTCGCCATTCGCCATTCGCCATTTGCTATTCGCCCACGATGTACTTGAGCATCGGGTTCGCAAAGATCAAGATCAAGATGACCGCCAACACGTAGATGGCCAACGACTCCAGCATGGCCAGAGAAAGCAGAACGATGGTGTTGATGCGGTCGCCCGCTTCGGGCTGCCGGGCAATGGCTTTCAGCCCGCTCGTGGCGACGACCATCTGCCCGATGGCCGGCACGACGATACCTACAATGACGCCCGGGCCAGAGATCAGAACCGTCACTATGATAAAGATCTTATCCCACGGCAGGTTATTCCAGTCCATTTCATTTCTCCTTATTGTGATTCGCGTTCGAGTACTTTCCAATTTGTTCATTGTCTGTTACTGCTCGGCCTACCCGTGATATGTCATTCCGAGGAGCGGAGCAGCCTGCCCTGAGCCAGCCGAAGGGACGAGGAATCTCGCTTTGTGGGAGAGACAAATTCTCACCAACGATGAGATTCTTCGCTCCCTCCGGTCGCTCAGAATGACAGTGGCTGAGTAGTCACCATTGTTCATTGGTTCACTGTTCATTGTTCATTGTTCATTGCTCACCTGTGCGCTTGAACCGCCCCGCTGATGTACACACAGGTCAGAATCGTAAAGATGTATGCTTGCAGCAGGCCGGTAAAGATGCTGAACAGCATCATCGGCACTGGGATGAAGAGCGGCATCACGATAAACAAGATGCTGATGATGATCTCCTCTCCCATGATGTTGCCGAACAGTCGGAAGGTGAGCGAAAAGGTGCGCGCGATCTCGCTGGCGATTTCGACGGGCAGCATCAAGAAGATCGGTTCGACGTAGTGTTTGAGGTAGCTCCACAGGCCGCGCGTACGAATCCCGAAATAGGGCACGCTGAAAA
>CAZZEX010000087.1:0-21508 GCA_964653285.1 uncultured Anaerolineales bacterium
AATTGTCAGAAATTCCTTTGTATCCAGCACTGCCCCGAAATATTGAGAAGATACCCCACCACTATCATATCTTTGAGTTCAGTATAACAGACTTCGAGCGGGTGTGCAGTCATGCTGGTTGGCGAGTGGAAGCCAAGGAACACCTCATTCCGTTTGAACTTATGCCGAAATGGTGGCTGGTTCTGCTGCGTCCGACCTGGGAGGAGGATGGGGGGCCGTGAACCTCATTACTATAGCCATAATTCCAGCCCGCATGGGCTCATCCCGTTTTCCCGGCAAGCCCCTGGCTCCAATCCTGGGCCGGCCGATGGTCGAGCACGTCTACAGACGCACGGCCATGTGCAAGCGGTTGGATGGTGTGTACGTCGCCACCTGCGACGAGGAAATCCGCCAGGCCGTCCAAGCCTTCGGCGGCGAGGCGGTTATGACGTCACCAAAGCATCAGCGCGCCAGCGACCGCGTTGCCGAGGCAATCGAAAGTCTAGCAGCAGACGTCGTGGTTATGGTCCAGGGGGATGAGCCGATGACGCTCCCGCAGATGATCGAGTCGGCCGTGACACCTATGCTGAATGATCCCGCCGTTCAGTGCGTCAACCTGGTGAAGCGCATCGAAAGTGAAGAGGAGTACCGGGACCCTAACACTATTAAAGTGGTGATGGATCGCCACGGTGATGCATTGTACTTTTCGCGTGAGCCTATTCCCACCCAGCGGCGGCTGGGTTTCGAGAGAATACCGGTGTTCAAGCAGGTATGTGTCATTCCTTTCCGGCGTGACTTCCTTCTGCAATACGCTCGACTAGAGCCGACCCCTTTGGAACAGGCCGAGTCTATTGACATGTTGCGCATCCTGGAGCATGGCTACCGGGTGCGGTTGGTCGAGACGGATGTCAACACACACGCAGTGGACACCCCGGCCGACCTGGCCCTGGTGGAATCGCTGATGCGGGATGATCCGCTGGTTGCCCTGTACGTGCGCGGGGCGGAAGGAGCGGGTGCTTGATGAGGTGGCGCGTCTTGATATCGGCTCCGTACATGCTGCCGGTGCTGGATGAGTACCGTGCGATCTTTGCGGAGAATGACATTGAGATGATCGTTGCATCAGTCCGGGAACGGCTGAGCGAGGCCGAACTGTTGCCATTAGTCCAGGAAGTGGATGGTGCAATCTGTGGGGATGACCAGTTCACAGAGCGCGTCCTGCAGGCTGCGCCGAGGTTGAAGGTCATCTCAAAGTGGGGGACAGGTATTGATTCCATTGACCTGCAGGCTGCAGAGCGGTTGGGCATCCGCGTCTGTAACACGCCCAGAGCCTTCACCGACCCGGTGTCTGACACAGTGATGGGTTACATCTTGACCTTCGCCCGCCAGTTGCCCTGGATGGATCAGGACATCCGAGCAGGGCACTGGCAAAAACGGTCCTGCGTGTCGCTGCAAGAGTGCGTTCTAGGTGTCGTTGGCGTAGGGAACGTCGGTAAGGCGGTGGTCCGGCGGGCTGTGGCCTTTGGGATGCCTGTGCTGGGCAATGATATCGTGGAGATCCCGGCCTCGTTTATCGTGGCCACCGGATTGGAGACCGTCTCGCTGGGCGAACTTCTGACCCGGGCGGACTTTGTGAGCCTGAACTGCACCCTGAACCCTACTTCCTACCACCTGATCGGCCAGCGTGAACTGGGGCTGATGAAGCCCACAGCCTATTTGATAAATACCTCGCGTGGATCGGTGGTGGATGAGCGAGCGCTGGTGCAGGCTCTGCGAGAGCGTCAGATCACCGCCGCCGCCTTGGATGTGTTCGAGGAGGAGCCGCTGCCACTGGACAGTCCGCTACGCAGTTTGGACAATTGCCTGCTGGCACCGCACAACGCCAACAGCAGCCCGGAAGCGTGGCGCCGCGTGCACGAGAACACCATCCGTAACCTGCTGGAAGGGCTACGAGCAGCCAGGTGATGCAATGGCCGGGCCAGAGACATCCATCGTCATCCGGACTTTCAACGAGGAGAAGCACCTGCCGCGCCTGCTGGAGGCCATCCGTCGCCAGACCTACCAGGAGTTTGAGATCATCGTTGTAGACTCGGGCTCCCTGGACAGAACGCGAGAGATTGCCCGGCGCTATTGCAATAAGGCACTTCAGATTGACAGCCATGACTTCACCTTCGGCTACTCGCTCAACGTCGGCATCCACAACAGCGTGGGACGTTATATCGCCATCGTCTCGGCGCACACTGAGCCAGTGCAGCCCTCCTGGTTGGCAGATCTGATCGCGCCTCTCAGGGAGGACCAGACTGCTATGGTCTACGGCCGGCAGTTGGGCACGCCGAGCTCCAGGTTTGCTGAGGTTCGGGACTTCCGGCGGACCTTTGACACTGAATGGAAAGTGCTGGAACCGCCTTGCTTCTTCGCCAACAACGCCAACTCCGCCATCCGGAGAGATCTCTGGGATCAGCATCCCTTTGACGAAACACTACCCGGACTGGAAGATATTGAGTGGGCTAAGCATTGGATGAAGAGGGGCTACCGGGTGGTCTACGAACCGCGAGCAGCCATCTATCACATCCACGAGGAGACCTGGCGGCAGCTCCGACGGCGCTACTACCGAGAGGGCGTGGCTGCCAGGTGGATCGGGATCAAAGGGCGTCGTCATATCCCATTGGAGGTACTCCGGGAGGGCAAGAACCTGGCGGGTGATCTCCTGGAAGCGAGTCTCGAAGGTTGTCTGGTTCAGAAGTCCGGGGAAATTGTGCTATTTCGCGCCAACAAGGCTTTCGGTACTACCAGGGGGCTATGGGACGGCGCGGTCATGGGTGACCCTCAGAGGAGAGAGGCCATGTTCTTCGACAAGACCTGTAAAGCTGTCGTCATCCACGGACCTGGGAGGGCCTCCCTTGACGAGGTGGAGATTCCTCCGGTTAAGCCGGGGGATGTCCTCATCAAGGTAGCCTACGAAGGGGTCTGTGGCACGGATCTGGAGATCTTCAAAGGGGCTTTGGGCTATTACAAGAGTGGGCTGGCGAAATACCCCATCATTCCTGGTCACGAATTCTCCGGGAGGGTGGTGCAAGTGGGCCCTAATGTTGAGCATCTCCAGGAAGGCAATCCTGTTGTGGCCGAGTGTATCCAGAGTTGTGGGGAATGTGAGCAGTGTCGTAAGGGCAATTGGATCGCCTGTACACGGCGCAAGGAAGTGGGAGTCATCGGCCTGAACGGGGCCTATTCCGAGTACGTCGTTCTCCCTGGGCGCTTTATCCACAGATTGCCTGATGGCATGGACCTGAAGGACGCCTGCGTATGCGAGCCCCTCGCGGTGGTGCTCAAGGGACTCGGGCGGTTGGAGCGAGCCTGGGGGCCGGGGGAGGAGAAGCGCTGCGCCGTGGTCGGTGCAGGGCCTATTGGCCATCTGTGTGCGCGGATCCTGGCCTTGAGAGGTCATCAAGTCACGGCCTTCGATCGTGATCCCCTGCGCAGAGGCTATTTTGAGGGCAGCGAGATTCAGGTGAGTGACGACCTGGAGACGCTCTCCGCTTACGACGCCCTGGTGGAGGCTACGGGCGATCCCCAGGCACTGGACGCCATGCTGCACAACAGTGCTCCGGGGACATCGTTGCTTCTTCTGGGGCTTCCTTACGCCAGACAAGAGTTCAGTTTTGAAGCGATTGTGGCCTATGACAAGACCATTGTGGGCTCCGTCGGCAGTGGCGCTGAGGATTTCCAGGCCGCCATCGAAATCCTGCCTCAGTTGGAGCTAGGCCTGTTCACCGAGGGGATATTCCCACTCAGGGAGTTCCAAAGGGCGTGGGATAGCGCGAGGGAATACCTGAAGGTTCTGTTGGAAGTGGACGCTGGGTTGAATGAATAAGTGAATGAATAAGCACCGCCGTGAATAGACGGTGCTGGGAATTGGAGTGGCAGGCCCGCCGATGTTGCTAAAGAAGATCTCACTCTGGGTGAAGCGCAAGATTAAAATTGGGTTCGTGAAAAGACCCAACGCAGGCTATATATACATCGCTGTTACCGGATGGTCCTTCAGCCCACGTCTCGACGACAGTCTGGATCACGACACAGTACCGGGTACCAGCAGACGCAGCGACTCACCTCCGATCAAACTGAATATTGGAGGGGGCAAAGGACATCCGAAGGCTGATGGCTGGACGGTTGTTGACCTGCGGGAAAGCGCGGGCGTAGTGCTTGACATTACAGAGGCGAGACTCCCCTACGACGACGACAGTGTGGATGTCATCTTTACCTCTCATACGCTGGAACATATCTACCCTCAGCGCCTCGGCTTTGTCCTGGGTGAGTTCTATCGTGTGTTGAGGCCAGAGATCGGATTGCTGCGGATTGGTGTGCCTGATATCGGAATGGCGGTTCAGGCTTATGTGTCACAGGACTACGGGTTCTTTCGGGTAAGTGATGTGGGACAGTATGACCCGCAGGCTCCCATTGGCGGATTATTGGCGTCCTGGTTTTATTCTACTCGTATCTTCAAGGACCCTGAACTACGGCATGGTGAGGGGCACGTTCACTGTTTCGATTACGACTACCTGGTGTACTGGCTGAGAAAGATGGGCTTTCGCCGCGTGTGGCGCAGTGCATATCGGCAATCTGTCTTGCCGGAACTGCGAGGTGAGGCTTTTGATCGGCATCCGAACGACACTTTGTTCGTTGAGGCCACAAAGTAAGGAGATTTCAGCGACCGATGGAACTTCTATCCAAGATTGCTTCGGGATTTCGGTGGATTCGGGCTGGGGGAGCATCTCCCAAGAAGATCATCAACCCTCCTCTCTCGACGCCCGATTACCTGAACCGGCATCCGGGCGCAACCTTTTTGGTTCTGGGGAACGGGCCCTCGCTGGGAGCACATCGCAAGGAAATCCACGAACTCATTGAGAAGCATCGGCCTATTGTGATGGGAGCCAACAACATCACGGGGTTCATTTATCCTGACTACCATGCCTTCACCAACAGAAGGCGCCTCATTAACTATGCTCATACCATTGATTCCAGCAAGAGTAAGGTTCTGGTCGGTGTCCATCTACCCGGGTGGGTAATAGAGAAGCATTACGAAGGAGCTTATGAGCGCATCATGTACGTTAACGACCATGATCGGGCCTTTGACATATGTGACGGTATCATTATGGCCAGTTGTAGGACCGTCTCGGTGTTGCTTATTGGCGTGGCGTTAGTCATGGGAGGAGAACGAGTATTTGTAGCGGGACTGGACGGATATGGGCTCCTACCCTCAAAGGATGAAGATGTTCACTACTACAAGGGTGAGAGAGATCATGGTCCTGATGTAGCCAATAAGGATACCTATCTGATGCAAGCCGAGAGCATGTGTTCACGGTTCCTGGATGAAATCAGTCACTACATGACTCAGCAGGGGCTTGAGCCGTTTAAGATCGTGACGCCGACCACCTATAGCGATCACTATCAAGACATTCAGGATTACTTACTGACCAATGACCAATGACCGACATGCATCCCGTTCTCATCGTCTGCGATCGCCCAAACTGGGCGTATGATGCCATCGCCAAGGCGCTCGTCAAGTGCAATGACGATCCTTCCCTGCACTTCGATGTGGCCTACATCAAAGGGGGCGAGGTACCCCTGGAAACGATCCACAAGGATTACGATGTTGTCTTTGTCATGGGGTGGCAGTTGCTGGGTGAGATTCGAAAGGGGCCGTTCAACAATCTTTTGGCGCAGTGGCTCCCGTTTCCCGACGCAAAGATTGTTGAGCGGCTCTCATTTCTTGATCCTAAGAGGACACTTACTGGTATTCACTCCCATCACGCGTGGGATAGCCGGCAAACACAGCCCGACAACAACGTTCTCCCGCCTCAGAATCTGATCGAGTTTCTGCAACGGTATCGCGGTGTCAATGCCGTCAGCCAGCGACTCTATGACCTCTTTCGTCAGGCCGGTCTCACAAATGTGGTCTACACACCAAACGGCGTAGACGTTGAACTCTTCAAGCCAGAGGCCGAAATTAATCTCGATGGCCCGCTGCGCGTCGGGTTCTCAGGTAACAAGAAACACGACTGGCGCAAAGGGATTACCCAGTTTATCGAACCGGCCTGCGACCTGCCTGGCGTCGAACTGAGGTTGGCTATGCCTCAGGAGGAACACTACGTACCCCTGGAAGAGATGCCGCAGTTCTACAACGAGATTGATGTGTACCTGTGCGCCTCTAGTTCTGAGGGGTTTTCGCTCAGCGTGCTCGAAGCCTCCGCCTGCGGCCGGCCTGTGATCTCGACACGGGTGGGGGGCTCTGAGGAGCTAATCATTGAGGGAGTGAACGGCTTCCTGGTGGATCGGGACGTCCAGGCTATTCGGGAGAAGATCGAGTATTTCCTGGCTCGCCGAGACAAAGTCCGAGAGATGGGCGCGGCGAATCGGAAAATTGCCGCAGAGAAATGGTCGTGGGAGAGGAGAGCACCGGCTTGGCTCTCGTTCATCAAGTCACACCTGCCAGAATGAATCGCCAAGTGCCCAAGCCTCCCACGCAGTGGGGGGTACGGTGACAGCCAGCCAGGGGGCGCAGCGGGAGGGTACAGTGACGGCCAGCCGAGTTGAGCGAAAGGTTGTGCAAATCAAGACTCACCTGCAACTGCGTCGGGAGATTCAGGACGAGATCACCGGGTTGGCACCCTGGTATCAGCCCATCAACTTTGGCTACGGACTCTGGACCGTGGCGGTGGATAAGGCTGGTCATCGCTATACGTCCCGGTCGCTGGATCGAGGCATTGCCAAGTGGAACACTTTCATCAAGCCGAATCTACCCTTTGACCTGGCGGGCAAGCGTGTGCTCGAACTGGGATGCAATGCCGGGCTGTTTCTGGTCGAGTGCGTGAGGGCGGGAGCCCGAGAGGCTGCCGGTATTGAGAAAGGCGATCACTATTACCGGCAGGCCCGCTTCGTCACGCGTACTTTCTCAAGACTGCGTGGCCGATACTACCCTGTACGGGTCTTCCGGGGCGCTATGGAAGACTTCGATTACGAATCTCTCGGCAAGTTTGATCTGGCTCTGCTTCTGAACGTGATTTACCACATCGGCAAGTCAGCCGATTACAGCCACCTCAGCAACGACGAGATCGCCGCACTCCAGATCGAGACCTTGCACAGGGTGTCTGGCGTAGCACGATACCTTCTGTTCCAGGCCAATCCACTGGAAGACGAAGGGCGCGGCAAAGGCAAAGACTCGTTGCTGGAACTCGTCCACCGCGCCGGTCTGATGATTGTAAAAGAAACCGTCTACGACCATCCACGGGGATATATCCTGCTGACCAGGTCGGAAAAGTACCAGGATCGTGAGACATTTCCAATCAAACGTATGATCAGCAAGTACTTTTTGCCGGCGCACTTGAACGCCGAGCGAGAGGTCGTGGACTTGCATACCAGGTATGGGCGGGACGGATTCGACATCACACAGACCCGTTACTACCGGTTGCGCACGGCCCAGATTGATTGGAGGGCCCCCGGCGTCGCCCACCTGCCGGCATCGTTGGATCGAGAGCCCATCTACTGGGTCATGCCCTGGTGTTACAAACGCCGGGAGCGCAACCAAAGGAATACGCTGGCGAGGATCAAAGCGTTCCCGCAGGTTTACGCCAGATTTCTTGATCTGATTGATTCGATCCTGGACGGGGGGTTCGATCCGGCAAGAAGCATAATTCCTGGATATCGCCTGGTTCATCCCGACTACGGCGATGTGTTCATCTACGTAGATGGCAACCAGCGCATGGGTGTGCTCTCGTATTTGGCGGAGCGGTTGCCTGATGGAAATCTGGAGGTGCCTGTCGAAATCCGGCAGGTGGTAGAGCGAGAGAGACTGCTGGGTTATCCTTTGACGAGGCAACTGATCGAAGAGGGCTATTTCACCGAGGGGGATGCCCTCAGGTGGTTCGACAACGCATTCGGGCATTTGCCAGGGTTCGTCAAAGATGACGATTGCAAGCGTCATGCGGATTAGATCGTTCTTTGCGACCCCCATCGCCGCCTTCTGGCGGGCGTGGATTAGACAGAAATTCGAGAACGGTACGTATGCGCTGGAAGCGGCCCCAACTTGTCTGTGTGGATGTGAGGATTTCGAACGCATTGCCGACTCGGACCGATATGGCATCCCTGTGGGGGTCAACCTGTGCAAGTGCTGTGGGCTAGGTGTGCAAAGCCCCCGGCCCACGGAGGAAGCGCTACAGCGCTTCTACCAGGCGGACTACAGGAAGTTGTATCGCGGTACGACGAAGATCAACCAGGACTACTTTCTGCGCAGCCACCGGCGAGGCCAGCGCATCTTTGAGTTCCTCAGTGACCATGGGTTGCGAACCACAGACAGCGTTGTTGTCGAGGTGGGGTGTGGACCTGGCGGTATCTTGAAGGTTTTTCAGGAGCAGGGTAACGACGTCTGGGGTTGCGAACTTGATACGCAATGTGTTGAGTTCAGCAACGAGCAGGGGATTCCCACGCTCTCCGGCGGCGCAGAGGCCCTTGCTGATGTTGGAGTGAAGGCGGACCTGATCGTTCTCAGTCATCTACTGGAGCACGTTCCTCAGCCCTTTGAATTTATGGCCACCTTGCGTGACATTCTGACGGATAAGGGGCTGCTCTACGTTGAGGTCCCTGGCGTGCGGAACCCGAGGACAAACTTCTTCGATGGAGTCCAGGTTGCTCATCTTTACTATTATGACCTGACCACACTCCAGTTTGTGATGGGCAAGGCGGGGTTTCGATTGATCACCGGCGATGAAACAGTTCGATCCATATTTCGCCAAGAGGATGGCGAGGTACTGGTGCAGCTTGAAGACAACTACGAGCGCAACGTGACAGTGATTCAGAACTGGGTGAAGCCATGTTAACGGAACTTTCTTGAATTATCAGCCAACCCTTTTGGCATTTGGTTCACCAGGGAGGAGCCATAGATAGATGTTTCATCTGCGTGTTTGGAGAGGCCTGAGATCTCATATCAGCAGGGTAAGTGACCGTCTGCGTTACCGCCATCTTACAGTCAATTTCCAAGGCCGTGCCCTTCGTTTTGACAGTAGGGATTTTGACGTTCCAAGTCACAGTATAACTGCCGACGCAGCACAATACATGTATGACTACGTTCTGGAGCATGGATTAACCCACGGTATTGAAATTGGAAGCAAGTTTGGCTGGTCGGGACTATGGATTGCCAAGGCACTAGAGGAAAATGGAGGCCGACTGCTGATGGTGGATCTTAAGTTGAGAGGCCGGCTGGTCAAGAACTTTAAGAGGGCGGACATCAAGAATGTGACTCTGGTGTTGGGTAACTCGCTTGGTGCCGATGTAGCCGATGTCGTCAGGCGCTATGTGGCCCTGCATGGTAAGTTCGACTTTGCGTTCATTGATGGGGATCACAGTTTTGAGGCCTGCCATTCCGACTACAAACTGGTACTTGACAACGCGGCGCCTGTGATTCATATCTTCTTTGACAATCTGTGGCAGTGCCCCGGTGTCAGACAGGTTTTCAAACATGAGCCGGCAGCCGACAAAGCCGTCATTGATGGCCTAAGAATGAATGCTCCTGGTCGGACTTACCGGGAATGCTTGGCGTTGCATGTGGTAACCCAGCCTCGGATGAGCAGAGCGCGGCAGGCAAGCGCGGCGACTCGCCCAGACCCGATCGGAGCAGAGAGCCCATTAGGCCGGTTGCAGCCAGCATTCTGGGGGGAGTTTTTGGTCACCAAGACCGGAAAAGTTGGCGAAGATGTCATCGTGGAACAGGTCAGCCTGTAGGGCGGAGGGGGCATCGGCATTGCCTCTGTTTCAACGATCTCGTAAGCCAGAGATTTATTGCGTAGTAGATGCTCTCGGGTGGGTGCAGGAAAAGCGGGTTGAGTATCTATCCCGATACCTGGGCGAATTTAAGTTGGGTGTGTTTCATTTCGGTTGGACGTCCGGCTTCAGCCGGAAAATCCCCGCTGAAGCGGGGCGTCCGCTCCTTTCCTCCAACTCATTTGAAACACACCCATTTAAGTTCAGCGTACTAACTCCTGATCGGTTTGTCGCTCTGTGGAATAGAGGCAGGCTGCGGGGCAAGCCGATCTACTTCGCCAGTTGGCGCATACCGTATTCTCTCGTTCGCTCAGAGCGCTGCAGTTTTGACCCTTTAGACTTCGAGCATTTCATGACCAGCGTCACCAGCCACTACAACATCGGCGGGGGGTTGAATCCATCGCAGGCTTTGGCCGCTGGCAGGGACCCGCAGGAAGCCTTCGATTCAGCCATTACACTGCTTCGCCAATTCAACGTGGTGACGGCCAATTCGCGCATCCTATGCGACCTGCTCTCGACTCATCTCGACAGGTTAACCTATGCACCTAACGGAGTGGACGCGGCGTTCTTCCATCCACCCGTGGGTAAGAAATACGATCCAAGTCACATCAAAATCGGGTGGGTGGGGAAGGTCAAGGCGGCCAAGAATTACGAGGTGGTGGAATCGGCGCTCAATCGCCTTAGGGAGAATGGCTTCACGGTTCGTACACTGGCTTTCGCCAAGAATGTGAGTAAACGGAGACTTCTTTCTCAAAACGAGATGAAAGAGTTCTACCACGGGATAGATTATTACCTGTGCGCCAGTTGGCACGAAGGAACACCCAACCCGGCGTTGGAGGCGGCCGCCTGCGGCATCCCGGTGGTCACCACCCGTGTGGGCAACATGCCGGAACTGGTTGAGCATGGGGAGAACGGCTTCTTCATAGAACCGCGTGCGGATTCCATCGTGGAGCAGTTTGAGGAAATTCGTGGACTGAGCGTGAGCGATTATCTGCGGCTGAGTACGAACGTTCGGAGCAGCATCCTGGCAAACTGGACGTGGGAGAAGAACGTGGCCAATTATCAGATGGCCTTTGAACGGTTGTTAAGTGGAGGAAAGTGAACGTGGCACCAGAACAGGCACAGATGAGGCCCCAGTGGGCCCGGGAAAAACAACCGCATCCGCCGAACTTCGGGCAGGCGAAACGCATCCCGCGCCTGCTTCTCAATGTGAGCGTCAAACGTCGCCGTGGCAAGTGCCTGCAAATCATTCGGGACAGCCGACGCTATTGTGACTTCGAGCCTGGGCTGATTTCCCTCGTCATACTTTCTTGCAAGCGGATCCGGGAATTTCGCCGTTTGTGTGAGTCATTGGTTCCCTTCTTCGATGGGGTTGAGACTTACCCTCAGGTGGAGAAGATACTGGCTGACAATGGCTCCGGGCCTGAGCTGGTGGACTATGCGCGTGGCCTTGGCTTCTTTGACCGGGTCCTGGCCCACGAACGTAACCTGGGGATGGCTGGTGCGCTGAACGACGCCTACCAGAAGTGCAACGGTGAGTATGTTCTACTGGTCGAGGACGACTTCGTGGTTGACTACGACCGTCCCTTTCTGTCAGATTGCCTGGACATCTTCCGAGAATTCCCGGAGATTGGCATCATCCGGCTGAAGAACCAGAACAACTGGTGGAAGCCGTTTCGAGTCATCGGTCCTCTGCGTTCCACCTCCGCAGGGGTACCGTTCTGGACCTGGCTGCCGTCCTGGCCAAAGGGGGACAACAACGTGTGGGCCTGTGGTTCGGTCCTGTTCCGTAAGGTCAGTTTTTTCAGTACGGGCCGGCTGCCGTTGGGCGAGGGGCGTCATCAGGCGGTCCTCGTGGAGAACGCCTATGGGTGTCTGTACAACAAGACCTGGCTCGCTGCCAAAGCCAAGGACTGCTACCCGTTCTTCCAACCCAACGATAATCTCGAGTCACCCGGCTTTCAGGACGACATTTTATGACTCTTCTAGAGCACCTGACTGTCTACGTTATCTCGACGGGCGAGGATACTTACGACGAGTGCCTGGAGGCGCTCCAGAACCAGGATTGCGCTTTCAGGGTTGAGCACATTCGTGACGTCTACCCGATGAGCAGGGCCTTCCAGGCCATGCCAGACCGTTGTCAGACAAAGTATTTCGTGCAGGTTGACGCGGACATGGTGCTGCATCCTCACGCCATCCGCAGTTTATATGAGGCCATTTGCCACTCCGGGTTCAGAACCTACATGGTGCTCGGTCCCCTGTACGAGGAAGGCTTTGGCATCGGTGGGCGGGTGAAATGCTGGAAACGGAGCATCTTCCGGCTATTCAGGTTTCGTGACGTGAGAACCGTGGACCGGGACTTTTTCCGGCGTGCCCGCTGGCTGGGGTTCAAGCGGCACGAACTGCCCGACGTCCTGGGCGTGCATAAGCCCCGGCATTCGCCCTTTTCCTGCTTCCTGAAGTCTAAGTGCGACGTGGAGAAGTGGCGTTTCCTGGGCCGGCCGGCACGCCTGTACGCCACGGGTGTGCTGGAGGAGGCGCTGCAAGAGTACCCGGAGAATTGGTACCGGCTCCTGGGAACGCTCCTGGGCGTTCTCACGGGCAAGGAGCGGGTCATCCGTTCCAAGGACATCCGGCTGGAAGCGGAGCGTTACCGGCAGGTCTTGAGCCTCCTGGGGCGAGATGAGCAGTTTTCCCCCCCGGCCCCGTTCCCGCAGGATTGGACAGACTGGATGCGGGGGTTTTTCGTGATGTGCTACGCCGACCTTAAGGGCAAGCGGACCCAGACAAGACGCTACTTGGCCAGAATGATTCTGGAAATATATTCGGGAAGCCCTCCTGGCGAGGATCTTGTTGGAGAGTTTCTGGAGGTTGTCGAAGCGTGACACACGTGAAGCACCTGCTGTTTCTACATTCCCACACGCTGCACGCCAAAGTCACCATCCCACTGGCACTGCGCCTGGCCCAGGACGGCTACCAGGTCTCCTATCTCGTCAACCGTCCCACTTTCCTGGCCCGCTCATTCGGCTTCTCGGCCCGCTACGTCCGCTCTCACCCCACCGCGGTTGCCATCATCAATCCCGAGTCGCTTCGCTACGTGGCCCGCCTGATCGGCTACGAACAGGCATGGCAAGAGGGTTCACGGAAGATTGGCTACGTCTGGCGAAGGGGCCTGAATGACTACGGACGTTTCGACGGCCTCGTGTCCACCACTAAGGATATGCGCCTGCTGCGACGCATCCGGGAGCGGTACTCCGTCCCAGCCTTTGCCGTGGGCTATCAGCATATCCCCTTCCTGGTCAAGATAGATGAACAGTTCCGCCCAGAAACCCGGTTTTTCGGAGAAAACCTGGTTTCTTCGGAGTCCGCTTTCTTGACCGACAACGCCTTTTCCCGAGCCCATCGTTTTCCGGACATCTTGCAATCCTGTGGCCTGTATCCCTGCGGATTTACCTACCTCGACAGAGTGTATGCGGGCCGGCAGGAGCAAGAAGCGAACCGAGACGAACGAACTGTCCTCATCTTCCATCCCGGCGGGTATCGGCGCGTGCTGACCGAGCCTGGCGACTCTCGGGAAGTGTGTTATGCCAGACAGCGAGCCTTCTTCGAGAAACTGTGCCTTCCCCTCGTCAAGGCCGGCCTCAGGCCGGTGATCAAGATCCACCCCCTATGCGCACGGTTTCACGATCTACCAGACGTGGAAAAGGTCGCCCGTGAGATCGAGGCCCATCATAGACTGCCAGCAGACAGCATCCTGTGCATCGGGCCAGAGTCCTGGTACTGGAAGTATGCCTTTCAGAGCCGCTTCATCCTCACATTTGGTTCTTCGTCGGTCTACGAGTTGTGGTCATCTGGGCTATCGAACGTCTTCGTGTGTAATTTCGAGGGCGGCGTCAGAAGCCAGAAGTTCCGGTTTTTTAACAGCATTTTCATTGACGGCTACGAGGAGTACCTGGATTTCGTGAGCGCCGAGGTCTTTCGGCATCGGCCGCTTGATGCGTTAGCCACTCAGGTCTTCGACGCCTACCACAGCCTGTTCGACGGTCAGGCGACCCGGAAGGTCTGTGGGCTGATCAATCAGGAACTGCGATCCTGAAATGAGCGAACCAGGAGCCAGTTCGGACGGACGAGGCAATATGCCAATATGCAAACGAGTTGTGGCGATCATCCCCGCCCGAGGGGGCTCGAAGGGCATCCCACGGAAGAACCTGGCCCCTCTGGGCGGCAAGCCGCTGGTCGCCTGGACGATCAAAGCAGCGCTGGCGGTCCAGGGTGTAAACGCGGTCTACGTCTCCACAGAGGACGCCGAGATCGCACAGGTGGCACGACGCTACGGTGCCCGAGTCATTGAGCGGCCGCCGGAGTTGGCCGGCGACACGGCTTCGAGCGAGGCCGTGATTGTGCACGCCTTGCAGGTGCTGGAGGAGCCAGCAGATGTGGTTGCCTTCATCCAACCTACATCCCCGTTTCTGAGGCCGGAGATCATTGACCAGGCCCTCTCTCTCCTGTCCGATACCCGCTATGATTCGGTCATTACCGTTGAGGAGGACTATGGCTACTATGGAACTCTGGACGAAGACGGGCTCTATCACCCGTTTCGGAAGGAGCGCAAGCGCCGCCAGGATATGGCCCCTTTCTATCGGGATAATGGGGCCCTCTACCTGGCCCCACGCCACATCTTTCTGGCAGGCCGGCGAATGGGCGAGCGGGTGGGCGTGGTGGTGATGGGCGCAGAGGACTCGCTGGAGATTGATACTCCGCTCGACCTGCTGGTTGCTGAGCAGATCGCCGCTGCCCGCCTGGCCCCCTCCGGACAGACTGCACCGACGCCAGAGGAGTTCGTTATAGCCGAGATGGACCAGGCCGCCCGGACGATAGCGCTCTCCAGCCGTACCCTGGCCTCCCGCCTGGCCCAGGCAGCCCAACACATCATCGAGGCATACCAGAGAGGAGGAAAATTGCTGGTGATGGGTAACGGCGGCAGCGCGGCCGATGCTCAGCACTTAGTGGCTGAACTGATAGGGTGTTTTCGCTGCAACCGTCGCCCACTGCCAGCGATGGCGCTGACGACGAACACGTCGGTGTTGACGGCCATTGGCAATGACTTCGGATACGAGCACGTCTTCGCCCGCCAGATCGAGGCGTGGGTGCATCCTGGCGATGTGGTTATCGGCATCAGCACCAGCGGCGGCTCGGCCAACGTCGTCCAGGCATTGGAACAGGCACGAGAGAGCGGCGCTTTTACCATTGGCTTTACCGGACAGGACGGTGGAAAGGTTGGACGGATCGTGCATCTGCTCCTGAATGTGCCGGCCACCGACACGCCCCACGTCCAAGAAGTGCACGAGGTGCTGCTCCATGCCCTATGCGCCCTGGTAGAACGTTGGGCACTGCAGGCAGAGAATCTCACGATGGGCCGCCCCCGAGACAGGGACTGTGAGCACAATGAGGAGGTGTAAATGGCTGTAGTAATGATCGGGGACCGTCCAGTAGGCAATGGACATCCCACTTACATTGTCGCCGAGATCGGCATCAACCACAACGGGGACGTGGAGATGGCCCGGCAGTTGATTGATACAGCCGTGGAGGCTGGCTGCGACGCGGTCAAGTTCCAGAAGCGCACCGTTGAGGTGGTCTACACACCCGAAGAGTTGGCTCGTCCCCGCGAAAGCCCCTTTGGTACCACCAATGGCGACCTCAAACAGGCTCTGGAGTTTGGCCTGGAGGAGTATCGGGAGATTGATGCCTACTGCAAGAGCAAAGGCATTGCGTGGTTCGCCTCTTGTTGGGACGAGGGCGCGGTGGATTTCATTGACCAGTTCAATCCACCAGCCTACAAGATCGCGTCGGCGGGCCTGACGAATGACAACTTGCTGCGGTACACCCGTTCCAAAGGCAAGCCAGTCATCCTCTCCACCGGGATGAGCACCACGGAGCAGATAGAGCGTGCCGTGAAGGTGCTGGGGCAAGAGAATCTGATCATACTGCATTGCACCAGTACCTACCCGGCGCGGCCGGAAGAACTGAATCTGCTGGTTATCCATACTTTGAAAGGGCGATACCCCAGCGTACCCATCGGCTACTCTGGCCACGAGGTAGGACTGGCGACGACGGTAGCGAGCACGGTCATGGGGGCAGCGATGGTTGAGCGCCACATCACCCTGGACCGGGCCATGTGGGGCAGCGACCAGGCCGCCTCAGTCGAACCTCACGGTTTCAGGCGCTTGGTGCGGGACATCAGGGTTATCGAGTCAGCAATGGGCGACGGAGTGAAACGAGTATACGACTCTGAACTGCCCATCATGCGCAAATTGCGGCGGGTGCGATGATTCGGGTATTGGCCCTGGATGTTGACGGTGTCCTGAGCGACGGTCACTTCTACCTGGACGAGACTGGACAGGAGTGTAAGCGCTTTTTCTATCGCGACCTGGACGCGCTGACGCGGGCACACCGGGCCGGGATTGTGCTGGCTTTGGTCACTGGCGAGGACACGCCTATGGTGGATACCCTCGCCAGACGGCTCAGCATCACACGGCTCTATCGCGGCGCGAAGGACAGGGTCAGCGCCATCCGCCAACTCGCCCGGGATGCAGCGGTGGATGTGGGCGAGATCTGCTACGTCGGCGATTCCCCGCGTGACGCGCCAGCGCTTAGCATCGTGGGGCTGGGGGTCACCCCGCGTGATGCCCATCCGTCCGCACGACGAGTTGCTCACCTCGTCCTGGCCAGTTGCGGCGGGGCCGGCGCCGTCGAGGAGATAGTGGAACGTCTCCTTGAAAACCAGAACCGGGACCGGGCCGGCCGCATCGGTCAGGAAGAGTGAGGAGAGAATCCCGATCCTATGGCCAAGAGACAAGGGTTGGCGCTCTTCTTCAGTTATGGGGTTTCACTGGCCACCTGGGCCCGGCTGGGCTTCCTGGATCGCGAGGCTGCCTATTACCGAAAACTGGCAGAGATGATGGAGAGGGTGGCCTTTGTCACCTACGGGGGGCAGGAGGACGAGGCCCTGGCCCAGCAGATAACCGGCATTGAGGTCTGGAACAATCGCTGGGGGCTGTCCCCTCATCGCTTCGCCCTGGAGGCAGGCTGGCGGTATCGAGATAGGCTGCGTCGAATGAAGATCGTCAAAACCAATCAACTGAGCGCGGCGTGGGCCGCCCTGCCAACAAAGTGGCTGTGCGGAGCAAGTCTCGTCGTCCGCTGCGGATACCTCCCCTCCCGCTTTCGGCGCCAGGCCGGAGCCCCCAGGCTCACACAGGCTCGCCTGTGGTGTCAGGAGGCAGCCGTGTTCTCGGCGGCGGATCACGCGCTTGTGAGCAGCCAGGGCGACGCGGACTACCTGACCCGGGCCTACCGTTTGCCCCAGGCAAAAATCACCGTCATCCCCAACTTTGTTCAAACAGACGTTTTTGCCCCGTTGGAGGAAGTCCAGCCCCAGCCCGGTCTCGTAGGCTTTGTGGGCCGGCTCACGGAGCAGAAAAACCCGCTGGCCCTGGTGGAGGCCGCCGCTGGGATGCCCGGCATCCGGTTGCGGGTGATCGGGTCAGGGCACCTACGGGAGACCCTGGAAGCCCGCGCCAGAGAACTCCAGGTTCACGTCGAATTCCTCGCCGGCGTTCCCCACGCCGACCTCCCCAGGTATCTTGGAGAGTGCCAGGCTTTTGCCTTTCCATCCCTCTACGAAGGCCACCCTAAGGCTCTCCTGGAAGCCATGGCCTGTGGCCTGCCGGTGATCACGACCCCCGTTGCAGGGATTCGGAGTCTGATTCGCCATCGGGAGACCGGTTATCTCTGCGCTGCACCCTCGGCCGGGGCCATCCGTGAGGGACTCCAGACCGTGCTTGGGGACGCACCGTTGAGACAGCACTTAGGAGAGCAGGCCCGTCGCTTTGTGGTGGAGCAATTTGCTCTGGAAAGGGTGCTGGTCCGTGAGATAGCCGCTTACCGGGAGATGGGAGTGCTTTGACCGCCCGGCACTCGTACACCCCAGCGCTGCCTGTTTACGGCGGCGAGCGGTTCCTGTTCCTTTCTACCACCGACTGGGACGCGCCTCAGTTTGGCTCCCGCCAGCAGATCGCGCTGCGGCTCACCCACAGGGGGCACCAGGTACTGTTCGTCGAGATCCCGCGTGCCCTCCACTCGCTCGTTTCCGACCCTGTTGGCACGCGCCGCGCCTGGCGGCGATTGGGCCATATCCGTCAGGTACCCGATGGCCCTCTAGTTTACACGCCCATCCCCGTCCTGCCCATCTACTACAACCCGCTCATCAACGCGCTCAACCAACGGCTGCTGCTGCGTGACCTATGCCGCACGCTGGCCCGTCTGGGCTGGCAGCCCGACGTGTTCTGGACCTATTGGCCTCACACCGCCTACCTGGTTGGCCGGCTGGGGGAGCGGGTCGCCGTTTACCACTGTATTGACGATTTTACCGCCGTCCGTTATCCCCTGGTCGGGCCAGGCACCATCACCCGACTGGAGGCAGACCTGTGCCGCCGGGTAGACCTGCTCTTTGCCCGCACCGAAGGACTGGCTGCCGCCAAGCGACGGTTCAACCCCAGCACCTATCTGCTGCCCGGCGGCGTGGACGTCGCTCGCTTCGATCCGGCCCGTGTGGTCGCGCCGCGCGCTGACGTGGCTGTTTTGCCCCGTCCACGAGTCGGGCTGGTGGGCACGATTGACGACCGGGTGGACGTGGGACTGCTGGCGTACTGCGCCAAAAGTCTACCCGAGGCGGCATTTGTGCTCGTCGGGCCAGTCAAACGGCACCGGGTAGACGTTGGCCCGCTAAAGGGGTTGCCCAACATGCACTTATTGCCCCCCTGTCTTTACTCAGAGGTCCCCGCCATCATCGCCGCGCTCGACGTCTGCCTGATCCCCTACCGGGTTAATCCCTACACGGAAGGACTGTCGCCGATCAAATTGTACGAGTACCTGGCGATGAGCAAACCAGTGGTGGCGACCGACTTGCCTTACCTGCGCCGCGAGGCAGAGCAAATCTACGTCGCCCACGGCCCCGAGGAGTTTGCGGTGGCGGTGCGGGATGCGTTGGCCCGTTCCCCTACGGCGGAGAAGCAAGCCCGCTGGCGCGCTGCCGCTGAGGCCCGTTCCTGGGAGCACCAGGTGGACGAGATCGAACGCCACCTGGCCCGACTGCTGGCGGCACGGTCTACGTGTGCGCCTCGACACACTTTGACAACCAGCGCAGAATAAGGTATCCTATTCGTGGAGGGTGACGTTGAAACCCGTGTCTGCCGAATGACCTCTATCCGGCTCCTCCATCTCGTTGCCTCCTCCCGTGGCGGCGGCGCGGCCCACGTGCGCGACCTGGCACTGGGGCTCGACCCGGTTTGCTTTGCCGTCCAGGTGGCGATGCCGGAGGACAGCGGCAACGTGCGCCGGGAGGATTTCGAGGCGGCCGGTGTCCCCTTCCACCGGGTGGACATCGCAGCCGGCTTCTCCCTCCAGGCATTGTGGCGCATCCGTCGCCTGGCCGCCAGGGTGGATGTCCTGCACGTCCACGGGGCCCGCGCTGCCCTCTTCGGCCGCCTGGCTGCCGCCTCCCTGGGCCGCCGGCGTCCCAGCCTTGTCTACACTATCCATGGCTTCGCCGCTCCCCACTACTCGCAGCCGCGCCGTGGTCTGCTGCTCGCCCTCGAGCTGGCCCTGGCCCCTCTCACTGACCACTTCATCGCCGTCTGCCAGGCCGAGCGGGAGGCACTCCTGGCAGCGGGTGTAGCCCGGTACGAGCAAGTGCAGGTAGTGTGGAACGGCATCCACGTCACCCGCTTCCAGGATGTCCGGCTGGACCGGGTCGCCTGGCGGGCCACCCTGGGCGTGCCGTCCGGCGCGTTCCTGATCACAACCATCTGCCGTCTCTACAGGCCCCGTGACTTCGAGACGTTGCTGCGGGCCTTCCGGCTGGTGGCCGATACCTGCTCCACTGCTCACCTGCTCATCGTCGGCGACGGGCCGCTGCGACCCCAGGTCGAGCAGCAGATCAGCGCACTCTCCCTGGCCCAGCGGGTGACCCTGCCCGGCTGGCGGGATGACCTGCCGGCCGTCTACGCCGCTAGCGACGTCTACGTCCTCACCACCTGGGGCTGGGAAGGACTGCCCCTGACTGTGCTGGAGGCAATGGCCGCCAGTCTGCCAGTGGTCGCCACTGGCGCTGGAGGAGTGCCGGAGGCAGTGGTGGACGGGGGGACCGGTCTTCTGGTAGCCCGCCACGACGTAAATGGGCTGACTGGAGCACTCCGCACTCTGATTGAGCGCCCCGAGCGGCGGAAGGCAATGGGGGCTGCTGGGCGTGCCCGCGTCGAGTCTCACTTCACCGCCGAGCAGATGGTCGCCCAGACCGCAGTGGTCTACGAGCAACTCTTGCGCGACTGATCGGCCTTCGCTTGCTTCCCCTTACTCCTCCGTGTATAATGGCTGTATTGTCTATGTCTCTCTATTTGGACGTCTCCGCCGCCGTCCACCGCCGCGCCGGGTTAGGGCGATACGCCGAGAGCCTGGCCCGGGCGCTCGTTGCCGCCGATCCGAATCGGTACGCCTTATTCTACAACCGGGAGCGAGGCGTGGAACCACTGGCGGGTCTGGAACATCTCCCCACCCGCACCGTTGCGCTGGGCTACAAGCCCTGGCGGATGTTGGTCTGGCTGGGACAATTGGCCCGCGTTGGCTTCGATTGGCTCCTGCCCGGCGCCAAACTCTTCCACGCCACCGAGCATCTCCTGCTGCCTCTGCGATCCATCCCCACCGTCCTCACTGTCCACGACCTCATCTTCCGGCATCTCCCGGCCCACCATAAGCCCCTCAACCGCTGGTACCTGAACCTGGCCATGCCCCTCTATTGCCGCCGGGCCACCCACATCATCGCTATCTCCGAGTGCACCCGGCGTGATCTGATCTCGGCCTACGGCCTCCCGCCGGAGAAGGTCACGGTCGTGCACGAGGCAGCCGGCCCCCGCTTCAGCCCGCAGCCATCGGAGGCGGTGACCGCTGTGCGGGCACGATATGGCTTGCCGGACCGTTATCTCCTGTTCGTTGGCACCATCGAGCCGCGCAAGAACCTGAGCCGGCTCTTGGCGGCCTTTGAGACGGTCCACTGCGAGGAACTGACCGACGGGCTGGTGGTCGTGGGGAAACGAGGCTGGCTCTACGATGCTTTTTTTGCCACGTTGGAACGCTCACCTGCCCGGGACGTGGTTATCTTTCCCGGCTATGTGCCGGACGAGTACCTGCCGGCCATCTACGCCGGGGCGCAGGCGCTTGTCTTTCCCAGTCTGTACGAGGGGTTCGGCCTGCCGGTGTTGGAGGCGATGGCCTGTGGCACGCCGGTGGCTTGCTCCAATGCCTCCAGCATCCCCGAGATCGGCGGCGACGCGGCGCTCTACTTCGACCCGACCGATATGGAAGCGATGGCCGGGGTCATCGGGCACGTCTCGCGCGACGCCGCGCTGCGGGAGGAGATGCGGAGACGGGGACTGGTGCAGGCTGCTCGGTTCTCGTGGGGGCGGGTGGCACAGGAGACACAGATGGTGTACCGGCAGGTGTTCAGCCGAACACGCTTGCCTGTCCCATCAAGCAGTGTATAATGACGGCTGATCTCAGGCTGTCTGTGCCCTTTCCGCCCGATTGTGCAATGCTCTCATGACCGAAGTCAGTCCTATGTCATTATTGCCCCAGGATTGTGAATAACATTCAGAATGTTGAGCCGCTT
>CAZZEX010000088.1:0-21325 GCA_964653285.1 uncultured Anaerolineales bacterium
CCTGGCTCGCCTCTTGCATGATCAGCGCCTGGGGGAAGACCGGCGCCAGGTCGTCGGGCGTCATCAGTTCCAGCGTCACCGGATGCCGGTACGGGGGTGGCGGCGTCTTCATATCCGGTATTACGTTGTACCAATGGGTAGGTAAGTCTTTCTCTTCCAGCAGGTACTTATACTGCGTCATTTTTGTTCCTCCTCTAAGTGGATTTAGTTTGTCATTGGTCATTTGTCATTGGTCATTTTTCTTGATAGCATCCCCCCTTTCCTCAGTAACCAGACGCGCTCTCAAGCCTCCAGAAAGACACTCCGGTCGGTGAAGAACTGCTTGTAAAGCCTGTAGTGCGCGGTATCCTCGTAGTCCACCTCCTCAATACGAGACGAGTCGAAACTGAAGATCTGGGCCCTCGGATAGGCCAGCAGAATCGGAGAGTGGGTGGCCATGATGAACTGAGCGTGGCCTGCCGCCTCCAGCCGTTGTAACAGTCTCAGGAATTTCACTTGACTCGAGGGCGAAAACGCGGCCTCCGGTTCGTCGAGGAGATAGAGCCCTTTGATGTGGTAACGACCGCTGAAGTAACTCAGGATCGCCTCGCCGTGCGACAACGTGTTGAGGATGTGGCCGCCGTGATATTTCAGCCGGCCGGGGTCGCAGAGGGCAACGTCGTCGAGAAAGTCGGCAAAGTCACGAAACGTCTCGGCCCTGAAGAGGGAACCCGGCACACGCCCGTTTGCCCACGTCACGGTGACGTAATCTGCCAGACGGGTCTCGTAGCGATTGTTGTGAGCGACGTGTCGCCTGGGCTTGTCCCATATATGGATGCCACACTTCCTGGTGATGGCGTCCAGCAGGGAGGACTTTCCCGATCCGTTCTCGCCCACGAAGAAAGCGATGGGCCTTCTGAACGTCAGTTCCGACGTCTCCCTGAGAACGGGAATGTTGAACGGATAGTAACGACTGGTGGGGTAATCGTCGCTGTTAATGCGGACTTTTATGATGTGCATGCTAGATCCTCCATCTTTTGCATGTGCCTTCAGCAGAAGAAGCATTCGTACTCATCCTGCAGTCGCACGCGATTGGCCAGGCTGCCCACGTAGTGGCCCAGGTGCAGTTTGCCCGTGGGCCGGTCTCCTGTGAGGATGCGTTTCTTAGTCATTCCTCCTCCTCCTTCTCCTTCTTACTAGCAAATATCGTATCTTCTCAAAAAGCTGGGGCGGAAGTAGGTCGGATTTGCTATCCGACCCTATGGCGGTTAGCAAAACCGCCCTACGCTGCCCCTGCCCCAAGATATTGAGAAGATACAAAATATCCAGCATCAAGCATTGCGTATTGAGTACGAAAAACGCCCGCCCCGTTGCCGGGACGGGCGTCAACCCCGTGGTGCCACCCCGCTTAGGCGCCTCTAAAACAAAACGCGCCGATGACGGCGCGTAGTGTGTGAAGAGCCAGCCTCACTCTTATGCAGGCACAGTCCTTCGACAGGCTTAGGACGATACCCTCAGCCCTGGTAACGGTGGCGTCTCCGGCCCGGACTACTCAAACATCCATTGCTGTCCTGCAATCCGATGTTCTTTCGGCGGACAACTCCTGGGTCCATTCAGCACCGGCGCCGGTATCGGGCTCGCAGCCCTTGATTCAAAACAAGTGCCCGACTCTCTGAACCCCGCTTCGATGCTTACTCTTCCCGATCACAGTCTTTCAATGTTGAATTGTGCATACAGTATAGCACATGGACGTCAGGGTGTCAAGTTACCCATGTGGGGCCGCAGTTCCTCTGCCAATTCGTCTTTAGGGCGGTAGCCTATGATACGTGTGATTTCCTCCCCGTTCTTGAACAGGATCAACGTGGGGATGCCCATAATACCCAGGCGACGTGGGGTGTCAGAGTTGGCGTCCACGTCCATCTTGGCCACGCGTAGCTTTCCATCGTACTCTTCGGCGATTGCCTCAACGGCCGGCCCGACCATCTTGCACGGCGCGCACCACTCGGCCCAGAAGTCCACTAAGGTCGACTCCGTGGCCTGGAGCACTGCTGCCTCAAATGTGGTGTCGGTTATCTCGAAAGGTTTTGCCATATTGTCCTCCTGAAATGTGGCGAGGATTATCCTACGAGAGGGCGATTTTGTCAAGTGGCGTACTTCTGCTATAATTCTCTTTCAATGAACAGAGGCTTTCTGAACGTGGGCCTGGCATTTGGTATGGCCGGCCTGCTCTTTGTGGGGTTGGCATTATCTGTCCAGTCCATTCCACAGGCTGTGCTGGCGGCTCCGCCGACCAACGTCGCTCCCCAGGTATGGGAGGCCACTGCTGGCGGCGAGGCCAGGTTTCTGGTCATCCTTGCCGAGCAGGCGGATCTCAGCGCGGCAGCGAGCCTGCCTACCCGCGAGGCGCGCCAGCGCTATATCTACGACGCGCTGCGGGATGTGGCGCTGCGCTCCCAGGCTTCCCTGCGCGCCGAATTGGACGCTGCCGGTGTGGACTACCGCCCCTTCTACATCGTCAACATGCTGGTGGTGAAAGGCGATCGCGCCCTCGTCGCACGCCTGGCTGCCCGTCCCGAGGTGGCACGCATTGCCGCCAATCCGCGTGTCCGCCAACCGCTGCCGGAACCCCAACCTGGCGGTGTGCGCCTGCTGGCCCCTCAGGGGATCGCGTGGAACGTGGCGCGTGTCAACGCCGACAGCGTCTGGGCGCTGGGCTACATCGGCCAAGGCATCGTCGTCGCCGGGCAGGATACCGGCTATGACTGGGACCATCCGGCGTTGGTCAACCAGTATCGAGGCTACAACGGCGTCACGGCCACTCACGATTACAACTGGCACGACGCTATTCATTCTAACACCCACGGCTATAACCCCTGTGGTGTAGATTCCCCGGAACCCTGCGACGACGACAGCCACGGCACGCACACAATGGGCACCATCGTCGGCGACGACGGGGCAGGCAACCAAATCGGGGTTGCACCTGGTGCGCGCTGGATCGGCTGCCGGAACATGGATGAGGGGTGGGGCACTCCCGCGACTTATGCTGAATGCTTCGAGTTCTTCCTGGCCCCCTATCCCGTCAGCGGCGACCCCTTCACTGATGGCGTCCCCAGCCTGGCCCCCCACGTGATCAACAATTCCTGGACCTGTCCGCCCAGAGAGGGATGCGACTGGGACACGCTGCAAACGGTCGTCGAGAACGTGCGCGCGGCGGGGATCGCGGTCGTCGCTTCAGCTGGCAACGGCGGCTCTGCCTGCGGCACAGTGCGCGACCCGCCCGCCATCTACGATGCCGCTTTCTCCGTGGGTGCAACCGATAGCGGCGACAACGTCGCCAGTTTCAGCAGCCGGGGGCCGGTGACGGTGGATGGCTCCAGTAGGCTCAAGCCGGACGTGACCGCGCCGGGCGTGGAGGTGTGCTCCAGCGTCCCCGGTGGATGGTATAGCGTAAAAAGCGGCACCTCGATGGCCGGGCCGCACATCGCGGGGACAGTGGCGCTGCTGTGGTCGGCCGCGCCGCACCTCATCGGCGACGTGGACGCCACTGAGCAGATCATCGCGCAGACGGCCCGGCCCCGCACTGACGCCAGTTGTGGCGGCGAGCCCGGTGGGCGTCCCAACAACGTATACGGCTGGGGCGTCGTGGACGCGCTGGCGGCCGTGCGAGGAGCCCAGCCAGGACTGAGGGTCGCCAAGGAGGCTACCTTTCCGATGGGCCTCCCAGCCCGATTGCTCGTCTACACCATCAGCGTTACCGATACCTTCTACCTCACCCTTACCCAGGTCGTCCTCACCGACGCCATCCCTATGAGCACGACCTTTGCCTGGGCCAGCGGAAACTACGCGCGCGCGGGCGGGGTCGTCACCTGGACAGCCGTGAGCCTTGCACCCCAGGAGATGCTGACAGCGACGCTGGCGGTCACGGTAGAGCACCTGCCGCCAGGCACACGCGTGGTCAATGCTGCCTACGGGGCGCGCGTCAGCGAGTTGCTTACCCCTGTTATGGGCGCACCGGTGGAGGCGGTCATTCCCTGGCGATATCTGTGGTTCCCCGTATTCAAAAACTGGCCATCAGGAGGGAACGGCGGTGGCTGACGACTCGACTGGGCTCGCCGAAGTCCTGGAAAGCCTGCGCCTGAAAGTGCGCCCCCTGTTGCACTTCGCCGCGCCGGGCGACGCGCTGTCCGTTTACTACGCCTTCTATCACGGTCCCCGGCGCACCCGCCTCTATGTCCACGAGGACGGTACCGGTCATACGGATGGCTTCGTCGCCGTCTGCCAGACCGGACAGCGGCTGTTTCAGCCCACCGTCGTGCTGCGCACGCCCAACGCTGAGGCGACCGTCGAACTGTTGCGCCAGGCCCTTGTCCCTGGTCGTCCCTATTACCTGATCACGACGCCGGATCTGCGAGACGCCGTCGCAGAGGTCGTGGATATTGAGCAACCTGAGGTTAATCGCATCTACCGGCTCGACTTGTTTCGTTTCCAGTCCTCCATCAACGTACTGGTCGTAGCGGAGCGGGGCATGGGCGACCGGCCACACTTCGTCATTCGCTCGCAGGGGGAGATCGCGGCCGAAGCAGGTGTCAATTGGTACTCGCCCCACTTTGCTGGGGTCTTTGTCCACACTGCGCCCGCTGCCCAGAGGCGTGGATGGGGCCGGGCGGTGTTGACGGCCTGCACGACGTGGATTATCCGCTCGGCCAGGCAGCCGCTCTACATTGTCAATGAGGGGAACGGATCGAGTATCGCGTTGGCCGAGGCGGTCGGCTATGTGGATACTGGCGCTCGCGAGTTCGCTGGTGAAGGTGTGTGCCGGCCTTGACCCCCATCCCTGGCTCTTCCCCCCTGCAAAAAAAGGAGGTGAAAGATGCGTGTGAAACTGGCCTATGGACGGGCAGGGCTGTGGGTGTACCTGCCCGACCGAAACGTGACGGTGGTGGAACCGCGCTTTGTGGAGGGGTTGCCCGACGAGGAGGCTGCCATCATTCAGGCGCTACGGCAACCGCTGGGCAGCCCCCCGCTGCGTGAGATAGTGAAGCCGGAGGACACCGTCGCCATCGTTTTCAGCGACATCACTCGCCCCACGCCGAACGATCGTCTCCTGCCACCGTTGCTGGCGGAACTGAGCCGTGTCCCGCGCGAGCAAATCGTGCTCATCAACGCGACGGGGATGCACCGTCCCAACACGGAGGGGGAACTGCGCGGCATGCTGGGGGACGACGTCGTGGATGGCTACCGCATCGTGCAGCACGATGCCTGGGATCAGGATGGTCTGGTCAACCTGGGGCGGACCCGCTTCGGTCACGAGATCCTCGTCAACCGCACCTATGCGAAGGCCACGGTCAAGATTCTGACCGGTTTCATCGAGCCCCATTTCTTTGCTGGCTTCAGCGGCGGCCCCAAGGCGGTCCTCCCCGGCGTGGCCGGTGGTCGGTTGGTGCTGGAGAACCACGGCGCGGCCATGCTCGACGATCCCGGCGCTACGTGGGGCGTCACGGCTGGAAACCCGGTGTGGGAGGAAATGCTGGAGGTGGCGCTCAAAACCGCGCCCACTTTCCTCCTCAACGTGACGCTCAACCGCGAGCGAGCCATCACCGGCGTCTACGCAGGCGACTTGCGGGCGGCCCATCAGGCAGGGACGGCCGCCGTTCGCCAGACGGCAATGGTGGAGGTAGAGGCACCCTTCGACGTCGTCATCACCTCTAACTCGGGCTATCCGCTCGACCTGAACCTCTACCAGGCGGTCAAGGGCATGTCGGCCGCGGCGCAGGTCGTGCGCGAGGGAGGGAGCATCATCATCGCGGCGGAGTGCTGGGACGGAGTGCCGGATCACGGGGAGTACAAGAACATCCTGCACATAGCCGCCACGCCCCAGGCGTTACTGGAGGTTATCCGGCAGCCGGGGTTCCTGGTGATGGACCAATGGGAGGCTCACGTACAGGCGCGGGTTCAATGCCGGGCCGACGTTTACGTCAAGAACGGTCACCTTTCAGATGACGAGATACGCGCTGCGCTGCTCCGTCCCTGCCACCAGATCGAGGAGACGCTGGCGGAGTTGCTGGCTCGCTACGGCCCCGATGCGCGCATCTGCGTCTTGCCGGAGGGGCCGCAGACGATACCCTATGTCGGAGGCTCCTCGGTGTAAGAAATACGAACCAGGGGCCTAAGCTCCGAGTCTAGTCCATCTGCTGAATGCTATCTACTATTTGGTCAAACTCATCTAGATATGGACTTTCGCAGCCTGTTGATATCCTTACCAGGTCACCTAAACTAATCGGGCGCCAATAAACCACTTTCTCGCAACCTGGCACACGAATCTCAGTTATCTCAAAAGCCTGGTGGCTATTGATTACCCTTTCAGAAAGTTCCTTGTATTCGCCACTATGAGCCTTTTCTTCGAGCCAACTTCTTAGAGTGTCAACATCTATCGTTTCCGGAAACTGCGCGGGCCCCATTCTCTCTCTTACGTATTCACCAAGGTCGATCCTTATCCTTGGATCTTGAGGAATATCAGAAGGTGCAGAAGGTTGCCAGGATTCCTCCTGCGATGGCACAAGAACGATCGTCTGATAGCTCTCACTTTCTATCACCCAGTCAGGAGGGTATGCAAAGGAGAACTTGTATTGGCTATTGCTATACGTTTTTGCTTCCCTGGGCGCAGTTGGAGAGGTCGTTTCCCTCCTTGTATCACAGCCATTGGTTAGCCCCATAGACAAGAGCAGCCCAACCAAAATGCAAATTGTTCTGTTCATCGTTGGTCATAGTCGGTTGTTTGATCTATTTTAGATAGGCGTTCCCTTGATGACAGGGAGGTGACGGAACCGCCAGGAGTCACCACTTTAGACGGCCACTCGATGGTGCAGACGTCCCACACCTGGTAATCCGTCATATACTGAGGCCCAAAGTCATATCTTATCCCCTGCACCCAGACCCTGACTGTGGGACTGGTCGGGCCGCGGTCGTGGTCCCAGTAGTAGTGGACCTTGACGCTGTAGGTGCCGTTCTCAGGCTTGCTCAGTACGATGTTCTCCAGCGTGCATTGGGTAATGCAGTCAATGTCCAGTTGCGGGTCGTCACTGGGATCACCTATCACGCCCCAATCGGGATTCCGGTTGGCGAAGAAACAATCATCCACGAAAGACCAGTACGTTCCTCCTGGTCGGATCAGATGGGTATCAACGTCAGAGCCCAGTTGGGTCCACGACAACTGGACTTGGATGTCCTCGACCCCCGTCGTACAACTCACGTAGATGTAGTCGCTTCCCGAACCGAACTCGTTAACGGCAGTGACCAGGATAGTGTTGTCGCCTGAAAACAGCGGGATGTCTTGGCTGAAGGAATAGTTGGGTGCGCTGCCACTCCAGGCGAGATCGAAGCGGTTGCTTTGGGAGCCAGAGGTGACCAGCACGCTCGACGAGGTCAGTTCCGTGTCGCTGGTGACGGTGCCCTGCAGGGTGATCACGCAGTCGTCATCGCTCGATCCTGAAGCAGGACTGGTTATGTCAATAACGGGGGCCGGACAATCCTTCTCATTCGTGGGGTCGAAATTGTCAGTCTCCCCCAGTCCGGATTCAAACTTGCCATTCTGATTCGTATCCTCACAACCATCAATGGAACCGACGTCCCAGAAGTTGTCATTGTCGGGGTCCGTCTCTTTGCGATCACCGTCGCCATCTATGTCCGGGCTCCTCCGACTGTAATTGCCGGCATTGTTGAAGAGGTACTCCCGCATATCCAGCTTGTCCGGGACGAGGTCGCCATCGGAATCCGAATTATTGGGGTCGAGATTCCGCAGGAAACCCCTGAACCTGTTCATCTCGTCAAAGTCACAGATGCCATCTCCGTCCGAGTCGTCTATGGTATCTGCAACGCTGTCGCCATCCACATCGTCATCGGAACGCGGCGTCACCCCGGCTGGCGGGACGTGATACTCGGTCACGCTCCAGCTAGCCCACGAAACCCAGGAGACAGTGGCCGTCCAGGGGTCCACCCGGTGTGCCAATTCCCAAAAGATGAGATCCAGATAGCCGTCCAGAACCACGCTGTGGCTGTCGTTGTTCTCCACGATCAGCAGGGGGCGACCGGCATCGATCCACCCCTTGACCTGATCAAAGGTCGGTTTGCCACGGCTGGAAGTAACAGCATTGCCGTTCATGGCCCAGTCGAAGACGTTCTTCCCGGTGCCCCAGGTGGACTGTTGGTTGGGCCACAAGCCCACACCATGTCCCAGGTCGTCCTCGGGCGCACCCCCACCGTAGGCATAGTAGGAGATACGATCCTGGCTCAGGTTGCCACCGTGGTAGGCCACGATCATGGAGATGGAGGCTCTGGTGCAGTACATGTTGTCGTGATCGTTAGCCCGGACCGGTGTACCGTTGCCCACCGTCCAGTCGCCATCGGTTTCGTGTGCTGAGTCCCACCGGCCTTGTCCCGTTTCTGGACAGCCATCCAAGCAGAGCATGCGCGTGTCTTTATGCTGGAGCTTGGGAGTGACTCCCAGCAGAACCTGGCGGGCCGTTACTCCGGCCCCGCTGACGGTGATAAAGGTGACCTGGCCTCTGGGGGAGTAGCCGCTCTCGCTCCCGCCGGTCAGTTGGGCCTTGACCCGGAAGTAGAAGGTGCCGTCGGGGAAGGGAGTGGTGGGCGCGTAGTCGCTCTCCGCGACATCCACAGCCAGCTCTGGTGAGCCAAAAGCGGGATCGTCGTCCGCCTCCAAGTGGTAACTCTCGGCTCCGGCTATGTTGGACCAACCGAAGGCAATCTGGTGGTCGGTGGTGGTGATTCCGTCTGGTGGGTTACGGAAGTAGGGAGCGGGCGGCGGGTTATCCTGACCCTGGGTCGTCTGCCCAGGGAGGTAGATGACCCAATCGGATGGGGAGCCAGTCAACTGGCCTGGGTAGAGCCCCACCGTCCCCCCAGTCAGCGCCGCCTCATTGCCTGGCACTTGCGTCGAGCCGATGTAGGCCCCGTCTGGCCACAGCCCAGCAGTCATGGCGTCGTCATCGTCCGCCTCTGGTGGGCTGCCCCAGGCAACGAAAGCAACGATAGATGGAGAGGGAACACTGGTAGACGGTGCGGGCACCGGTGGGGTTGGACCAGAGTAGTTTTTCAGGGCGAGAGGCAAGTAGATGAAAAAAGAGACATTATAGAGGGCAGCTTGATCTCCATCGTCTTCGAAGATATCTACCAACCCTGAAGGACTATGGAGCGTCGCCACGTTATTGCTGAAATCGTAATCGTCGCTGCCACTGCCCAACCCATCGAAGATCACCACTACGAAGGCCCCGCCGGGTACATCGGGCAGGGCATCGGGGATCCTGTACCAGTTGCCATCCTCGTCCGTGATACTGTAACCACTAATGTTGACGGAGGCTGAGCCATTATTTTTGAGTTCTATCCATTCATAGCCTCCAGTATCAGGGTAGAACATCACCTCGTTAATCCTAACGTCACTCGCACCATTCGTCGTTGCGTCCACTGAGGTTGATGCTGCGACACCACCTGGCGACGACGTATGGCAGTGAACTGGCTCCCCTGGCACGGACTGAATGCCAACTCCATGTGTGCCTTCGCCTGGAGTGGGTAGAGAGGCCAGTGTTGGCGACGATGTAAGAACAGGGATGAGCAAAGCGACGACGAGCATTGATTGGAAGAACTTACGCCTATACATTATGTGCCTCCTTTCGATTGTTTGAACACCCACACCCTGATGACACGGCTCTACCTGCAGGCCATCACCAAGAAGCCCTCGCCCCTTGGCGGGGGCTTTCTCGTGTGTCACGCTATCCCTTTCGGTTGCCTCTCAGTATAGCGGAAAACGCGGGGGATGTCAAGCCCAGGTGCCGTTGCGCCGTTGCTTCACCTTTTGGCTACCAGATCTCCAGTCCCCTACTGCCGCCAGAGCCCTGTCACGGCTCAAACGCGGTAGCCCCAGAGAAAGCGTCGTAGCCACGAGATGTGATCCTCCCATTCAGCCGGGCACATTTCGCCGAATGTGATTGCGCTTTGCGAAGTCCGCGCCGTTGGACACCGCTAAAAGGGGAACCTGGGCGAAGCCGCAAAGTGTGTGTTATCCGACGTCAGCGCATCAGTCTACAGTAGCTCCAGGAACTCCTCGACATCCAGACGAGCCTGCTTCAAGATATGGGACAGCGTAGACCGTTTGACAGGGCGGTGAGCAGGGACAGTCAGCTTCAACACCTCGTTCCCCACCCGCTTTTGTAACCTAATGTGACTACCCCGTTGCCGCACCACCGTCCAACCATCTCTCTGCAGTGCGCGGATAATTCTGGTATAGGGCAGGCTCGGAACCTTGCTCACAATACCAACTCCTGCACCAATACGCCCTCCTCGACAACCCAGTCATCTTCCACCGGCTCCAAGTAGAGCTCTATAGCCTCTTGGATGTTCGCCAAGGCGTCTTCAACCGTGTCTCCTTCGCTAATACAGCCAGGAAGTGAAGGCACATAGACAGTATATCCACCTTCGTCACTGGGTTTAAGCACCACCTGAAATCTCATAGTCCTTTCTCCTTGTGCTGGTGTCGAATAACTCCTTATTGGCGAACCTCTTGTCCGCCCCTGATGGTCAAATCCCGTCTTTCGTAAATCTATCTGTACCAGATGACTCTTGCTGCTCATCCCTCCCTTTCCTGGTCACCCGCCAAACCCAACCCGTCGCCATTGCCCCTCTTCGCGAGACACGACCCCCTATCTTGTTTCCTTGTCTACTTGGTCCGTTCAGACCGAAAAAACCGGGTTTCTCCAAAAGTGTCCGGTAGTGAAACGCCGACTTGACATTTACGCGATCACGTGCTAAGATAACTTTAGATGGGCGAGCGGCTCCGCGGGCCGCCGTAAGGGGCGCTGAAGCGTCCGCCTATCATCAGTTTTATCCAGAGTCCCCAGTTCCTGGGGGCTCTTTGTTTTCCGGTAGCCTGATCAGTTCAATCAACTGTGGTAGAAGACGCGCAAATGTGTACCATCACATGCTGCGGAATGCTCGGCCCAGAAAGGTGAACGCCATGGCATCCGAGTCTTCGTTCATTGCTTCATTGTTCATTGTTCATTAGTTCATTGCCTCACTACTCTTCCTCCCGAGGCACGACCCTGATCGTCACCGCATCGCTCCTGGTCGTGTTGCCCGCCGCGTCCACGGCGATGACGTAGAAAGTGTGCGCTCCTAACTCCTTGATCGTCCAGTTGACGTTGAAGGGAGCAATGGTGCGCACGGCGAACGGCTCCAATTCCTCTGCCGGTGGGCTTGTCTTACTCCCCTTGTACGCGTAGAACTCGACCCGGGCGACGGAATAATCCTGCACCTCGGCGTTGACGTTGGCCCACTCGTCGTGCCCCAGTTCGTACACGGCCCCATTCTCCGGGTAGGTCAGGTCGAGTGTGGGGGAGATGTTGTCCACGGTCACCTGAATGGTCGCCTCGCGCAGCGCCATCGAGTGGTCCACGACGCTGAGGCGCAGGCTGTAGAGGCCGTCCAGCCCGCTGACGTCCCAGAACTCCAGCAGGCCGTGATCCACCTGGTCGCCGTGGTCGGATCCGATCTGGATCCACTCGGTGGGGTTCAGCCCCTCGCCGAACACCATGCGGTAGAAGTTGAAGTCGCCACCTCTGGCGTTGCCAGTGATAGGGACGGTGCTCCGGATGTAGGAGTAGGGCGCGGGGGCGATGATGGCCACCTCGGCGTCGCTGCGCGAGGGACCGTAGATGGTGTCGTACTCTGTGGGGGGGATGGCCGGTCGCTTGTCCTCCGGCAGGCTGGCGATCCAATCGGCTGCCTCGGGCGGGTAGACCTCGTAGACACGCTCCTCGCACAGTTCCGGCGGCGTGTAGACGGTGCACAGCCGGCCGGTCTCACGGTTAACGCGGAAGGTCTGGTGGATATGACATTGTTCAGTCGGCTCGGTGCCGGGGACAAAGAGTTCGTTGACGGTGGGGCAGTGGGGGCCGGGCAGTTTGCCGGAGACAGCACAGACTGCCCGCTCGACCAATCCATCCGGCCGCGTGAAGGGGACGCTCTCCTCGTCCTGCAGCGCGTACTCCATCACCGCGTGCCATACAGGCGCGGCGCCGCGCAGACCAGGCAGGTTGCGCATTTCGCTGTTGTCGAAGTTGCCCATCCACACGCCAGCAGCCAACTGGGGGGTATAGCCGATGGTCCAGGCGTCGCGGAAGTCGTTGGTGGTGCCGGTCTTGGCGGCGGCGGGCCTGTCGTTGGAGAGTTCCAGCGCGTTGTTCATACCCATCGCCATCCAGCGGGCCTGCCGGTCGGAGAGGATGCTGTTCATCAGGTAGGCCAGTTGGGGCGAGAGGATGTCGCGGCTCTCGGCCTGGTCGTACTCGTAGAGCACGTTGCCGTCGCGATCCTCGACGCGCAGGATGGCGACTGGGGCAAGTTCGCGATAACCAGCGCGTAGTTGATCTTCAGGCACGGGTGCGCCGTACATCCGGCCGCCATTAGCGAAGACGCTGAAGGCGTAGACCATGTCGAGCAGGTGCACCTCGCCGCCGCCCAGCGTCAGGCTGAGGCCGTAGTAATCCAGTCCTCTGTTGAGGGTGTTGATACCCATGCGATGGGTAGTGCGAATCACGTTGTCCACGCCAGCCAGGTGCAGGGCGTCAACAGCCGGGATGTTGTAAGACCGGGCCAGCGCCAGCCGCATTCGCTGCGGGCCGTGATACTTGCGGTCGTAGTTCTCCGGCACGTAGGGGTAGCCGGTGGGCTGCTGGAAGGCGGTGCGCACGTCGAGGAACATGTGGGCAGCGTTGTAGCCCTGCGAAAGCAGCGTGATGTAGGTGAAGGGCTTGAAGGAAGAACCAGGCTGACGTCCCGGCCCGTCCACTGCGACGTTGAACTGGCCGTCAATAGATTCGTCCCAATAGTCCAGGCTGCCGACCATAGCCAGGATCTCGCCGGTGGTGGGACGGGTGACGACGACAGACGCATTGCTGACGTTGTGGTCACGGTCCACGTCATAAGCACGCAGCGGCGGCAGGAACTGTGCCGCCGAGCAGCCGTTCTCAATCGCCTCTTGGATAACGGTGGCCTCGTCCTCGCCGGAGAGACGGCGGACTTGGGCCCGGGCCACGCATTGGGCCTGTTCCTGGAGGTCCAGATCAAGCGTGGTGTAAACCCGCAGCCCGCCCCGATACACGACTTCGGGGCCGAACATGTCCTCCAGTTGTTTGCGCACGTAGATGGAGAAGTGGGGGGCCAGGATGTCGAAGCGTTCGATGAAGACGGCCAGTTCCCAGGGTTCATACTTGGCGGCGACCGCCTCTTCGGGGGTGATGCAGCCCTGTTTCACCATCGCGTCGAGCACGACGTGCTGGCGCTCGCGGGCCTTCTCCGGGTTGTCGAAGGGGTTCATGGCCGGGAACTGCGGGATGGCGGCCAACGTGGCGGACTCGGCCAGCGTCAGTTCGCTGGCGCTCTTGCCAAAGTACACCCGGGATGCGGCCTCTATGCCGTGGGCCAGGTTCCCGTAGAAGTTCGTGTTCAGGTACCACTCCAGAATCTGCTCTTTATTGTACTTCTGCGAGATGCGGTAGGCCAGCAAAATCTCGGTGATCTTGCGCTCGTAGTCTTTCCACTTGGGACCCTCCGCACTGACGTAGCGCCGCTCCGGCTCAATGACAATCTGCTTGATCAATTGCTGGGTGATCGAGGAGCCGCCCTGGATTTGCTGGCCCTGGACGTCGGCCCAGAAGGCACGGGCGAGGCCGCGTAGGTTGACGCCAGGGTTCTCCCAGAAGTTGCGGTCCTCGATGGCGATAGTCGCGCAGGTGAGATCCTCTGGAATCTGGTCCAGCGTGACCCAGGTACGGTCGCCGCCGAAGGGGTCAATCACCTCGTAGAGAAGGGTCTGGCCGGTGCGGTCGTAGATTTTGGTGGTCTCGAAATTTTCATCAGCGGCCTCGATCTGTTCCGGTTCGGGCAAGTCCTGGGTGAAGTAGGCGTAGGTGCCAGCAGCGGCGCTCATTCCACTGACGACGATCCCGGTGATCACGAGCAGCACCACGAGCAGCAAGACACTGGCGACGCGGAGCAACTGGCGTACGCCGGTTCGCTCCCTGGCGCGGCGGCGCTGGCGGCGCTGCAAGGCGATGTACCGAGCGATACGGACTGGTGTCACAATCCCACACTCCTTTATCCGATATGTGCACATCGTACCAGAAAGCGGGTAGATTGGCAAGTTGGGCAACGGATCAGTAGATGGGACTGAGGACACTGAGTTGACACCGTCCCCGACCCGTGTTATACTTTTTGCACCAACGTATAACGCGGGGGGGTAAGATGGCTGCTCCTGGTTACAGCATCACCCAGGTCAAGGTCTCCAAGAAAGGTTGGTTCGTCATCCCGGCCCACGTCAGGAAACGCTACGGCATTGAGCCGGGCTCGACGGTCACCTTCGTGGGTGTGGACGATTGCATCCACATCCTCCCCCCTCTCCCGGAGGAAGTATTGCGCCAATGGCAGTCGTTGGAGGGCGAGGAGGCAGTGCGGGTGGCGCGGGAACTGGTCGAAATCTACCAGTGGAAGGCGGTGAACCCATGAGCACGTATACTTACGTTGTACCGGCGAAAGTCTCTCGCAAGGGCTGGGTTGTGATACCATCTCTGCTGCGGGCGCGGTATGGTGTCAGGAAGAAGAAAACAGTGAGCGTCGTTGATGCGGATGGCAAATTGTACGTTTTCCCTGCCCTTGAGGATCCAGTGCGGGAGTCGCGGGGCATGCTGGGCGAGGCGGCTGATTGGATGGCTCGTGAATTGATCAAAGAACATGCACGCGAGGTTGCCCGTGAAGAGGCCCAGATACGTCCTTGACGCTTACGCGCTCTTTACCCACTTTGGTTACAATCCGGGCGGAGAGCAGGTTGATGAAATGTTGGAGGCTGCTCAGGTAGAGGCATGCGAACTCTATCTGAGTGAAATCAGCCTGGGAGAACTGGTGTACAGAATCGAGCGGGCCCTGGGGAAGGAGCGGGCGATGGAGACCCTGGCAGTCGTCCAGCAGTTCGCAATCACTCGCTGCGCGGCTTACTGGCCTCGCATCCTGGCTGCGGCCCGTGTCAAGGCCCGCCACCCCATCTCCTACGCCGATGCCTTCGCTGTCTCTCTGGCGCAGGAAATGGAGGCCCCGGTGGTCACCGGTGACCCGGAATTCGAGTGTGCCGAGGAACTGATCCCCGTTGTCTGGCTGCCAACGAAAGACTGAACTCCTGCCCGCCAGCGATGCGAACGTCGCCCGTGCCATCGAGGTGTTGAAGGCCGGGGGGCTGGTCGCTTTCCCTACCGACACGGTCTACGGCCTGGCGGTACTGCCTTGGGACATGGACGCCGTGGCCCGTTTGTACGAGGCCAAGCAGCGTCCATCCGATAGGCCCATTCCGCTCCTGCTGTCCGATACTGGCCAGTTAGGTCGTGTGGTCACGCTTCCGCCCCGGTTCAGACGCCAGTTTAGACGACTGATCGCCCGCTTCTGGCCCGGCGGGCTGACGCTGGTGTTGCCTAAAGCCGAAATCGTGCCCGCTGCGGTCAGCGCTGGTCCCACTGTGGCCGTGCGTGTGCCTGACCTACCGTTGGCTCGTGATCTCATTCAGGATGCGGGCGGCGTGCTGGCGGTCACCAGTGCCAACCTCTCGGGGCAACCCAACCCCATCACCGCTCAGGAGGTTGAGGAGCAGTTGGGGGACCGGATAGACCTGATCCTCGACGGCGGTCCGTGTCGAGGGGGCGTCCCGTCCAGCATCCTCGACTGTACCGTCTTCCCTCCCTCGTTGCTGCGGCACGGGGCCGTCCGCAAGGCAGCCTTGCGTGCGGTCATCGGATCAATCAAAATCCCAGACTAAAGGAGTAGCAGAACAGTGTATGATCAGAAAGGTTTCACTCTGTGGTTCACCGGCCTCTCAGGGTCGGGCAAGACCGCCGTTGCGAAACTGGTCGCGCAGGAACTGCGCGACCGGGGCCTCAAAGTCGAGCGGCTGGACGGCGACATCGTGCGCCAGAGCCTGACCCGCGACCTGGGGTTCAGCAAGGAGGACCGCGACAGGAACATCGAGCGGGTGACGTTCGTGGCGAAACTGCTCACCCGCAACGGCGTGGCGGTTCTGTGCTCGTTCATCTCCCCCTACCGGGAGCGGCGGGCCAAGTCGCGCCAGGAGATCGGCGAGTTCATCGAGGTCTACGTCGAATGCCCGGTGGAGGAATGCGCCCAGCGGGACGTGAAGGGGCTGTACGAGAAGGCCTTCGCCGGGGAGATCAAGAACTTCACCGGCGTCTCTGATCCCTACGAGGAGCCGGAGAACCCGGAGATCGTCTGCCACACGGTGCAGGAGACACCGGAGGAGAGCGCGGCGAAGATCATCGTCTACCTGGAGGAGGAGAGGCACATTCCGGCGATGTGAAGAGTACCAGCGTGAGGATTGGTCTTCTGATGTAGCGGTTGCCCCGCGATTGGGACAGTGATATAATATAGGCGGAGGTGGATGATGCCTGTACAACTGCGTCTGAACAAGAGGGAACAGATGATCGTGGACCTGCTGAAGGACACCGGCGCGATGACCCCCAGCCAGATTGGAGTGCAGACGTTGATGCTGCCCAGTGAGACCTACAACACGCTGCGCAGGCTGGAGAAGGACGGCTACGTCATCGTGCGCGAGACCCCCGACAGCGCCGATGGCTCAATGGTCGTGCTGGACGGGGAAATTCGCTCCACGTTGGTCAAGTTGTCCTGAGACTGGAACCTCTCGTGGTCACTTTTGGCGCTCTCCACTGGTCATGCTGTGGGCCAGTGGGGAGCGTTGTGCTACTGCTCCCTGTCGTCTGAAGGAGGTTGAGTGATGAAACATACGCTGGGCCTGATCCTGCTCGTCATACTGCTGATTGGCCTGACTGTCCTGCTGACCGCATTGGCTCCCGGTGGCCCGCCCGCCAGCGCCCGAGGCTGGCTGGGGGGAGCGGTGCCCTACCTGGTCGTCGTCCTGCTGGGCGTCGTCGTCGGCCTGGCCGAACTGGCCTCGACCTTCGCTGACTACCCGATGGATGCCGTCATCTCCGCCTGGGGGCTGGGCCTGATCGCGCTCAACGGTGCGATGGCGGCCATCGTCTTCGCCGTCGTCCGCATCTATACGCCTGAGACGGATTTGTTCTTGCTCGTTCTGAGTGTCGGTGTCGGCTTCCAGGCTCTCATCCGCACCAAGTTCACCCTGGCCAAGGAGTTCTCCGGCGCCGAGGGAGGCGACCTCAGCCTCAATCTGGGATGGCTGTATGAGCAGTTCCAATCCCTGTGCAAGACGCAGATTGACCAGGCGCTGATGCGCCGCCGGCAGCCCATCGTTGGGGAACTGGTCGAATCCTTCCCCAGCCAACTGGCGCTTTTCAACATGGCCTACTACACCGTCGTCGCCCGGCGCACGCTGGCCCCGGAGGAGGAGTCCCGGCAACTGGCCGAACTGACCAGTCGGCTGCAGGATCCCTCCCTCCCTGATGAGGTCATCCGTATGACCCTCGCTCTCCACATCCTGGAGACCGGCGGAGAGGGGCACGCCCGGGCACTCATCGAGGCTGCATCTCGGCGGGCACCTCGGGCGGAGGCTGTTGCTGAAGCGCCCGAGGTGGTGGCGGCTGTCGAAGCGCCCGACCGCGAGGCCGTCACCAGGGACCTGGCCGGGCGACTCAGCCTGGGCGCACTCAAGCACCTGGCGCTGGAGGTCGTGGAGCGTCAGGCTGCGGGTGGCGTGCGCGACGAGTGGCGCAAGTACGTCGAGGGCACAGCCGGCGACGCGGCCTCCCCCGAACCGGTGCGCTGCACCAGCCTGGCCCGTTTCATCGTAGACAAGGCTGGGCCGGCCTTTGCCGCCGGGAAACTGGCTGCGGCCATTCCCCAGGAGCCACCAGCGCCGTGAATACGCCCTGGCATCGTGTGACCATCGCCCCCGGCCAAGTCACGCTGGACGGGAAGACAGCCCCGCTGGCGGAGCCGCTGCGGGCGGAGGATTTCGCCGCCGACTGGTTCACTCTCTGGCTGGCCGCTAACCCCGACCCTCACCTGCCCGACGCGGCCATCCGCCAGGCGCAGGAGACCGTCACCGTCGAATGGCTGCGCGATCTAGGCCAACGCCTTTTTGTGCGCGCCTTCCCCGACGAGGTGGCCGACCGGTTGCAGGCCGACGACGTCCCCCTCGGCTCCGCTCAGGGCAAGCCCCTGGTCCTCTCCTTCGACGAACCCATTCCCTCCCCATCCTCCCCCCCAGGATTGGGGGGGACTGAGGGGGGGCTATCCCTGGCCGACTTGCCCTGGGAGTTGCTCTGCGACGGCGGCGGGTTTCTGGCCCGGACGCGAGGGGTGGTGCGGATGCTTCAGCCCTCACCCCTACCCCCCCATCCCCCCTCCCCCTCTCCCAACTTTGGGAGAGGGGGAGGGGGGTGCAGGGGGGAGGGGGTGAGGGCCCTCGTCGCTCTCGCCAGCCCCCTCCTGACCCCCGACCTGGACCCCGACGATCCCCGCCAGATGGCCATCTTCGACCTGGAGCGGGAGGCGGACCTGTTCCGGGGCCTGGAAGGCGCGCCCTTCCCCGCCCATTTCGACCTGCTCCCCCACGCTACCCCGGCCGGCCTGGACGCGGCGTTGCGCGGTTGCGACGTCTTCCACTTTGTGGGCCACGGCAACGTGAGCGTTCTCGCGCTGGAGAACCGGGACGGCACTGCTCACCCGGTGCCCACCGGTTGGCTGCGGGAGTGCTTCTCCGTCCACCCTTCGACAGGCTCAGGGCACGGCCCGCCCCGCCTGGCCCTCTTCACCAGTTGCCTGACCGGGGCCGCCCCCGGCGGGGCGACCAGCGTGGCCCAGACGCTCCTGGAGGCCGGCGTCCCGCTGGTCGTGGCGATGCTGCAATCCATCTCCGACCGGGCCGCCCGTGCCTTCTACCGCCGCTTGTACGCCGAACTGGGGGCGGGTGTGCCCCTCCACCAGGCGGTGGCCGCTGCCCGCCGCGCCGTCGCTGACGAGCCGGTTGTCTTTCTTCCTGACGATGAGATAGGATTCCCCCGCCCCTGGGAGTGGGCCACCCCGGCGCTCTTCGCCCGTCCGGAGGCACTGGAGCAGCCCGACCTGTGGACCTTCCCCGCCGGGGAGGGGCCAGCGACCGTCTCCGAGCCGCAGAAGCCCAACCTGCCCCCGCTGGTGCCGCGCCCCCGCCCCTTCGTTGGCCGGCGGGCCGAACTGGTGCGCGTGGCGCGGGGGATAGACCCCGACGGCGGCGTCCCGCTGACGCTGCTCCACGGCGAGGGCGGGATGGGCAAGACCGCCCTGGCCGCCGAGGCCATGTACCGCTGGGCGGGCTGGTTCGACCGTGTCCTGTGGCTCTCCGCCCGGGACGTAGTCCCCGCCGCAACCCTGGCCGCGCAACTGGCCGACGTCCCCTACCAGGTGGCCCTGCAGGAGGAGCGGCCCACCGACGCCCTCTTCCTCCAGGCGCTGGGCCGGGCGCTGGGCCTGGAAATCCACGGCGACGAGGCCGCCGCCAACCTGGTGACACCCATCCTGACCGCTCTTAGTCCGCCAAATCTTGCCCATCCGCTGTTCTTAATCCTGGACAACCTGGAGACGGTGGCCGCTTCCCCCGCCGTGCGACAACTGCTGGCCAGTCTCCCCCGGCACGCCCGCTGCCTGGCCACCTCCCGCCACCGCCTGGGGGTGGCGGCGAACGAGGTGGAGGTGACCGGCCTCTACCCCCGCGAGGTGGCTGAACTCCTCACCCGCTACGCCGGGGCGAAGGGGGTGCTGGTGAGCGACGAGGTGGCGACGGAACTCTACCGCCGCGCCGGGGGCCACCCGATGACGCTGCGGCTGGTCGTGGCCCAGGTGAAAGCGAGGGCGGTGACCTGGGGGGAGGCGCTGCGAGGGCTGGCAGACGCCGGGGCCGAGACCTGGCGGGAGGCGTTCGAGTACGTCTTTGGGCGCAGTCTTTCGGCGGCGGGGGAGGAGGGGCGGCGGGCCTTCGCCCTCCTGGCCCTGTTCACCCCCTTCGCCCGGCGGGAGGTGTGGCAGGCGGCGACGGGGTGGGATGCAGCGCCCTTTGGACAGGCTGTGGCCCGGCTGCGGGACCTCTCGCTGGTTGAAGACCTTGTGATTGCCCCCCTGGGTACCCGCGACCTGGGTACCCACGACCTGGGTACCCACGACCTGGGTACCCACGACCTGGGTACCCACGAGGGGTACCCCTACTACCGGCTGCAGGAATTGGCCCGCGCCCAGGCGGAACTCCTGCTGCGGCAGGTGCCGGAGGAGGACGTGGCCCCGGCCAGGGTCCGCGCCGCCTACGTCCTGGCCGACTTGGCTAGAGTAGCAAACAACAACCTGACCCCCGGCGACGAGCGCCGCGCCTTTGCCGAGCAGCAGGCCCGGGCCGCCGGCCGGAGCGTGGAGGAGGTGGAGCAGGCGTTGGTGCAGGCGGCGCTGGCGGCCTTCGACCTGGAGCGGGAGAACCTGCTGGCGGCCGTGGAGTGGGCCTTTGCGGCGGAGGAGTGGGACCTGGTGGTGCCGCTGGCGACCAGTCAGCACGAGTGGCAGGGCATCCGCTCCCTGTGGGCTGAGTGGGAGCGCAACGACCTGCGGGCAGTGGAGGCAGCGCGGCGAGCGGGCGACCGGCATGGCGAGGGCCAGACGCTGGGCAACCTGGGCAATGTCTACCTGCAGCAAGGCCGCTGGGCCGAGGCCATCGCGTGCTACGAGCAGAGCCTGGACGTCTTCCGCGCCCTGGGCGACCGGTACGGCGAGGGCACGACGTTGATGAACCTGGGCAGTGTCTACCTGCAGCAGGGCCGCTGGGCCGAGGCCATCGCGTGCTACGAGCAAGACCTGGCTATCTGCCGCGACCTGGGCGACCGGCACGGCGAGGGCCAGACGCTGACCAACCTGGGCGTCGTCTACCGTCAGCAGGGCCGCTGGGCCGAGGCCATCGGGTGCTACGAGCAAGACCTGGCTATCTGCCGCGACCTGGGCGACCGGCACGGCGAGGGCCAGACGCTGACCAACCTGGGCGTCGTCTACCGTCAGCAGGGCCGCTGGGCCGAGGCCATCGCGTGCTACGAGCAGAGCCTGGAGATCAAGCGCGACCTGGTCGACCGGCACGGCGAGGGCCAGACGCTGACCAACCTGGGCAACGTCTACGCCGACCAGGGCCGCTGGGCCGAGGCCATCGTGTGCCACGAGCAGAGCCTGGGGATTGAGCGCGCCCTGGGCGACCGGCACGGCGAGGGCCAGACGCTGACTAACCTGGGCGTCGTCTACCGTCAGCAGGGCCGCTGGGCCGAGGCCATCGTGTGCT
>CAZZEX010000089.1:0-2515 GCA_964653285.1 uncultured Anaerolineales bacterium
ACGGCACTTCTTCCCCCTCTCCTGAGATCGGGAGAGGGGGCCAGGGGGTGAGGGCATAACAGTACGGAATACCTGCCACCAGGGCCGCCTTTCCCACTCGTTCTTGCCTCAGTAGATGGTGTAGATGAACGATTCGGCTTTCGGAAGCAGCGTATCAACGAGCAACCGCCAGGCTGGTGCGACGCTTACGTCGGGGTAGGCGGTGCGCAACTCCTCCACCGTCCGGTACCCCAGCACCAGCGGGATGAACTGCAACGGTGGGAAGCGAATTTCTTCGCCGGTGAAACCCAGGTTGGCGACCTCGGCCAGCCTGCCTGCTACGAGGCGCAGCGAGAGGGTCTCACGGTAGAGGCTCAGCCGCACGTCCCGGGTCAGCCCGGCGAAGGGTGACCCGGCTCCCCGGCGTCGGTCCGGCTCAATGGCCGGGCGATTTGCAAAAAAACCATTGACTTTGACTCCGATTTGTTGTATACTGAGATTGTGTTCGGTCTTGTGAGGATTTCACATACGCCCGCCAATTGTGTACGTGGCTTGGGCGAAAGGAGGACGGGCGTAAAGTACTGAGGGGTTATCTTCCCTCTGCTCTTGTAGGTCAGACTCGCTGGGGCGCTGTTGCGCACATTCGGTCATTCCCCGGCCGAAGCGCACAGTAACCCCGGCGAGTTTTTTTTGACCTCGTGATCCACGGCACTGTGAGGCGGGCGTCCCCGCGCCTGTCCCCTTGCAACCAGGCGAGCGTGGTCAAACCTGGACGAAAGGAGGCTCTATGATCCAACGGTATTCTCTCTGGACAATACTCTTTCACTCGTTTCTTGCCAAGAAAAGGCGGGAAAACGATCGCGTCTTACCACCCCGAGAAAAGAGTCCAATAAGAACCGTGGCTTTGGCATCCATTGAAGTGTGCAGTAAAGGATCTATGAAATGAAAGGGAAATCGTTTACCACAGGGTGCGTTGTGTTCTTCTCAGCGGTTGTCATACTTGTAAGTCTATGCCTGCATGAAAGGGGGAGCGCCACTTACGCTGATAGTTCAGATGACCGACCAAGTGGCAGGGCACTGGATCATTTAGATTCACAGAAAAGTTTAACTGAAGAACAATGGGTGATTGAGACGGTTGACAGCAATGACGTTCGACTGACAGGAACTTCATTGGTCTTGGATGCAAATGGAAATCCCCATATCAGCTACAAAACCGGTAGTGATTTGGGGTATGCGTACAAGGACGATGGCGACTGGCAAATCACACTTCTGACAGATTGCGAGGGTTCGTACAGCTCACTAGCGCTCTTGGGAAACCGTCCCCACATTATGTACTTTAACTACCTTCACTATACCTCAAGTTTGGAATACGTCTACCAGGATGCCGCAGGAGATTGGTATGTGGGAGTGCTGGTTTCCGGGAATAATCAGTTGTCAGCGCGCGACAATGTCTCACTGGTGCTGGATGGAGAGGGCTGCCCGCATTGTGCTTTTACCCTGTTTCGCTGCATGACGTGGGTTTCTGGCAATTGTGTTAGGTGGGACCCAGGGGATTTAATATACCTTCACGAGGATGGTTCTGGGTGGAAGGATCCAGTCACGATGGGATATTCGGCCGATTACAGCTCCATGGCTCTGGATGGCGACAACAATGTTTTTATGAGTTTTTACAACGATTACTCTGAAGAGCTGAAGCACTCTTACTTGCATCATGGCCCGTTCGACCCTGTCATTTATATGGTGGACGACACTGGTGACGTTGGGAAATTCACCGACATCGCCGTGGATGAAAGATTCTACCCGCCCACTCCTCACATTAGCTATTTTGACGCCACGAACGAAAACCTCAAATACGCATACCGTACAGGTGCATTTTCCTGGTATACCGATGTGGTTGACAGCGAGGGAGGTGTCGGCCAATATACCTCTCTCGCTTTGGATGCCGACGGATATCCCCACATAAGCTACCGTGATGAAACCAATCAAGATTTAAAATACGCCTACATGGATGATGTGGATTGGCATATCTATACCGTGGACAGCACAGGGGACGTCGGAAAGTATACATCTCTGGCGCTGGATGCAAGTGGTTGTCTTCACATCAGCTACATCGACGCCAGCAATGGCAACTTGAAGTATGCCTACCTGGGAGGTCCTTCAACCGGATCCATGATCTATCTCCCCCTCGTTATGAAAGCCTGGACTGCTCCATCACCTACCCCAACAATCACACCTGGCGGTCCCACATTGACGCCCACAGCTACGTCCACCTCTACATCGACACCCACTCCTTCTCCTACTCCAACCGCTACACCGACACCCACTTCCACACCTACCAACACGCCAACGCCCACGAGTACAGCCACGAATACGCCGACACCCACACCCACACCCACACCCGTACCCGCTACCTTTCCCTATTACGATGGCTTTGAGTCCGGCACACTGGGAGACGAGTGGATGGTCCACACCACCTCCCAGGGCCGCGTTCAGGTCAGTTCATCCTATCCCTATTCCGGCACGTACAGCCTGCTGC
>CAZZEX010000089.1:2615-21138 GCA_964653285.1 uncultured Anaerolineales bacterium
TGACGATAGATTTGAGCGGGCAGACTCAGGTCGATCTCGACTTCTGGTGGGATGAGTGGGGTTCTGATAGTGTGAGTGACGGTGTTTTCATCAGTGATGACAGCGGTGCGACCTGGTACCAGGTGATGTCTTTCGACGACGACCCTACTTCCTGGCGCCACCAGATCATCGACCTGGACGAAGAGGCTGCCTCAAGTGGACTGACGTTTAACGATCACTTCCAGATCAAGTTCCAGTTCCGAGCTGACGACCCCATTCCCTGGGACGGCTACGCCATCGACGAGGTACAGGTGCGCGCCGCACCGTCCCCCACCCCCGCCACGTTCCCTTATTACGATGGCTTTGAGGCCGGCGCGTTGGGGGATGAGTGGATGGTTTACTTCACCAACGAAGGCCGCGTTCAGGTCAGTTCATCCTATCCCTATTCCGGCACGTACAGCCTGCTGCTGGACGATTATGAAAACGACTTGATTTATTCGACCGCTGCTGCGATATTGACGATAGATTTGAGCGGGCAGACTCAGGTCGATCTCGACTTCTGGTGGGATGAATGGGGTGGAGATGGGACCCTGGATGGTGTTTTCCTCAGCGACGACGACGGTGCAACCTGGTATCGGGTGATGTCCTTCGACGAAGACCCCACCTCCTGGCAACACCAGATCATCGACCTGGACGAAGAGGCAACGGCTAACGGGCTGACGTTTAACGATCACTTCCAAATAAAGTTCCAGTGCTATCACGATGACCCCATTCCCTGGGACGGGTACGCAATTGATGAAGTAAAGGTGCGGTCGGAGCACCGAACAAGCACGACACCGTGTTCCCGGATGGCGTTGACGTCTACTCTTGCTCGTGGGACTCAGCCACTGAGTGGGATGTGGAGCCCGGGCAGGACATCGGTGTGGCCTACAAAGAGCCCGACGGCGACAGGGTGTTCAACGTCTTCCACGCACCGTGGCGGGTCTTCCTGCCGCTGGTGCTGCGCAACTACCCGTAGCGTCGGGCGTCGCAGCACAAACGGGCCGGGCCTCGCTTGCGGAGCGAGGCCCGGTTTGGTTACAAACCGGGGGATGGTTTGCTAGTCCGTGATAAGTCAGAGAGCTATTTGTGGGATGGCGCGCGATTTGATGCATCCGAACGGCACTTCTTCCCCCTCTCCTGAGATCGGGAGAGGGGGCCAGGGGGTGAGGGCGTGACAGTACGGAGTACCTGCTACCAGGGTTGCCTTCCCCACTCGTTCTTGCGTCAGTAGATGGTGTAAATGAACGACGCCACTTTTGGGAACAGTGTGTCCACCAGCAGCCGCCAGGCCGGCGCGACGCTCACGTCGGGGTAGACGCCGCGCAACTCCTCCACCGTCCGGTACCCCAGCACCAGCGGGATGAATTGCAGCGGGGGAAAGCAGATCGCTTCGCCGCCGGTGAAGCCCAGGTTGGCGACCTCGGTAAGTCTGCCCGCCACGAAACGCAGCAGGAGGGTCTCGCGGTAGAGGTTCAGCCGCACGTCCCGGGTCAGCCCGGCGAAGGGTGATGCGGCGATCCGCCGTTCCAACACGGGCACCAGCGCGCGCAGCAATGCGGTAAAGTCAGGAACGTGGATCTGCCAGGCGTAGGTGCCCAGGTCGTGAGCGCCTAGCGAACGCGCCAGCCGCATCAACGTACAGTCGGCGGGCAGGTTGAGCCGGATGCCGGGTTTATCACCCTCCACGGCCAAGGCCTTGAGGTGCTGTAGAGCCGCCAACGCCGCCTCAAACCCCAGGCGCGAGACCTCGCCCACCACCAGTTCTTCGCCGAAGTGGTGCTCCGGGAGACGCACGTACCCGACGATTTGTCCACCGGTGTCTTGGATGAGCCAGTTCTCGCACTCGGTCTCTGTCCCGTCTGTGTATGTCAGCAGGTATCGCCAGGTTGCCTCGTCGCGGAGGGTGTGGATGGTGAGGTCCTGGGCGGCCTCGTCGTAGAGCCGCATCAGGGTGGGGAGGTCATCCTGGGTAGCCAGACGGAACGTGAAGGGTGCATCGGGTGGGGTGGGGACGTGGCGTGTTTCGAGCCGCAGGCCCCCTTCCAAGGGCAGCGCGTATTCGTATCCGAACTGGCGGTAGTAGTAGGGGATGCCCTGGATGTGCGACAGCAAACAGCCGCGCTCGCGCAACCGGCGCTTGAAATAATCCACCTGCGCACGGACCAATCCCCGACGACGATAGGCTGCCAGCGTACCCACGATGCCCATTTCGCCAGCGGGTACGTCAACGTCCTCGTAGCGCCAGGTCCAGGGAATCAGGCACAGGGACGAGACGACCTGCCCACTGCGTTCATCCTCGACAAAGATAAAGTCCCTGGGCCGCGTGTTCGGGTGATGAATGAACAGGTTGCGTGTCATCGCGGCGGTCCCCGGCCCGTGGATAGTGCCGTTGAACTTCGCCACCCGCTCCACATCGCGCTCGCCGGCAGCGGTACGAAGTATCAGGCCGTCCTCCAGCGGTTGTCGGTAAGGTGTGTCTGTGGAATCTAGCATGCTTCCTCCATCGGCGTAAAAGCTCAGCCAGTGCCGTACTTTAGGTTCTTCGGCCCAGGATCACGCCAGACCGCCCGCCCCCCCCCCGGCGCCGGTCTGGCTCGGTGGGTGTTTCCTCTTCGTAAGCGTTCACGTGGGGGGCAAGCTGTAGGTCACGCTTATAGCGTGACTTCCGGGCGAATCGTCGCGCTGCAAGCACGACCTACGAAGCTCCAACTCGGCCCACACCATGCCCGGTTGGCGCAGCAGCGTCTGGGCCGAGGGGCTGTGGAGCACGCGCTCTGCTACCCAACCACTTCTCGCAACTGCCCCCACGCCGACTCCTCCAGGTCGGCCAAATCCATCATCGGGGCCGTCGTCTCCGCAAGCATGGCAGCCGGATCTTTGGCCTTCCATCCCCGCTTGAAAATTTCCGCGACCTCCTGCCACTTGTCGCCGATGTGCTGGAAGGCGTCGGCGCTCTCCTCCAGGCGTGCGTCTCCCATGATCGCGGCGGCCTCGCGCAGGAAGCGGCTGAACATATAGCGGAAAGCGCCCCCGCCCGTGCCGCCTGTCGCGTCAATGAAGATGAACATGTTGAAGAGCGTGAAGCGCAGTTCTTCCTCATCCATCTGGTCAGGCCACTTGAGCGCGCGCTTGGCTGCTTTGCGGATGCCTTTGACACCGATGTTGCTGATGGGCGGCTCCAACATTCCTCTCGCCTGTTCGGCTATAGCCTCTCGCACCTCGTCGGCGGTGGGCTGGCGCTTGTTGCTGAAGTCAAAGGTGTACCACTTGTGCCTGGGTGGGAAGGGCTTGTAGGTGGAGCCACGCACCTTCTCCAGATCCTCCATCGAAACCGGGTGCAGTCCATCCCGGTCAGCGATGAGTACCTGGCGCGTCTCCGCATCGTACCCGCAGACGACTACGATGTGCCAGCCAAAGTGATAGTCCGTGTCGCCAAAGTCGAAGTAGGGTAGGAATCCCATATCGCACTGGATCATCACCGGCTGGCCTGCGTCGAGCATCTCCAGGAGCGTCCGCTCCGCCTTGCGCGCGCTGGAGGTGATGTACGACTCGACCACCACGCCGGTGCGTCTTCCTGTGGTCTTCTCCAACCCCTCTTCGCCCGGCCGGCTCACGTTGCCTCGCCCGCCCATGAAGGGAGTCTGCCCCTTGAAGTGCCAATAACTGAAACTTACCCCTGCGCCTATTCCCAGCAACATGTCCTCGCTGATGTCGTGGTCGTTGTAGGCGTAGACGTGGCGCATCGAGCCGGTGACGCAGTGGCGCGTCTCCAGCGACTTGAAGCCTTCCAATGGTTTGAGTGTCATTTCTGTGCTCCTTTCTTTTGTAAGGTCTCTGGTATCACTCTGGTCTTATGAGTGCAGGCTTGCCAGTGGCTGGAAGTCACCGGCTCAGCAGATGGAAGCCCGCTACACGGGCTGGACGTAGCCCGATAGGGCTCGCACCTCGATCATTTGACGAGCATTGATAACAAGGGTATAATTTCCATTATCATTATTATGACTATGGAGGCAGAAACGATGGACACAGTAGGTATCGCCGCGATCAAGCGCAACATCTCAACCATCGTTAACCGTGTGGCCTTCGGTCGGGAACGGATTGTCCTGACTTCAAGGGGCAAGCCCAAGGCCGCCCTGGTGAGCATCGAAGACTTGCAGAAGTTGGAATTGTTGGAAAAGACGACCTCTCCCGCCTCCCGCTCCCAGCAGAAGGCGGCCATGGCTCAGGCCGTGCGGGAAATGACCCTCGCTCGTCGCGGCGAAGTCCCCTTTTCCGACGTTGCCGAAGATTTGCATAGGCTGAGAGAGGAGAGAGACCTTGAACTCGCGGGTTTGCGTTGACGCCAATCTGGCCCTCAAACTGGTGCTCGTCGAGAAAGACAGCTCCAAGGCTCATCACCTGTGGGACACGTGGATAGACGCAGATATAGAAGTCGTCGCTCCTCCCCTGCTCGCCTTCGAAGGGACATCGGTAATCTGCAACAAGATGCATCGCGGGGCGGTACCGCTTGAGGAGGCCGAACTGATGTTCAGAGCCTTTCACCTCCTCGGTGTGAGATTGCTTTACCCCGATGGCCTGCACGAGAAAGCCTGGGAACTGGCCAAACGGTTCAATCGCCCGCAGGCCTACGATAGCCACTACCTGGCCCTGGAGGAAACCCTCGGCCTTGAGCTCTGGACGGCTGATGATCGCCTGTACAATGTGGTCAAACCTGAGCTATCCTGGGTGAAATGGTTGGGCGACTACTCGCCCGTCTGATCCTCCAGTTGTGACATAAACTGTGTGATCCACTCCAGTTCGGCCCGGATCATCGTGATGCTGTGGTCGAACATCGCGTCCACAAAGTAGGGCAGGGGACGCTGGCTCTCCCGACGCACCTGCACGTGCTCCAGCCGAGCGGCCAGAGCGTCGCAGTACTCCTGCAGTGCTGCCAGCGCCTCGCCGGGAGGGATACCGGGGAGGTCGGCGAGCCCCAACTGCAAGGGCGAGTAGCGGCGGCGCGGTACCGAGAGCGCGTTGAGCACGCCAGCGCGCAGCGCCTCCCTCCCGGCCGGCGTGAGGTGATAGACCTTGCGCGCCGGGCCGCGCTCAGCCTTCTCCAATTGCCCTTCAATCAGTCCCTCCCGCTCCAGTTTCTTGAGCAGGTAGTAGATGGAGGAAAAACCAATCTCCGTCCACTCGCGCATCCCGCGCTCCTCGATCACCTGCTCGACCCCATAGCCGTGGCGGGGCTGCTCGGCGATGAGACTCAGAATGGCCAGTTCTGCGTTCGTCATTGCACTTGCCTGTACTATAGTAATAGGATAGTCTAGTACTATAATACCACATCCTATGTGATCTGTCAACTCAAGACGAGGGGCGCACGAGTCTGGAAGAGCCGGTGCTGCGTTGCCTCCTGATCTAGCAGCGCGGCTTGCCCCAACCTCCAACCTCCAACCTCCAACTTCCACTATCCCTCCATCGAATCTCCATAATTTCTACATAAGGTTCCTGTAAGCTGAGAGGCAAAAGTCGCAGAGAATGATTAACCCGTAAGCAGGCGGGGCGATCCAGCGGGACTGACGAGGATAAACAAGGGGGCGAGGAGAGAAATGAGCAAACCTGTGCCCGGCGTTGTTGGGAGTATCTATAGGAGGAAACGCATGAGCAAGAAATGGTGGATCGTCGTAGCGGTCGTCGTTGTGGTCGGAGGGCTGGGCTTGATCGGCTATCAGTACGTCGCAGGCCGGCAGCAGGCCATAGCCGAGGCCCAGGCATCAATGGAGACGGCTGTCGTCCGGCGAGACACGCTGCTAGTCACGGTTGATGCGACCGGCAGCCTGGCGCCGAACGATGAGGTGGCACTGGCGTTCCTTTCGAGTGGGCGCGTGGCCGAGGTGCCGGTGGAGGTTGGGGACGTGGTGCAGGCGGGCGATGTGCTGGTCCGGTTGGATGACGCCGGTGCCCGCGAAGCGGTCGCCGAGGCGGAGCTTCAGGTGGCCCAGGCGGAGGTTGACCTGGCGCTGGCGCAGATTGAGGCAGAGGCCGGCGTGGCGCAGGCTGACCTGGATGCCGCGCAGGCTGAATATGACGAGACGGCCGCTCTTTCCGCCCGCGTCGGCGATCAATTGGCGTCGGCCCGCATCAATCTGGAACGGGCTCAGGATGCATTCGCCGATGCCCAGGAGAACTACAATGAGGTATGGGATCCTGCTCGGGACTGGGAACTCCAGATCAAAAGGATGAAAGACGCCCTGGAGGCCGAGCGGGAGTCGACCGAGCAGGCCTTGAGAAATGCCCAACTCGATCTAGAAGAAGCGCAGGCAAACTACAGCCTGGCGGTGGCCGACATCAGTGAATCTGAGGTGAAGAACGCCCAGGAGAAGCTGCTCAACGCACAAGTGGCACTGGAAAGCGAGCCTCTCCAACTGGAGCAGTTAGAAAACGCGCTTGAGCAGGCGCGGCTTCAGTTAGAATCGGCGCAGCGGGCGCTGGAGGAAACGGTACTGACCGCGCCCGTGGATAGCACCGTCACCTCTCTGGACGTAGAGATCGGTGAGACGGCCAGCGCGGGGCAGGCGGTCGTCGTGCTGAGCGGTCTGACAACCCTGGAGGTGGAGATCAATTTGGACGAGACCGATGTGCCTCGCGTGAGCGTCGGCCAGGAGGCCCAGATCACGCTGGATGCCTTCCCCGACGCCGAACTGACCGGCGAGGTGACGTCTATTGCACCGGTGGCCCAGACTGAGTCTGGCGTGGTGCTCTACCCGGTGACCGTGCAACTCTCGCCAACCCAACTTCCCATACGCGCTGGCATGACGGCCGATGTGGAAATCACCACTGTTAGCCAGGAGGATGCGCTGATCGTTCCGCTGCGCGCCGTCCACACCGAGGGAGATCAGGCCTACGTATACCGGCTGGTCGGCGGCCAGGCCGAGCAGGTGGAAGTGACGTTGGGGATGATGACCGACACCGAGGTGGAGATCACCGGCGGCCTGGCCGAGGGGGACGAGGTGAGCGTGGTCGCTGCGCCCACCCAAGGCTCCACGAGCGGATTCGGCCCGGGGGGCATGTTTGGTGGAGGAGACTAGCATATGATTGAGATAGAGAACGTCACCAAGGTTTATCAGATGGGAGAGGTGCAAGTCCACGCCCTACGCGGGATGTCGCTAAAGATCGAGCAAGGCGAGTGGGTGGCGATTATGGGGCCTTCCGGCTCCGGCAAATCCACGCTGATGCACGTCATCGGTTGCCTGGACACACCGACCTCGGGTGTCTACCGGCTGGACGGGGTCGAGGTGGGCGGCATGAAGGATGACCAACTGGCGGTCATTCGCAACCAGCAGATCGGCTTTGTCTTCCAAACCTTTAACCTGCTGGCCCGCACCAGCGCGCTGAAGCAGGTGATGTTGCCAATGCAATACACCCGGGACGGGCAGCGGATCCCGCTGGCCGAGCGGGAGCGACGGGCGCGAGAGGCACTGGAGATGGTGGGGCTGGGGGACCGGATGGACCACCAGCCGACCGAGTTATCCGGCGGGGAGCAGCAGCGGGTGGCCATCGCTCGTGCTCTGGTCAACAACCCAGCCATCATCATGGCGGATGAGCCGACCGGGAACCTGGACTCCAAGTCGGGCGCTGAGGTGATGGAAGTCATCCATCGTCTACACGAGGAAAGGGGCATCACTGTGGTGATGGTCACGCACGATGAGGAACTCGGTGTTCAGGCGGAGCGGATCGTGCGGTTGCGGGACGGACTGGTCGTGGATGAGGTGAGACAATGATAGCGTGGATAGCGGACTTACTGGAGAATGTGCGGGTGGCCCTGGATGGGCTGCTGGTCAACAAGATGCGCTCGGCGCTGACGATGCTGGGGGTAATCATCGGCGTGGGGGCCGTCATCGCGTTGATGTCCGTCGGTGAGGGGGCGCAGGCATCCATCACCGAGCAGATCACCAGCGTCGGCACCAACCTGCTCTTCGTGTCTCCTGGCGCTACCAGTATGGGCGGCGTGAGGGGCGCGAGTGGCAGCGCCACGTCCCTCACCTACGACGACGCCGAGGCCATCGCCGATCCGCGTAACGTGCCCGATGCGTCGGTCGTCGCTCCGCAGTATTATGGCCAGAGCACCCAGGTCATCTTTGGCGACACTAACATCAACAGCTCGGTGACGGGAGTGACGGCCGAGTATCAAGAGGCCTTCGGGTTGGAGGTGGCGAGCGGCAGTTTCATCGCGGAGAATGACGTGGACAAACGGGCCAAAGTGGCTGTGCTGGGGTATCAGACGGCACAAGATCTCTTTGGCGGCTTTGACCCCATAGGACAAAAGATCAAGGTCGCCCTCTCCGGCGAGAATGGCGGACGGGTTTCCTTGACCGTGATCGGTGTCCTGGAAGAGAAAGGCGACTCGATGATGAGCAGCACGGATGACGCGGTGTTTGTGCCCATCTCGACGGCCCAGACCAAGATCTTTAGTGGGCGCAACGTCCAGGGGGAACTTGTGGTGTCGCAGGTCAGCGTGGTGGCGGTGTCGGAGGATCAGACGGCGGCGGTCGAAGACCAGATCAATGCGCTATTGTGGAGTCGCCATGACCTCAACCCAGACGAGGATGCCGACTTTAGCGTGATGAACCAGGCCGACATGCTGGAGATGGCCAGCGAGATAACAGGCATCATGACAGTCTTCCTGGGGGCCATCGCTGGCATCTCGCTCTTGGTGGGGGGCATCGGCATTATGAACATCATGCTGGTCTCGGTGACGGAGCGGACGCGAGAGATCGGCATCCGCAAGGCGGTGGGTGCCCGGAAGGCTGATATCTTGACCCAGTTCCTGATGGAGGCGGTGGTCTTGAGCCTGCTGGGTGGGTTGCTGGGTATCCTGCTGGGTGTGGGCCTGGCCCAACTGGTGTCTTTGACGGGGTTGTTGGAGTCGCTGGTCACGCTCGATTCGGTATTGCTGGCTGTGGGTTTTTCGTTCGCCATTGGGTTGTTCTTTGGTATCTATCCCGCCAACCAGGCGGCGGGCATGAATCCCATTGAGGCGCTGCGGTACGAATAGGTTGGTGGATTGGGAAACTGGTAGATTAGTGAATTGGGAGGATTGAAGTGCGATACCAACTCTTGAAAACAGGACATTACGTGATTCCGATGCTTTTGACCGCTGTTTTGCTAACAGCCTGTGGCGCACCAGGGACGGCCACCTCAGCTCCAGTGGTCGAGGAGGCGCAAAACGCTGACCAGCCGGCAGCCACCTATACGCCTTACCCTACCTATACGCCCTATCCTACTTATACCCCGTTACCCAAGGTGGCTCCTACGTGCACGCCGACGCCGACACCTACAGTTGCCCCATCCACGACGGTGACTGTCGCGCCGACTAGCGTGCCGACCGGGATACCGACCGAAGCGCCAGCCTCTTCACTGTCCCAGTCTGCCTCAGCGGGAGCGACCACAACGACCGATGCATCATCGTTAGAAATCACCCGACTTGAGGAGACGAGCCCTGGTCCGCCGTTTACCATCCAGGTGGACGCTGTCCGCATCGAAGAGGGTAAATACAAGGTAACAGGAGTGGTGCGCAACGACGGGTCTGAAACGTATGAAGGCGTAGGGATCCATGCTACTTTCTACACTCTGGGGCCGTCCGGTCAGGGGTCCGACGAGGATGGGCTGTATCCGCATGGTCCGGTTGACACATATTGCCCATGTCCGTTCCTGGAGCCGGGCGCGGAATGTCCTTTTAGCATCGAAATCTACGAGCGGAATTACACCGCTTACGGATTGCATCCTTATGGTCAACCCGTTGCCTTTCACATGTGGCACGAAGCGGCGTCTGTGACCGTGAGCAATCTCAATGTATCCAACGACGGTATCGGCAATGTCCGCATCACGGGGGTGTTGACCAACAAGAATGACTTCACTGTCAAGAGCGCGACCATTGCCGGGGTGCTGCTGGACGACGACGGGCGAATCGTGAGCGAGGGGTCTACTGTGCTGCTTGGAGGCATTGAGCCAGGAGCCAGCGATTCGTTCGATCTGCGCATTGAGTATGAACCGTATGCCCGCTACGAATTGTACGTCCAAGGCGTTCGCTACTAACGTAGGGTGGTTTTGCTAACCGCCCTGAGGGACAGGAAAGACGGTTCGGGGCACGGGATGGTTCACTTGCAAGACGTGCGAAGATTAGCCAAGCGGTGTACAATGTGTGGCGTGAAGCCACGAAGGTCTGAACTGTCAATTGGTTGCGGCTGAAAGCCGCTAGGAGAGAAACTGTGAAGATTTTCAAGCCAAATCTCACGAAGGAGGAAAACGATGAGCAGAATTTGAACTGTCATTCGGTTGCGGCTGAAAGCCGCTAGGAGAGGAACTGTGAAGATTTTCAAGCCAAATCTCACGAAGGAGGAAAACGATGAGTAGAAAAGGTAAAAGACTGTTGGTGCTTCTGGTAGCCATCCTGGCTTTGGGGGTCAGCGGGCTGGCGTTGGCCGCGTTCAACGGCGACCCCACGCCCGAGGAGATCCTGACCCGCGCCGTCGAAACACTGGACGCCGCCCAGGACGGCCACGCCGTGTTGCGGGTCGAGGCCGATACTCCCGACAAGAGCGGTTGGGCCACCCTCGAGGTCTGGGGCAAGAAGCCGCCCGAGGGGGATCCCGATGCCCACCCCAAGTTCCGCGTCGAGGTGCAGGAGGCGAGCGAGGCCGAGGCCCAGGGTGCGGTGGCCGTCAGCGATGGGGAGCAGTTCTGGCTCTACGTCCCGGCTCGCAACACCGTCTGGACGGGCGCGGTCGAAGAGATACACAACGTCGAAGCGATGCCCGCCTACGAAGGCGAGTTGCCTTTCGACTCCCCTCAGACATTCGTGGACTGGCTCCTGCAGGTCAGCGAGGTGACGCTCCTGGGCACCGAGGAGATAGGAGGCCACGCGGCCTACAGTCTCCAGTTTGTGCCCCACCCCGAGGAATTGCCCGAGGTGGCGGCGGCCGGAGCCACAGGGATGGTATGGGTGGATCGGGTCCGTTGGGTGCCGCTGCAGGCGGCCTTCGACGGCGGCTCTATGGGCCAGGGCCAGGTGACGGCCGAACTGGTAGAACTGGACGTGGGCCTGCGCGACGACCTGTTCACCTTTCCCCAGATCCCGGATGGAGCCGAGGTGGTGCCGGTTGAGGAGCGCATGCCTCAGCACCTGAGCCTGGACGAGGCCGAGGCGGTGACCGGCTTCGACCTGCTGACGCCGTCCCACCTCCCCGAGGGCGCCACGCTCGTTGACGTGGTGAAGATGGGGGACACCATCGTCCTGCGCTACGAATCGGCCCAAGGACCATTCGCCGTCGGTCAGGGCACCGATGGCCGGGCCGTGGAGTCCCCTTCCGCCTCCGGCGAGCCCGCCTCGCTGCGGGGCACCACGGGGACGCTCTTCGCCGATGAAGAAGGCAACAAAGTTTTCCTGGCGTGGACCGAGGACGGGCGGACCTTCACCGTGAGTGGGGCTATCTCCGGCGAGGAGGCGCTGCTGGTCGCCGAGTCCCTGCAATGATGGACCTGGCCGTCGTCACCCAGAGACTCACCCGCCACTACCGCATCGGTGAGGGGACGGTGGAGGCGCTGGCCGGTGTGGACCTGGGGGTACGCCGTGGTGAGTTCGTGGCCGTGGCCGGCGTCTCCGGCTCGGGAAAGTCCACACTGCTGCACCTGGTGGGTGGCCTGGACCGGCCCACGGACGGCCAGGTGTGGGTGGATGGGGTCGAGTTGGGGGCGGCCGGGGAGACCGCACTGACTCACCACCGCCGCCAGCGCGTCGGCTTCGTCTTCCAGACCTTCAACCTGCTGTCGCGTCTGACCGCCCTGGAGAACGCCGCCCTGCCTCTCATGTTCGCCGGCGTCCCGCGCCGGGAGCGAGAGGCCCAGGCCCGCGCTCTGCTGGAACAGGTGGGCCTGGGCCATCGGCTGCATCACTACCCGACACAACTCTCGGGGGGAGAGCAGCAACGCGTGGCTATCGCCCGCGCCCTGGTGCATAACCCGGCCGTCATCCTGGCCGACGAGCCCACGGGCAACCTGGACACCCAAACGGGCGCGGGGATCCTGGCCCTCCTGCGCCGGCTGAACCGGAAGCGCGGTGTGACGGTGCTCCTGGTCACCCACGATCCCGCCGCGGCCGCCGTCGCCGACCGGGTGATCCACCTGCGCGACGGCCGTGTCGAGCGCGTCGCTCAGCCCTCACCCCCACCCGCCGCCTGCGGCGGTACCCTCCCCCTCTCCCAATCGCTGGGAGAGGGGGAGGGCAAGGGAGGGGGAGAGGGCACGCCGCCATCAATGCGCCTGGCCGATCTGCTGCGCAGCGCCTTCGCCAACTTTAGCCGACGCATCGTGCGCAGCGGTCTGACCGTCATCGGCGTCTTCGTCGGCATCATCACCATCGTGGCCATGCTCTCGGTGGCCGTGGGCGTTGAGCGGGAGGTGCAGCGCAACATCGAGGCGGTGGGGCTGGAATCGGTCTTCGTCACACCGCCCCGCGCCGAAACCGACGGTTTTGCTCCCTACGCTGAGACCCGACCAGGTGCGTCCATCGTCTCGCCACAACGCATGGAGGCCGACGGTTTCGACTCTTACGCGGATTCCCGACCGGAAGTGCCCATCACTCCGGCGGCGGTAGAAACACTGCGCCGGATGCCTGAGGTGGCCAGCGTCGCCCCGCTGGTGGATTTGCCCTCGTACCTGGACTTGAGTGTGAAGTGGGGCGAGCGGGCAGCCCCGGCCCGGGTGCAAAGCAGCACGGAACAGCTCGGCCCCTTTGAGGGAGCATCGCAGGTGCTGGCCGGCAGGCAACTGGACCCTGGGGAGGCGCGAGGCGTTGTCCTCTCTGCACGACTGGCCCGCGACCTGGGCGTCAGCGACTACGGTGCACTGGTGGGGCAGGTGGTGACGCTCACCGTGCGCCTGCCCCGGGGCGAGACCGGGGAGTTCCCCGTGACGGTGCTGGGCGTCAAGGAGGGACGGTGGAGCGCCGTCGAACTGGGCGTGGAGGACGCCGCGGACATCAAGCACTGGTGGTACGGGCAACCCGACCTGCTGGAGACGCGGGGCTACGACGGCCTGGTGGTCAAGGCCAGGAGCCTGGCGGCAGTGCCGGCGGTGGAGGACCGGGTCAAGGCTATGGGCTTCCAGGCCCGCTCGCTGCGCACCTTCCTTGACCTGGCGAACCGGATCTTCGCCGTGCTCAACACGCTGCTGGGGTCGGTGGGCGGCCTGGCCCTGTTCGTGGCTGCCCTGGGCGTCACCAACACTATGATTATGGCCGTCTACGAACGGACGCGCGAAATCGGCATCATGAAGGCCATCGGCGCCTCGCGAGGGGATGTGCTGCGGCTCTTTATCGTCGAGGCGGCCCTGATCGGCTTCCTGGGAGGCATCTTGGGCCTGGTCCTGGGAACGTTGCTGGGGCGCGGGGTGGACTGGGCTGCCCACTGGTATCTGGAGTCCGAGGGGATGCAGGGTATCGGCTCCCTGTCCGTGGTGCCCTGGTGGCTGGCCCTGGGCGCGGTCTCCTTCGGGACGCTGGTCGGGTTGATGGCAGGGGTCTACCCGGCCTCCCGGGCCGCCCGGCTGGATCCGGTGGCAGCCCTGCGGTACGAGTGAGGAGACGAAGAGAGAAACGATGAACAGCCGATGCCTTGAGCACAACGTTTGTTTAGTAGGAGTCAAAAACGCGAAATGAAGTCGTCACTAAGATTAGCCGAGTTTCTAAAACCCTATTGGAAATGGGCTATCCTGGCCCCAGTGCTCATGATCCTCGAAGTCGCTATGGACCTGATGCAGCCGCGGCTGGTCCAGCGCATCGTCGACGTAGGGATCGCTCAACTCGATATGTCCGTCGTCACCAACACCGGCCTGCTGATGGTTGGGCTGGCGATCGTCGGCGCGGCGGGCGGCTTTGGCTGCACGGTGTTCGCCACGATGGCGGCACAGGGCTTTGGGGCCGATCTGCGCCACGCGCTCTTTCGCAAGGTGCAGTCGTTCTCCTTTGGCAACCTGGACGACCTGGAGACGGGGCAGTTGGTCACGCGTCTGACCAACGACGTCACCCAGGTTCAGCAAGTGGTGGCGATGCTGCTCAGGATCATGGTCAGAGCACCGTTAATGCTCCTGGGAAGCCTGTTGATGGCCATTCTGACCAGCCCCCGACTCGCGTTGCTTTTTCTCGTCTTGACACCGTTGGTGCTGGTCGCGTTGATTTGGGTGATTAGCAAGGCGGCTCCGATGTTCAGCCTGGTCCAAGGCAAACTCGATAACCTGAACACGGTGATGCAGGAGAACCTGGCGGGCGTGCGCGTGGTCAAGGCCTTTGTACGCGCCAGGCACGAGATTCAGCGCTTCAGGGCGACGAACGATGGCTTGATGGAACAGACCATTCGCGCGGCGCGGATCGTCGCCGTGGCGATGCCGTTCATGATGCTGGCCGTAAACCTGGGGATAGTCGGCGCGATTTGGTTTGGCGGCCTTCAGGTGACCTACGGGACGATGCAGATGGGGCAAATCATCGCCTTTGTCAACTATTTGACGCGCACGCTCATGTCGTTGATGATGGTCAGCATGCTGGTCATGATGACCGCGCGAGCCCAGGCGTCGGCAGAGCGCATCCAGGAAGTGCTGGATAGCGCGCCCAAGATCGAGAGCAAGCCCGATGCCATAACCACATTTGCGCCGTCGGGAAAAGTCACCTTTGAAAACGTGACGTTCAGCTACGATGGCGACGATCACGCCCCGGTGCTCAAGGACATCAACTTTGTCGCCGAGCCGGGACAGACGGTGGCTATCCTGGGTGCAACGGGGTCGGGCAAGTCCAGCCTGATCCACCTGATCCCGCGTTTCTACGACGTGACCGGGGGGCGGGTGACGATTGATGGCGTAGACGTGCGCGATATCGAGAAAGAAGTTCTGCGCCGCAACGTCGGCATCGCCCTGCAAGAATCGGTCTTGTTCACCGGGACGATCCGCGACAACATCCGCTACGGGCGCCCCGAGGCCACCGACGAAGAGGTGATCGCCGCGGCCAAGGCGGCGCAGGCCCACGAGTTTATCAGCGAATTCCCAGATGGATATGATACCGTGCTTGGCCAGCGCGGCGTCAACCTGTCGGGAGGGCAGAAGCAGCGGGTCGCCATTGCGCGTGCGTTGCTCATCCAGCCTGCCGTGCTGATCCTCGACGACAGCACCAGTTCCGTTGACGTGGAGACGGAGACCAAGATTCAGGATGCGCTGGAGGACGTGATGAGGGGTCGCACGAGCCCTTCGGCTCCGCTCAAGACAAGTTTCGTGATCGCGCAGCGCATCAGCACGGTGCTGAACGCCGACAAGATCCTGGTGCTGGATGACGGCCAAATCGCCGCCGAAGGGACACACAGCGAGTTGCTAACGTCGAGCCCGATCTATCGCGAGATTTATGAATCCCAGTTGGGGAATGGAGTAACGACCCATGCCTGAAAATCGCCCCAATAATCGAGGAAACGGAGGACGTCCTCCGGTGATGAGAAGAGGTGGCCCCAGCCGGCCCGGGGGATTCGGCCCTGGTCGGCGCGGACCCGGCATGCACATGATGGGCGGTATGGGCCGGGCCAGTGACGTGCAAGCCACGATGCGCCGCCTGTGGAGTTACTTGAAACGCCAAAAATGGCTGTTGATTGGCACCGTTGCGTTGGTCGCCCTTTCATCGGGCCTGGCATTGCTGGGCCCCTTCTTGATGGGCGTCGCCATCGACACGTACATCCTGAAAGGTGATTTGCCGGGCCTGGCCCGCACGGCGTTGCTGATGATCGGCGCTTATGGTGCGTCGTCGCTCGCCATATGGCTGCAGAGCTATTTGATGGCGAGTGTGGCCCAACTCACCGTGCGCGACATCCGCAACGATCTCTTTGCCAAGCTGCAAACGCTATCCCTACGATTCTTCGACCGGCGTACCCACGGAGAGCTGATGAGCCGTTTGGCGAACGACGTGGAGAACATCAGCAACGTGTTGAACCAGGGTGTTACCCAGTTCATCTCCAGTGTCTTGAGCGTCGTCGGGGTGGTGGTGGTGATGTGCCTGATCAACTGGCGCCTGGCCCTCGTCAGCCTGGTCACAATCCCACTGATGGTCTTTTTGAGCGGCGCGGTGGCGATGCAGACGCGCAAGGGATTCCGTGAACAGCAAGAGACGTTGGGCGAGATGAATGGCATCATCGAGGAGACGATCACCGGGCAGCGCGTGGTCAAGGCCTACGTGCGCGAGCAAGCGACCATCAACACGTTCGACGTCGCCAACCGCAAGTTGCAACGCGCGGCGACGAGAGCCGAAATGTTTTCCGGGTTCGTGGGACCGATGATGAACTTTGTCAACAACCTGGGGTTCGCCATCATCGCGGGCACCGGCGGCTGGATGGCGCTGCGGGGATTGGCGACCGTGGGCACCATCGCCAGCTTTATCAACTATGCACGGCAGTCTGGGCGCCCGTTGAACCACATCGCCCAACTGTATGCCCAAATTCAAGGGGCCATCGCGGGCGCGGAGCGTGTCTTCGAGATTCTGGACGAGGTGCCAGAGCTGGTCGACGCGCCGGACGCTCAGCCACTTGAGCAGGTCGCGGGCGATGTGGTTTTCGAGGACGTCTGCTTCGGCTACGAGCCTGACGTGCCCGTGCTCAAGCAGGTCGCTTTTCACGCCGAGCCCGGGCGGACCATCGCCCTGGTCGGCCCGACGGGGGCAGGCAAGACGACCATCGTCAACCTGCTGACGAGGTTCTATGACATTGATAGTGGCCAGATCGCCATTGATGGGACTGACATCCGCCGGATGAAGAAAGCCAACCTGCGCCGCCAACTGGGCATCGTGCTACAGGACACGTTCCTGTTCTCCGATACGGTGATCGAAAACATCCGCTACGGGCGACTCGACGCCACGGACGAAGAGATCATCGCCGCGGCCAGGCTCGCCAACGCCGACCAGTTCATCCATCGCCTGCCACAAGGCTATCAGACCGAGCTTTCGGAGCGAGGCAGCAATCTGAGCCAGGGGCAGCGGCAGCTGCTGGCCATCGCGCGCGCGGTGCTGGCCGATCCGGGTATCCTCATTCTGGATGAGGCGACCAGCAGCGTGGACACCCGCACGGAGAAGCACATCCAGGAGGCGATGCTGCGCCTGATGGAGGGACGAACCAGTTTCGTCATTGCCCACCGCTTGAGCACCATCCGCGACGCCGACAATATCCTGGTCATCAACGGCGGTCGCATCATCGAGCGTGGCACCCACGATGAGCTGCTGGCACAACGCGGGTTCTATCACCACCTGTATATGAGCCAGTTCAAGGGCCAGGCTGCGTAGCAGATAGGGTTTATCATCTCCGGGCCGTTGAGCCAGAACCATAATCTCGGGCAAATTCTGGAAGGCTGGTTTGAGCTTCAGCCGGCCAATCCTGCCGGTTTTGTCAGCGACGAATATGGAGATTCGGTGGACATTGACAGGTTATTGCAAGACCTGGCCCAGCGTCTGGTTCGTTTTGCCGCCAGTGATTACGTCAGGCCACCCACATTTCTCGGTGTGGCTGGAAAAAAGCTCTTCCGGGACGAGATTTGGAGCCGGCTGCGCGTACCTTTCCAGGCCGATCACAGAGCCTACAAAAGACTGGGGCTGTATGACTTTCCCCAAAAAGACGTCAGGACGAGAATGATCAACGCTGTCGTCCCATTGCTGCTGAGAGTACCGGGGTTCAGGAAGGAATTTGCCAGGAGGATAGAGTCGGGGATGATCAGGCCGTATCGAAAGGTTCTCGAGTAAGAACACGGATTTCAGGACATCAACGGATCAATCTTCACGCAACACGCAACACGCATCACACAAGGAGGTGTGAAATGTCAAAAAAGTGGAAAGTCGTAATCGGAGTAGTCGCCGCCACCGTAGTCATCGTGGGGATTGCCTTGCCCATCTGGGGTATAGTGACCTTCAGAAGCAAGGGCTATGAGCGTGGCTGGGCGACTGGAGCGTACAGGGGGGAGCCTGAGGTGGCGACTCGGTTGGAGGTGGACCTGGTGGACGATGATGGGGACGGAGTGCCCGACCGGGGAGTGATTGACCTCCCCATGGCGGTGGCCTTTGGTCCGGGCAGGCCCTTCGGCCACGCTCAGGGCAGGCACTTTGGCCGGGGTTTCGTCCCAGGTCATGGCCTGCCACTTGGACCCGCCTTTGGCCCCTTCCTCGTCGTGGGAGGGCTGGCTCGCCTGGCTTTCCTGGCGCTGTTGATCGGCATGGCCGTCTTTTTCTTCCGCCGCTTGTTCGGGCCTCGTCCGCCGTGGGCATACCCCCCTGGGCATCATCCTCATCCCCCATGGACGCATCCCCCTGCACCTGACACCTCCCAGCAGGAGGAGTAGTTGGGACGAGTTTCTGACTGAAAAATGTACCAATCTACCAATTTACTGCCTTTGAGAGGTTATACACAATGGCTTACCAAACCATCCTCGTCGTGGACGATGAACTGCACATCGTCGAGGT
>CAZZEX010000090.1:0-21067 GCA_964653285.1 uncultured Anaerolineales bacterium
ATTGACCGCGTCCACTACCTCTACGCCGAATACCGCTACGGGGCCAACTTCCGGCCGGTGCGCGAGCGCTTCCGTTCCCAGGCTTTGGACGAACTGTGCCGCTACCTGGCCGAAGTGACCGGTGACAGCGTTTATGATAAAATCGTGGAGGCGGCGTTCTGATGGAAGCAGGAGCCTACAACGTCGTCGAGAGGACGACGGCCTACCCCCCCTATCCGACCAGGCTGAGCATCGTCGAGTTCCTGCGCCTGGCCTGGCGCGAGGAGCCGCCGCCAGCAAGAGAGGTCACCGTCACCGGGCTGGACACGCTACTGGCCTGCGTGCCCCGGAATGAGCGGCCAGACGTAGCGCGCCTCATCCGGGAGACGCTGCAAGACGTGGCTAACCTGATGGCTAATCGCCGTCAGACAGTGCAGTTCGTCCTGTGCGGCCGGATAGACAAGGGACACTTCTTCGAGGTACGCCAGCCCGACGGCGAATTCGTCAACCTGAGCGCTATCTTTGGTACCCGCCTGCGCCAGGAAGCCAACGACTGGTTGGTGGCACCGTTGTGGGTCTGATCCAGAAAATCGTCACCACCCACACCGTTGCCGAGGTGCTGGCCGAGTGGGTCCGGCGTGTCGGTCAAGACGCAGGTGGACGAGGCGGCGATGTCCAGGGCGGCAACCGTTCGGCTGAGACTTTAGCAAACTCAGTCGAGCCGCGCCTACGGCGAAGCCTGCCTGCCCAGGTGCTCCGCCGGGTTGGAGGACCCGGCCGCCTGGGCCTGGGCGGCCAGCGAAATCCCACCGTACCGCCGCTGCTGTGAGGAACCTGACGACCCCGCCAAAGAGACTACTGATCTCCCCCAGCCCCGATACCGCCGCCACGTGGGCCAGTTTCAGGAGCAACGCATTGGCGGGTCCCAGGAGCAGCATGAGAATAAGCCCTTTGAGCCACAGCCAGAACAGCCAGCGCAACTCTCGCACCGTCCCCAGCGCCTGCCCTGAGCTTGCCAAAGGGCCAAGTCGAAGGGGCGTTTGTTTGTGCGAAGGCTGCCGTTGGGTAACAACCCGGGGGGCCGCATCCACCGTAGCGAGAACTGCACATCAGCGACCAGGAGAGGTTGACGACAGCGCAGACTTATCGTATCATGGGATAGGCAGCTCGACGTTGAGTAGTTCGGCGCTGGAGCAGCAAAAAGGAGGTTGAAATGAGCACTACAGAACTGCTACAAACGGCTCAATTCCTGGTAGACACCAATGGCAACAAGAAAGCGGTGGTACTCGATTACGTGCTCTGGGAAGAACTGTTGACCCTGCTGGAGGATTTAGAAGACGCCGATGAAATTCGTCGTCTCCGCGAAGCCGGAGAGGAACCAATACCCTGGGAACAGGCCAAAGCTGAGCTACGTGGCGAGGGGATAGATGTATAACGTTCGCATCCTGCAGCGAGCGATCAAAGACATCGCTAACTTACCCAAGGGTTACGCCCGTCTGGTAAGCCAGCACATTGACGGCCTGGAGGAAAATCCCCGCCCACCCGACGCTAAGAAACTCCGAGGCACCACGGATTACAGCTTGCGTGTAGGAGTATATCGCATTCTCTATGACATAGACGATGAATCTCGTATTGTTACTGTCTATCGTGTGAAACACCGACGCGAAGCCTATCGCTGATTGTGTCCATTACAGCAACAGCGCCTCCCCCCTTCGTCAGTTGGACCAACTCCGCCACCTCGTATGGCTCCAGGTGGAACAGCAATCCCAGGTTCTGCGCCGACCGGGGGTGCTGGCCGAACAACATCACAATCCTCACCGCGTCCCGGATCACCTCGGCGTCGGGGCTGCGGGCCAGGTACTGGCCGAACTGGGTGGCCAGGTGGATGGCGGCGTAGTGCTTGCGAAACCGCCGGGCCATAGCCTCCAGCCCGGCCGCCGTGCCGGCGTACTGCAGCAAGTGCCAACCCTCGTCCACGAACAGATGTATCGGCTGGGCCGCCGCCGCCGCGCTGACGGCGGTCCAGACCAGGTTGGTGATCAGCCACAGGTACAGTCCTTCGACAGGCTCAGGACAGGCCCTTCGACGCACGATTGGTGAGCCTGTCGAACCGCAGGGCGTGGCACATCGGGGCCCGCATCCCCTGGTTCACCTTCCTGCGCAAAGGCTGGCGAGGCGACCGCCAGGGTCAGTGTCAGCACCAGCACCACTGTTGCTACTCGGTTCATTGCGTACACAGTTGACATAGTGTAAATCGTGTGATATACTAAGGCCAGCACACAGACGTGGAGGGGCAAGCCCATGGTTGAACACGTAGGCGCAAGAGAAGCACGCAACAGGTTCGCGGACCTGCTGGGCAACGTCCACTACGGCGGGCAGGTAGTCATCGTCGAACGTTCCGGCAAGCCGATGGTAGCCGTCATCCCCGTCGAGATGTACCAGCAGGTCATTGCCGAGCGGGAGGCCCGCTTTCAAGTGCTGGACCACATTCGCTCCCGGGTGCCTGATATCTCTGCCGAAGAGGTAGCACAAGACGTCGTTGAAGCCATCGAGGCTGTGAGGGCTACCTATGCTCAAGGTCGTCCTTGACACCAACGTCTTCGTCAGTAGCCTCCTGGTCAAAGCCGGGCTGCCGGCCCAGATATTGGATGCATGGCGCGAGCGCCGGTACCTGCTGATCGTCTCCCCTGCCATCATCGCCGAAACCCGCGCCACGTTGGACTACCCCCGCATTCGGCGCAAGTACGCCATCACCGACGAGGACGTCGAGCAGTTGGTGATCCTACTGGAACGAGATGCGCTTCTCGTACCCGGCGATGCCGACGTCGCCGGCGCCATCCCCGAAGACCCTGCCGACGAGATGGTGCTGGCCTGCGCGGTGGACGCCCAGGCCGACGTGATCGTCAGCGGCGACCGCCACCTGCTGGATCTGGGCTCGTACCGGTCCATTCCCATCCTCACCGTCCGCCAATTCCTGGAGCGATTGGAAACAGACTCGCCTGAGTCAACTGCCGCCAACTAGAAGTTGGTAGTAGTTGGCAGCCCGCCCTCTTTTGCTGTCCCTGCCGTTCCTCCCCGCCCCTATGCCGTCTGCCGGAACACCGCCTCCATACCGCCGAAGGCAACTCGAACACCGTCCTTCAGGATGTTGCACCCGGTCCTTGCGCCGTTGACACAAGTACCGTTGCTGGAGTTCTCGTCTTTGACCACCCATCTCCCCCGACGGCCATCGTAGTACAGCCAGGCGTGATGACGTGATACGGTGTCCCACCCCGGTATAGCGGTCGTGACGACCAGATCGTTACCAGTCGCCCGTCCCACGCGCAGCGGCGACGCTGTCAAGTCAAAGCACAGTACGTCTCCACCGGTCGAAGCGATAAGAAGTCTGGCTGGAGGTACCGCATGCCCGCTATCGGCGGCCAGTTCGCGGCGCTTTCTCACCTTTTCGCCGCGATGCATTCCCTTTACGAACTGCATCACAGGCCACGCTACCGCCAACACGGCGATGGCCAGAACGAAGCCGGCCAGGAAGCAATCATCTGCGCTTGCATACTTGCCTCCACCAGTCCACCATAGCAGTTGCACCGACGGTGCTGTTCACTCTTCAGTCTCCCCTCTGCTGCAGGGCACTGAAGACGAGGTCCAAAGTGAAGCCAGCAGCCGAGCCTGAGCCGAAGCCGAGGGCAAAGATAAGGGCAAATGTCGTAGTGAAGTCCGCGCCCAACCACAGACCTTCAACGATGTGCACCAACTGCTGCAATGATGCCATCTTTCCACCTCCTTCTCACTCCACCACCACCGGCGTTACCCCCCGCGCCAGCGCTGCCCGGCGCTGCTGCTCGGGGTCGGTCTTGTACAGGTCCGCGCGGTCCGGAGGCAGCGGGACGTACAGCGGCACATGTACGTCGTGGTTCCACAGCAACAGCGTCTCTCCCTTCGCCAGTTGAACCAACTCCGCCACCTCGTGGGGATCCAGGTGGAACAGCAACCCCAGGTCCTCCGCCGCCCAGGGATGCTGCCCGAACAACGTCACAATCCCCACCGCGTCCCGGATCACCTCGGCCTTGCGGATGCCGCTGTAGATGGGCAAGTTGACCAATTGCGGCAGCACCCGGCGGATCTCCCGCTCGAGGCGGGTGCGCCCGCGCGTGGTCATGCACGGCACGATGCCCAGGACGCGCAGGTCGGGGTTGTCGCCGAAGGTGCGCACTTCGTTGATCGTGCGCATCAGCGTGGGCAGCGTGTGGGTGGGGAGAACCTCAAGCGTCAGGGGGATGAGCACCTCCCCAGCGGCGGTGATGGCGTTGATGGGCAACAGGTCGAGCCGGGGCGGGCAGTCTATGAGGACGTAGTCGTATGCATCCTGTGGAAGGGTTAAAAGCGCCTTGCGCAGGCGCGTGTCGGGATGGATGGTGATCTCCACGCCGATGGTGGCCAGCCGGCGATGCGCCGGCACGACGAAGATGTCGCAAGTGGGAGATTTGACGATCAGTTCGGTGAGGGAAGCCTGGCCCGAGAGGGCCGCGTAGAGGGAGCGAGCAGGGTCGGAGACAGCAACGCCCACAGAGCGCGAACAGGACGCCTGTGGGTCGGTGTCCAGCAGCAACACACGACGGCCCATCTCCACCAGGGCAGCGCCCAGGTTGACGGTCGTCGTGGTCTTGCCGATTCCCCCCTTCTCGCCGGGGAGAGCGATGACGCGCATCCCTGCCTCCTCCACTCAAAGATTGGGCATACAACGTGTGGAAGAGGGAGGATCGGCTTAGAAAGGGTTGCGAGACACCACTACAAGGTAAAGACGCGGTGCGCCAATCCAGCCCTTGGCCTTTCGGCCTGCCCACGGAAGGGGCCCTGAAAGTGTGGAGGGCAATGGTTTTGGATGCGCTTGTTATAGAACAAATGTGCTAATACTATACCACACTTTTCGGGCGGTGTCAATATTGGGAAATTTGGGATATCGGGGCGGTTTCACGAAAGCCTCCGCCTGGAAACCTGGCTGCTTGCGGCGGGGAGAAAAAGGCGGGCCGCCGTGGGCATGGCGACCGCCATTCGCCGTAACATAACCCCGCGTTTTTCGCTCACCGGCATTGGTCATGATGGGGAAGCGGAGCGGACGGCGGTGTCGTTTGTGCGAGTGACGCCGTTGGGCTATAATTGGGCTCAGACCTACCGCCGATGGGCCGGGGGCAATCCCGGCGGAGGCTGAAATCGCCCCTGGAGACTACTTTGCAGCATGAAACTATATTCGGTTCACAAGCGAAGAGTGCAGAAACAGACCAAGGCGTTGCCCAACATCTTTTTCTTTGAGGACTTCCAATAGTAGCGATAGTTTTCTGGATAGCTTATGTAGTGATCGCCATTGTTTCGTAGCATTTCTAGCCAAACGGCCCCCTGATCTATGATGCAAGGGAAGGAGCTCCACGTCAGTGAAAGGCTGGACGCGCGATCAAATAATCGCCCTGATTAGCGCATTCGTCGCAATCGTGGCGTGCATAGCTGCTGTGGTAGTAGTCCCGGAAGTCCGGCAATGGCTTGGCCTGGAATCCTCAGCGACTTCACCAACGACGCTGGTTTCCCAGCCGACCGACACCCTTACTTCTGCACCAACAACCCCACCGACACAATCACCGACGCCAACCACCGTCCCGCCAAAACCTACGTCAACCGCGTCTCCTGGGTCGACAGCTACGCCCACTTGCCCGGCAGTTAGTGGTCCTTTCACAGCCGTGTGGAATTCTATTCAGGGAGAGATCGGCTGCGCAACTGGCGATGCTATCAATGGATTCATAGTCGAAGAGAACTTCGAGGGCGGCAAGATGTTCTGGCGCGAACCAATTGACTACGCTCAAGCTCTCGTGCTATTCAACGACGGAACGTGGCGAATATTCGAGCATTCGCCCTATGTTGAGGGCAGCCCAGAGTTCTCGTGTACCGACGCCAACACGCCAGCGCAATGCCCGCCAACACCTAAGCGTGGTTTTGGTATGATGTGGTGTAACATACCAGAGATTCGCACTGGTTTGGGCAACGCCATTGACTGCGAAAGAGGTTACCAAGGCTCAATGCAGCAATTTGAACGAGGGTTCACGCTCCAGACCGACGGTGGAGTCATCTATGTGTTCTACAGCGACGGACGGTGGGAACGTGGATAGAGCAGCAACAGTGTGCTTCGCTAACGGCGGGAGCATCATCTGACATTGCATCATCCAAGTGTGAAGGTCACCATAAATCGCGGGAACAAGCTGTCGCCAGAGGATTGCAGATACTCTTGAGTGAGACCAGACGCTATGCGGACTCCTTCCCTCAGAAGTTGCAAGCAATGCAGGAGATCTATTTCCAAAGAAACCCTGGACTGCACTCGGAGGCAGACGTCCAGCAGTTGCGCTATTACCTCAAAGCTGTCTCCTACAAGCGACCGCTTCTGCCAGTATATGCAGAACGGGACGTTCAGTCTGGTTACGGATGTTTCCCCCGTGCTATATGAGTTGGAGTGGAGAGCCGGACCTTACAGGCCCGACCTCTGGGAAGAGGGAGCATAACCTATGCCCCGACGCAAGCGCAACTCTAAGAGAAAACCAACATACAAGCCAGGAGCGGCCGTGCCCCAAACAGGCAGGTACCGCAACACCCGTACCGGCAAAGTTATCAAGTGCATTCAAGATACAAGATTCCCTCCTGCACCACGGGGATCTTTTTGGGTACAGGTGACTTGGACCGAGAATGCGTTCCGGAGCGTGATCGACTTTCTGACCAAATATGCACCGGTCCTTGAATCCCTTGCAGCGGTAATAGCTATTATGGCGTTTGTGGAGAGACTGATAAGGCGTAGCTTCGTCCTGGCCATAATCTTAGGCTTAGTTGCTGTCGCATGTACATTTGCCTTTCTCGTCCACATCGTTGTTCGTGGTGGCGCTCGAACAACCATCCGTCACCGCATTGTTGCGGCATTGGGAGCATTTCTTCTCGTAGCGGTAGTGGTCCTTGCTATCCTATCGGGTTGGCAGAAGTGGCAGTACCCCCTGTTCTCACCTGCTACTGAGGATGAGATACTGGTGGTTGTTGCAGAATTTGAGGATCGCTCTGTTCAACGGGACATGGAAATCCACCGTCTGATTATTGATCGGATCTCCTCGGACTTGGCGGAAACACAAATAGGAAACGTTAGACTAGAGAAAGCACCGGTGATTAAGGGTGATGACGGAGTTGAGTCAGCTCGAAAGATTGGAGAGAAATACAACGCAGCTATGATCATTTGGGGATGGTATGATGATGTTGGCTTCTGGTCTAACTTCAGGATCACGAGGCCTCCAGAATCACCGTACATTGACTTCGATGTCCAGTCGTCATCAGAGGTGATCGTTCCGGGGACACCTGTCTCGTTTACAATGGCCTTCACAGTTACAGGTGGAGAGTATCTTGCTCTGCGGGACCTGGAGATGCTTGGCGAACCTCTCTTGCCGGATACAATCGGGCTGTACATTGTCGAGAAGATACCTGCGCAAATGAGCTATTTCTCGCTATTCACCGTTGCACAGATTTACTACTCGGATAGACAGCTTGATCAAGCGCTCGACCTATTGGATGTCGCGGTCCAGAGAGCTCAAGAAGGGGGAATCAGCGCTCAGGAGGGAGAAATCCGCAATAGCTTGGCGCTCGCTTGGTTCTACAAAGGCGTCATCTACCACTCAGTTTTGGGGAACGAACAGGAAGCACTGAAAGCTTATGATCAAGCCATTGACCTCAATCCCGACCTCGATTACCCCTATAACAATCGCGGCATCATTTATGCCCATCAAGGTCAATATGAACTAGCGCTTGCTGATTATAATGAGGCACTGCGAATCTCTCCTGAAGATCCGGAGTATCACGCTAACCGTGGCGAAGCGTATGTGGGTCTACGAGACTACAGAAATGCGATCCGTGACTTCGACTACGCACTTGCGAACTTTCTTAGCCCAATATTGTACTATAGGCGTGGCAATGCCCACAAATACCTAGGAGAGTACGAGCAGGCAATTGACGACCTCACCCAAGCTGTTGTCTTGAGCCCTGAGTTTGCGTGGGCGTACAACAGCAGAGGAGATGCCTACGCAGCACTTGGGGATTATGATCCTGCATTCGAAGACTTTGCGCAGGCCAAGCAGCTAGATCCGCAATGGGCACTCCCCTACTGCAACACGGGAAACGTGCTTCTACAGCAAGGCAAATATGAGGAGGCTTTGGCCGAATATGATAAAGCCGTGATGCTGGCGGAGCAATATGAGCAGCCGAGCTCATCCTGTAGCTCGTCAGATTCCCTTATGTACTTGAGGCGAGCAGAAATGCTGCAACAAATGGGCAATTACACACGCGCTCAAGACGATTTCGAGACAATTGTTCGTCTACTCGAGGATTTCAATCGTGCATTGGAACTGACCCCCGAGAGTGCGGAAGTCTATCACGCTCTCGGCATAGCGCACCAAGCGTTGGGAGAATACGACTTGGCAATCAACGATTTTTCAAAAGCGATTGAAGCCAGTCCTGACGACCCAGCACTCTACGTGATGCGAGCCACAGCGTACTCGGATAGCAGCGACAACGAAGCAGCATTGCAAGATCTCACGGAGGCCCTTGACTTGGATCCAGAGAGTTGGGAGGCTCACTACGCCAGCGGCGTGGTCCATACTCGATTAGGAGAATACCGGAAAGCACTGGTTGATTTCAGAAAGTCGCTCGAGTTCAATCCCGACTCAACTAATACGTATCTGGAATATGGAAAGGTTTGCATGTTAGTTGGGGAATACGAAGAAGCTATAGCGAGCTTCACCAAAGCCCTGGAGATCGCCCCAGCCCTTGCAGACGCTTACCAGAGTAGGGGCGAGGCCTATGAAGAGCTCGGCAAGCCTGACGATGCCATAGCTGACTTCAAGAAGTTCAGGGATTTGACGGACGATGGGTACTGGCGGGACTGGGCCGAGCGAAAGATCGACGAATTAAGAACCCGCCACCGGCAATGAGGAGTTCCACGCCACTCTTCATCGACGACAACGCCAATGACCACTGAGGACTTTAGCGTTACTGCGCAATTGGTGCGAAGCTGACCGTACCTTTGACAGAGCTTATGGGGTAGTGCGGTGAAATGAGTGATTCACCTGAACCAACCGAGCTTCTGGACCGGCTGAAGCACTGGTGGCAGCCAGTCGCCTTCTTCATTGGCGCGGTGACCGCCGTCGTCCAGTTCCTCAAGCTCTGGCGCGGCGACCGTGCCACTATGACCTGGGTGACGGCCGCCCTGGCCTGGCTGGCATTGGTAGCCCTCTCTGGCTACGTGGCCTTTTGGCGCGTGCCCAGCCCTGTACTGCGCTCAAAAAGGCGCCGCTCCAAACGGCGCATCCCGGCCTATCCCCGCTGGCATCGGTTTGCCCTGGCCGCATTTGTTCTCCTGCTGCTTTTCCCGGCCTCCGCTGGTTATGCGCTTTACCAGCAGGGCCAGGAACTGCGCGAGAAGGTAGTTGTCCTGGTGGCCGACTTCACTGGGCCGGAGCCGGAGAATTACAGGGTAACGGAACTACTACTGGTCGAGTTGAAGCAATCACTAGCGAAATATAACGACACGGTAGTGATTGCGCTGGGACAGCCTATCACAGAACAGGAAGGCAGTGAAGTCGCGCGGGAAGCAGGACGCCGACGACAAGCTGACATGGTGCTCTGGGGTTGGTACGCCAAAACCGGCAGTGACGTGCTGGTGACAATGCATGTAGAAAACCTGGGTGAATCCAAGGACCTACCCTTGCGATGTGAGGAGGGATACCAGCTATACACAGGCGTGCCTGAATTAGATTCGTTTCAGTTGCAGGACCATCTCTCAGCGGAGCTATGTACACTGACACTCTTTTTAACTGGGATGACCCGCTACGAAGCAGGTGACTACGAGGAGGCTATCCGGCGTTTCAGTGATACACTCACATATGGGGTCTCATTAGAGGGCATGACTGTACCTGGAGCACTCCACTTCTATCGCGGGACTGCATACTACTTTCAGAACGAACGAGAGCTGGCAATCGCAGACTTTGATGAAGCGCTACGGATCAACCCGAAGATGGCCAGTGCCTACAACAACCGAGGCGTAGTCTATGCAGACCTGAGTGAATATGAGCTAGCACTCGCGGATTTCATGGATGCAGTACAGCTTGTCCCGCAGTACGCTGAGTTTATCTATAATCGGGGCCGTACCTACTCCGCTCTCGGGCAGTACGAGCAAGCGATTGCCGACTTTACAGAAGTGTTGAGGAGCGACCAACAGAATGCTGAGGTATATATCAACCGGGGTGTAGTCTATGCCCACATGGGAGAACATGCCCAAGCCATATCTGACTTCACCGAAGCATTGCGGTTCGCCCCACAGGATGCCACAGCCCACTATAACCGGGGGGTGGCCTATGCCAACTTGGGGGAGTACGATCAGGCGTTGGCGGACTATGAGAAAGCCCTAGAGTTTAATCCACACTATGCTGAAGCCTATAACAACCGAGGGATAGCATATGCCGCTCGCGGTGAGTACGAATGGGCGATCGCAGATTATGAAGAGGCGTTACGACTCAACCCACAGGATTACCTTGCCTACTACAACCGGGGCAATGCCTACTCCAGCCAGGGGAAATATGAACTGGCGATCGCAGACTATGGTGAGGCCGCCCGGCTTAATCCCCAATATGTTATGGCTTATAACAGTCGAGGATTGGCTTACTATCGCATAGGAGAGTATGAGCAAGCGATTGCCGATTTCGACGAGTCATTGGAGCTCAATTCGCAGGATGCTACCACCTATTACAATCGAGGGCTGGCTTACTGCCGCCTCGCTGAGTACGACCGCGGGATCGCGGACTTCAACGAAGCGCTGCGACTTAACCCTGATTATGCCGATGTCTACAACGACCGGGGCAATGCCTATTACAGTCTGAACCAGTATGAGCAAGCCATTGAAGATTACACCACGGCAATCCAGCTCAATCCGCAGGCCGCCAAGGCTTATAATGGCAGAGGGGCGGCTTATTCTGCGTTGGGGGAGTACGAGCAAGCAATTGTGAGCTACAATGTAGCACTACGGCTTGACCCAAAGTATGCTACAGCTTACAGCAATCGAGGGCTGGTCTATGTGGCTCTAGGTCAACAGGATCCGGCAGTTGCCGATTTCCGTCGGGTGCTGGAACTGTCAGATGACCCTGCCTTGCGTCAAGTGGCAGAAGAACAACTCATGGAACTTGGGGTGGAGCCGTAGCAAGCACAGGAGTAAGATGAACGATTCCTCCAAACCGACTGGACTGCTGGACCGGCTGAAAAGCTGGTGGCAACCAGTCATCTTCTTCATCAGTGCTGTGACTGCCGTCGTCCAGTTCCTCAAACTCTGGCGCGGCGATCGGGCCATCGTGACCTGGGTGACGGCTGCTTTGGGCTGGTTGGCGCTGGTCGTCCTCTCTGGCTACGTGGCCTGGTGGCGCGTGCCCAGCCCCTTTGACGCCAAACGGCACATCCCGGCCTATCCCCGCTGGCGTCGGTTCGCCTTGGCAGGTTTCGTCCTCCTGCTTCTTACCCCGGCCGCTGCCGGGTATGCCCTCTACTGGCAGGATCAGACGCTGAGCAGCAAGGTGGTCATCATGGTGGCTGACTTCACCGGGCCGGAGCCGGAGCAGTACCGGCTGACGGAGCAGGTCCTGGTCCAGTTGCGGGAGGCGTTGACCGGATATGACGACACGGTAGTGGTGGCCCTGGGCCAGCCTATCACGGAGCAGGAAGGGAGCGCGGTGGCACGAGAGGAGGGCCGCCGTTACCGGGCCGACCTGGTGCTGTGGGGTTGGTATGCAAGGACCGAAAGCGACGCTCTGGTGACTGTCCATGTGGAGAACCTGAGCGGACCTGATCTCTTGATCTTAGAGGAACACGAAGCCTATCAAATGCAAGCCCCCGTGGCTGAACTGGAATCGTTTCAGCTACAGCATCGCGTTTCCGGTGAGATGCGCGCGCTGATACTTCTTGTGACCGGATTGGCCCGCTACGAGGCAAGGGACCTCAGGGAAGCCACCCAACGTTTCACAGAGGCCCTCGCACCCGGCGTATGGCCAGACGGGATGATCGGCCTCGAAATACTCTACTCCTATCGAGGGGCAGCGTACCTCTACCGAGGTGAGTATGAGCGGGCGGTCGCGGACTACCAGTTGGCGCTGTCCATCTCGCAAGAAGTCGGTGACCGAACAGGGGAGAAAATGACGCTGAACAGCATCGGGCTGGTCTACCATGCACTGGGTGACCACGAGCAGGCGTTAGAGTATTACCGGCAAGCGGTGGCAATCTCGCGGGAGATCGGTGACCGAGCAGGAGAGGCGACGACGCTGAACAGCATCGGGCTGGTCTACCACGCACTGGGCGACTACGAGCAGGCGTTGGAGTACTACCAGCAGGCGCTAGTCCTCTCGCAAGAGACCGGTGACCAGCATAGTGAGGGGGCTTCGCTCAACAACCTGGGCAACATCTACATAGTTCTAGGAGACTACGAGCAGGCGATTGCTGTTTTCACAGAAGTACTGCGACTAAACCCGCGCTCGGCTCAGACCTATTTCAGCCGGGGTGCTGCATATCATCACATAGGGCAGGGTGAGCAAGCAATTGCTGACTTCAGAAGGGTCTTGGAGTTGTCGGACGACCCTACCTTGCGTCAGCGCGCGGAAGGGCAACTGAGAGAACTGAACGTGGAACCATAGGGAGAAAAATGAGACCCAGGGACAATCGCCTCATCGAAGACTACATCCCCATCGAAGCCATCTCCGCCGAGGCGCGGCGGGATATGTGTTGACGAGGACCTAACGGAGATCCCGAATGCCCACCAGAGACCACCGCTACGATGTGAAACGCAAGAACATCCCAGCGGCCAGGATGGCGATGCACGGCAAAGTCGCCGACCCCCCAGGTCCGCTACGCCTACGACTCACACCTCCCACCCGCACTGCGCTTCGACGACGACAGCAAGATCGGAGGTTGATTTCTCTGCGCTCACTGCACCTGGAAGCTCACGCAATTGAGAGGCCAAATCCGTCATACCGGTTATTGTAGCGGGGTCGGAGAAACTACCCCACCCCCAAAGCCTTCAGCGCCGCCGCCAGTGGCTCTGAGTAAAAGATCGGATCCACCCGCTCCAGGATATCGGGTGGCACTTGCATGAACTGCCGCTGATTGCCAATCGGGACCAACACCCGCTTGGCCCCGTTGTCCATAATCACTTGCAGCGGTTCCACCAGCGAACGCACCGGCAAGATGTTGCCCTGAATGGTCATTTCTCCCAGAACGACCAGGCTGGCCTGCACCGGTTTGTCGCGCAGCAGGGAATAGAGAGCCACAAAGAACGCTACGCCCGCCTGCGACCCCTCCTTGCTGTGCATCAGGTCTACGATCTGGACGTGAAAGTCGTAGCTATCCACGTCGCGCTCGATGCCCAGACGTGTCTTGTTGGCCTTGATGTAGTCGAAGGCGGTGAGAATGGAGTCTTTCATCGGCCGGTCGGGGCTGCCGGTGATGCGCAGCCTGCCTGAGCCGCTCATCCGGCCGACCTCGATGCGGTGTAGCGCCACCTTGTCGCTGTCGGTCAGAGCAGCCGTGTAGACACTGCCCGGCGGCATCGGGTCCTGGCTGATCAGTTGCCGACCGCCCTCCTCCGGCACGCCGACGAAGTGCTCCTGCATCGCCTGGGTATCTACGTAGGAGAAGGACGTCTGGTAGTATTCGAACGCGCCCATCTTCTTCAACTGCTCTTTGACGCGGCGACGCCCTTCCAAAGCCAGTTCCAGGTATTCCTCCAGTTCCTCCCGGCTGGGATCACCGCCAGGATGTAGGAGCTTAACCAGGCCAGACACGGTGCGGCGCACGGCTCTGGCATCGCGCGTGTTCAGGTCGCTGCCCAGGCTGAAATGGCGGTCAAATGCATCTGTGCAGTTCTGCCGGCGCAGCTCGCGCAGCGCTTCGGCCAGATAGTCAATCACAAAGCCATAGTGGTCGGTGAAGAACTCGTTCCGCATCTTGGGCATCTCCCAGCCGGGCAGGTAGAAATGCAAGCGATCAATCAGCGCCATGTCCTGCATATCCTCCGGGAGAGGCTGAAACAGTGTGCCAGCGCGGACCAGCACGTCAACCGGCTGGTTGATGTTGCCGTTAAAGACCATCGAGGCTTCCGCGACCAGTTCCTCCCGCCCTCGGCTGAAGCTGCCGCTCTCCATATAGTCCTTAAGGATCTGAATAGCCGTCCTGTCACGGAAGCTGATGCCGGCCACCTCGTCAAAGGCGACCACGTCCCACATTCCCACCAGGCCCACCCGGCGCGTGCTCATGTTGTAGAAGAGGTTGGCCACGGTCGTCTTGCCGCCGGAGATCAGGATGGCATAGGGTGATAGATCGCGATAGACGTACGACTTGCCGGTGCCCCTGGGACCCAGTTCGATCAGGTTGTAGTTGCGCTGGATCATGGGTACCAGGCGCATCAACATGAGCAGTTTGACCCGCCGCTTGAAGGCGGACGGCTCAAACCCGATCGAGCGGATCAGCAGGTCGAGCCACTCATCGGTCGTCAGTTCAGCCCGCGCGGCGCAGTAGTCGTCCAGACTGAACGCGGCCACCTGAATCGGTCTGAGATCCGTGATGAAAAAGGGCCGCGTCTTGCCGCCGACCTCCTCGTCAGGACGAAACTCGATGTCCACCTGGGTCCACACGCCTCCCTCCAGCAACCGCTCGTAGCGCCGCACGAAGGTATCGGGGACGTGAACGAAGCGGTTGCCGAAATTCACCACCTCAGCCCAATACTTGGTGCCGTCCAGGCGCACCAGCACTTTGTCAATGTACCGCTGCTGGCCCCGTTCCTTCACCCGCGACTGGGCCTTCATCGCCTCGTCGGGCCGGATGATGTGGTCGGCCAGGGTATTGTGCACCAGACGCAGGCCCGCCTCTACCGCGATGGGATCGTCCGTGGCACAGTACTTGCCCAGCAGGTACTCCAGCACGTACGTCGGCACATTGGCCCCCACCTTGACCTGGCGCACCAAGTCCTTTCGCACCACCTTGCCCGCAAAGATCTCGTTTACCCTACGGTCCAGTTCCGGCATCTTGTCACCTCGTTCCTCTCACCAACAACCTCAAGGCTTGGTCCGTTCTCATAATGAGATGGAGAACGGAACACGGTCCAGACGCGCCAGGCTGACGCCGGTGGTCGCGTCCAGCAGGTAAACCGTCACCTCGTCTACGGATGGCGTCGTTTTCGTCTCCGTGATCATGAGCGTGACGGTGTTGTTGGCAATCGCCCGGGGCTCGTCAGCATCCAGCGCCAGTTGGACGTCCCTAGTGGCCTCCTGGAAGCCGTAGGAAGCAGACACTGGCACGGAGATAGATTGGTCACCAGCCCGCACTTCGACCCGGATCGCTGGTGGCTCGATTGGCAACAGCTCTTCCGAGCGACCCTCGACCGTGACGGAGAGAAAGCGCGTGGATATGGTCTGACTGCCAAGCGTGAGCGTCCACTGCACGCGAGCAGGTACGGCTGGCGCCCGAGCGACCGCCGGGCGGACGGTCAGCACCGGCACCACCAGTTCTGGCAATGACAGGCCGCCGTGGAAATACTCCATAGCGCCGCCTTTCACCTTGAAGCAAGACAGATTCCACGGGGTAGCAATCTCGAGTTCGCCGCCGATGCCAAAGGCAGACAGAGGTGCGCGCAGAAAAGCGGGCGCCTCCGCACCACCCTGGCCGACCCACACCCGCCGCTTGAGGGTCGCCGTCTTGCCTCCCGGTGCGTCGATCCTGTCACCGGTGGTCAGCTTTTCGCCAAAGAGATAGCCGTGATCCGCGCTGATGACGACCATCTCGATTCCCAGAGCAAAGAGCGTCTTGATCGCCCGGCGAAGCTGGTTGAGGACATCGTCCAACATGCGACGGGCAAGCGCCGGGTTGTTTTCGCACAGGCCATCAATCTCTTCCGTTGCCGTGACCACGACTATGTCGGCCGACTCGATGGCTTGGCTCAAGGGAGTGTCCGAAAGCGGCGCCAACTGGTCCAACCTGGCCACTACTGCGTTTCCCTCTACGACCGCGTCAAAGTGAGCCAGCCTATCCTGGCGTGTCTTGAGCGTCACACCGGCGACGACCGCGGCCAGCCGATTCCCCTCAGCGGGGATTACCGTCAGTCCCCTTTCCGCGCCGGGTAGAAGCGCCGCCATGCCGATCTCGGTGACGGTGGGCGGTGTAGCCAGTGCCGGCGTCAGGTCAGGCTTCCAGACCCCCTCCCCGGCCCTCCCCCCGCGAAGGGGAGGGAGGCGCTCTTCTTCCAGGATAGCGCTGAGTTCGCGGGCCATCTCGAAGCGCAGCGCATCCACCAGGATGTACGCCACGGGCCCGCTCTTCGCTGCCGGGGCCACGACCTCCTGATAGACGTCGGCCTGGAGCAGGACGCCGGGGAGTTCGAACCGGTCGGCGGCAAGGGCGCGCGTAAACAGGTCGGCCAGGTAGTCAGACACGGCCGCGTAGCGCTGGCGAGCCTGGGCCACCAACTGGATCAGCGACTCGTGCTGCTGAACGTCGAGTTCGAAGCGGTGGAAATCGCGCTCCAGGTGGCGCTGGGCGGTATCCAACTCGCACCACGGCTGGTCGCCAAGGGCGTAGCCGGACAGGAGCGAACTGGACGACCACTTCTTGCCCTTGAGCGCGCCCTCCACCCGCGCCGCTTCGACCAACACCCGGCCGGCATCGGCTACGACTTCCCAGCGGGCCTTGATCTCCGGCATTTGCACCGACCAGAAGCCGCTGAGCCGGGCCTCGGCCAGTTCGACCAGGCGCGAGGCAGGCCGCTTCGCCAGCGTTGTTTCGACCTCCCTCTGCAGGCGGACTTCGCCAGCGGCAAAGGTCTCGGTGCGGGCCAGAGCATCCAGATCCAAGTCCAGGGCCTGCCCTGAGCCCAGTCGAAGGGACCCCACCCCGATTTCGGCCTGCACCCGCCCGGCCCAATGGACGTAGCTTTCGGCCAGGTCACGCCGCACCCGCCAGGCCTGGGCCAGGTCCACGGCCGCCTGGCGGGCCACCGGCCGCTCGGCGATGGCAAAAGTGCGGAGCGACTGAGGCACGCTGTCCCCCAGCGGTTCGACCAAGTCGGTGACCAGCACCTGACGGGCCAGTTGCGCCCGCAGCGGTGTGGGACCCTGGTCTGCCGGGAGGGCGACACCCAGCGCATCGGATAGCAGCACCGCCAGGCTGCCGAGGGCTTGCCGGGCCTCGATCTCACTATCCAGCGCCGGGTCGGACAGAAAGCGGAGCGCCACCTCGGAGACGTTGCCGCTGCCAAAGATGACGGCCACCGCGCCGGTCTGCGCTTCGGCGCCCTTTTCGGCCAATTGGTCCAGCTCTGCCAGGGACAACTGCCCAGCCTCGACCTGGGCCACGATCTCCTCCAGGGCCGCCGGCGGGAACACCGCCCCCAGCGACCGGCGGGCGACGGCGGCGAGAGCCGTGTTCTGCTCCGGCGGCTGCTGGCCCGGCCGCACCACCACCCCGGCGACCTCGAACTCGACCAGCGCGTCGTGCGTCTCGGCCTGGGCCAGGGGCACGTAGATGAGTAGCCGGGGCGGATCGGTTCGCTCCTCCCAGAGCGGTTCCAACTGGCGGCGCAGCCAGACGAAGCCGCGCTGCGGGTCGTAGCGATGGACGGCGGCATCAGCCACCACATCCGGCTTCAGCGTCCGGGCCAGATCCAGGTATGACTTCTCCGGGTCAAACCAGACGACAGTGGAATGGTCTTTCACCTGCTTGCACAGCAGATTGAGCAATGCTTTCGTTACGAGAGGCATGTTGGTCTCCTGAATTCGATCATCAGTACACCTCGACCTCGGGCAACAACTCCCGGCGGGGGACATTATCCACGATGCGCCAGGTGGTGTCATATTTGCCGCTGGTACCCCACTGGCCGGGCCGGCCCAGGTAGGGCGTGCTCTTGCCGATAGCAGCCAGCAGGCGCGCTCGTGTCGGTTCGTCGAAGGAACACCCGAGGAAATCCACCAGATAGCCCAGACGTTGAACCAGGGCTTGAGATTGGAACCGCAGCCCATAGTCGGCCAGCCGGTCCCAGTCCAGCCGCCCCCGCCCCCGCCAGAGCATCGCCGCGATCTCGGGGATGTCGCCGGCATAGTCGGGCCGGTCGAGGGAATCCACGACGGTCTTTTCCGGTTCGGCCATCATCACGCGGCTGCCGTAAGCGTCAACCTCGGCTGCGCCAAAGAACTTGTGGGCCGGTTGGACGACCAACCGGTATGCTTTGCCGCGTACGGTGAGCAACCGCCGCTTCTTGCGCGCAGTGGTGGCGACGTAGACGGTGGCCGAAGCCTGGGTGGAAAGCCCGTGGAAGAAAGCGGCGCTGGCGAAGGAGAAGTAGTAGGGCGTCACCAGCGTGCTGCCGATGAATAGGCGATTAGTACTGGGAAAGGCATGCTCGCCCCGCTCGGCGGGGATCAGTTCGTACGTGCCGGGTGTGATGGGGGCCAGCCAGCGGTGGCGGGCCAACCGGTGAAGCACCTGCCGGGTGTGGTCGTAGGAGCAGTCCAGGATGTCCATGGTCTCCTTGATGGCGACCACCGGCTGTTTTTCCCGCTCCAGGCGCAGGATTAGTTTGGATTCGAGGGGCGAGAGAGAACGGGACACCGGCAACTCACCTTTTCTGGGGGCAATCACGTTCTGTAACGATCAATGTCGCAAAGCGAGACCTGTGTAAGCAGATTGTACCCCCCAATGGCACGGAAGGCAAGTGGCGCCTGTAGAGTCCAATTGACACAAATCCCGTTCGCTGGTATAATTGCTGTTGTCAAGTCAATCGGTCTAGCATCTCTCACCGCTCCGATTCACGCAATCGGAGCGGCTTTTTGTGAGAACCCAGACCGGCACAAACCCACGGGTCAAGTACCTGTGTGAACCAAGTAGTACAACAGAGGAGTTTCATGCGTTTCACAGAGTTAGATTTAAGCGAACCTTTGCAGGAGGCAATCAGCGCCTTGGGATACGAGGAAACGACCCCCATCCAGACCCAGGCCATCCCGCCTGGCTTACAGAGATGCGACATCGTCGGTTGCGCCCAGACTGGCACCGGTAAGACGTTGGCCTTTGTTCTGCCAGCGTTGGAACGCTTGCTACGGGATCAAGCCAAGATCAAGAACCCTCGCGTCGTGGTCCTGGAGCCGACCCGTGAGTTGGCCATCCAGGTCGCTGGGGAAACCCAAAAACTGGCCACCCGTACATCACTACGCATCGTTTCCGTGTATGGCGGAGCCGGGATGGGAAGGCAGACCGACAAACTACGCCAGGGCGTCGACGTCGTTGTCGCCACGCCCGGACGCCTGATGGATCACATGCGCCGCAAGAACGTGAACTTTAGAGACCTGCAGGTTCTCGTATTGGACGAGGCCGACCGCATGCTGGATATGGGATTTCTGCCCGACATCAGAAAGATCATCAGCCAGATGCCCCGTCAGCGCCAAACTATGCTCTACTCGGCCACGATCCCCCCGACGATTTCGAGTCTCGCCCGCCAGTTTCAGCGCGACCCGGTGAATATCGAGATAGATCTGGCCCATCCTCCCGAGGCGATTCAACAGGCCCTCTACCCGGTACCCAAGCACCTCAAGATGCGACTTCTCTTGGCTATGCTTGAGCAGATGGAAATCAGTAGCATGCTGCTCTTTACCAGGACCAAGCGAGAAGCCGACGTCGTAACCCGGCACCTGCGCCAGGCTCGCGTCGCCGTGGCTTGCATTCACGGGGATTTCAAACAGCGGGACCGGATATCTGCGCTGGAAGGGTTCCGGTCGGGCAAGCACCGAGTCCTGGTCGCCACCAACATCGCCGCACGGGGATTGGACGTGGAAGGGATCTCACACGTGATCAACTACGACGTACCGGAACACCCCGAGGATTACGTGCACCGTATCGGGCGCACCGCCCGCGCCGAGGCCGAGGGCGACGCCATCACGCTCGTCACCTCTGACGACGAGGCTCTGATCCATCGGATCGAGTACCTGCTGGGCCGCAAGATTGAGCGCAAGACCCTGCCGGGGTTCGACTACGACGTGCCAACGCCCTCGTGGGCCAAGCCCTCGGCCAAGACGCTGATGCAGCAGGCCACCCAATCGCAAAGCGTGGCCGACCGCTGGCGATCCATGGGGTTTTGATACCGTTTGGCCAAGAACGTACGCTAAGCCAGGGGGAGTAGCACGAGTCGAGAACTCGGAGGTTTCCGTAGGGCCATTCTCGGGCTCAGAAACCGCTCCAACTGGCGTATTTGGTTGAGCAAGACACTGTGTAAACCTCTGAGGTCTGTCCCTCCCCCAGTGGAAGCCCAGGCGGACGGCTCACGCTTTGGGTTTTACCAGCCCCTGTTTCTGCATTTGCTGCGCCATCGTGCTCCACGGGTACTCCCCGGCGACCAGATTCTCCCACATCTGCTGCGCCTCCTTCCACGGTACCAACTCCCACAGTGGCGCGATGCTGATCACCACGCCGTCGTTCAGGTCGAGTGGGAGTTTCGACAGAGCGACGCGGTCCAGCCGGTCACGGAATTCAGTCACCTCGGCGACCAACTTCTGCTGGCGCTCGATCTCGCGCTCGCGGCGACGGCGGGCGCTGCCGCTCAGGCCCCCCCTCTTATCCCCTCCATCAGTGGGAGGGAGGCCGTCCAACCCCTGCCGCAGTTCCTGCAGGCGGGCCTCTTCCAGCGCCACCTTGGCGTCGGCATAGTCGCGGCCGGCGACGAAGAGGGTGTCTGGCCTGAGCCGGTGGATGTAGAGCCAGATACCGTAGTTGCGCTTCTCCGATTGGAGCAGCCAGTAGATGGGCGCCTTGCGGCGGTTCTTGGAGTAGCGCTTGACGTGGAAGGCGAAGAAGCCTTTGCGCGGGTCGCGGAAGTAGTCACGCAGTCCCTTGACACCCAGGAGCTCGCACGCTTCGCGCTCGATGGCGCCAGCCCGGTCGCCCCACAGGAGCGAGAGCACGCCTCGCACGCGGGCCACGATGTCAGAGGGATGGGTGGGGTCGTCCACCAGGATGG
>CAZZEX010000091.1:0-20916 GCA_964653285.1 uncultured Anaerolineales bacterium
CGCTGATGGGCATCTTCCGCCAGGGGAACCCCAGCGGCATGGCACGGGAGGACCGGGCGGCCTGGGTCAACGGCACATCGGTCCCCGTTGTCTCCCCCCCTGAGATCGGGGGGGGACGGGGGGGGGCTGGATGCGAGACACTTTACTTCGTGGGCTGCATTCCCTCCTATGACCCGCGCGTGCAGGTTGTCCCCCGCGCGCTGGTGAGGGCTTTTACGGCCGCCGGACTGGACTTCGGCACACTGGGCACTGAGGAGAGTTGCTGCGGCAACGAGGTGCGGCGTATGGGCGAAGCGGGCCTGTTCGAGATGCTGGTCGAGGAGAACGGTGAATTGATTCGCAGCATAGGTGCAAGCCGGTTGGTGACCACCTCCCCCCACTGTTTCAATACCTTCAAGAATGAGTACAGCCTGGATGGGATGGAGGTACTGCACTACACGCAACTCATCGCCGAACTGATCGAACAGGGCCGGTTGAAGTTCTCCCACCCCCCTCACCTCCCAGGGAGGCCTTCCCCCCCAGAATTGGGAGGGACCGAGGGGAGGCAAGGGAGGATAACCATCACCTACCATGATCCCTGCTTCCTGGGCAAGCAGAACCACATCTTTGACGAGCCCCGCGCCATTCTCGCTGGGCTTCCTGGCGTCAAACTGGTGGAGATGGACCGCAATCGGGAGCGCAGCCTGTGCTGCGAGGGGGGCGGTGGGCGGATGTGGACCGAGGGGACCAACCTGGAGGAGCGGCTGGCCTTCCAGCGGGTGCACGAAGCAGCCGAGACGGGAGCCGAGGTCCTGGCCGTGGCCTGTCCCTTCTGCCTGCTGACGCTGGAGGACGCGGTCAAGGTGCAGGGGCTGGATGACCGGCTGCGGGTGATGGACATTATGGAGATCGTAGATTTGGCGTTGTGAGTTCGTGATTCGTGATCCGTAAATTCGCAATTCAGGACATTCCGAATTCCGAATCTACGAATCTACGAATTCGCGAATCTCTACCGACATACCACAGGTGGACTGGCTATGGAACCACAACCCCGTATCGGCGTATACGTTTGTCACTGCGGCACGAACATCGCCGCGACAGTGGACGTGGAGCAGGTGGCGGAGTTCGCGGCGACCCTGCCCAACGTCGTCGTCGCCCGCCACTACATATACATGTGCTCTGACCCAGGCCAGGCGCTGATCGAGCAGGACATCCAGGAGCAGGGGCTGAACCGGGTGGTGGTGGCCTCCTGCTCACCGACGATGCACGAGCCGACCTTCCGTGGTGCGACGCGGGAGGGGGGCATCAATCCTTACTTCATGCAAATGGCCAACATCCGCGAGCAGTGCTCGTGGGTGCACACCGACCGGGAGAGGGCGACGGAGAAGGCCAAGGCGCTGGTCGCTTCGGCGGTGGCCAAGGTGGCCCTGCTGGAGCCGCTGGAGGATCGGGAGGTCGGGGTCACGCCAGGCGCGGTCGTCATCGGCGGGGGCGTCGCCGGGATGGTCGCTGCCCTCGACGTGGCCGACGCTGGCTTTCCGGTCTATCTGGTGGAGAAGAGCGATCACCTGGGTGGGCATGTGGCAGACCTCAACCGCGTCTTCCCGACCCTGGAGTCTGCGACGGAGTTGATAGAGCCGCTGATCGAGCGCGTCCAAGCCCGTCCCAATGTCACCGTCTTTCTCAATGCGCAGGTGACAGGTGTGGAAGGGTACGTGGGGAATTTTGAAGCGACAGTGGGAGTAGGGAGTAGGGAGTACGGGCTCGGTCAGAGACCTTCGCCCAACAGAGTAGGGAATGGAGGGGGTAAAACCTCTAACCTGGAACCTGAAACGCACCAGTTAAGTGTGGGTTCCATTATTGTTGCCACCGGCTACGACGTCTTCGACCCGCATCGCAAGCCGGAGTTAGGCTACGGCCAGTACCCCAACGTTATCACGTCATTGGAGATGGAGCGCCGCTTGGCCGCAGGAGACCTGACAGGTTTTCCGAAACCTGTCAGGTCTGTGGCTTTCATCCAGTGCGTGGGCTCGCGGGACGCGCAGGTGGGCAACCTGTACTGCTCGCGGGTGTGCTGTATGTACACTGCCAAGCAGGCCCGGCTGGTGCGGGAACTTCTGCCCGAGGCCCGCGTGACGGTTTTCTTCATAGACGTGCGCACCTTTGGCAAGGGGGCTGAGGAGTTCTACGACGAGACGCGGGCGAAGGAAGTGCGCTACCGGCGCGGGAACGTCTCGGAAATCTACCGGCGCGACGGCCGGATGGTGTTAGTTGCGGAGGACACATTATTGCACCGCCCCATTGAGTTTGAGGCCGACCTGGTGGTGCTGGCGGTGGGGATGGAGCCCCGTTCCGACACCGCTGCTCTCTCCAGTCTGCTCAAACTGCCACGCTCAGCCGATGGCTTCTTCATGGAATGTCACCCTAAGTTGCGACCCGTGGACACAGTGGTGGACGGCGTGTTCCTGGCGGGCTGCTGCCAGGGCCCCAAGGACATCCCCGATACAGTAGCCCAGGCAAAGGCGGCCGCCTCATCGGCCCTCATCCCCCTCATCCGGGGCACGGTGCCGGTGGAAGCGGCGACGGCGGTGGTGGATGCGGAACTCTGCGCTGGATGCGGGATGTGCGTGGAGGTGTGTCCCTACGGCGCACCGGCGCTTGACCCGCTATGGGGCGTCTCGCGGGTCAACGCCGTGCTGTGCAAGGGGTGCGGTGCCTGTGCCGTCACCTGCCCCTCCAAGGCTATCAGCCTGCAGCACTTCACCTCCGAGCAGGTACTGGCGCAGGTGGATGCGCTGATTAGCGGTTAGCAGTTGGCAGTCAGCGAGGGGAGCCTTTTCGAGTAGTGGTAGGAGGCGTTGATATGGCTACACGGATGTTTACCGCGATTCTCCATAAAGAGGATGACCTGTACGTCGCGGAATGCCCTGAAGTTGGTACGGTCAGCCAGGGCTATACCATTGAGGAAGCCGTTGCCAATCTGAAAGAAGCGACAGAACTCTACCTGGAAGAGTTTCCGTTGCCTGAAGTTACCAGGCCCTTGCTGACCATCTTTGAGGCGGCGGTGTATGCCTAACTTCATCGCTTGGCGAACTCTATCAGGTGGGAGGGTAAACGTGGCAAAAAACAGCCATGCCAGGTTTGACAGTTTCGAACGATTTCTGCAGACCACTGATGTAGACCTGGACTTTCTTCTCTCCGATCTATTTGCCCAGGTGCTCTGCGAGTTTTACTTGAATCCGCGCTATCTGCGCGGCAGCGACTTCCTGATACGTTTTTCTCAGGGGCGCTGGGCCGAGGACATCGTAGTGCGCACTATAAACGCCACTGAAGATTTTCGCGCTGTATCTTATGGACCGTCTAGCGTTGCGCCTTCCGATCCGCGTGAGATGGAACTCTATTTTGAACGGTTCGACAAAGCAGGCGCCGTTGGCAAACAGCCGGATTTGCTGATTCTGCCCAGGGATGACTATGAGGCCATTCGCCCGCAACTGGATGAGATTGGGCTTGCCAACCTGCCCTTTACACCGGAAGCGGACTTGGACTTTCTGCGCTCGCGGGCGACTATCGCTGTCGAAGTCGAGAATAGTCTGTGGGTAGTGCATGAGATGCCCGACTATGGACAGGGTGTCAAACTCACCGAGTTGATCACCAGGAAACGCAGGTTCAGGAAGCCCGAAAGCATAGCCAGGTGGAAGAACTGGACGGAAAGTGTGCGGTGCTTCTGTGCTCAATCGGAGGCGCGCAGACACTTGAAAGGATTCCTGGAGACAGCCAAAGTCCCGACGATCATCATCAAGGATGAAGACTTGGAGCCTTTGACGGAGTGGGAAACCAATTTTAATGTCCCCATCCTTGTTTTCCACGTATTCTATGACGAGGCGTACTATATCTCGTTGCAGGACGCACGTGAACTGATTGATGCGGGTGTCACCCTACCCACTGAGCAAACCTTCTATGCTCCCAGCGGGCCGACGACGCGTAAATACATCTACAAGATCTGGTATACGTTGGCACATCCGCTGAGTACGATGACCCGTGCGCCGGAGTTGTCGGCCAAGTTCATCCAGGCCAAGAACGGTCATATCCTACCCTACATCCACTTTTCCGGCGGCCAGATGGACTTATCTGCGGAGGTCACCACGGAACTGCGGAGCCGGTCGCAATGACGAACGCTCGCTTGTTGTTGGAAGCGTTGGCATTACCCATCGCCGACTTGTTGGAGCAAGCAATGCCTGCAAGTGCCAGTAAGAGCCTTGTGCAATGGGCGACGTTCCACGGCTGGGATGGAGATAGCGATAAGCGTGTAGTAGCCCGACAGGCTGCGCTCAATTTGGTGTTGCGCGCCTTGGCTTGTCATTGCCTGGATGCCAGTCTGTTGCCCAAGATGGCCCCAGCCGACCTTGTCCTGGCCAAAAGTGACGATCTGCTGAAAGATATGGATGTTGCCTTGCGGCCATCCTCTTATCTGGATGATCTGGCTGTACAAGCCGGGGCAACCATGCAGATGCCTGACCTGGCTGCCCTGGCGACCGCGCTGCAGGGTGAGCGGAGCGACGTCATCGGTGATGTCTACGCTTCGTGGGTGCCTCAGGATGCGCGCCGCGTGTTGGGTCAGTTTTGGACGCCCCGGCCGATCGCTCAACTGATGACGCAGTGGGCTGTTCAATCACCCGGCGATTGCATTTTGGATCCCGCCTCTGGCTCCGGCGTCTTCTTATTGGCAGCACTGGATCGTCTACAACGTCTGGGGGTGGTGACGGCTTCACGGCAAGTGTCCGGCGTGGAACTGAGTCCGCTGGTTTTCTTGATGGGCCTGGTAAATGTGTTGCTGCATCATCCCAACGCTCAACCCCGTTTACAATGGGGGGATTTCCTGGTACCCAAACGAAAGCCACTCGCGGTGTTGAAGGAACCCGCTGCGACGTATGTAGACTTCGGCGAGTTCAGTCGAGCCGTGGGTGCACAACAAATGGGCTTGCCGGGGCTGGAAACGGTCGCACCAACGGCCTTCTCCAACCAATTTGATGCCATTATTTGCAACCCGCCCTATACACGGCACCATCACTTGCCCGAGGCCTACAAATCCTCCTGGGCCGCCGCGATGAAACGGGAGTACGGCGTACGGCTCAGTCGCTTTTCGAGCCTGTTCGCTTACTTTTTCGTGCAGGCTGCCCGGATGCTGGCTCCGACAGGCCGAATGGTATTCATTACACCCGCTGTGGTCTTTGAGGCCTCTTATAGTCGTCAGGTCAAGGCCTTCATTCGTCAACAGTTGCACCTGTGCGCCATTGTCACGTTTGATGAGACACTCTCCGTTTTCGAGGATGTTGACACGGCCGGCTGCATTACGTTGGTGGAAGGGGCTGGAACTCCGGCTGCCGACACGTTTACTCTCATTCGGGTACGTAAATGGCCTGGCCCAGAACCGGTGCTTCGGGCCATTGAGCAGCGCGAGGTGAGCACTGCTGATTGGGGCACCAGTCGCCAGGTTGACCTTTCCAAACTGGAGCCGCGCCGTAAGTGGACAATTATTGGACGAGAAAACGACCGCTTTGATGACGAGCACTTTGTTCCTCTCTCCAATATTGCGCGTGTCATGCGGGGCATTGCCACTGGTGCCAATGACTTCTTTGTCCTGTCCGACAGCGAAGTGGCGGAGTGGGGCCTGGAACAGGCGAACCTGCGTCCGGTGCTGACCAAGACACGTGAAGCCTCCGGGTACATCTTCAGTCAGGCCGATTTCGACCGGCTGGGACGCGAGGGAAAGAAGCGCTGGCTGTTATACCTGACGGAGCCGGTGACGTCCGGCACTCCCGAAGCGCGCTATATCCAGCACGGCGAAGCGCGTAGTCTGCACGAACGAAGCCTGGTCAGGACTCGCCCTTTCTGGTATGCTATGGAACAGCGGGATCCGGCCCCTATCTACTTCACCTATCTGAGCCGCAAGCGGTCGCGCTTTATCTACAACCGGGCGAATGTGCTTGCGCTCAATGTATTCCTGTGCATCTATCCTATCTCTACCATTAGTCGGAATGAGACGATGCTCAAAGCACTGCTGGCCGTGCTCAATTCACTGGTCGCCAAGGATTCTCTTCGCTATGTGGGACGGACTTACGGAGGCGATACCATCAAAGTTGAACCGCGTGAGATGGATCGGCTGCCGGTCTTGAACCCTGCCAAGTTAACGGTCAGCGAGCGGGAGAGATTGGCAGATTTGTTTGATCAACTCTGTCGCGCCGGTTCCCAGGAAGCGGAAAAGGTGATTCGCCAGGCCATTGATGAAGCAGTAGTCACGATCACTGATGTACGGTAGAGCGCCGCCCCCAAACCATTGCGGTTAGTATTGACTGTTGTTGTCGGGGAATGGATGAGAGTGGGAGTTCGTTTATTGAACGTTATGCGAAACGGTCAGGGAGGACCTATGAGAAAGTATCGAGTTGCTGACGTGTCGGAGACTGAACTTGAGGATCTGGTCAGGCAAGCGCCAGGGTTGATCGAGGCAGGCCTCAAATTTGTTGACCATCAGGCTTTTACAGCTAGAGGACCATTGGATGTGCTCCTTATAGACAGTGGGCGTGCTCTCGTAATCGCGGAGCTAAAAGTGGTTGAAGATGACGCAATGCTTGTACAGGGCATTGACTACTACGACTATGTGCTGAGAAACCTGGATGGATTTGCCCGCGCGTACAAGCGACACAAGATAGACTCCAAACAGGAACCACGTCTCTTCCTCATCGCGCCGAGCTTTTCAGTGACGCTTCTGAACCGTATCAAATGGATAAGCATTCCCATCTCGCTTTTCACTTTTCAATGTATTGAGTTTGAGGATGCCAAAGGCGAGACAGTTCCTGTCTACAAGGAAGTCACGGCTCCTGCGGTTCCTGAAAGGGTAGAAGCGTACTCTCTTGATGATAGGTACAACTACATCACTGATGCCAAAATCAGAGGTTTGGCACAAAAATTTGTGGCAGAAATCCAAGGATGGGACATTGAGCGCGTGTTAGTGGAGCCCACAAAGTATGATATCTCGATCAAGATTTCAGGGCGTGTTGTTGCCTATGTAGGGCCTCGAAGGAAACACTTTATGGTCTACACGAACGATACAGGAGGCAAGTGGACAGGGTATCCGATTAACAGCGAAAGTGACCTCGAAACGGTGATACCTCTCGTTCGGGACAACTTCGATAAAATGGTGCGGTGACCGCATTGCATAACGCGCTGTTTGCAGCTTCTCCTAAACCGCAGCCGCTTCGCTCCGGCGGCTTCGCAAATACGCTAGACGTTATCCGCAATCATTGAAGTAGGAGTGGCGACTGTGGACTGGAGCCAATATAGGCATGTGCTGGTGCTGATTGATGCGGCCAACATCAGCAAAGCGGCGCAACATTCTGGGTTCAAGGTACACTACCGCAAACTGGCGCGCCTGTTCCGGAGGGGCACCCGGTTGGTGGGGCTGCGCTTCTACTCGGCGGAGTTCGAAACAGAGGCACACCGGGACTTCATCCGCTCTTTGCAGCGGTTTGGGTATCAGGTAGTCAGTAAGCCGGTCAAGGAAATCCGAACAGGTAAAGCACGGGTCATTCGCAAAGCAAACTTCGATGTCGAGATGGCCGTGGACGCGATGGAGATGCTGGATAGTTACGATACGCTGGTATTGTTCTCCGGCGACAGTGATTTTGCCTATCTGGTTCGCCATCTGCAGAGCAAGGGGAAGCAAGTTGTGGTGTGCTCGATGCGAGGGAGTGTGTCGCGGGAATTGATTGGTAGCGCCGGCCGGTACCTGGACATTCGCAAGTTGGGATGGGATATCGTCCGCAAGAGGCCGTAGAAGCGCGAAGCCCCAGCCTCTCGGCCAGGGCCTCCGCAAGAAAGCAGCCTCTCGACTGCACTAATATTATACACAGGTTAGTCCAGTTTGTCAAGCCAAAATCCCTGACTCCCTGACTTGCGCCAGGGCCCGGCAAGAAAACAGTCTCTCGACTGCATTGACATTGTAGCGAATCACACGGATTTGTCAACATGGTAGATTGGGAAACCGCACCAATTTACCAATCTACCAAGTTACTAACTCTCAAGGGGGCAATATGGCCGAAACCGGTTTTGAACCCAAGATCGTCGCCTTTCTGTGCAACTGGTGCACGTACACGGGGGCCGACCTGGCGGGCACGTCGCGTATCCAGTACCCGCCCAACGTGCGCATCATCCGCGTGATGTGCTCTGGTTCGGTTGATCCCACTTACGTGCTTAAGCCGCTGCTGGATGGGGCCGACGGCGTCCTCATCGGCGGCTGCCACCCTGGCGACTGTCACTACCAATCGGGAAACTACAAAGCCCGGCGGCGCGTCATCGCGCTGAAGGAGATCCTCAAGAACGCCGGTTTTGACGAGGAGCGGGTCTGGCTGCGCTGGATCAGCGCCAGCGAGGGAGGGCGCTTCGCCGAGACGGTCACCAAGATGACTGAGTTCCTCAAGGAGAAGGGGCCCAACCCCATGCGCCGGAAGTGGGCGGTGTGACAATGAACAATGAACCAATGAATAATGAACTAATGAACAATGAACAATGAAGCGGTTTTAATAGGGGAGATGCAATGAGGACTGTAATACCGGTTGAGAACGGTGATACGCTGGCCGCCGTGCGCGGTTTCCTCAAGCGACTGCTGGAGGCCGAGGTCGTGGAGGCTGTGCTGGTGCCGATGGAGACGCCCTCAGGCACGGTCACTCCCGCGCTGGTGGCCGACCCCGCGCTGTTAGACGCGGCCAACCCGCTGGCCCCGGTGATGGGGCTGAACGCGGCGCGCGTGGCGGGCCACGTCTCCATCCGCGAGCCCCGAGGGCGTATCGGCGTGCTGCTGCGCCCGTGCGAACTGCGGGCGCTGGTGGAACTGATCAAACTCAAGCAGGCCAGCCTGGACGATATGGTGACCATTGGCCTGGATTGCCTGGGCACCTACGACGTGGCGGTCTACACCGCCATGCAGGCCGACTCTTCGGCGGGCTCGAGGCAGGCTGGGGTAGATATGGCGGCGTATCTGGCGACCGCCCAGAGCGGCGAACTGGCCCCGCAGGAGGGGTACGCCTTCCGCGACGCCTGCCAGATGTGCGAGAGGCCCCACGTCAGTGCTCTCCCCCCCGCTTCGGGGGGGCTGGGGGGGGTAATGGCCGACGTCACGCTGGAACTCTTCGGCGCGGACCTGACGGCCGGTGTCCCGGTCACCATGCCCGACGAGATGGCCGAGAAGTTGTCCCCCTCTCTGTCCCCCCTAATGGGGGGGAAGGAAGGGGGGGCGCGGCGGGCCGACCCTTCGGCTTCGCTCAGGGCAGGAGTGGTGGAGAAAGTGGTCGCAGCCCGCACCCGGGTGCGCGACGCCCGCTTCGCTGAGATGCGCCAATGGCTCAATCAGGAGGGCATCGAAGGTGTCCTCGCCGCCTGCGTGCGCTGCCACAACTGCATGACCGTCTGCCCCTTATGCTACTGCAAGACCTGCCTCTTCAAGAGCCCCACCTTCGAGCATGAGCCGATGCAGTACATGAACTGGGCGCAGCGCAAGGGAGCCTATCGGTTACCGGCCGACACGATGCTTTTCCACCTGACCCGCCTTAACCACATGGTGCTCTCCTGCGTCGGTTGCGGAATGTGCACCAGCGACTGCCCGGCGGAGTTGCCCGTAGGAGTAGTTTTCCGTACCATTGGGCAGCAAGTGCAGGAAGTGTTCGACTACGTGCCCGGCCGTAGCGTCGAGGAGCCCCTGCCGCTCGTCACCTTCCGCGAGGATGAGTGGATGGAGGTAGGAGAAGAGTAAATGAGTAGATGAGTAGGGAGTAGATGAGGGGGCTCATTCCCATTTGCTCATCTACTCATTTACCCATCTACTCAGTTCTGCCAAAGGAGCACGAAAGTGGAAACTGAAGTCAAGGAGCCTGAAGTGACCGAGCCTGACTTGATCCCCGTCTACATCATGGGTAAGCGCTACATGGTGCCGCCCACGCTGACGATTATGAAGGCGATGGAGTACGCAGGCTACAAGTTGATCCGCGGCTGTGGCTGCCGTGGTGGCTTCTGCGGGGCATGCGGCACAGCCTACCGCATCATGGGCGACCCGAAACTCTACTTTGGGCTGGCCTGCCAGACGGTGGTGCAGCCGGATATGTACCTGGCGCAGATTCCGTTTTTCCCGGCCCAGCGCTCTACCTATGACATTACCAAACTGGAGCCGACTGCGACCACCCTGTTCACCATCTACCCCGAGGTTCTCCGCTGTCTGGGCTGCGGGGCCTGCACCAAAGCCTGCCCCCAGGAGATTGACGTGCGGCAGTACATGGCGGCCGGCATGAAGGGCGACATCGCCACGATGGCCGATCTGTCGTTCGACTGCATCATGTGCGGGCTGTGTGCTGTCCGCTGCCCGGCCGAGGAGGCCCAATACAACATCGCCATCCTGGCCCGCCGCCTCTACGGTCGCTACCTGGCACCGCGCTCACAGCACCTGCGGGAACGGCTGGAGGAGATCAAGGCCGGCGAGTTCGACGCGCAACTGGCGGGACTTAAGCGGTTGAGCCGTGAGGAGCTGGTGGCCCGTTACCAGGCCCGCGAGATTGAGCCAGCGGAACGTCCAAGGGGAGAGGAGGACTAGAGACGATGAGCGGTTACCCACCTGAGATGCAAGAGTCCATCCGGCGGGTCGAGGCGACCCGTATGCGACGGCTCAAGGAGACAATGCCCACTATGTCACTGGAGGAGCGCGAGCAGGTGCTCAATGCGTTCCACCCCGACTACATCAAGGAGAAGATGCGCGCCATACGCGTGGGCGTGAGCAAGGGGCAGCGCATGCCGCTCGAACTGGCCGACATCGTCGAGGGGCGTCCTCACATTGGCCCCGACTTTGACCTGAGCGAACCCTTCGCCGAGACCGACGTCCTCGTCATCGGCGGGGGCGGCGCGGGGGCTTCGGTGGCGCTCCTGGCACAGGAGAACGGGGCCAAGGTCACCCTGGTGACCAAGCTGCGCTTCGGTGACGCCAACACGATGATGGCCCAGGGCGGCATCCAGGCCGCCGACCGGCCCAACGATAGCCCCGCCATCCACTACCTGGACGTCATCGGCGGTGGCCACTTCACCAATGTCCCCGAACTGGTCGAGGCGCTGGTGATGGACGCGCCCTTCGTCATCAAGTGGCTCGAGGACCTGGGGATGATGTTCGACAAAGAGCCAGATGGGACGATGGTGGAGCGGCACGGCGGCGGCACCAGCCGCATGCGCATGCACTCGGCTCGCGACTACTCCGGCGCAGAAATCATGCGCACGCTGCGTGACGAGGTGCGCAACCGGGAGGAGGATGGTTCGACTGGGCTCACCACAGGCATCACCGTGATCGAGTTCTCCCCCGCCGTTGAACTGGTGCTGGACGACAAGGGGCAGGCTGTCGGCGTGGTGACGATGAACCTGGAGACCGAGACTTATTGCTACATCAAGGCCAAAGCGGTGGTAATGGCGACTGGTGGGGGCGGGCGGCTGCACTACCAGGGCTTCCCCACCACCAACCACTACGGCGCGACCGCCGATGGCGTGGTGATGGCCTACCGGGCCGGCACGCCACTGGGCTACCTGGAGTCCATGCAGTACCATCCCACCGGTGCGGCCTTCCCGGAGCAGATCGTCGGCCTTCTGGTGACGGAGAAGGTGCGCGGCCTGGGCGCCCAACCGGTTAACAAGTACGGTGAGCAGTTTGTCTATCCCCTGGAACCACGGGATGTGGAGGCAGCGTCCTTCATCCGCGAGTGCACCCCCCCGCCTTCCCCCCCAGAGTTGGGGGGGACTGAGGGGGGGCAGGGGGGTAGAGGCAACGGCATCGTCACCCCTACCGGACAGCCCGGCCTGTGGCTGGATTCGCCGATGATCGAGATCATCCAAGGGCCCGGCACGATCAAAAAGAACCTGCCAGCGATGGTGCGCCAGTTCGGGCGATTTGACATTGACATCACGAAAGAGCCGATGCTGGTCTACCCGACGCTACATTATCAGAACGGCGGTGTGCGGCTGAGGGCCGACTGCTCGACGGAGATACCGGGCCTCTTCATGGCGGGCGAGGTGAGCGGCGGTGTGCACGGCCACAATCGCTTGATGGGTAACTCCCTGTTAGAGATCACCGTCTTCGGGCGGCGCGCTGGTCGCTCTGCGGCGGCCTACGCGCAGCAGGCCCAGCCGGGCAAGCCCACGTTGGCCCACGTGGAGGCCTGGAACCGGGAGTTGGAGGAGACAGGGGTGGATACGGGGGTGATCGCGCCCATACTGCTGCCCGATTATACGCGGCGGGTGTGAGCGGTTAGCGCTCAGCAGTTAGTCGTTAGCAAGTAGCAGTTGGTCTTACCGATCTATCAATCTATCAATTTACCGTATCGTCTCAATATGTAGGGGCGAACCCTCGTGGTCGCCCTCTTGGGCAGGTACAAGACCTGCCCCTACCCCGGTTTATTGAAAAGATACAATTTACCAATAGGAAGAAGCCGGGTTCTCAGGGAAAAACCTGGTTTCCCAACTAAGGAGAAGGGTACCTATGCGTAAGGAGCCTGTTGGCGCTGTCTTGGTCCTCGGCGGCGGTGTAGGAGGAATGCGCGCGGCGGTTGACCTGGCCGAGGCTGGCTTGAAGGCCTACCTGGTGGAGAACATGCCCTGGCTGGGCGGTCGGGTGGCGCAACTGGGTTACATGTTCCCCACCCACGACTGTGTCCTCTGCCTGGGCACGTCCGATAACGGCTATGGCTGCACGCGACCGTCCATCTCGCCGGCTTTGTTAGACCATAACCTGCATCCCAACATCGAGATCCTCAACAATACCGACCTGATCAACGTGGCGGGATATGCCAGGGATTTCACGGTGACGCTGCGCCATCGTCCTACCTACGTGGATGCCGAGCGGTGCATCAACTGTGGGCTGTGCGAAAGCGTCTGCCCGGTTTCCCTGCCCAGCCCGTTCCAGATGGGCCTGATGGTCCGCAAGGCGATCTACAAGATGGCGCCGCGTGCGCTGCCGGATGCCTACGTCGCGGACAAGGTGCCACGCTGCGATACCTGCCGTCGCTGTGAGACAATCTGTCCCACCGGTGCGGTGAACCTGGACGAGCAGGAGACTGAGTACGACCTTAACGTCAGCGCCATCATCCTCTCGCTGGGCTATGAAATATCGGACCCGACCGAGTACGAGGAACTGGGATACGGGCGCTATCCCAACGTCATCCATTCGATGCAGTACGAGCGGTTGGCCAGCCGCTCTGGGCCGACGGAGGGCATCGTGATGCGCCCCTCCGACGGCAAACTGCCCCAGCGCATTGCCTGGCTCCAGTGTGTGGGTTCCAGGGATCAGAAACATCCCTACTGTTCGTCCGTCTGCTGCATGTATGCCACGAAGGAGGCCATGCTGGCCAAGCAGCGCATCGAGGGCGTTCATTGCCAGATCTTTATGATGGACGAGCGGGCCTTTGGCAAGGAGTTCAACGCCTACTACGAGCAGGCGCAGAAGCGATATGGGGTAGAGTACACCCGCTGCCGCATTTCGGCGGTCACGGAGGATCCGGAGACGCACGACCTGATCCTGCGCTATCCCTCTCCCCCCCAGCCTCCCGCGGCGGCCGGGGGGGGAGAGGGGGGGGGGATCATCGAGGGTTGCTTCGACATGGTAGTACTCTCGGTAGGGGCGCTGCCGCCCCGTGGGTCCCACGACCTGGCCGATCTGTTGGGGATTGAGTTGAATCCCTATGGCTTCTGTGAGACAGATAAATTTGCCCCCCTGGAGACGAGCCGGCCCGGCATCTATGTCTGTGGGGCGTTCGCCTCGCCTAAGGAGATCGCGGAGACGATCCTGGATGCGGCGGGCGCGGCCGGTGACGTGATGCGACTGCTCTCCAGCCAAGTCGGTGCACGGGCCTGTGGGCGGGAGTACCCGTTCCTCTACGGTAGGGGCGGGGTTACCCCGCCCCTACCGCCGGAGCGGGACGTGGCGGGAGAGGAGCCGCGCATTGGCGTCTTCGTCTGTCGCTGCTATCCGAGCATCGCGGGGGTTGTGGACACGGACGCGCTGGCTGACTTCGCTGCTGGCTTGCCCAGCGTGGTTCACGTCGAGACGATGGACTACGCCTGCCTGGAAGAGGGTCAGGAGCGGATTCGGAGGGCGATTGAGGAGCACGGTTCCGGCTCGATCAATCGGGTGGTCGTGGCGGCCTGTAGCCATCGTACCCACGAGTCGCTGTTCCAGCGCATCGTCCGCCAGGCTGGGCTGAACCCCTACCTGCTGGAGATGGCGAACATCCGTGAGCATTGTGCCTGGCCCCACGTGGACGATCCGGCGGGGGCCACCCGCGAGGCGAAAGAGTTGGTGCGCCTGGCGGTGGCGCAGGCGCGGCTGGCCGAGTCGGTGCACAAACAGGCCATGGAGCCTGTCCGGCGGGCGCTGGTGATCGGAGGTGGCGTCTCTGGTATGACGGCGGCGCTGAACATCGCTGACGCCGGATACAACGTCACCCTGGTGGAGCGGGGGCCGGGGTTGGGCGGTAATTTGCAGCACGTCTATTACGTGGCCGAGGGAGATAATCCCCAGCGGCTGCTGCGCGATCTCACCAATCGAGTGCTGGGTCATCAGAGAGTTGACGTCCTCACCAGTTCCGAGGTGGTCGCGCACGAGGGTAGCGTAGGCGCGTTCCGTTCCACGGTGCGCACCACCCCCTTCGGCTCCCCCGAAGCGGGGGTGGGAACGGTCGAGGTGGAGATTGAGCACGGTGCGACCATCATTGCTACCGGCGGGCAGGAATGGCGGGGAGACGTATACTTACTCGGTCAGGATGAGCGCGTCGTCACGTCTCTTGACCTGGAGGAGATCATCACCCACCGGCCGGAGCAGATCGTGGACCTGAAAGAAGTCGTGTTCATCCAGTGTGTGCGGCGACCCGGTACGGTCGAGTATTGCAGCCGGATATGTTGCACAAACACGATGAAGAATGCCATCCGCATCAAGTTGCTCAACTCAGACTGCCGGGTGGTTGTTCTTTACAGGGACATCATCACCTATGGTTTCCGGGAGAAATTCTACACCGAGGCGCGGGAGCGAGGGGTCATTTTTGTCCGCTACGACGAGGTCCACATGCCACAGGTGCGGGTGACGCCCCCCCCCAGCCCCCCCCGACTGCCGGGGGGGGAGAAGGGGAGACTGGAGGTTGTGGCCTGGGAACCCTCTCTGCGACAGGAAATTGTGCTACACCCCGATCTGCTTTCGCTGAGCATGGTGATCGAGCCATCGGATGGGACGAGGGAGTTAGCCCGCATCCTGGATGTGCCACTCTCCAGTGAGGGCTTCTTCATGGAAGCCCACCTCAAGATGCGCCCGATGGATATGGCGAAGGAAGGGGTCTTCATCTGCGGGATGGCTCATTACCCCAAGTTCATTGAGGAGTGCATCACCAATGCGCAGGCGGTGGCGGGTAGGGCCATCTCGATTCTATCTAAACCGCAGATGTTCATTGGCGGCGTTGTCTCGGTGGTGGACCAGAGCAAATGTGTGGGCTGTCTGACCTGCGTGCGCGTCTGCCCCTTTGGAATTCCCAAAGTGCAGTATTCGGATACAGGGGTGGGAGGGATCAAGGGGGCGGCGTACATTGACCCGGCGTTTTGTACGGGATGCGGCACCTGCACGGCGGAATGTCCCGCCAAGGCGATTCAGTTGGTCTCCTACCGGGATGAGCAGATTATGGGAATGCCGCTGGGAGCGTGGGCGGAAGAAGCAGTTAGCCGTCAGCCATCAGCCGTCAGCCGTTAGCCGTTAGCAAAGATCACGCCGCACGCAATACGCAACACGCATTACGTAATGAGGTATCAATGACTGATCAGAGCAATGGGTTTGAGCCTGAAATCACGGTCTTTATGTGCATCTATTGTGCGTACATGGCCGCCGATACGGCCGGTGCGCTGCGCATCAAGTACCCGGCCAGCATCAAACTGGTGAAGTTGCCGTGTACGGGTAAAACGGACGTGCGCTACCTGCTGGAGGCGTTCGAGCAGGGGGCCGATGGGGTCTGCGTGGTGGGATGCCCGATTGGGAACTGCCACCATGTGCATGGGAACGTGCGTGGGCTGGCGCGGGTGAAGTATACCAAGAAATTGCTGGATGAGATCGGGTTAGGCTGTGAGCGGCTGGAGATGTACTTCGTCTCCGGCGGGATGGGAATGACGTTCGCCAATGCGGTGCGAGAGATGACGGAGCGGGTGCGAGCGTTGGGGCCGAGCCCGCTAAAGAATGAACAATGGAATCAATGAATCAATGAACAAATGAAGGACGAGCAGTGAAAGGTAAGCAGAAATTTGATATTCAGGAGCGGGCGTTCAAGTTCGCGGTGCGGGTGGTGAAACTGGTCAATCGGTTGCCTCGTACTGTTGCCGGGTTCGAGATTGGCAAGCAGATTGTTCGGTCGGCAACCTCAATTGGGTCCAATGTGGAAGAGGCCGACGCGGCCGAGTCCAAGCGGGATTTCATCCACAAGATGAGCATTGCCCACAAGGAAACGCGGGAGACCCGCTACTGGCTGCGCACCATCAAAGCAGCGTTGCTCGACGATGACGAAGTTCGGGCTCTGATCCAGGAAAGTGACGAACTCATTCGTATCCTGTACACCATCGTCGAGAACGCACGTCAGAGTTCCCGCAGCAAGACGGGGCGCTGAGCCGTTGTTCATTGTTCATTGTCTCATTGTTCATTGACAGAGGGGTGTGTGACGATGGTCGGCGAGATTCCAGATAAAGATAGTGTGACCGGCGCGGTCATGGTCGTCGGCGGGGGGATCGCCGGTATCCAGGCGTCGCTGGACCTGGCCGAGGCCGGCTACAAGGTCTACCTGGTCGAAAACAAGTCGGCCATCGGCGGGCACATGGCGCAACTGGACAAGACGTTCCCCACCAACGACTGCGCCATGTGCATCGTCAGCCCCAAACTGGTGGACTGTGGCCGCCACCGCAACATCGAACTGCTGGTGGATAGCGATGTCGTTGGCATACACGGGAAGGCCGGGGACTTCACCGTTCGGGTGCGGACTCGCCCCCGTTACATTGATCTGGACAAGTGCACTGGCTGCGGCGACTGCGCCGACGTCTGCCCGGTGATTATACCTGGTCGCTTCGACGAAGGTCTGGCGGTCCAGCGGGCAGCCTACAAATTGTATCCCCAGGCAGTGCCCAATGCCTACGCCATCGAGAAGCGGGGCATCGCTCCTTGCCGCGACGCCTGCCCCGCCGGTCAGCGCGTTCAGGGCTACATCGCCCTCATCCGCGAGGGCCGCTACGAGGACGCGCTGCGGGTCATCAAAGAGGACAACCCCTTCCCCGGCATCTGCGGGCGCATCTGCAATCACCGCTGCGAGGACGCCTGCAACCGGGGCAAATTGGACCAGCCGATCAACATCCGGGCACTGAAGCGCTTCGTCACCGACAAGGTCTATGCCCAACCTCGGGTGGTGCCAGAGCCGGTTGAGCGCAGGCATGAGGAACGCGTGGCGGTCATCGGCGCCGGTCCCTGTGGACTCACCACTGCCCAGGACCTGTGCAAACTGGGATACGGGGTCACCGTCTTCGAGGCATTGCCCGTGGCTGGCGGGATGCTGAGGGTGGGAGTGCCCGAGTACCGTTTACCCTCCTGGATCGTGGACCGCGAGGTGCAGGACATCGTGGACCTGGGGGTGGAACTGCGGCTGAACACCTGCGTGGACAACCTGGATGACGTCTTCGCCGAGGGGTTCGACGCAGTGCTCATCGCCGTGGGGGCTCACGAGGGCATCCGCCTGCCCATCCCTGGGGCGGACCTGGAGGGGGTGCTGATCAATACCACGTTCCTGCGTGATGTGCGGCTGGGCAATGCGCCGGAGTTGGGGGAGCAGGTAGCGGTCATCGGGGCCGGGGACGTGGCGATGGATGTGGCCCGTACCGCCGTGCGGCTGGGGTCGGAGGTGCACCTTTACTACCGCCGCACCCGCGGGGAGGCGACGGCCGGCGAGGAGGAGATGCGTCACGCGGAGGAAGAGGGCATCGTCCTCCATTGGCAGGTCACACCGGTGGAGATCGTGCCAGCACCGTCTGTTCACGGCGGTGCGGGTGGAAACGGGCGCATGGCGGGCATGAAGTGCGTGCGCACCGAGCAGGGCTTGCCCGACGAGACGGGCCGCCGCCGGCCGGTCCCCATCCCCGGGTCGGAGCACTTCGTCCCCTGCGATAACGTCATCTTCTCCGTGGGCCAGCGGGCTGGTCTGGCTTTCATCCCGGAGAGCGCGGGCGTCGGTATCACCCGCCAGCAGACTATCGCGGTCAACCCCAACACCCTGGCCGCCACCCGCCCGGGGGTCTTCGCGGCGGGCGACGCTACCACCGGGACGGCGTTTGTCATTGAGGCGGTCGCCGCCGGACATCAGGCTGCCGAGTCCATCCATCGTTATCTGCGGGGGGAGGAACTGGAGCCGCCGCCCAAACCTGAACTGCCGGTGGTGGAACTGACGTGGGCGGAGATTGAGGAGCGGATAGCGCGAGGAGAGGTAAAGATTCAGCCCCGCGTGCTGGTGGACGAATTGCCGGCTGAGAAGAGGGTGTCCACTTTTGAGGAAGTGGTGGCGGGCTATACCGAGAGCCGCGCGCAGGCGGAGGCGGCCCGATGCCTGGCCTGTGGCATCTGTTCCGAGTGCCTCAGTTGCGTCTACGCCTGCCAGGCCGACGCTATCAACCACGATATGGTCGAACAGGTGCAGGACGTCCAGGTGGGCGCGATTGTCCTGGCCCCTGGGTACGAGACCTACCAGCCCCCCCCCCTCGTAGGGGGGGGGGGTGCGGAATACGGCTGGGGCCGCTATCCCAACGTAGTCACCGCGCTCCAGTTCGAGCGGCTCCTCAGTGCCTCTGGCCCCACACTCGGCCACGTGCAGCGTCCCTCAGACGGGGAGGCCCCGAAGCGGATTGCCTTCATCCAGTGCGTCGGCTCCCGCGATCAGACTCACGACTACTGCTCGGCCATCTGCTGTATGTACGCCACCAAAGAGGCCATTATGGCCTGCGAGCACGAGCCAGACACCCAGGTCGCCGTCTTTATGATGGACATGCGGGCCTTTAGCAAGGGGTACGAGGAGTACTACCGCCGGGCGCGGGAGCGATATGGCGTCCGGTACGTCCGCTCGCGCATTTCGTTTGTGAGGGAGGACCCCCGAACACATAACCTTATCTTGAAATACGTCGGGGAGCAGGAGGCAGGAGGCAAGAAGCAAGAAGCAAAGGAACAGGGGAGCACGCAACACGCAGCACGCAACGCACAGGTTGTCGAGGAAGACTTTGATATGGTGGTGCTCTCCGTGGGGATGGAAATCTCGGAGGGCGTGCGCGAGTTGGGGCGACGGTTGGGCGTGGAACTGGACGAGTACGGGTTCTGCCGCACGCTCCCCTTCCAGCCGCTCCAGACGAGCCAGCCGGGGATCTTCGCCGTGGGGCCGTTCCGCGAGCCGAAGGACATTCCCGAGTCGGTCGTCGAGGCCAGCGGCGCGGCGGCGGCGGCCGGGGCGATTGTGGCTCCAGCCCGCTGGACCTGCACGCAGGAGGTGGTGTATCCGCCGGAGCGGGACGTGAGCGAGGAGGAGCCCCGCGTCGGTGTTTTCGTCTGCCACTGTGGGTCGAACATCGGCGGCTTCCTGGACGTGCCGGCGGTGGCGGAGTATGCGGCGAGCCTGCCCGGGGTGGCGCACGCGGAGCATAACCTGTACACCTGTTCGCAGGACTCGATCCAGCATATCACGGAGCAGACGCGAGAACTGGGTCTCAACCGGGTCGTGGTTGCCTCCTGCACACCGCTGACCCACGAGTCGCTGTTTCAGGATAGCATCCGCCAGGCGGGACTGAACCCCGGCATGTTCCAGATGGCCAACATCCGCAATCAGTGCTCGTGGGTACACTCCGATGACTGGGAAGCGGCGACGGAGAAGGCCAGGGACCTGGTGCGGATGGCGGTGGCGAAGGCGCTGCGGTTGGAGCCGCTCCACAAGACCGCGGTGCTGGTGCAGAAGGCAGTCCTGGTTATCGGCGGCGGGGCGGCCGGGATGACGGCAGCGCTGACGCTGGCTGATCAGGGTTTCCCGGTGCACTTGGTCGAGCGGACGGAGCAGTTGGGTGGTAATTTGCGGAACATCAGGACGCTGGTGGATTGGGAGGCTGGCCTGGTGTGGCGCGACCCCCAGACGTTCCTGCAGCAACTGATCGAGCGGGTGGAGGGCCATCCCCAGATCACCGTGCACCTGCGGGGCGAACTATTGGATAGCGGTGGCTTCGTCGGCAACTTCACCTCACGGCTGCGCGTTCTCCCCTCCCGCCCCCCCTCGCTCCCCCCCAACTTTGGGGGGGAAGGTGGGGGAGGGGTCAGGGGTGGGGGTAGTGTGATCGAGGTACGCCACGGGGCGACGATTGTTGCGACCGGCGGCGTGGAGTACCGGGGGCCGGAGTACGGGTATGGGACGGACCCGCGTATCGTCACGCAACAAGAGTTTGAGGCACTGTTGGCAGGAAGCAGGAAGCAGGAAGCAGGAAGCAAGGATCAGGAGAGTGGAGAAGATCTGCAATCTGCAATCTGCAATCTGCAATCCGTTGTGATGATCCTGTGCGTTGGTCCGGCGGAGCGGTACTGCTCTCGCATCTGCTGCACGACGGCGATCAAGAACGCGCTGGCGCTCAAGCGACTCAATCCCGATGCGCATGTCACTGTGATATACCGGGACATCCGCACGTATGGCTTCAAGGAGCGGCTGTACCGGGAAGCGCGGCGCCAGGGTGTGATGTTCGTGCATTACGACTTCGACCGCAAGCCAGAGGTGCGGACTTCCCCCCCGGAGTTGGGGGGGACTGAGGGGGTGCGGACTTCCCCCCCAGAGTTGGGGGGGACTG
>CAZZEX010000092.1:0-20781 GCA_964653285.1 uncultured Anaerolineales bacterium
CTTCTGCATCCAGCACGCGCTTGCCCAGGTGCGTGAGGGTGTAAGCCTTGCGTGGACGACCTGTCTCGTTCGACTCTGCCGGACCCTGCTCCGCTTCGTCTACACGCTCAATCCAGCCCTGCTCCAGCAGCCGTTTGAGTGCGCCGTACAACGTCCCTGTGCTCAGGACAACCCGGCCCTCGCTGAGGACCTGTACGTCCTTCATAATCGCGTAGCCGTGCCTGGGCTCCGGCGCCAGGCTGAGCATGATAAGAAGGGTGGCTTCAGTGAGTGGTAAGTTCCCCTGGACATTAGCTTGAATAGCCATACCTCGTCTCATAATGCATTATTTAATAATATGTCATTACGCGACATATCATACCACAATTCACGCGCACTGTCAAGTGGCTCCCGCCCGGGCTTGCACGCCGCAAGAGAAGGCCGCACAGCGGCCGTTTGGTACAACACGGATTCTTCCTGGTCACCCGCACAAATCACCCGCCAATCACCCGCAGCGGGTGATGACACGACCTTACTCTGCTGCTATACTGGAAGCAGAATCCAGTCAGCAAGGAGGTGGCAATTGACAGTTGAAGAAATGTCGTTGAGCAGTATGCAAATCCACAAAGAAAGAGGATGATCATGTCAAAAGAACGAGCAAGTACCACGATACAAACGGACCGCTGGTCGTATCTCTGGTTGGTGATCGGCACACTGGTGTTATTCTTGTGGCGCATGCCGCTGGTCTGGTGGCTGTCGCCTGTTTTTCTGCTGCGCTTTATGCGCACACAAAAGGTCAGGCGCGGCTTTTTCTTGTTCTGGTTGTCAAGTTTCCTGGCGAGCATCCCCCCCCTGTACAACATCTTGAATGCCCTGATGCCCAGTCCGCTACCCGTGTTTCTTATCATTACAGCGGTCTTTGCGCTGATGAATAGTGGTATCCCTTATCTAGTTGACCGGCTGTTGACACCTCGCTTGAAGGGCTTTGCTGCCACGCTAGTCTTTCCCCTTATCGTGACGGCCGTGAGTTATGTCAGTGCAAAGGCCAATCTGATGGGCAGTATTGGGGGGGCAGCGTACTTCCAGTACAGCAACCTGGCGCTGTTGCAACTGCTCTCCATCACAGGGATGTGGGGAATCGTTTTCCTGGTCAACTGGTTCGGGCCGGTCGTCAACTATGCCTGGGAGCATGGTTTTGCATGGAAAGAAATCCGCCGAAATATCCTGATCTATGCCGTGATCATGCTGGCGGTGCTGCTGTATGGCGGTGCGCGGCTGGCGTATGCCCCGGATGCATCCAGCACAGTGAGAGTGCATGGCTTTACGGCTGTGGACATGCGGATGGAGCACCCAAAGCTGCTTGAAGCCAAGAAACAGGACTGGCAAACCTATCGCCAAATGTCGATGGAAATCCAGGAGCTTTACCTTGAAGGGACAATCCGAGAGGCCCGGGCTGACGCGCAAATCGTCCACTGGCCCGAGATGGCTGTGAATCTGCCGAAAGAAGACGAAGCCAATTTCATTGCCCGTGCCCAACAAATCGCTTTGGATGAAGGCATCTATCTGGTGATGGCCTACGCTGCAGGTTTTCAGGATGGCAGCCCCGGAGAAAACAAACTCGTCATCCTTGATCCAGCGGGCGAAATCGTGCTGGAGCACCACAAGTACGCCATGGCAGCGTTGGAGGGAACCAAGGGTGGCGATGGCATCCTGCGTACGGTTGAGACCCCCTTCGGCACATTGTCGGGCATCATCTGTAACGATACCTATCATGAAGAGAAGGTTGCTCAAGCAGGACGAAATGGCACTGACATCCTGTTCTCGCCCACCCTTGGATATCGCCAGACCGACCCGATCCAGGCACACATGGCGATGTTCCGTGCGATTGAAAATGGTGTCACCCACATTCGCCAGGCGGATAATGGCCTTTCGATTGCGGTAGACCCCTACGGGCGCGTATCGGCGACAATGGATCACTTCAATAGCACCGAACGGGTGATGGTGGCCCAGGTACCCATCCTGAGCACGTTCACTATTTATCCCTACATTGGCGATCTGTTCGCCTGGCTGGCGATCGCCGGTTTCTTGACCATCACCATCTGGGTGGTGGTTCGCGGGCGCAGGGCCAAGCGCATTGACAAATGATAGGCAGTGGCGAGTGCTCGGCGGGGCAGTTAAGAAGTGACAAAATCCGTTCTATCTATCCAGAAAAGGAGGCAGAGAAATGACTACGACTACAGAAACACGAACACGGCCAACGGTCTTCGATAGAAGCGTGGCCCTGCGGATGGGGCTTGGGGTGGTCCTGTCCGCGCTCAGCGGCCTGATGCTGCTGCTGGCGTTCCCGCCCTACGGCATCTGGCCGCTGGCCTGGATCGCATTTGTCCCCGGCGTCTTTGCTCAACACCGGCTGCTGCCGCGCAAATGGGCAAGCCTGTCGCCTGCCATCTATATGACGATCTATTTGGGGCCATTTCTGGCAAGACTCTTCGGCCCCGAAAATGGCCCTTTCTTCCAGTATCTCGGCGTGTTGATCGGCATCCTGGTCTTCTTTGTGCAAAAGGAGGTCAAGTTCCACCAGTTGACCGGTTACCGCTGGTTCATCCTGCATGGCGTGATCAACTGGGTGGGCTTTGAGATGATCCGCGCTACCGTCATCCCGCTGATCGCTACGAGCGCGTTCATCGGCTATACCCAGGCCACGCAACCGTGGGTGATCCAGCCGGTCTCGATCTTCAGCGTCTATGGGCTGAACCTGGTCATCATGCTGTTCAACTTTGCCCTGGCGCAGGGCGCGATGGCCTGGTTCGATCGCAAGTGGGAAGCTGCGGATGTCGTTCCGGTGGATGGCCGCGCCACGTGGCGCTGGCTGGCAGTTGCGGGTAGCGCTACGGCGGTGTGGATCGTTATCAGCTTGGTCATCCTGAGCATCGCCCCGGTAGACCCGCCGACGGTGCGGGTAGCGGCGCTTCAGCCGGGCTACGAGAAAGCTGCTTTCCGGGATGACGCTCGGACTTCCCAGGAACGCTTCGATGCTTTCGCCGACTGGACACGCCAGGCCGCGGGGCAAGGCGCACAGATTGTCTACACCCCTGAAATGCACTTTAACTTTGACCCACAGGTGGATTTCACGGATGAGTTCCGTGCTCTGGCCCTGGAGACCGGGACTTACATCTTCATCAACTATAGCTATGGGGTAGAGGGTGAACCCTGGCGCAACGAGGCCGTTCTGCTATCTCCTTCTGGTGAGTTTTCAGACGTGTACGCCAAGAACCATGCGCCCCCTGGTGAGCCTCTTTCGCCTACCGCGGGCGCTTATCCGGTCTATGACACACCGTTGGGCCGCTTGGCTGCCATGATCTGCCACGATGCCAATTACACCGATGTAGCCCGTAAGCTGACTCGGAACGGCGCCCAGTTGATCTCCGCGTCTCTGAACGAGTTTGGCGGCTTTGGCGAGCAATACTGGACCAATGTGACCTTCCGGGCGGTTGAGAATCGAGCCGCCATGGTGGTCACCACCAGACAAACTGGCTCGGCGATCATTGATCCCTACGGTCGCCAGGTGGCGCTCAATCTCAACCCAGGTGAGCAAGTAGTCCTCGTCGGCGACGTGTCCCTCGGCTCTGGCAATACGCCGTTCCTCTACCTGGGTGACTGGCTGGGCTGGATCGCTCTAGCGTGCTACATCTTCTTCGTGGTCTTCCAGATCATGACGGAAAGGCGGGCAAAGAAGGCTGCCAAGAGTTAATCGGCAACAAGAGGCCTCCGCGATGATGCAGACGAATCGCGGAGGCCCCATCCAAAAATGATAAGGAGGCAAAAATGAACGAGTCACGACTGATCTGGGGGATCATCTGTCTGGCCCTGGCAGGACTGCTCACTGTGCTGAACTTGAGATTGTCACCTGACAAGTTAATGTTCACGGTGGGCGATACCAATATGCCCTGGGTTCCGCCGATTGTCCTGGGGATCGTGGGTATCGTGCTGCTGGCCACCGCCGGCAGGGGCGAGCAAGCAACTGCTCAAGCGGCACAGCCGAAAATCGTTGATGAAGAGAAAGCGGCTCTGAACAAACGGTTGGAGACGATGGGCTGGGGCTGCTTCCTGATCATGCTGGGCGGGTTCATGTTTGTGCCACATACGGTGGTAGCCAAGGGCGTCTGGTCAATCGGCGTCGGCGTCATCATGCTGGGGCTGAACGTGGCGCGCTACTTTTACAAGATCAAGATGAGCGGCTTCACGACTTTCCTGGGTGTCATTTCCCTGGTCAGCGGAGTGCTCCAGTTGTTCGGGCTGCACACCCTCGAAGGCGCAATCCTGCTCATCGTCCTCGGCGCGTACCTGATCGTCAAGCCGTGGTTTGACAAGCGGCAGCTCTTTGGGAAGGCGGAGGAAGGCTAATCTAGTTTCTGGTGCAAAACTCAGCAGAGGCGGCTCCCATGCCGCCGAATTGCCAGGCGTGGGAGCCTGGCCTGCTAGTTTCGCAACAAGAACTAATCTATAGAAAGGAGCAAATCAATGGCTACTATTCTGGAAGTCAACAATCTCGTCAAAAAGTACGGTGACTTTGAAGCCGTCAAAGGAATCAGTTTCTCGGTCGAAGAGGGGGAGGTCTTTGGCCTGCTGGGGCCCAACGGCGCCGGCAAGACGACGGCCATCTCGATGCTGACGGGCGTCCTTCCGCCCATGTCGGGCACGGCGCGCATCGGCGGGTACGACATCGGCGAGAACCTGGAGGAGGTCAAAAAGATCAACGGGCTGGTGCCCCAGGACCTGGCCCTCTACCCCACGCTCAGCGCCCGCGCCAACCTGAACTTTTTCGGGCGCATCTACGGCCTGCGGGGCAGGGAGCTCAAGGGGCGGGTGGATGACGTGCTGCGCATCGTCGCCCTGACCGAGCGCGCCGATGGCACCGTCGAAAAGTTCTCCGGCGGGATGAAGCGCCGCGTCAACATCGCCGCCGGCCTGCTCCACCAGCCCCGGCTCCTGTTCCTCGACGAGCCCACCGTCGGCGTGGACCCCCAGAGCCGCAACCACATCTTTGAAAGCGTCCTACGCCTCAACCGCGAGCGGGGGATGAGCATCGTCTACACCAGCCACTATATGGAAGAGGTCGAGTTGCTGTGCAACCGCGTGGCCATCATAGACGAGGGACGCATCATCGCCCTGGACACGATCAAGAATCTGATCGCCATGCTGGGCGGCGGCGTGATTCACGTGGGCTTGCCGCAGGTGGACGACGCGCTTCTGGCCCAACTCTCGGCGCTCCCGGCGGTCAAGGAGGCGACGCTCGTGCCGCGGCCCGCCGCCCCGCCCCCTGCCGAGGGGGTGGAACCCGAAACCCAGGAGCGCGAGCCGGTGGCCGCCGGGGAGGTCGTCAAGATCGTGGCCGAGCACAGCCAGCAGGCCATCGTCAACGTGATCGACTTCCTCAACGAGCAGGACATCAGCCTCACCTCGCTGGAGATCCTGGAGCCCAACCTGGAGAGCGTCTTCCTGCACCTGACGGGGAAGAAATTGAGGGAGTGAGAGGCCATGAAAGCACTAAGCATAACGTTCAAGGACTTGCAGATCTTTTTCAAAGACCGCGGCGCGGTGCTCCAACTCTTCCTGCTGCCCCTGGTGTTCGTCGTCGTGTTCACCGGCGCGCTGGGTGCCATCGGCAAGGGCGAGGAGGATGCCCGTGTCCCGCTGCCGGTGGTTAATCTGGATGGCGGCCAGTCGGCACAGACACTGCTCGATAACATCAACGCTGCCGGGGGAGTGCGTGTCGAGCCTTACGCACAGGCAGAGGCCATGGCCCTGTTGGACGAGAACGAGATAGACCGCGTGCTGACCATCCCGGCAGATTTCACCGCCGGCATTGCCGACGGCCAACCGGTGACGCTGCGCCTCGTCAGCCATGCCGACGCCGATGTCAAGCAGACCGAGGCGGTGCGGCTCGTGGTCGAAGGGGTGGCGAACGATATGGCGCTGGAGATTCAGATCCTCGCTGCCCTGCAGCAAATGGGCGAGATGCAGGCTGGTGTGCCCGAGTCATCTCGAGCCTTTACCGTGGAGCGGATGCAGGCGCAGGCACGCAGCCAGTTCGAACGCGCGCAGACGCAGCCGCTGGTGGCGGTGACGCAGAGGGAACCAGGGCAGGAGGTAGAGCAGGAGGAGCCGCTGGGCCTGGGAGATATCGCCGTGCCCGGTATCACCGTCCTGTTCGTCTTCCTGACGGCGCAGGCGACGGCGCACTCCATCTACGACGAGAAAAAGGTCGGCTCGTTCCGCCGCCTGCTGGCCGCGCCGATGAGCAAGGTGGCTCTGCTGGGGGGCAAGATGCTGCCCAACTTGATCACGGGGCTGATCCAGACCGGTGTCATCTTTGCTTTCGGCATCGTCGGGCTGCGGTTGCTGGGCCTGACCCCGGCGACGCTGGGGAACGAGCCACTGGCTACGGTGCTCGTCGTGGTGCTGCTGGCGCTTTGCTCCAGCGCCTTTGGGATTCTCATCGCTGCCCTTGCCCGCACTGAGGGCCAGATCGGCGGGTTGAGCACCCTGCTCCTGTGGGGGATGGGCCTGCTGGGTGGTTCTGTCATCCCCCTGTTCATCCTGGAGCGGATGCTTGGTCCGGTGCCCATGGTCGTGCCCCACTACTGGGCCAACCGTGCTCTGGTTGACCTGATGCTGCGGGGGCTCGGCATGGCCGACGTGGCGGTAGAGATGGCTGCGCTGCTGGGTTTCACTGTGCTCTTTTTCGCCATCGGGCTGTGGCGGTTTGAGTTTGACTAGCGGAGGGGAACAGTCATGAACACGATTAGCTACACGTTATCGGTAACCTGGAAGGAAATCCAGTTGATCCTCAAGGATCGCGGCTCACTGGCGATATTCTTTCTGCTGCCACTCCTCCTCGGCGCCATGATGGGGAGCGTGAATGTGATAATGGCTGGCGACGGCGAGGAGGCAACCATTCTGCTGCACGTCTGCCTGGTCAACGAGGACAGCGGCGCTTTTGGGACGGAAGTCGCCAAGGCCATCGAGTCCATTGACGAACTGGCCGTCGAGGTCTATGACGCGGCTGCCGAAGCCGAGGCACAGGTGGCGAAGGGCGAGGCGGCGGCCGCCATCGTCATCCCCGCCAACTGCACCGCGGACATTGATGCCCACACGCCCACGTCCATCGAAGTCATCGTGGATCCGGGCCAGCCGGAGAGCGCCAGCATCGTCACCGGGATCATGAACCAGGTGGTCGTCGAGGTGACCATATGGGGCGAGGTGCAGTACGGCATCCGCACCGTCTTGGACGAATCGGGCCTGCTCGCCGGGGCCAGCGTTGAACAGCAGCGCGCCGTCGGCGCACAGACGCTGGGCGCCATCATGACCGCGCTGAACGAGATGTGCCGGATGCCCACCATCACCGTCGTCAGCGAGAACCTGGTGGAGGAGGTCGAGGCTCAAAACTGGGTCGAGATCTTCTTCGCCCTGATGTTCCCCGGTTTCACCGTGATGTTCATCTTTCTCAGCGTCAGTTGGTCGGCGAGCTCCCTCCTGACCGAGCGTGAATCGGGCACGCTCCGCCGGTTGCTGGCCGCGCCCCTCCCGCGCGGGGCCGTCATCGCCGGGAAGATGCTGGCCTTCATGCTGCTATCTTGCATGCAGGTGCTGGTGCTGTTCGCCGTGGCGCGCATCTTTTTCGACATGCCGTTGGGACAGTCGCCGCTAGGGCTGGTGGTGCTCAGCCTCGTCGTGGCCCTGACTGCGGCTGCTATGGGGATGATGGTCGCGGCCCTGGCCAGGTCGGCCAACCAGGCAAGCAGCATTGGCGTGATCCTGGGCCTCATCCTGGCGGCCATTGGCGGCTGTATCCCCTCCGGAGGGCAGCCTGTCTTCCGTGCGGAAGGATTCATGGGCACGCTGGCGAAGCTGACGCCGCACGCCCACGCCGTCGAGGCGTACTACAGCCTGATGGCGGAGAACGCGACCTTTGTCGCGAGCTTGCCACAGATGGGCATCGTGCTGGCGTTTGGGGTCGTCTTCTTCCTGATCGCGGTGTGGCGCTTCAGGTTTGAGTAGGGGCACTTTGGGGTGACCTATGCAAAAAGTTGAGATCCGGGTGAAGGGACGAATTGACGAGCACTGGTCAGATTGGTTCGAGGGCTTGACGATCACGCACATCGATCAGGACGAGACGATCCTGTCGGGAACCGTCGTTGACCAGGCCACGCTGTACGGGCTGCTGGCGAAACTGCGCGATCTGGGCCTGCCGCTCGTGTCGGTGCAACCTTCGGAGGTGGCAGAGCAAGAGACTACGACACCATAGCCCGCCGCAAAGGCCCAAAAACTGTCCCCCGCAGGCTCGTCGGGCCTGCGGGGTTGCTTTTCAACGTGATTGCTGTTGAAGCATCGGACGCCGCGGGCGAGTTGTGCTAGAATACGTTGGGCTTGCTCGCCAAAGTGGAGTTGGCCGCGAAATGCTGCCAGGGAGGACGAAATGACCGCGCCACTACTGACGACCAAACTCTAAATCCCCCCCGTCCGGCCAGAGTTGGGCTCGCGCCCACACCTGACCGGACAGCTGAACGCGGGGCTGCACCGCAAACTCACCCTCGTCTCCGCGCCGGCCGGCTTTGGCACGGCCGTCCGGTTGGAGATCCTGGGACTCATTGCGCCGGGCTACTGAGCCAGGAAATCACGGATGTGTTGCTGGTCGCCTGGCAGTTTCCTGATAAAGTTGGGTTTAGTGAGGGATTTGTGGTATTATTAGCAAAGCCTGATAATCCAACATTGCGGTTTCCTTCTAATTCAAATGAGAGCTGTATTTGAAACGGGAGATGTAGTGATATCTAGCTTACTGGCCACAAAATTACACCGTCCTTCCATCCCTCTCAGACGAGTCCACCGTCCGCATCTCAGCCAGCGATTGAATGAAGGGTTGGAGTTCGGCCGGCAGATTACGCTCGTATCGGCGCCGGCTGGATTCGGAAAAACGACCTGCATCAGCGAATGGGTGCACGCGCTGGACTGTCCGGTTACCTGGCTATCCCTGGATCCTGCGGATGATGACCCTGGGCGCTTCTTTACCTATCTCGTCGCTGCGCTGCAAAAGGTGGATGATAGCCTGGGCCGGGATATCGAGGGCGTATTGCGCTCTGGACAGCTTCCCCCCAGCGAGGCCATCAGCACGACCCTCAGCAACGACATCCTGGAATTGGAAGGCCGGTTCTTGCTGGTCCTGGACGATTTTCAGGTGATCCAGGATCGCTTCATCCTTCAAGTTTTGCAGAAGCTGGTAGCCAACCTGCCCCAACCGCTTCACCTGGTCCTGCTCACGCGCGAGGATCCCCCTCTGCCGTTGGCCCGGCTGCGGGCCAACAACCAACTGACCGAGATTCGGGCGGGGGATTTGCGCTTTACCAGCCCCGAAGCCGATCGTTTCCTGAACGAGGTGATGGGCCTGTCCCTTTCCCAGGCGGATATCGCCGTGTTGGAAGACAAGACCGAAGGCTGGATCGTCGGATTGCAACTCGCCGGTCTGTCCGTCCGAGATCGCGCCGACCCATCCAGTTTCATCGCCGCCCTGAGCGGCAGCCACCGATTCATTTTGAGCTACCTCACCGAGGAAGTCCTCAGCCGGCAGCCTGAGGAGATCCAAAGTTTTCTGCTGCAAACGTCTATCCTGGACAGGCTGAGCGGTGATTTGTGCAATGCGGTCACCGGACGTACTGACGGTCGTTTCCTGCTGGAACAGTTGCTCAACGCCAACCTGTTCCTGATTCCCCTGGACGACGAACAGCGGTGGTATCGCTATCATCACCTGTTTGCCGACTTGCTGGCCAATCGGCTGCAGCAGATTCTGCCTGCCAATGCTGTCCAAGGATTGCACTGCCGTGCCAGTGAGTGGCTGGCACGAAATGATTTACTCAATGAGGCCATTAAACACGCGTTGGAAGGAAAGGATTACGAGAGAGCCGCTTCTCTGGTGGGGCAGGAGGTTCGCACCATGATGTTTAGCGGCAGGGTGAGTACCTTGAAAAACTGGCTGGAAGCCTTTCCGGAGGCGTCTTTTCAAACCCATCCACGCCTGAATATTCACCGGGTATGGATTGATCTTCTGCAAGGAAAATCCGATCTGTCCGAACAGGCCTTGCAAGAAAAGGAAAATATGCTGAGGGCCTTACCTCCGTCGCCTGAAAACGATCAGTTGCGGGTGGAATTGATGATGATCTTGTGCCGCTTCGTGGCCTTCTCGGGGAACACTTCCAGAGCTATCCGGCTGGCCAAACAAGCCCTGGCTTGTCTTCCCGCAGGAGATCTGGCCCCGCGCGCCCGCGCCCATTCTACATTGGCCATCGCTTATTGGGTGGATGGTCATGCTGAAAAAGCCAGGCGGGCTTATGACGAATGCCTTCACCTGGCGCAGGCTGCCGGCAATTATAGCCTGGCCGCCCACGCAACGGTGGTGATGGCGATGGGGCAGTGCGATTACGGGCAGTTGCGCGAGGCCGCCAGGTCTTACCAATCAATCATCGATATGGGCGTTCAAGCGGGTCAGAAGGTATTCTTCCCGGCGGGTCAAGGCTATATCGGCCTGGCAGGCATCTATCTGGAATGGAACGACCTGGAGATTGCTAAAGACTACCTGAGGCAGGGGATGGAGCTTTGCAGCCAGGGAGGACAGCCCGGCATTTTTACCGGACATATGCTAAAGTCGCGTTTGCGCCAGGCCAAAGGAGATCTCGCGGGGGCCTTGGAAGAGATCCACTTGCTGGGGCAGACTTTTCAAGGCATTGACCCTGCCGGGGCAGCCCGGCAAATTCTGCTCAGACTGGCTATGGGTGATCTGGATGAGGCTTCCCGTTTAGCAATGCCTTTGATGAACATGCTCAGCGGTGAGCCTGGCACGACTCGGCTTCCCTTGCTGGTTTTAGAAATTGTCAAGACCATCCTCATCCGGGTCTTTCTCGCCCAAGGGGAGATAGAGAGAGCCATGCAATTATTGGATGAGGTTCAGGCCACGGCCGAACCGGGCAGGCGGTTCGGGCGCTTGATCGAAGTCTATCTGCTCAGGGCGCTGGCATTACAGAAGCAGAATCGGGGGAACATAACTCCTGCGGCTCTCGAATGTTTCGAGCACGCTCTGGATCTGGCCGAGCCGGAGGGTTACATCTTGCTGTTTTTGGAAGAGGGCCATGCGGTGATCCCGCTGTTGAAGGCCGTCTTAAATCATCCGCCTGCACCTGACCGGTTAAAGAGATATGCTCGCAAGATCCTGGATGCTTTTCCTGGGTACGGTAAACCCGTGGCTCCCCGCGCAAAGCGTCCAGTTAAAGCGGCCGGCCTGGTTGAGCCGTTGACCTCACGAGAATTGCAGGTCTTGCAACTCATCGCCGCCGGTGATTCGAATCGAACGATTGCGGACAAGCTCGTCATCACGGTGAGCGCGGTGAAGAAGCACAACAGCAATATCTTCGGCAAGCTGAACGTCAACAGCCGGACACAGGCGATTGCCCGCGCGCGTCAGCTAGGACTGCTCTCCGCGGATGGATAATTCCCCATTTTCCAATCTGACTGGAATGCCCCCGGACTTGTGCAGGGGGTTCGTTCGGAGGGGAGGTATACTTTGGTACACCTCCTCCCTATTTTGTCCCGGTCAAAAAGACACCACCTTGGTACAGTGACATTTCGTGCTCAAAGTCGTATAATGTGTGTAAGACAAAATCAAAGAGATAAGGAGATAACCACGTCAGATTCGATTCTTGTAACCTATGCCACACGTTACGGCTCAACGCAGGCAGTTGCCGAGGCAGTCGCGGCGACGCTGCGCGAAAGTGGGCTTGAGGTAGATCTTCAGCCCATGCGGAAAGTGCGTACCCTCGAAGGGTACCGCGCGGTCGTGCTGGGGGCGCCGCTCTACATGGGGCGCTGGCACAAAGACGCGCAGCGCTTTCTATCCCTGCACCAGAAAACCCTCACGCAGCAGCCGGTGGCAATTTTCACGCTGGGCCCAACTCAACCGGATGAGAAGGAGTGGGAGGGTGTGCACGCCCAACTCGATCAAGAGCTGGCAAAGTATCCCTGGCTTACCCCGGTCGCGCTAGAACTGTTTGGCGGCAAGTACGACCCGGCAAAGCTGCGCTTCCCAGACAAGTTGCTAGCCACTTTGCCGGCCAGCCCCCTCCACCAGGTGCCGGCCAGCGACGTGCGGGATTGGACGGCGATCCGCGCCTGGGCGAGCAACCTGGCTGCGAAGCTTTAGCCTGCTTTGCCACAATAAGGAAGAGTAGATATGAGAAACGCGACAAGAATCATTGCGGCATCGTTCGGCATCTTTGCCGGATTTGGCGGCCTGGAGCATGGGTATTTTGAAATACTTCAGGGGAATGTGCGGCCAGAGAGCATCATGATCGCGTCTATGGGTGCACCATGTGTGCCGGAAGAAATCTGGAATGCCTGCGAACCGGCCATGACGATCATTCCTAACTTCTTGGTCACTGGTATCCTGGCGATGGTGCTTGGACTGGTGACGATGGTGTGGGCAGTGGCCTTTGTGCAGCGACAGCAGGGCGGCACGATCCTCGCCCTGCTGTCGTTTGGACTGCTGCTTTTTGGAGGCGGCATCTTCCCGCCAGTGATCGGCATCATCGGCGGTGTGGTAGGAACCAGGATCAATACGCCGTTGAAAAAGCAGCCCGGCCCTGTTTGGAGGATGCTGGCAAAGGTGTGGCCGTGGACGATAGTTGTTTTCTTCGTGTGGTTATTTGGACAATTCGTGATCGGTTATTTCTTCAACGAATTCCTGATGGAGAACGCGGTGCTCATTCCCGTCTTGATCCTAGGGCTGCTGGTGGTTTCTATTCTGGCTGGATATGGGCACGATATCCAGCAGCACGGGCGCGCTGAAGTTTGACAGGATAAGCGGCCCACCAACGGCTGCATCGGACAGCGGCTGCGCCGCTCGAAACCGCAGCGCCTTGCTAGAAGCGGCACGATAATAGAGAAGTCTCACCGGTCCCGCCGCTGCCGCTGAGCCACACCGTTGGGCGGCGGCAGCAGCTATTTAGACAAAATGGAAAGGGTGAATGAAAATGACGAACCAAGTTACAAATGCCGAAATCACAGACGCCGACTGGAAGAGCCTCTACAAAGTCGGCGGAGTGGCTGCCCTGATTGCAGGTGTAATCTTTAGAAGAAACCTCGGGGTGGAAATTTCGCTTTTCAGTCAGCACACACCCCCTGTCACTGTAAGCGACTGGTTTACGCTCCTTCAGGGCAATCGACTCCTCGGACTCGCTTACCTCAACCTCTTTGACATTGTTGACTATGCTCTCGTGGGCCTGATGTTTCTCGCCCTCTACGTTGCCCTCAGACGAGCCAATGAGAGTTACATGGCAATCGCTACGACCCTTGGCCTCGTAGGGATAGCGGCCTACTTCGCATCGAACACGGCCTTCTCCATGCTTTCCCTCAGCGACCAATATGCAGCCGCGACAACCGACGCGCAGAGAAGCATGTTGCTGGCAGCCGGGCAGGCGATGCTGGCTATCAGTGATTCTAGCAATCCTGGCACTCATCCTGGCACCGGGCTTTATATGAGCTTGCTCCTCATTGCCGTTGCCGGCATGATTACCTCAGTTGTCATGCTGCGGAGCGCTGTGTTCAACCGGGCAACCGCTTATGTGGGGATTCTGGCAAGTGCATTCGATTTGGCTTTTTGCATTGCTTTTGCCTTCCTGCCAGCGGTAGACATCGACCTGGTAGCTGTCTGCACCATACCCGCCGCCGGACTGCTCTTGATGATATGGCACATCCTGGTTGGCCGCAGGCTCTACCAGCTAGGGTGTCTCGAAAAAAAGACGCTTCCCCAACAATCGTAAAAGGAGATAACTATGTCAGATTTGGTTTTGGTAGGATATGCCACACGTTACGGCTCAACGCAACAAGTTGCCGAGGCAGTCGCGGCGACGCTGCGCGAACGTGGGCTTGAGGTAGATATTCAGCCCATGCGGCAAGTGCGGACACTCGCAGGGTACAGCGCGGTCGTGCTGGGGGCGCCACTCTACATGCTTCGTTGGCACAAGGACGCGCGCCGTTTCCTGTCGCAGCACCGTGAGGCCCTCACGGAGCGGCCAGTGGCAATTTTCGCGCTCGGCCCAACTCATGATGATGAGAAGGAGCGGCAGGATTCGCGCGAGCAACTCGATAAAGAGCTGGCAAAGTTTCCCTGGCTTACACCGGTCGCCCTTGAAATGTTTGGCGGCAAGTACGACCCGGCAAAGCTACGCTTCCCTGTCAATTTATTTGCCGGTAAGGAGCCGGCAAGCGACATACGGGACTGGACGGCGATCCGCGCCTGGGCGAGCAACCTGGCCGTGAAGTTTCAACAGTGAGAGTGCCAGAACGGACTGAACATGAACGACATTTGCACCTATCTCATTCAACTTCGTGGCCAGGTAGATGAGAACGACCTCAACGCAATGGGCCCCATCCAAATGACGGTGGTACGGGTGGATACAGCTTCAATGCTGTTTACCGTCTGCACCGATCAGTCGGGCCTCATCGGGCTGCTGCGGCACCTGCATGGACGGGGGCTCGTACTCTTGTCTGTCCACTGTGAAAGATAAACCATTGATTTCGGGAGAATAAAATGTCACAATTAAAACTAAATCAGGTTACGGATGCAGAAACTGCAGATTCCAACTGGAAGGGACTCTACAAAATCGGCGGAGCGGCTGCCCTGATTGCTGTCGTGTTCTTCAGAAGAAACCTCGGGTCAGAACTCTTGCTCCTCAGAAGTATTGGGATCATCAGTTTCAGGCCCGCGACGCCACCCAGCAGCGCAATCGACTGGTTTACGCTGCTTCAGAACAATAGGTTCCTTGGACTCTCCTTGCTCAATCTCTTTGACATTGTCAACTATGCTCTTGTGGGCCTGATCTTCCTCGCCCTCTACGGTGCCCTCCGACGAGCCAATAAAAGTGCCATGGTGATCGCTACGACCTTTGGCTTCGTAGGGATAGCGGTCTACTTTGCATCGAATCAGGCTTTTGCCATGCTTTCCCTCAGCGACCAATACGCGGCTGCGACAACGGATGCACAGAGATCCATGTTCCTGGCAGCAGGGCAGGCGCTGCTTGCCATCAATAATCCCGGCGCTATCTACCAGGGCACCGGTATCTATTTGAGTTTGCTGCTCGTGACCCTTGCCGGCCTGATCATCTCCATTGTCATGCTGCGGAGCAGTGTCTTTGGCAAAGCAACCGCTTATGTGGGAGTTCTGGCAAATGTATTCGGATTGGGCTATTTTTTCGCATTGGCCTTCGCGCCAGCGATATATTCCCTTCCCCCTCCATCTCTGCCCCGTTTCGGGTGATATGGTATATCCTGATTGCCCGAAGGCTCTTCCAGTTGGGGCAGGGCACTTCAAAAAAAGAAGATGTAAATCGGATTGGAGGTATATCTCAATGAAAGTATTGATAGTTTACGATTCGGTTTTTGGCAATACAGAGCAGATAGCCCAGGCGATTGGTAATGCTCTTGGTTCCCAAGAGGATGTCGAGATACTCCGAGTAGGCAATGTGAAGCCAGAACAATTGACGGGATTAAAGTTGTTAATCGTCGGCTCTCCTACCCGGGGATTTAGACCAACCCCAGCAATCAGTAACCTTCTGAAGAGTATTCCTAAAAATGGTCTAAAAGGTGTCAAGGTGGCCGCATTTGATACCAGGTTTACAATGGATGAAATAGAATCATCCGTATTCATATTACCCATCCTGGTAAACATATTTGGCTATGCCGCCAAGCCTATCTCAGATAGACTCAAGAGAAAAGGAGGAGAACTGATAATTCCTCCTGAAGGGTTCTTTGTAGAGGGGTCGGAAGGTCCACTGAAAGAAGGCGAACTTGAACGAGCTGCGAATTGGGCAAAGCAAATCATAGCAACACAATAAATCGCCCACCAACCGCATGGAGCCGACGCTCGAAGACTTGCGCGGCTCATGCGGGGCGGTGGGCAAGTGGATAAGGGAGCGGAACAACCGCGATGAAATCTTCTTGGCTACCAAGTACGGCGTAAGGCCGACGGGAAAGAATCCCGATGGGAGCTTTGCGTTTTGAGGGTCTTTCGAAAAAGACTGTGGAGAACGCCATCGAAGGCAGCCTGAAGCGCCTGGGCGTCGATTGTGTCGATCTGTACTATATTCACGTGGACTGGCGTTGGGAACCGCTTGAGGAAACGCTTGAAGCGTTGAACGGTCTAGTAGAGGATAACGAGAGGCGGCTGTTAGTCATCAAGGAGATCGCAAAAGCCCGGGGTGTCACGCCTTTCCGTGTGATGTTTGCTTGGATGCTATCACGCAAAGTAAGCATCGTCCCTATTCTGGGCGTTAGCAAGATTAGCCAACTCGAGGATAACCTGGGCGCCCTCGACTTGACGCTTACAGACGCTGAGGTTGAGCGCCTCGATAATGCGGCATTCAACGGGAAGACCTACAAGGATCCGGAGGAAGTCAAGCTCTCTTAGCCTTGCCGTTAGAAATGATACCCCCATCAAGCTGCAGACACCATACGAGGCTTTCGGGACTAGACTATAAGTTGATTTTCAGCATAACATAACGAACAAGCGTGAAACAGCACGTTAACAATTGCAGAGAGAGCTCAATCTGCAGCCTGGGCGGTGTGAGAGCTGCCTGCACACGGTGGCTGAAGGCGGGAGATGGACACCGAAGGAGCCAGCAGAGGGGGCGAAAATGATGACGACCCTCCTCCCAGCACGGCCAAATCGTCACTGTGTGCGCTCAGGCGAACGCGAGGCACACGGGTGCCTGGGTCAATCAGGTGTAACCGTTGCATGATCGACTGTTGCACGGGCGGGAGTGCGTCGAACCAGAAGACCTGGTAGCCGGAGGGGGTGTAGAAAGCACTCAACCCTCAACCAGACATAGTGGCCAGCAAAGCATCGGTGGTGCGCAGCCCCTCGGCTGCCAAGGCGGGATCAGCTTGCACATCGCGCTCAATGAGGGTGTAGATGGTCAGCGAGAGCAGGCTGACGAAGCACAGCGCTACAATCTCATCGTCCCGGTGCACGTATAAGGGGCGGATGGACAAGTTGGTCTTGAGGTTGCGCATCCGACGCTCGACATGGCGATGGTTGTGATAGACGCCGACCATCCAGTCCATGTACGCTACCGGCGACTGTCCACGTCCCAGGGGTTGGTTGGTGACCAGGACCCACTTGCCGTCCAGGCGAGCTGCGGCGGCGACACGTTCTGGCAAGCGATGGTAGGAGAGCTTCATCTGACCGCTCTTGTGCGTGAAGGTCACCCGCACCAGGTCGCGCACCTCCTCGTAGCGGCACTCCAGGTCGGCCAGGTGATGGGCGAGCCACTCAGGATCGCCGTAGAAGCGCCCCTTTCCCAGGTGCTCTTGGGTATAGGCCAACTGCGCTTCGTATGCCTGCAACAAGCGTTCCCGGCGCCGCGCATCGGCAGCCTGACGTGCCGTGTCCAGGATGATCGCCGCCCGCATCCAGAAATGCACCTCCCAAGACTGCGGGATACGACCTCGCATGTGATGCCGCTTTCGCCATTGCTTGAGCCGTCTGCGGGCGGTCTCAGACAGGGGTTCCTTGTGTTTGAACCACACGCGGCGGAAGACTGCCTTGACTGCATATCCGCGCCTGGTGCTGGTGGCAGGCAACTCCTGAAACTCGTCATCTGAGCAAGCGGCGACCAGGCGGCGCAACTTGGGAGTCCAGTCCACCGGCCCCAGGAAGCGGCCGTGGGCGCGGGCAATGGCCAGCATGTTGCCTGTGCTCTGCATGATGCGGTCGCCAGTCACCAGGATATCGCTGCGTTCACACAATGCCTGGAGCTTCTGATAGTTGGGCACCGTGGTCGTGGCATCATTAGTGCTGCCTGAGTGAATGCCACTGCCGCCTGGCAAGGCCACCTCGCCGTCCGCCGTAGTGCTCAGCCCTAGATTGACCTGCTTCAGGTCTGGCCGATGGTCGCGGGAGTAGCCGAACTCGACCCAACTGCTGCCGGCGTATTCGCCGCAGAAACAGACGGAGGTCAGATCGTAGTGGATCGTCTCGACTTTCAGCCCGAACTGCTGCACGGCATTCAGCGTCACTTCGGCAGCGATCACCTGCCAGTGATGGAAGACTGCCTGCAGAGTGTCAGCCAGCCGATGGTAGTTCAGCAGTCCCGGGTCTGGAATGCCCAGCAGCAGGTGCAAACCTGTGTCCTCCACCCACTTCGCTACCTGGTCGAGCGGGCACGGGGCCAGCAGTCGGTTGATGACCAACACGGTCATCACAGTGCCCTCCGAGCTGCCGCCGCCCCTCGGACAATAGCGGTTCACCGCTGCCGCCAGCCCAATCCGTTCGACGTACGTCAGCGCCAATGTCAGCCCACCCAGTTGGTAAGTCGTCTTTTGCACGCCCCCTTCCTGCAACGTCAACAGCATCTGCACGTCAGGTGGGTACTCCTCCAGAGCTTGAATCTGGCCCTCGTCGGGCACCGTCACCGTGGGTGTGGTCAAGGGACTGTGTTGCCACTCCTCTATCCGCCACACCAGCGGCGTGGCCGTGTAGACCACTGCCCCTGTCCATCCGCCGGTAACCCACAAGGTGGGATGGTTATTGTGGGCAGGGCGCGCCGGGTGACTGCGGATGCGAGCCAGCCGCTGCTCGAACTTCCTCAGGTCACTCCGAAACACGTAGCGACCCGACACCCACCCGGGATTCAACTGCTCCAACGCTACGACGCGCCAGAGGGTGCCGTCTGCGTGGTAGAAACGCAGGACACTGCCCTTCATCTGGGGGGCACCGGCGTGAAGCAGGATCGTGTGACCGTCCTGCAACGCCACTGCCACGCAGTCCTCGAGGACAGTCATCCCGGCCAACGTGGGAGTGTCGGCCGGTGCCAGATCATCCGTGCTCGCTGCGCTACTCAGCACAGGCGATACCCGATCATTCGCTCTCACGTGGACGATATACCCGCCGTGCGGGTTCGCATAGACGCCTGGGTGAATTGCTTGCGCTTCCCGATTCTCAAGTCCTGGTGTACTATTCATGCAACGGCTCCTTGCAGATGGGGTGGTTCTCATCCACAAGTAGCCTGTTTCTCTGCAATTGTCAAGGTGCAAGCCCGCAATCGGGCAGTATCACTTTATGTAATGCTGATTATGAAATGTACTCGTCATAGTAGATATAGGCCAGCGTTTGCCCATCGGGCGACCAGGCAGGAGAGCCGGCTTCGCCGGTGTGGGTTAGTTGCCGGTGAGCGGTGCCGTCGGCGTTCATCAACCAGAGGTGATCCTCCATATCCAAGTAAGCGATCTCCGCATCGGACAGGTCCAGCAGGGGCGGCGTGGGTGTCTCTGTCGGGGCCGGGGTGGCGGTGACCGTTTCCGTTGGGGATGGGGTCTCTGCCACTCGCGTCTCCGTCGGCCCGGCTGTGGGCGGTGGCGGCGTCGCCGGGCCGCCGCAGGCGGTGAGGGCCAGCAGGACCAGCATCAACAAGGATGACCAGTGCAAACTCCGAATCCTCATAGTGCCTCCTTCATTTTCGGAAATGGGCAGGGTTGAGATTCAACCTGATGGTGTTACGTCATCCGTCGCTGTGTTCATCCACCAGTCATTGCCGTCTTTGTCTTTCAACAGGGCCCGCTCTGGTGTGGGCCACGCGGCTGTGGTGAACAATCGGCTATCCTGGCAGATGAGTCTCGTTTGCGACGAGGTCTCCACTTCTACCCGGACAATGGAGTTGGCCCGTTGCTCTGCCGGGCTACAAGGGTTGATCGCCACGGTGAGCATCAATGCCGTTCCATCGGGCGACCAGACGATGTGCCCCATCTGTGAGTCCTCAGCTTCTGCGTTTACCTGCGTTGCCCGCTCTTGGCCTGTCGCCAGATCACGCAGTACCAGTCCTCTGTCACCATAACCGATATAGGCCAGGGTTGTCTCATCGGGGGACAAGGATAACCAGAACCCGACGTGCGGCACGATCTCTGTCACGCTTCCATCGGTCAGGTCAACCCTCTGCAGATCCGACCCGTTCACGAACAAAGCGCAGCCGTCGGGGACCGGGCGATTCGTGAAGTACAGGTATCGTCCATCCTGTGACCAGTACAAGGGCTGTGGGGTGGTGTAGCCCAGAGCCAAGGGTGACCAAACGTCCACCACCACCCACGTGAGGGTCCCATCTGCCCGAGCGATCTTCAATTGTGTGTAGTAGTGTTCTTCGCCTTCTTTGGGAAACGCGGCCAGGCCGTCTGCGGTCCAGGCCCCATCTAGCGAGGTGGACGACCACTCACGAACGTCCATATCCGTAAGCACGGGCGTCGCCGTGGGCGTTTCTGTCGGGTTTAGGATGGTGGTGACGCTCGTTGTCGTTGGGGACAGCACGCCGGCCAGCGTGCCGAGCAGCAGGTCGCTGGGCTCAGATGACTCACCGGCAACCCAGAGGCCAAGGTGACCCTCCGCGTCGAGGCGCTCCAGGATCGGCGTCTCGCCGTCCAGCCAGCCGACGGGCCAACCCACGGCGCTGGCGCCTTCTGCCAGCACCACGGCCTGACCAGCGAACGTCACGTCCACCATCACCGTCCGCCCGCCGGTGAAACGCGGCTGGTCGTGGCCCTCCACCTCGACGTAGGCCAGGTGGCTGCCGTCGGGGCTGAAGCGGGCACCGGCCACCCAGTCGCCGTTGCCATCGGAGACGTGCCTCTCGTCGCCGCTATCCAGCTCGCGCAGATAGAGCGTACGTATCTTCTCAATATTTCGGGGCAGTGCTGGATACAAAGGAATTTCTGACA